>NZ_SCML01000019.1 GCF_005503365.1 Hydrogenophaga sp. 2FB
GTTGTGGCGTGGGCTTGGGCACATCGGGCACATGGGCATGCAAGCCGGTGAACGGTGAACTGCCGTGCATCATCAGAAGCTCCTTTGCCCCGCGAGGCGGTGGTGAATGGACTCGTGCGCGAGCCGCACTTGCTCGTTCAGCGGCAAAGGGTGTTCCCGTCCACGGCGCTGCTGAGCATGCGCCAGTCGGCCTGCCGGCCTGAGCGGTAGCGCGACGCTTTCTGCTTGGCGACAAGCCCCGGCAAGCCCAGCCGGCGCGCGGCGGACAAGAGCGTGTGCACCGGTCCCGCGAAGACCTCGCTCAATCGCACGCCTTCGGACGCCGCGCCGGCCACGAGACGCTCCAGCATGCCGCGGCGCGCCACGAGCGGCGCGGCGCGCAGGTCGTAGTGGTCGAGATACGGCAGATCGAACAGGTAGAAGCTCACGCCCTCGGTCTGATGGCGCCGCAAGGCACTGCCCAGCGCGTCGAAGTCCGGGATGCCGCGTTCGTTCAGTACCACGATCTCGCCGTCGTACCAGCCCGGCAGCAAGTGCATCGCGGCCAACTGGTCGCGCAAGGGCAGCAATTGCGCTGTCCAGTCCTCACCATCGCTGGTGATCAAACGGATGTCGTCGGCGTCGACGCGCGCCAGCACCCGGTGGCCGTCGAACAGGATTTCGTACAACCAGCCCTCGTCGTTGGCCATGGCCTCTGGTGGTGCGACGCTGGCGTGCTCCGGCTCCATCCGCAGGGGCAGGGTGCACCACACCGCCTCCGCCGGAAAACGGTGCGGCGTTTCGAGCGGCAGGCCGCGCGCCGGGGTGGCCAGGCGTCGGCGGGCGTGCGAGGGCTTTTTCATCAGACTCGGTCCTCCCTTCGCGTCAAGAGATGCCTGATTGCGCACGTCAGCAGGGCAAACCATGTGCCCGCGCCCGCACCGACGGGCACATGCATTGCCCCAACCCGGCATCCACAACATCCCTGGAGACCATCGATGACCCGGCCAACATCACAACCGCCCCCGACGGCGCACGGCAGCGCCCCTCCCCATCCGGTGGACCGCACACCCCGCGCACCCGGCGCCTTGCCACCCTTGGACGAGGCCCAGGACCACCTGGAGTTGCCCCACGAATCGGACCAGTCCACCCACACCACGGCGCCGGCACCCGACCCGGCCATGCGCCAGGCACACAAGGACCTGAAGGAAGGCCAGGTCGACACCGACATGCGCGCGACACCCGGTCTGGACGCGGAGCAGCGCAAGCGCTACGTGCCTGGCGCGGGTGGCCAGCCTCCGTCGCAAAAGGCGAAGTCGGCGCGCCGCTGAACCTCACCTCCCCGATGGATGCGGTGGCGGCGCTGGTGCATCGACCGCGGCGCCGGGATCTTCCTCACCGGCCACCGAGGCCAGCAACACGGCCGCCGTGGGCGCGGGCGCCATCGAGCGCGTGGGCAGGCGGTCGTCGGGTGGGCGCACGCGGGGCCGGCGCGCGCGTGGGCGATGGGTGAATGCCGCCAAGACGAACACGCCCACCACCACTCCCAGCAGGGCGAGCGAGCGGTGGTGCGGCCGTGGCGCGGTGGTGTGGTGCATGTGCAAGCCTTTCGCGTTGTGCGGCAAGCGGCGCGCCCGCTGGCCAGGCGGGCTCTGGGCCCG
Organism: Hydrogenophaga sp. 2FB; assembly: GCF_005503365.1. Lineage (GTDB taxonomy): Bacteria > Pseudomonadota > Gammaproteobacteria > Burkholderiales > Burkholderiaceae_C > Hydrogenophaga. The sequence goes on from NZ_SCML01000019.1 coordinate 1,641, forward strand.
TGTCACCTCCGTGGGGGGCGCGCTCCAGGTTGGATGAAATAATGTCCTCCATGTCCGATACCCCTACCCCCACCTCCGACGGCCGGCCAGACGAAGCGATCTCGGGCAGCCCTGGCGCGCCCGTCGCACTCCAATACCCCTGCGGCGAAGCGCCCGCGCCCGGCGAGGTGCGCGAGATCGCACCGGGCGTGCTCTGGCTGCGCATGCCGCTGCCGTTCGCGCTGAACCACATCAACCTCTGGGCCATCGCCGATGAAGACGAGCGCGGCACCGGTTGGGCCGTGGTCGACACCGGTACGAAGACCCCCGAGGCGATGGCCGCCTGGCGCCAACTGATCTCCCCCACCGGCCCGCTGGCCGCCACGCCGCAGGGCGCGCGCATCACGCGCGTGTTCTGCACCCACATGCACCCCGACCACGTGGGCATGGCGGGCTGGCTCACGCGCAAGTTCCAGTGCCGGCTCTGGATGACGCGGCTCGAATACCTCACCTGCCGCACGCTGGTGGCCGACACCGGCCGCGAGGCGCCGGACGAAGCCATCGAGTTCTACCGCCGCATGGGCTGGAGCGAAGACGCGCTGGACGTGTACCGCAGCCGCTTCGGCGGCTACAGCAAGTACGTGCACATGTTGCCCGACAGCTTTCAACGGCTCACCGACGGGCAGACGCTGCGCATCGGCGCGCACGAATGGCGCGTCGTCGTCGGACGCGGCCACTCGCCCGAACACGCCTGCCTGGTGAGCGACGCGCTGGGCGTGATGGTCTCGGGCGACCAGGTGTTGCCGCGCATCTCGTCGAACGTGAGCGTGTTCCCCACCGAGCCCGAGGCCGACCCGCTGGGCGACTGGATCGAGAGCATCGAACGCCTGCGCGCCACGCTGAGCGACGAGCTGCTGGTGCTGCCCGCGCACGGCGACCCGTTTCGCGGCCTGCACGCGCGCCTGGACCGACTGGCACAGGGGCACGAGCGCGGCCTGCAACGGCTGCGGCGCACGCTGGCCGAATCGCCCAAGCGCACGGTCGACGTGTTCGGTGCCCTCTTCGCGCGCGCGATCGAAGGCGACAGCGATCTGCTGGGCATGGCCACGGGCGAAGGCGTGGCCCACCTCAACCACCTGATCTCGCGCGGCGAAGCGGTGCGCGAGAGCGGGGCCGATGGCGTGTACCACTACCGCATGGCGTAAGCCTGGGCCGTGTCGACAGCGGCCGTGTCCGCATCGGCCTGGCGCAGGTACACGCCCTGCCTCACCAGCTCGGCCTGCAAGGCCGCAACGGACAACGCGCGCGGCGCCACGCCCGCGCGCACCGCCAAAGCCGCCGCCGCGCCCGCCGCCTGGCCGGTGAGCCAGCATTGCGGTATCTCGCGCATGAAGCCGTGCGAATTGCGGTCACACGAGATGTGCCGTCCGCACGCGAGCAGCCCATCGAGTTCCTTGGGCACCAGCGCGCCGTAGGGAATGGAGATGTTGGGAAATTTCGGGCTCACGGCCGGTGACACCGCCACCTCGTCGGGCAGTGGCGTGCCTTCGCTCCAGCGCGAACGCAGCACCGCGTCCACGCCCACCAGGCGGCGCGTGTGGCGCACGCCGATCTGCGGTGCGCTGGTGAGCATGTAGGCCTGCTCGAAACCAGGCGCGTGCCGGCGGTAGAAGTCCAGGTGCGACTGCATGGCGCGGTGCGAGCGGATCTCCACCTCGGACAGGTCGTCCACATTGAGCCCGCTGTAGCCGGACTGGCGCGGCCCCATGAACAGCGCGATGTCGTCGCGCCAGCTCACGTAGGGTTTCTCGAACAGGCCGCAGTCGATCCGGCCCTTGGCCATGAAGGCCGAGAAACCGTCGGGATTGCCCTGGCGGAAGTTGATCCATTGCGCCATGTCGACGCCGCCGAACAGCCACGCGGTGTTCATGCAGTGGTGCGCGTCGTTCTGCTCGATGTCGCTGTCGTAGGCCGCGCCGGCGCGCGCGAAGATGTCGCCGTCGCCGGTGGCGTCGATCACCACCTTGGCGCGGATCGCCATGCGGCCTTCCTTGCTCTCGAAGATCACGCCGGCCGCCGCGCTGTTTTCCATCAAAGGCACGCAGGCCCACGAGTGGTACACCAGCCGCACGCCACGCTCGAGCAGCATCTCCTGCGACGCGAGCTTGAGCCGCTCGGGGTCGATGGTGGGCGACCAGGTGACGATGCCGTGCCACGCGGCGGTGCGCATGGACCAGTGGCGCGCGCGCTCGGCGTCCTGGCTGCCCCACTCCGGCACCGTGGGCCCGGCGATGGCGTCGGCCGGCAGGCGGCCGAGCACCTCTTCGGCAAAACCGCGGATGACGAGTTCGCCCGCCCAGTCGGTCATGCGGTCGATCCAGATCACCAGGCCACCCGTGGCCAGGCCGCCCAGGTGGTTGTAGCGCTCCAGCAGCGTCACGCGCGCGCCCGCGGCGGCGGCCGCAGCGGCAGCCGCGCTGCCCGAAGGCCCGCCGCCCACCACCACCACATCGGTCTCGTGGTAGACCGGCAGCTCGCGCTGCGCCTCGGTCACGCTGCCCGTGCCGTTGCGCGGCGTGCCGCCCGCTTCGCGCTCGAAGACGTCGGCGGTGAGGATGCGTTCTTCGGTCCGTTCGATGATCTTCATGGCGTCAAAACACCTTTCGCATGCCCACGAGGAAGGCGCGTGGGTCCGCGCCGAATACAGCACCACCGGTGCGCTGCGATCCGGTGTTGAGCGGCAGGCGCACGTTGGCGTCGTTGCTCACGCGGCCGTGCGCGGCGTACAGGAAGGCGGTGCGCGAGAGCGTGTAGGTGTAGGAGATACCGTAGGTCAATGCATCGCCCGCGCCTCGGCCCACCACGTCCATGCGGGTGCGCGCCATCTGCACGTTGATCTGTCCGCGCCCGATGGTGTAACCCGCGCCGATCCACATGGCGCGGCTCTTGTCGATGGCGTCGGCCGTGGCCGTGACGGGGTCGGTGTTCCAGAAACCGAGGTTGACGGTGAAGGGCGCGAAGGCGTATTCGATGCCGCCGCCGCTCTCCTTGAACGACGTGGTGGCGGTGGCCGAGCCGGGCACCAGGTCCTTGCGCGTGGTGGCGGCCAGGCTGGCGAACAACCCGCCCTGCTTGTACTCGACCGAGACCGACGTCACGCGCCCGAGGTCTTTCACCGTGGCGCTCTCGGCGCCCAGCGTGTAGCCGAACTTGCCGGTGAAGCCCCCGAACGACGGCGTGTTGTAGAAGATGCCGTTGTTGGCGCGCGTGATGGCGATCTGGCTCGGCGTGGAGACGGTGCCTGGCAGGCCGTAGCGGAAGCGGTCCGTCTGCACCAGCGTCCAGAAGCCGGGCACGTAGTCGCGTCCGAGCGTGAGTTCGCCGAAGCCACCCTGCAGGCCGACGATGGAGCGGCGCGCGAAGAAGGTGCCCGCCGGTTCGCCCAGGGTCAACGAGGCGCCGGTGTCGGCCGCGAACGCGGCCTCGACGTTGGCGATGGCGCGCAGGCCACCGCCCAGGTCTTCGCTCACGCGAATGCCGAAGCGGTTGGCCGCCTGGTTGCCGGTGTTGAGTTGCGTGACGCTGCGCGCGCCCGGCGCGCCGGTGGTGCCGACCTCGATGCCGGCGTCCATCACGCCGTAGATCTGCGCGCTGGAACCGCTGTCCTGCGCGGCGGCGGTGTGCGCCACCAGGGCCAGCGCCACCAGGCCTGCGGCGTGGCCCGCAACCCGCGAATTGCTCTTCATTGTGTGTCTCCGATGTGTATGGCAGATGCCAGCCGGAAGACTATCGGCGGGCCGCCTCGAAGACCAATGACTTCAGAGCGCGCGACTTGCGCTTTGTTTATTGCACGCCGTTTTTCAGGTCGGGCGATCGTGGTCCTGCGCCAGCATCTCGACGAAGGACAGCTGGCCTACCGTGGGCTCGGCATCGCTGCGCGTGGCCACGCCCAGGGTGAGCTCGGCGCCCGACAGATCCACCGGCAGGATGGACAGGCTGCCGGACGCGACGTCGAACGCCACCTGCGAGCGCGGCAGGATGGACACGCGGTCGCTTTGCAGCAGCACCGCGCGCGCCGTGGCCACGCTGTTGGTCTCGATCGCGCCGTGGGGCGTGGACAGGCCCGCCTTGAGCATGGCCTTCTCGAACGTGTTGTGTGTCGAGGTGCGGCGAAACGGCACGATCCATTGCGCTTTTTCCAGCGCGCCCACGGCCAGCCCGGTCTGCTGCGTCAGCGGATGCCCGGCGCGCACCACGGCCACCAGGTGGTCGCTCACCATCGCGCGCTGCAACACCTGCGGGTTCGGTGTGGGCAACAGCGTGCCCACGATCAGGTCGATCTCGCCGCAGATCAAGCCGGTCAACAGCGCGTCGTACTGCGCCTCCACCACCGCCAGGCGGATGTCCGGGTAGCGCTGCGAAAACCGCCCGGCCACCGCCGCCAGCATGCCGGCGCCGCTGAGCGGCAGGCAGCCGACCACAAGCGATCCGCGGGTTTCGCCTTCGCGCTGCGCCAGGTCGCTCTCGATGTGGCGCACCTCGCTGGCATAGAGCTTGAAGGCGCGGATGACGATTTCGCCCGCGAGGGTCGGCACCATGCCGCGCGAGGTGCGGGCAAAGAGGGCCTCGTCCATCGACTGCTCCAGGTCGCGCAGTGCGGCATTCACCGCCGGCTGCGAAATCCCCAGGGTGCGCGCCGCGCTGGTCTCGGAGCGGTGGTCGCCGATCTGCGGAACGATGGTGATGTGGCGCTGCGCCAGGCGTCCTGCATAACCGCTGCGCGCGCGGACAACGCCCTGCGCCGAAGGCAGGCGGCGGATCTCATCTTCGGAATGGCCGAGGTAAGCGAAGGCGCGCGCGGTGCGCCGCTGCAGGATGGCGCCGACGTCGGTCAGCACCATGCCACGGCTGCTGCGGATGAACAGCGGACAACCGATGTCTTCTTCGAGCGACTTGAGCGACCGGCTCACGGCCGACTGCGTGAGAAAGAGCGCGTCGGCCGCGGCGTTCACATTGCCGCGCGAGGCCAGCTGCGTGAACACGCGCAGCTTCTTGATGTTGAGTTCGACGGAAGGCTTCATCGTGTCAGCGCGAATCCTTCGCCGTGGGGGATCGGATCAGGCTGGCGTTTGTGGTGGGGTCCAGAGGAACTGGAAGCATGCCACGCGTTGCACGATCTGCCACTTGTGGGCAACCCGCACCAGGCGGTCTTCGAAACTGCCCACCGCCTGGCTTTGCGGGGGCACGGGGCCATGGGTCTCACCGCGCAGGCCCTGGAACAGCAGCACCCGGCTGAACACGTTCATCTCGTCCTCGGACACGGCGTGACCATCGGTGTCGGCGATCACATGCACCGTGAGGCGGTGGGGGTCGCGCTGCGCGTAGGCATCGCGAATGGCCTGGCGGCCTTCAAGGCGTTGCCCGGAAGGCCGGACCAGCACGGCGTCGGGTGCGAAACAGTCGCACAGGTCGTCGAGCGCGTTCGCGTCGACGCAGCGCGCGGTGCGGCGCACCACGGCCACGCAGGCCGCCAGGTCCTCCGCGCTCACCGCGCGTCTCCGTCAACCGTCCTTTGCAGCCAACCCAGAATGGCCTGCGCCATGAGCGCGGGCTGCTCCATCGGCAGCATGTGCCCGGCCGCCTCGACGATCTGCAATTCCCCCCGCGCCACGATGCGGTGGATGGCCGCGTGCCGCGCGGGCGGGCTCCAGACGTCCTGCGCGCCACACAGCAGCAGCGTGGGCGCCTGCAGCGCCGCGAGCGTGGGCGTGGCGTCGGGCCGGCCCAGCAAGGCCTGCACGTGGCCTTCGAAGGTCTCGGGGGTGTGGCGCGCGATCATGTCCACGATCTCGGCCTCGATCGGTGAGCCGAGGTTCTCGGGCCGCACCATGCCCTGCACCCAGGCCCGCCCCATGGCGCGCATGCCGTCGGTGCGCGCCAGCGCCACCAGTTTCGCGCGGCCCGCGCGCTCCAGTTCGCCGGCCTCGCCATCGGCGAGCGGCTGGTGGCCGGTGCTCGCCAGCACCAGGCCACGCACGGCAGGCCCGAGCTGGCGCGCCACTTCGATCGCCACACGACCGCCCATGGAATGGCCGATCAGCGTCACGCGGCGCCCCGCGGCGGCGGCCACCACGCGCTGTGCCATGTCAGCGATCGATCGCGCGTTCGGGTAGGTGATCACCTGGCCGGGGTGCTCGAAGCGTGTGCGCACGCCGGTCCACACCGCTTCGTCGCACACCAGGCCTGGCAGCCAGATCAACGCAGGCTCGTCGCGCATCACAGGTCCAGCACCAGTTCGCCGCCCTGGGCGCGCGAGCAGCAGATCAGCATCTGGTCGTTGCACGCGCGCTCGCCGTCGCTGAGGTAGCCGTCGCGGTGGTCCGGCACGCCCGACACCACGCGCGTGAGGCAGGTGCCACACACCCCTTGCTCGCACGACACCATCGGGAACACGCCCGCACGGCCCAACGCCTGCACGATGCTCTCTTCAGCGCCCACGCGAATGCGACGGCCGTCGCTCTGCAACACCACGTCGAAGGCCCGCGCTTCGCCCTCTGTTTCGGGCGCGGCAAAACGCTCCTGGTGCACGCGCTCGGCGGGCCAGCCGGCCTGGGCGGCCAGACATTGAACGTGCGCGATCATGCCTTCGGGCCCGCACACGTAGAGGTGCGCGCCGGTGGTTGCTGCGGCCTGCAGCTCGGCCATCAAGGGCGCGAAGTCGGGCCCTTTGCCCTGGCTCACGTGCACCTTCACGCGCTCGGCGCCGAACTGCGCCTGCAGCTCATCGGCATACGCAGCACCCACGCGTTCGCGCACGAAATGGTGCAAGCGCCAGGGCACGTCCTCGCCCAGTGTGTGTGCCATCGCGCGCATGGGCGTGATGCCGATGCCACCGGCAACCAGGATGTGCGCGCTGGCCTCGGGCTGCAGCGGAAACAGGTTCTGTGGCGCGTCGATGCGCAGCGCCGCGCCCGGGTGGCAGACCGCGTGCACCTCGTGCGAGCCACCGCGCGAACGCCGGTCCTTGAGCACGGCGATGGCGTAGGTGCCTTGCGCATTGGGTGGGCGGCACAGGGTGTAGGACCGCTTGAGGCCGCTGGGCAGCGTGAGGCGGATGTGCGCGCCCGCGGTGTAGGTCGGCAGCGGCCCCGCCGCGCCATGCACCTCGATCTCGCACACGTCGGCGGTGAGCGCGCGGCGCGCTACCACGACCGCGTCGATGGACGTCACGCGGCAACCTCTTTCGCCATGCGTTCGTCGATCACGCGCCGCGCCTGCACGCCACCCGCGTCGATGTTGAGCTTGAGCAGCTTGCGCTGCGCAAAGGCGTCCAGGTTCTGCTGCTGGCGCTCCAGCACTTCCAGGTCTTCGGAGAAGATGCCGCCCTGCCCTTCGCGGATGCGGTCGGTCAGCTCGGTGTCGTGCGGACGGAAGCGCCGCGCCATGCCCCAGAAGTACCACATCGAACCGTCGACCTCGGGCGTGATGAAGTCGGTGACGACGCTGTACACCTTCTGGTCGTCGGGCGCTTCGTAGCCGCCATGTCCCGCCACCGCGACACCCACCTCGATCAGCACATGGCTTGGCGGCGAGAAGCGGCAGATCTGCCAGCGGTCCACCTTGGGGTTGCCCTCCACGCCGATGGTGGCCAGCGCGTCGCGCCAGAACGGCGGCGCCTCGATGCCTTCCATGAACCGGCTGGTCACCACCGTTTCGCCCTCGCGGCGCGTGGTGCACGGCGTCTCGTCGATCTCCTGCTGCCCGATGCTGGTCGAGTGCACATAGGTCTCGTGCGTGAGGTCCATCAGGTTGTCGATCATGAGGCGGTAGTCGGCCTTGATGTGGTACATGCCGCCGCCATAGGCCCAGGCCGGGTTGTCGTGCCATTCCAGCACCGGAATGGTCGACGGGTCGGCCTGCTCGGCCGCGCCGGCCCAGACCCAGATGAACCCGTAGCGCTCTTCCACCGCGAAGCGCTGGATGCGCGGGAAGGCCGCCACGCGCTGGCCGGGCATGGAGCGGGTGACGCCGTCACCGCCCATCGCCAGGCCGTGGTAGCCGCACACCAGTTCGCCCTTGCACACGCGGCCCAGCGACAAGGCCGCGCCGCGGTGCGGGCAGAAATCTTCCACCGCCTGCACGCGGCCGTTCTCGTCGCGGAACAGCGCCATGCGCGACCCCAACAGACGCCGACCCAAGGGGGCATCGCCCACTTCGGCCGAGGTGGCACCCACATACCAGGCATTGCGCAACCAGCTCATGATTTGATCCTTCATTCAGTACACTGAATCAAATGCTAACCAAACCCCTCGAGGTCGTCAACAGGGTTCGGACGGACGCGTCGGACTCAGGCGGGGGTCTGGCCCAGCAGCTTGTGCATCAGGCCCATGAGCACGTCGCGCTCGGCGGCGTCCAGCGTGTGCAGAATGCGGTCGGCCAGCACCGCTTCGGACTGCAGCATGTCCCCGATCACGCGCTGCCCTTCCGCGGTGAGTTCCAGACGGCGCTGGCGCCGGGCGCCGACTTCGCGAACGATCCAGCCGTCGCGCTCCAGGCGCACCGCGATCTCCGCCGCAGTGGAGGTGTCCAGCGCGATGGCCGCGGCCAGCGTCACCTGGTCGATGCCGGGATGCTCCTGCAGCACCCGCAGCGCGGCGTACTGCAGCGGCGTGACGGCGCGCCCGAACACCGCGTTGAAGCACGCCACCGAGTGCTGGTGCGCGCGGCGAAACAGGTGCCCCGGCTCGTGCAGGCCCAGGGTGGCCTCCGGGTGGTCAACGGCTTCGTCGGGCGCGGTGTTGCGGGTCGGTTTGGGCATAACGTAAACGGTGGTGTTGGGCAGTGGAACTCATCGGAGCGCAGCGACCGATCCCCTATCGTGGGTCTTGCGGCGATGGACGCCGACCACAAAGGAACTGGAGATGGAGATGCATGCGCAACAAGCGCCGGTGCTGTTCGACATGGACATGGCAGATCGGGGATTCTGGATCAATCGCTTCTGCATGAGTTTGATGGAAGACGCCAACCGCAAGACGTTCAAGCAGGACGAGGCCGCTTACCTCGGGCGTTTTCCATTGTCGTCCGAGCAGACCGCCGCCCTGCTGGCGCGCGACTACAACCGCTGCATCGCGCTGGGCGGCAACATCTACTTCCTGGTCAAGCTCGGCGCCACCGACGGCTCCACGGTGCAAGCCATGTGCGCGGACATGGCGGGCCTGCCGCTGGAGGACTACCGCGACGCCATGCTGGCCGGCGGCCGCTTCAACACCGCGCGGGGGGCCTGAGCCATGGCCCAGCTCAGCGCCACGCTCTACACCTCGCACGTGCCCGCCATCGGCGCGGCCATGGACCTCGCGCGCGATGGCGACGCGTACTGGAAGCCGGTGTTCGACGGTTATGCCGCCACGCGCCAATGGCTCGCCGCGAACACCCCCGACGTGGTGGTGATGGTCTACAACGACCACGCCACCGCGATGGACTACTCGGTGGTGCCCCCGTTCGCCATCGGCGTCTCGGACCACTTCGAGATCGCCGATGAAGGCTGGGGTCGCCGCCCCGTGCCCGACCCGCTCGGCCACCCGGCGCTCGCGCGCCACCTGGTGCACCGGCTCATGGCCAGCGGCTTCGACATGACCGTGCTGCACCGCCCCAAGGTGGACCACGGGTTGAGCGTGCCGCTCTCGCTGGGCTTCGGCCGCGTGAGCGCGTGGCCGTGTCGCGTGATCCCCTTGATGGTCAACGTGGTGCACGCGCCGCTGCCCACCGCGGCACGCTGCCTGGCGCTGGGCCAGGCGCTGGGGGAAGCGATCCGGTCGTACGGCGAGGACCTGAACGTGCAGGTGTGGGGCACCGGGGGCATGAGCCACCAGTTGCAGGGGCCGCGCTCGGGCTTCATCAACAGCGGCTTCGACCGCTGGTTCCTCGACCAGATCGTCCACCACCCGACGGCGCTGACCGAGCTCAGCCACGAGGCGTTCGTGGCGCAGGCCGGCACCGAAGGCGCGGAACTCGTGATGTGGCTGGTGGCGCGCGGCGCCCAGATGGCGTTCCAGGCCGAGGGCGATCGCTTCGACGAGTTGCAACGCCACTACCACGTGCCGGCGTCGAACACCGCCGTGGGCCACTTGCTGCTGGCGCATCGGGCTTTGGCCACGGCGTGAACGCGCGCACGCGGGCGAGCTTCCAGGCTCAGTGAATCCATGTGTCGCGGATGGCACGAAGGTGCCGCACATCGGTGCCGCAACACCCTCCCAACACGTTCAGTGCCGGCAGCGGAATGCGAAGCCGTTGGTAGTGACCCGCCAGATCCACCGGGTCACCGGTGTCGAGTTCGGTCGCCACGTCCAGCTCGGCATGGCTGAGAGTGGATGCATTGGCGCGAAATCCGCGAATGCGACGAGCCCAGTCGCCGCCCTCCACCAGGCCAGCAGAAAAATGGGTCGGGTGCGCGCAGTTCACCGAAAAGTAAGCCGGCGGGGAATCGGCATCCACGATCGCCATCGCTTCGCGCAAGGATTCACCACTGGGCAAGCGGCCATCGGTCTCGACGGTGAAGGAGATGGCCAACGGCAGGTCGACCTCGTTGGCCGCCCTCGCGATTCCGACAGCTTCGGCGCTGCTGGTCATGGTCACTGCCGCCAGCATATCGACGCCGCCGTCACGCAGCGCGGCGGCCTGGGGCAGGTGGTAGCCCATGGCATCCTCGACGCTGTCGGGCGCGTCGGCCACGTAGCCATCGCCGCGCGGTCCGATAACGCCGCTCAGGACCAAAGGCCCTGTCAGCCGGGACCGCCATTCCGCGCGAAGCCCATGCAGCAGGCGCACCGCGTCGATGTTGGCTTGCGCCAGTTCCGCGGCGTCATAGCCCAGCAAATGGCCCCAGTCGGCGTTGGCGCGCCAGGTGGCCGTCTCGAGCACGAAGCCTGCGCGAGGGGTGTCCGCGCACAATTGAAGGTAGGGGCGGTAGTAGCGCCTCAGGCGCTCTCGCCCGGCCTCGTCCTTCAGCAGAGGAAAGGCGGCGAAGCAGGGCAAGGCCACCCCGTCCAGGTACACGAGGGTCGTCTCAAGACCACCGTCGCTGAGGAACAGGCCTCCAGCGAGTTGAGGAAGGATTGCCGTCGTCATGTTTCATCCTCCGCAGGCATTCTTGCGCGTCACGACCGCTTTGGGAAGTTCAAGCGGCCCGCAACGGGCTCGAAGCCGGGCAGGACCGCGCCGAGGCAACTTGTGAACGGGCAGACGCCCCCCTATGATCCAGACCCTGTTTTCTCCTGAGGAGATGCGCCATGGAACGGTTCCAGGGAGGCTGCCTGTGCGGCAGCGTCCGCATTGAAGCAACAGGCCGCCCCTACCGGGTCGGCCTGTGCCACTGCCTCGACTGCCGCAAGCACCACGGCGCGCTGTTTCACGCGTCGGCGGTGTTCCCCCGAGAAGCGGTGACGATCGAGGGCGACACGAGCGAGTATGCCGGGCGGTTCTTCTGCCCCCGCTGCGGCTCGACCGTGTTCGGCCGCTCGGGGGACGAAGTCGAGGTCAACCTCGGCGCCCTGGATGCGCCCGATCAACTCGTGCCAACGTACGAACTCTGGACGGTGCGCCGCGAGTCCTGGCTGCCGCCGTTTCCGCTGGCGCACCACTACGAACACGATCGGGAAACCACGGGTCGCTTTGAAGGGTGAATCACGGGCGCCGCGATGGCTCGGCGTCCTCAGGTTCCCAGGCCGTCAAAGCAGTCCTGCTGCCCATACCGCTGGAACAGCGGCCCGAGGTGCGCATGGGCCGCAAGGTCATGCCCCGCGCGCTCGGCGTTGCGCAGCGCGGGCCAGATGAAGAAGTCGGCCAGGGTGGCCTGGTCGCCCACGGCCCACGCGCCCACCGAACGCCCGACCAGCGTGTCCAGCGCGTCCAGACCGATGGCCGTCCAGTGCGCGTTCCAGGCCAGCGCCTGCGCTTCGCCCCATTGCTCCTTCAGGTGGCGGCGGATGCGCAGGTTGGTCACGGCCTGGATGTCGCTGGCCACGTAGGTGCACAGTTCGAGCACGAAGCCGCGCGCGGTTTCGTCGGCCAGCACCGTGGACGGTTGCGGGTAGCGCCCTTCCAGGTGCAGCAGGATGGCCAGGCTCTGCGAGAGCCAGGGACCATCGCCCGACAGTGCGAGCACGGGCACGCAGCGCGCCGCGAAGGCGTGCCCGTGCGCGGCCTCCCGGTGCGCGCCGGCTACCACGTCGATGTCCCACACGGGCAGCTCGGTGATGCCCTTGTGCCGCAGGTAGCTCAGCACCCGCAGGCACGAGGACGAGCGCCGGTCGACGTACAGGCCCGCCGGCCCGCCCTCGGCCATCAGGCCGGCACGAGCGGCAGGTCGCCCACCACCGTGGTGCGGCGCAGGTCGCGCCGCTCGGCGGAGTCGTCGAACGGGGTGGCGCGGTGCATGGTGCAGCGGTTGTCCCAGATCAGCAGATCGCCGACGCGCCACTTGTGCGTATAGACGAAGCGTTCCTGCGTCGCGAACTCGCCGAGCTCCTTGAGCAGGGCACGGCCCTCTTCCACCGGCAGGCCCACGACGTGCGAGGCGTGCGAGCCCACCATGAGCGAGCGCCGGCCGCTGCGCGGGTGCGTCTGCACCAGGTACTGGCGCGTGGCGGTGCGGCGCTTGAGTTCTTCTTCGGTGAACTGGTAGCCCACGAGGCTGCGCGAATAGAAGGTCGAGTGCTCGACCACCATGCCCTCGATGCGCTCGCGCATGCCCGCGGGCAACGCGTCGTAGGCGGCGCGCATGTCGGCGAACTGGGTGTCCGCGCCGCTGGTGGGCACGATGCGCGCCGACAGCAGCGAATAGCCCGCGCCGCGCGGCTGGAAGGTGCTGTCCGCGTGCCACATCAGGTTGGCCGCGCGGTAGACGCGGCGGCGGTCGGTGTCGGGCAGGATGTTGTCGTGCTCGTCGAGGTTGGACACGTCGAACAGCTCGGGGAACTTCATGCGCACCAGGTCCTTGTCGCCGCGTCCGAAATGCGGCGAGAACTCGAGCTGGCCGAACAGGCGGCTGAAGGCGATCTGCTGTGGGTCGGTGATGCGCTGGTCGCGGATCACCGTCACGCCATAGTGGTCCATGGCGTCCTGCACGGCCTGCGCCGCTTCCAGCGTGCCCTGGTTCGCCAGGTCCATGCCGGTGATCTCACCACCAAAACCCTCGGTAAAGCCCTTGATCTGCATGTGTGTCTCCTCTCAGTCCAGTTTGATGTTGCCGCGCTTGACCACGGCGTCCCAGCGCTTGATTTCGTTCTCGAAGTAGCGGTTGGCTTCCTCTGGCGTGGAACCCATGGGCTCCAGGCCCAGGGTGCGCAGGCGGCTCTTCATGTCCTCCGTCGCAAGCACCTTGGCGAAGTCGCCACGGATCCTGTTGACCAGTTCGCGCGGCGTGGCGCTGGGCACCACGATGCCGTTGATGCTCACCACGTCAAAACCGGGCAGCACCTCGCCCACCGCGGGAATGCCCGGCTCGGTCGCATCGCGCGTCGCACCGAGCACGGCGATGGGTTTGAGACGCCCGCCCTTGACGTGCGGCATGCTGGCAAACAGGGGATCGACCAGCAGGTCGACGCGGCCCGAGCTCACGTCCGGGTAGGCGCCACCGCTGCCGCGGTAGGGGATGTGCAGCATGTGGATGCCGGTCTGCTGCTTGAGCAGCTCGGCGCCCAGGTGCATCGCGCTGCCCGCGCCGGGCGTGGCATAGACCAGCTTGCCCGGGTTCGCCTTGGCGTAGGCGATCAACTCCTTCAGGTTCGAATACGGCGCATTGGGCGAGGCGGAGAGCAGGATGCCCGAGCGCGCCGTCAGCGTGACGCCGGTGAGGTCCTTCACGGTGTTGAAGGGCATGCCGGGCCGCAGCGAGGGGTTGATGACGTGCGAGGTGACGACCATGCCCAACGTGTAGCCATCGGGCGCGGACTTGGCCACGAAATCGGTGCCCACCACGGTGCCCGCGCCGGCCTTGTATTCGATGATCACGGGCTGGCCCCAGGCCTTCTGCAGATCGACCTCCATCATCCGCGCGAGGATGTCGATGCCGCCACCGGGCACGTTGGGCACGATGATCCTGATCGGCCGGGTGGGCCACGCGTTGGCGCGCGCCAGCCCGCTGGCCGCACCGGCGGTCGCGGCCAATGCGGTCATCAGCAGTTGTCTTCTTTGAACCATGTCTTGTCTCCTGTCGTGTTGTGTTGTGTCGTGTCTTGAAGATCAGGGTGGCAGCAGGGTCGCGCCTTCGTGCACCGGCCGCACGTTCGCGCGGTACAGCGTGAGCAAGCCGGGCCGCACCGCCACGCCGTAGCTGCGCTGCTCGGCACGGCGCGCGTCCAGCACCGCGTCGTCGAGGTGGTGGTTCACCGTGCGCGTGTGCAGGTCGATCGTGATGAGGTCGCCGTCGTTGAGCAGGCCCAGCGCACCGCCGTCGGCCGCCTCGGGCGACGCCTCGCCCACCACCAGACCCTTGTTCACCAGGCCCGAAAGCTGGCCTTCGGTGATCACCGCGACATCGTCGATGAGGTTGAATCCATCGAGCGCGAACACCACCGCCGACGTCATGGCCATGCCCGGCCCGCCTTTGACGCCCAGGCCCCGCAGCACCAGCACGCTGCCGCGCTCGATGCGGCCGTCGCGGATGCGGGCCAGCGCCTCGTCGCGGGTGTGGCAGATCACCGCCGGCCCGCTGAAGGTCATGCGCCGCTTGGCGGTGCCGCCGATGCGCGCGATGCCCGAGCCCGGCAGCAGGCTGCCCCGCACGAACACCAGCGAAGGGTTGGACGACACCGGCTTGTCCAGCGGATGGATGATGCCGCCGGCCGGCACGTCGTAGCCCGCCAGCGTGTCGGCCAGCCGCGCGCCGACCGCGTTGCGCGCGTTCAGATCGAGCACCGGTTCCAGCCGCTTGAGCAGCGCGCGCGCACCACCCGAAGCCTCGAACTGGGCGATGGTGCCGGTGCCGTTGGGCCGCACCGCCGAGAGCAGCGGCAGGGTCTGCGACAGCTCTTCGAACAGGCGGTACACATCCACGTCGGTTTCGGCCTCCTTTGCCACCGCCTGCAGGTGCTTCACGGCGTTGATCGATCCGCTGACGCTGAGCACCGCGCAGGCCGCGTTGCGGAACGCGCCTTCGTCCAGCCAGTCGCGCGGCTTGAAGCCCGAGCGCACGATGTCGACGATGCGGCGCGCCGCTTCGCGGGCGTTGTCCATCATGGGCGCCGACAGGGCCGCCACCGGGGCCGAGCCCGGCAGCGCAAAGCCCAGGGCCTCGGCGGCGATGTGCATGGTGTTGGCCGTGCCCATGCCCGCGCACACGCCCGGCCCCTGCACCGCCTGGTCGGCCATCTCGCCGAGTTCCTGCACCGTGATGGAGCCGCTGTCGATGTAGCCGGCTTTAAGGAACACCTCTTCGATGTCGACTTCCTCGCCCTTGTAGTGGCCGGTCTTCTGGTAGCCGCCGATCACGATCAGCGTGGGCAGGTTCAGGCGCGCGGCCGCCATCATGTGGGCGGGCGTGGTCTTGTCGCAGGACGAGAGGCAGACCATGCCATCGAGCAGCGCGCCTTCCACCGCGGCCTCGATGTCCGCCACGATCAGGTCGCGCGTGGGCAGGATGTAGCTGCCGCCGCAGCCCGCGCTGGTGATGAAGTCGCTGGAGGCCGCGGTGCGCACCTCGAACGGAATGGCGCCGGCTTCGCGGATGGCGTCGCACACGACACGCGCCACATCGTCCAGGTGGGAGAAGCAACTGGACAGCTTGGACGAGCTGTTGACCACGGCGATCTTGGGTTTCACCTGGTCGGCGTCCGAAAGTCCGAGGGCCCGCCACTGGGCGCGTCGGCCGGCCCACAGGGTGGTGCCGGGCTTGAGGTTGCTGCGAAAAGTGCTTGTCATGGTTTCATGGATCTGTGGAGCCCCGATGCTCGGGGAGAGCGGGCCACAGGTCCAATGAAAGCGAGGAGCAGCACTTGAGTTTTGGTTATGCCGAGCGACGTGGAGGCGGTGCCGCCCTCTGAGGATGGGTACGACGGCCGATCCCCTCCAGGATCGGCTTTCACGACCTATCCGGGTGAAACTTTTTGAGCCCCGCCGATGCTGGGTCTAGCCAGCTCGTCTTGCTGACGCTCGGTCCACCGGTTGACGCCCGGCGCGCCTGAACCCCCACATCACCTTCGTTCTGGCGATGGATCCGTTTTCAAGATAGACCAGCCGGATTCGATGTGTTTGCGCATCGAGAGCATCGCGGCAGAAACATCCCCCTGCGTGAGCGCGTTCAAGATTTCATCGTGTTCATGAACGGCATCTTTGCCACGGCCTTCCGCAGCATTGATCAGATCAAAAGGGTATCGCGCCCAGAGGATCTGAACAAAATGCAAGGTTTGCGGCATGCCTGCGATGTCGTACAGACGGCGGTGAAAGCGGTAGTTGACGCCACGGGCCGTCGCGCGGTCACCGGACTCAAAGGCTTTTTCGAACTCGTCGGCCAAGGCCCGCAGATCCGTGATGTCCTTGGCCGTGAGGTTCTCGACCGCACCGCGCACCAGCTGCGCTTCAAGGACCAGGCGCAAATTCAGGATCTCGCCCGATGCCGCCTCATCAAACGGTACGACGCGCGCACCTCGGTACGAGTCCCCGCTGACGTAACCCTCCGCTGCCAGCAGTTTCAACGCTTCGCGCACCGGGGTAATGCTCAAGCGCAACTGCTCTGCAATCTCGGCCTGCTTGAGACGCGAGCCCCGTGGATACACGCCGGAGATGATTCTCTCGCGCAGGTAGTCCGCCACTTGCTCTTCTTTTGTTCGGTAGTCCATTTGCTGCAGCCTTTGCGCTGTGCCGTGTCTGCGTTGACCGCGAAAAACAGACCTGCCGCCTCGTGAGGCGGCAGCCCTCTTGCGCGATTCTAGCGGTGCAGCCCGTGATTGCGCCTTGACAATGCACTGTGCCCAATTCGCAACGAGAGCGCGGCTACGCGCTGCTTACTCCGGGCGAATGCCGGCTTCGCGAATCAGCTTGCCCCATTTTTCGATCTCGGTCGCCAGAAACTCGCGCAGCGATTGCGGGCTACCGCCACCGGCTTGCATGCCGTGTTGGGCGATGCGCTGGCGCACATCCGGCATCAGCAAGATCTTGCCGAGCTCGTCGTTCAGACGATCGATGATCGGCTTGGGGGTACGCGCCGGCGCGAACACACCAAACCATGCCGTCACTTCGAAGCCGGGCACACCCGCTTCGGCCACCGTCGGGATGTTCGGCAATTCGGCGATGCGGGTCTTTCCCGTCACGGCCAGTGCGCGCAGCTTGCCCGCTTCGATGTGGGGAAGCACCGAGGGAATGGTCGAGAAGTACACCTGCACATGCCCTCCCAGCAGATCCGTGACCGCCGGGCCGCCGCCCCGGTAGTTGATGCTCGCCATCTGCGTGCCCGCCATGCGGTTGAACAGTTCGCCCGCCAGGTGGGCGGTGGTGCCCGTGCCGGAATTCGCAAAATGAATCTGCGGCGATGTCGATTTCGCCAGCTTGACGAGTTCCGACACGTTCTTCGCCGGAACGCCCGGGTTCACGACAAGCACCAAGGGAAGCGTGCCCGCCAGAATGACGGGTGCGAAGTCGTTGACCGTATCGAAGTTCAGCTTGTACAGGCTGGGATTGATCGGAAAGGACGTGATGGGCATGACCAGCGTGTACCCGTCCGGCGGCGCGGTCGCCACCTGTTGCACGCCGAGGTTGCCGGACGCGCCGGGCCGGTTCTCCACAACGACCGGCTGACCCAGTGCCTGGCCCAGCTTCTCGGCCAGCAGGCGCGCGGTGAAGTCGGTGCCCCCTCCCGTCGCCACGGGCACAACGATCTTGATGGGGCGCGACGGGTAGTCGCTATTGGCCCAGGTGAGCGTCGATACCGCCCAGGCGATAACGCCCAGGCACCCCAGAAGCATCCGGCGGGTTTGCATGTCTTGTCTCCATCTGTTTTTTGTCGTTCAACACAATGCCCACGCGGTCTACGCAGCGTCGGCTTCCAACACGATCTGTCGCGCGCGCTCGACCACCGGCTTGTCGATCATCTTTCCATCCAGCGCCGTCGCCGCGCCGTGGCTGGCGTCGAAGACGGCGAGAACGCGCGCGGCCCACTCCCGCTCCTGGGGCGATGGCTTGAAGGCGGCATGGATGGCGGCGACCTGGCGTGGATGGATGCAGAGCTTGCCGCCGAAGCCCAGGCGGCGTGAGCGCAGCGCATCCTGCTCCATGCGCGCCACGTCGGTGAATTCCACGCTGACACCATCAATCGGCGCTGCAAGCCCTGCGCCGCGGGACGCCAGCACGATCTGTGTTCTCACGGCGGTCAACGCGTCGCCCTCATCGACGATCCCCGTGTCTGCGCAGAAGTCGACACTGCCGAACGCGATGCGCGCCACACCGGCCGTGGCCGCGAGACGCTCCAGGCCCATGAAGGCGCAGGCGGTTTCCAGCAACGCGACGATCGGGCGCCCGGAGAGCATTTCCACGGTTCGCGCAGCCGACTCGGCGTCGGCCTTCGGCAACATCACGGTCGCACCGGACAACGTGCGGACCATCGCCATGTCGTCGGCATACCAGTCCGTATCGGCGGCGTTGATGCGGACCACCGCGCGCTTGCCCGCCGCCAGCCACGTGGCCACGGCATCCCGCGCCTGCGCCTTGGCGGCCGGCGCGACCGCGTCTTCCAGATCCAGAATGACTTCGTTCGCGCCGCTGACGGCGGCCTTGTGGAAGCGGTCCGGTCGATCACCCGGCACGAACAGCAGACTGCGGGCGACCTGGCCCATGAGCTTCGCGCTCACTCGAAGCTCACGTCTTGCGACGTGGTGAGTTTGCAGAAGCGCTGCAGTCCCTTGATGGCGTTGTCGTGCTCCTCCAACGACAGCCCGCAGCAGCAGTCCTCCAGCACCACCATCTCGTAGTCGCGGTCGTGGCCTTCCCGTACCGTCGCCTGCACCACGGCATTGGTCGAAATGCCCGAGCAATAGATGCGCCGGATGCCGTGCGCGCGCAGGATGGCTTCCAGGTTCGTGCTGTAGAACGGGCTCACCCGGTGCTTGACGATGTCGAAGTCGCCCGCTTGTTGCCCCAGGTCCGGATGCACTTCGGTGCCCCAGGTGCCGAGCTTGAAGATGCCGTTCTTTCGGGCCCCGGAGAAGATGGGGGAATGGGGTGGGCATTCACGGTAATCGGGCGAGAAGCCCACGCGCACGAAACCGATGTGCAGACCCGCTGCGCGCGCTTTGTCCACGGCGGCGCGGGTGTTCTCGAGCACACGCCGCCCCCGCACCTGCTCACCGTAGGCTGCCTTGCCATTGGGGCCATCGGCATGCACCAAATCGTTTTCCATATCCAGCACCAGATAGATGGCGTCTTTCACGAGAGTCTCCTGCGGTTTGTTGAACGGAACTGTGTGCCACCCGGCTCACAAAATGATCTCGCGCGCTTCGAGGTCCTGGCGTTGCGCCGTGCTCAAGCCGAGCAGCTCGCCGAACACGTAGTCTTCGTCCTGTCCGAGTTCGGGCGTGAGGCGACGGATGCCGACATCGGTGGTGCGGCCAAACCGCGCGGGCGCCCCGACGGCCAGCCGTGGCGGAATGTCGGGCGCGCTCACCTCCACCAAGGCCTTGCGGCTCAGAAGATGCGGATCGGCCGCGATGTCTTGCATGGTCCAGGACACGTGTGCGCAGATCCCCGCTTGCTGCAAGCGCTGTGCCAGCGCATCGCCATCGCAAGGCGCAAGCCACTGCGTGACCAACGCATCCAGCGCTTCCCGGTGCTGCACGCGCCCCTGCCGCGTGACAAAGCGCGCATCGCTGCAGGAGTGCCCCAACACCTCAAGCAACTTGTGCCATTCCGCATCGCTGCGCACCGCAAGCGTGAGCCAGCGGTCGGGCTTGGCGGTGGCATAGACGCCATGGGGCGCCATGGCCAGGTCCCCGTTGCCGGGGCGCTCGGGCGTGGCACCCACACTGGCCTGGACCAAGGCGTCGCCGATCATGGCCGAGGCCACTTCGCGCGCGGCGAGATCCACGTGTTGCGCCATGCCCGTCCGGCGGCGCTGGTGCAGCGCGGCCATGGTGGCCGCCGCGGCGTGCAGGCCCGCGGAATGGTCCATCACATGCCGCATCTCCACGGGTGGGCCGTCGCTGTAGCCGGTCATCGACCCCAAGCCGCCCCACGCGCCAAACAGCGGCGCGTAGCCGGCGAAGTGCGAGTCGGGCCCGCTCTGGCCGCACGACGACAGGGACAAGAGAATGACGTCTTTCTTCGCCTGGCGCAGCGCGTCGAAATCCAGGCCGAGGCGTTTCATCACGCCCGGACGAAAGCTCTCGGCGGCCAGGTCGGACACGACCACCAGCCGCTTGGCCAGTTCAACCGCCTCGGGCTGCTTCAGGTTCAGGCGCACGGACAGTTTGTTGGCAGAGACCTGGTCAAACGTGGCGGCGGACATGCGGCCGTACACGGCGTGTGGTTTGCGAAACGCATCCGGACGGGTGCGGCTTTCGATCTTGATGCACTCCGCCCCGAGTTGCGACAGCAGATGGGTGCAATACGGGCCTGCGGCATGGATGGTGAAGTCCGCAATTCGCACACCCGCCAGAGGCGCATTGGCGCGGCTCATGCTTCCATCCTTTCTGCCACTTTTTGTGCCATTTCATTGAGTGCGGGCACACGCGCACCACCGTGCAGCGGCGTGCAGCGAAACTGGAACGGCGCCACCAGCACATCGGCCTTGGCGCCGCTTTCGAGTTCGACGGGCGCAAACAACCCTCGCGAACGCTCGTGCTCACCCTGGATCACTTCATCGGGCGTGCGGTACTTGCCTGCCGGCACGCCCAACTCTTGCGCCCGCTTCACGATGTCGTCCACCCGATGCCGCGACATCCATTCGCGCACGTGGTGGTTGATCTCGTCGCCACGGCGGCTGCGCTCCAGCGGGTCACTCAGCGACGCGTCGCCCGCCCAATCCGGATGGCCCAGCAACGCCACCAAGGAATTCCACTGGCGGTCCTCCAGCGTGAGCAGCTCGACAAAACCATCCAGCGCCTGGAAGACACCGCCGTAACGGAACCGGCGGGTCTTGCGGTGCTCCAGTGAGCCGTCGCCCAGGCGTTGCAGGGCAAACGCCCCCACCGAGAGCACGGCGTCCTGCACCGATACGTCGACATACTGGCCCCCGGCATCCGGCGCGGCCCACCAGGCCGTGAGCGCGGACAGTGCCGCCGCGCAGCCGCCCTGGTAACCGGCAAAGTGCCCGTAGATCTTCAAGGGCGGTCGATCGGGAAACAGCTCATCGGACAAACCATTGGGCAGCAGGAAACCCTCGCCACCCGCATGGATCAGGTTGATCTCTTCGCCATCCCAGTCCGCCTTGGGGCCACTGGTGCCGAAGGGCCGCACGCTCACGTGAACCAGCAAGGGATAGCGCGCGCCGATGCGCTCGGCATCCAGGCCAATGACCGCACGCTCGCGCGGCGGCGTGTCATCGATCAGGATGTCGGCGCTCAGCAGTTCATGCTCCAGCAGTTCGCGCCCCTCCGCCGATGCGGGATCGCACACCAGGCTGCGCTTGCCCACGGCGAGGTAGGCGAAGAGCGCGCTCCCCCCGCCCTCCTCCAGCAAAGGCGTCGCCTGGCGCAGCGGCGAGCCCCCGCTGGGTTCGAGCATCACCACCTCTGCCCCCATGGAGGCCAGCAATCGACCTGCATAGGCCGCCGCGACCGTGCGTGAACGCTCGATGACGCGGCAGCCAGACAGTGGCAGAGACGGCGATTTCGTGGCTTCGTTGAAGGGCATCGGGCGCTTTCTCAGTGGGTGCAACAACGGCGGTTAACGCACCACCGGCAGTTCGAGGTCGATGCCGGCGCCGTCGATGAAGGCGGAGAGCTTCACATCGCGAGAAGGCAATGCCACCGTGGCCAGGCCCGGGGTGGTCACTTCGCCGCGCTGGTTCACCGCCGCGATTTCGATGTCCACGAGGCCGACGTTGTCCTTCACGTACTTGCGCACAACCTTGCCCTTGCAGAACGTGGTGTCGCCCATGATGTTGAAGCGGCGCATTTCCGTGCGCACGCGCTTGAGCACGCCCGCATCACCCATCCAGTTGGTGACCAGCGAGCACATCCAGGACGAGCGCTGCGGACCGTAGTCGTACGTGCCGGGAACGCCCACTTCCTTGGCGACCGACTCGCGGTGGTGGCCGATGCCGGTGTATTCCACGCCGCCGCCCGCTTCCGGGTTGCGGAAGAAGTGCCCCGGGTGTTTGACCGCCGCCTGCAGCACCACGCCGTGGGTGTGTCCACGGCCGCAACCGACGAGGAAGCCCATCGTGTCCATCAGCGACAGCGGACCACGCGCAATGGGGTCCAGCTCTTCGCCGACTTCCACTTCTTCCCAGTAGCGCACGTTCGCGCCGCGGATCTTCTTGGGCTCGTCCAGCACCATCTGGTCGATGCGGTCGTGCTCTTCGTTGGTGTATTCGTGCTGTTCGATTTCCTTGTACTTGCCCGTGTCGCGTGCGGCCTTGCGCTCGTGGCGGGTGCAGGTGCCCAGACCGCGCGCCACCAACTCGCTGCGCTGGTTGTAGTAGGACGCTTCCACGTACTGCAGCACCAGACGGCCGGAGAACTTGCTTTCCTTTTCTTCCACACCCACGACACGTTCGATGGCGCTGATGCGGTCGCCGGCGCGGATGTGGCGGAAGACTTCCCAGTCGTTGCCGGCATAGAAGCCGTGCACGCCAGGCAGGCCCCAGCGGGTGCGGCCCAGCCAGCCAAAGGCCATGGGGAACATGGGGTGGCCAACCATCGAACCGTAGCGGGTGGCCGCGCCGTAGCCGATTTCGCGGTACAGCGGGTTCAAGTCGCCGATGCCGTTGCACCAGTTGCGCATCGTGTCGGCGGTCGCGTCCTGCAGATAGGGGCCTTCGGGGCGCAGGTGCAGGCCGATCATGGCCCGTGCGGCCGCGACGGCCTCGTCGGTGATGAGGCCTTCGGCGGGCGCGTTGCCGACGTCGGCTTGGGAAGGGTTGCTGATTGCCATGTCCATGTTGACTCCTGTTGAAAAATTTGATGTGAGATGCATAATGCATTCTTTGAGAAAAAAAGTCAACGCCGTTGGCGGCATTGACCCCTGAAAACTCAGTCGATGCGGATGTCTGCAGCCTTGATGACGCCGCCCCATTTGACGCGCTCGGCCTTCACGAAAGCGTCCAGCTCGGCGGCGCCCATGAACAGCGGTTCAACGCCAATATCGAGCATCCTTCGGCGTGTTTCCGGCTGTTGCAGGGCACTTTTGACGTGTTCGCTCATTTTCTGCACCACGTCCTTCGGTGTGCCACGGGGCGCAAACAGCGCATCCCAGGCCACCACATCGAACCCGGGCACCCCCTGCTCCGACACCGGTTTCACGCCTGGCAGCATGTCGCTGGCCTTTAGTGAAGTAATGCCCAATGCACGAAGTTTTCCGGCGGCAATATGGGCCCGTGTGGCGGTCACCGTGTCGATGGTGAGCGGAATCTGCCCACCCAGCGTGTCGGCCATGGACTGGGCGGACGCCTTGTACTTCACCGCGAACAGCGGCGCCTGCGCGGACTTCACGAACTGCGCGAACACGACGTTGGCCGTGGTGCTGGGCAGCCCGACGTTGAGCGTGTTGGGCTGGGCACGCGCCCGGGCCATCAGCTCGGCCACCCCGTTCGTGGGCAAATCGGATGTTGCGGTGGCGATCACCATGGGCAACAGGCCGACCATGGCGACGCCCTCGAAGTCCGTGACCGGGTTGTAGCCCAGGCTGGCGTAGAGGAATTCGTTGGCCGCGTTGGTGGCGTTGGTGCCGAACAGGAAGGTGTAGCCATCCGGCGCGGCGGTGGCGGCTGCCGCGGCACCGATGTTGCCGCCCGCGCCGGCGCGGTTTTCCACCACGATGGGCTGGTTCAGTGACTTCGACAAATCCTGTGCGACCAGCCGCATCAGCACATCGGCGCCTTGGCCCGCCGCATACGGCACGATGACGCGAATGGGCCGCTCGGGCCAGGCCTTCTGGGCAGCGGCTGGCAAAGACCAGGCGCAGGCCAACGATGCGGCCAGCACGGTGGCGGCGCGCAGTGTCCTGCGCCGACCGCCGAGAGTCGTGTACTTCATGGGGAATCCTTTGGGTGGGAAGACTTCAAATGGGAAGACCCGCGCGTCATGCCGTGAGCCGGAGACCCGGCCTGGGCCAATCGGCAGCGAACAACTGGCCGTAGCCGGACAGGGTGATGAAGGCGGTGCGTCGGTCCGCTCCGCCGAAACAGAGGTTGGTGCAGTAGCCTTCCGGCGCGGCGTGAAACTCAAGCAACTCGCCCGTGGGCGAGAACACGCTGATGCCACCGCGCACCAGCGTCGCGACACAGATGTTGCCGTTGTCTTCGACCGCCAGCGAGTCGAAGCGCTGAAAGCCCGGGAGGCCGTGCACCAGGCGACCCCCGTTGGGCGATGGCCAGGCTTCATGCCCGAGTTCGCCACGGCCGACGATGGGGAAGGACCACAGCCGGCTGGTCTCGGTCTCCGTCACGTACAGCGTTGTGCCATCGGGCGACAGGCCGACGCCGTTGGGCGTCAGCACCGGGTGCGCCGCGCGGCGAATGAACGAGCCGTCCGTGGTGGCGTAGTACACCGCGCCGCGCAAGATGCGGTCTTCGAAGGTCTTGCCGAAATCGGTGAACCAGAAGCCCCCCTGGCCGTCGAACACGATGTCGTTCGGGCCATGCAAGGCGACGCCGTCGCAGTGCGTGTACAAGGTCTCGACCGCGCCGCTGCGCAGGTTCACGCGCTGGATCGCACCGCCCTGGTAGTCTGCAGCGGGTCCGGTGGGGCGCGTGAAGCCGTCGTCCGTGCGCCAGCTGAAGCCCCCGTTGTTGCAGATGTAGCAATGCCCATCCGGACCCAGGGCCGCGCCGTTCGGCCCGCCACCCACCTCGGCGATGACCTGGGTTTCGCCGGTGGGGAAGACCTGTGTGAGACGGCCGGCCGCAATCTCGACGACGAGCACACGGCCATCCGGCAGCACCACCGGGCCTTCGGGAAACTGGAGCCCGGACGCCAGCACGCGACCCTGCAGTTGGAGCGTCATGCGTGCACACCGGCGACGGCGTCCTGCCGTGCCCCGAGATACGCGTCGATCGCCTGCTGACGTCCTTCGCGGCTGCGCAAGGCCTGGGCATCGAGCTCGCCCACGATGTGCCCATGGCGCATCACCCAGGCCTGCACGGCCAGCTTGGCGGCCGCGTGGAAGCTCTGCTCGACCAGCAAGGCGGTGAGCTTCTGCTCTTGCTGAATCATCGCCAGCCGCTCGTAGACCCGTGCCACCAGCAGCGGCGCCAAGCCCAACGAAGGTTCGTCCAGCAGCAGCAAACGCGGGCCAGACATCAGGCCGCGGCCGATGGCCAGCATCTGCTGCTCACCGCCACTGAGCAAGCCCGCGGGCGATTTCAGGCGGCCCGCGATCTCGGGGAAGAATTCCAGCACCATGCTCTGCCGCTTCGACCGGGTGCGCGCATCCACGAAGTACGAGCCCAGCGTCAGGTTCTCCGCCACCGTCAGATCGGTCACGATCGCACGGCCTTCGGGCACGTAGACGATACCGGCGCGAAACCGCTGCGCGCAGGACTGCTGGCTGATGTCGTGCCCATCGAAGCGCACACGCCCCTGCGCGGGCTCCAACCCGGCAATCGCGCGCAAGGTGCTGGACTTGCCGGCCCCATTGGCGCCCAGCAGTGCAGCCACCGTGCCGCTGGGCACGCCGAGCGTGACACCGTGCACCACGGGACCGGCGCCGTAGCGCACGGTGAGGCCGTCCACCTGCAGCAGGTTCGAGGTCGAGTCACTCATCGTCGTCTCCCAGATAGACGCGCACCACGTCCGGATTGGCCCGGATCCGCGCCGGGTCGCCAGAAGCCAGCAAGCGCCCCACGTTGAGCACGTGGATGGTGTCGCACACCTCCATGATCAGATCCATGTCGTGCTCCACAACCACCAGGACCATCTGCGGCGAACGCAGCTTCTTGAGCGCGTTCGACAAGTCGTGTGTCTCGACCGAGTTCAAGCCTGCTGCGGGTTCGTCCAGCAACAGCACGCGTGGCGAGCCTGCGATGGCGCGGGCGATCTCGGCCAGGCGCAACATGCCCGGTGGCAATTGGGTGGGCGACTCGTCGGCCACCTGTGCGATGCCCAGACGGGTGAGCGCGGCGAGCGCGAGTTCGCGGTTGTGCTGGCGCTCGGCCCGGCCCCGCCGCAGCGGCAGGAAGGCATCCAGCCAACCGGCGCTCGATTGGCGGTCCAGCCCGATCATCACGTTCTCGACCACGCTCAGCTCAGGGCACAAGGCCACATGTTGAAAGCTGCGCGAGAACCCGAGCGCCGCGCGTTCGGTGGGCGCCACGCCCCGCAGCTCCACGTCGCCAAACCGGATGCTGCCCTGTTGCGGCGAGTAGAGCCCCGTGAGGCAGTTGAAGAAGCTGGTTTTTCCTGCGCCGTTGGGCCCGATCAGCCCGGTGATTTCGCCCGGCGCCAGGTTCACCGCAATGTTGTGCAGCACCTGGTTGCCACCGAAGGACAGGGCGAGGTTCTCGACCACCAGCGGCGCCGCGGCCATGACAGAGGTGGTGTTCACGCGCGCCCTCCTTCCAGACGTGCGCGAAGCCTCGCCGGCAGCGCGTTGACCCCCAGCACCACGCCCAGCAAGGCGGCGCCGTAGAGGATGGGCACCCAGTTGCCCGCGCCAGCCAGCAGCAAGGGCATCAAGGTCAGAAACAGACCTCCAATGATGCTGCCCACCACCGACAGCGAATACAGGCTCACGACCGATCCGACGAGCAGGAAGATGGAGGTCCACAAGGTGAAGCTGTTGGGCGACACGGTCGACGAGCTGAACGACAGCAGCGCACCGGCGACGCCGGCAATGCCCGCGCTCAAGGCCACGCACGACAAACGGGCCCAACTGCGGCGCACCCCGAAGGACTCCGCCGCGTGGGCGGAGGTCCGGATCAGCAGCAAGGCCATGGCCTGGCGCGAGCGGCGGAAGTGCCACAGCAAGGCCACGACGATGAGCAGGCCCGCGAGCGGCAGGTAGTAGCGTTGCAGCGACTTGCCCATGACAGGCAGCGCGTCGAGCTTCACGTAAAGCCCTTCGTAGCCACCGGTCACGGAAGAGAAATGCAGCAGCACTTCAGGCAGCGCGAGCGCCAGCGCCATCGTCGTCACAGCCAGGCCGATGCCGAAGATGTTGCGCGAGGGATAGGCAAAGGCCAACCCCAGCACGGCCCCGACCACCGCCGCCGCGGGCAGGCTGAACAGCAGCGACAAGCCGAAGTACTTTTCAAACAAGGCCACCGTGTAGGCGCCCGCCGCGACGAACACACCATGTCCGATCGACACTTCACCGCCATAGCGCACCAGGAAGCTCACCGAAATGATCGCGATGGCGTTGGCGAAACACAGTCCCAATGTGAACGTCCAGTAGCCGCCTGCCACCAAGGGCAGGATCAACAGGAAGAGCAGGAACAGCGCACCGCTCAGCCGCAGCTTCAGGCGTTGGCCAACGCCGGCAACGCCGCCGTTGTGGTTGTCCGCCGGGGCCGGCCCGGTCATCGCGTTTTGAACCACGGTTGCGTCAGACACGGGCACCTCCTCGCACGGCCAGAACACCTTTTGGAAAGATGTTCAGCACCAGCAACATGGTGAGCAGCAGGTAGGTATTGCTGAACTCCGCCGCGATATAGAACGACAGAAAGTTCATGAGAATGCCCACGAAGATGCCGCCCAGCACCGCCCCCGGCAGGCTGCTGAAGCCCCCCACGACCGCGGCGGCGAAGGCCTGGAGCATGAAGGACGACACACTGGTCGATGAGAGGAAGGTGGTCGGCACGATCAACAGCGAGGCCACCAGCCCGAGCAGTCCTGAGACGACCCATGAAAACAGGTGCACCCGGCGCAGGTTCAGCCCGCACACCCGGCTGGCGAACGGGTTCGCCGACACCGCGCGGAATGCGATGCCGATGCGCGTGCGCTCGATCAGCAGGTACAACAGCCCGATCGCGATCACGGTGACGCCGAGCACCGCCAGGTCGTAGGTCGAGATCCGCAGCGGACCGATCTGCCCTCGCCAGTTGGGCAGTGGCAGATCCATGGCGACGACGTTCGCGCCAAACAGCAGTTGCGTCATGCCTTGTGCGATCAAGCCGATACCCAAGGTGGCGATCGTGCTGGTCAGGTCCGACTTGAACACCAGCGGTGCGATCAGGAAGTAACACACCGCCATCACGGCCACCATGATCACGAGTGTGAGCAGCACCGCCACGCCCCAGTTCATCTCGGCGAAGACGCCGGCCGTGAAGCCGAACACCAGGAAAGCCGAGAGGCCGGCCAGGTTGCCGTGCGCGAAGTTCACGACCATCGAGCTCTTGTAGATGAGGACGATGCCGATGGCGCCCATGGCGTAGAGGCATCCACTCACCATGCCGGCCCAGAGCAGGCCAATAAAGTCTTCCACGGTTCAATCCTTCGCAGAGGCCGACAAGGCCGGCAGGTCGATGTTGCGGTCGACGACCTCGATCACCGCCGGGTAGTAGCGACCGCTCCAGCCGTGTTCCGCCGTCGCCGCGTAGTAGCGCTGGGCCAGTTCGGTAACGCGCGTCCTGACACCCGTTTGCTCGGCCAGTTCGAGCACATAGCCGATGTCCTTCAGCACGTATTCGGGCGGGAAGGATTTGGCCGGATACGCCCTCGGCAGCATGGCCTTGCGTCCGTGGTTGCGCAACGCGAAGCTGTCACCGGACCCTTTGGACACGGCATCGAGCAGCGTCGCCGGCTCCACACCGGAACGTTCGCCGAGCACCATCATTTCCGCCAGCGCCAAGGTGTTTTCAAACACCAGCGCGTTGTTGATGAGCTTCACCACCTGGCCGCAGCCCGTGGCCCCGCAGAGCGTGACGTCCGACCCCATGTAACGCAGGATGGGCTGGAGGCGCTCGAACAACGCCGCGTCCGCGCCCACCATGATGCTGAGCTCACCGCGCTGTGCGGCTTCCCGCGTGCGCGCCACGGGGGCGTCGGCAAACGCCACGCCCCGTTCGCCGAGCCGCTGGGCGACATCGCGCGCCACGGCCACCGTCGTCGTGCTGAGGTCCACGATCACCTTCGGCCGCACCGTGCCCGCGGTCAGTCCGTCGGGGCCGAGGCACACCGCTTCCACGGCGGGCCCACCCGGCAGCGAGAGCAGCACGATGTCGGCTTGCCGGGCCAGCTCGGCGATCGACGCCACGCGCTGGGCCTTGGTACCGGCGAGCGCTTCGAAGGCCGCGGGGTTCGCGTCAAACGCGAGCACGCCGCCGGCGTGTTTCATCGCCACGTTGCGGCACATCGCGCCGCCCATCACACCGAGTCCGATGAACCCGATCACTGGTTCTTTGGTCATGCTTGAACTCCTTGGCGTCAATCCATCCACATGCCGCCACTGATGTCCAGTGACGTGCCTGTGATCCAGTTGGAGGCGGGAGAGCAGAGGAACAGCGCCGCTTGCGCAATGTCCTCGGCATTGCCCCAGCGGCCCAGCGGCACCGAGGCATTGGCGGCGGGTGCGGCGTTGCCCGTGACGCTGGCCCACATGGCGGTTTCCACCGGTCCGGGCGCCAGGGTGTTGGCGTACACGCCGTGCGGGGCGCCGGCCTTGGCGATCCAGCGCATCATTCCGTGCACGGCCGACTTGGCAGACACATAGGCCGGGCCCGAGGCCACGCCGCCGTTCTTGGCGGCAATCGAGCCGGCCGCGAGGATCTTTCCGAAGCCGTTCTGGCACATGAGGGGGAAGAGCTTTCGCGCGGGGTTCACCACACCCATCACGTTCACCTTCAGGATCGACTCCCACTCCTCGTCGGTGCTGTCCGCCAGCGGCGTACGGGCAATGGTGCCGGCGCACAGCACGAGGATGTCGACCTTGCCGTGCTTCGCCATCACCGCGTCGATCACCTTGTCGGTCTCGGCGCGCGACGTGACGTCGTACTGCGCGTATTCGATCCCCGCGCCCAGGTCTTCCTTCTCCGCGCGGTCCGTGGCCACCACGGTCGCGCCCGCCACCTGGAAGGCTGCGCTGATGGCCCGGCCCATGCCACCGGCACCGCCGGTGATCAGTGCGACCTGTCCGTCCAGGCGCGCGGGCCCGCTCAAATGTTGTGCCATGTTGTCTTGTCTCCTTGTGATTGATGAGGGGTGGCCGAGGCGGGATCGTCAGCGGAACGTGGCGGTGGCGGACATGGCCAGCTCACCGTCGGGGCCGCGCGCCCACAGGGACAGCGCGCCGTTCTCGCCTTCCCGGCCTTCCAGGCGAAACGGGCGGCCGACGAACAAGGGACTGACGCCGCGAAAGTCGAAGCTGGCCAGCGAGCGGCCGCCGCCCTGCTCCAGCGCAAACTGCTGCAGCAGCGTCGCCGTCAAAGGGCCGTGCACCACGAGACCCGGGTAGCCCTCTTCCTCCCGTGCGTACGGCTGGTCGTAGTGAATGCGGTGGCCGTTGAAGGTCAACGCCGAGTAGCGAAACAGCAGGGTCGTGTCCGGCTGAACGTCGCGCCCCCATTGCGCCTGACCGTCGTAAGGCTCGGGCGTCGCAGCGGGCGCGGCGCCGGGCGGCGTCGCGTCGCGGTACACGATGTCCTGCTCTTCGGTGATGCACAGCGTGCCGTCGCAGCTGATCCGGTGCTCGACGGTCACGAACCACAACGAGCCCCGCTTGCCCACCTTGTTCTCGACTTTCTGAATCAGGCTGCGGCGCGTGGCCTTGGCGTCGACCAGCACATCGGCCAGGTACCGGATGCGGCTGCCCGCCCACATCCGGCGTGGCAGCTCGATCGGCGGGAGAAAACCACCGCGTTGCGGATGGCCATCGACGCCCAGGCCGCTGCGGCGCACGACCGGATTGAAGAAGAGCCACTGCCAGCCGGGCGGCAATGGCTGCCCGGCCTGCGGCGCGGCCTCAAGGTCCAGGGTGGCGGCCATGGCCTGAACGGCCGACGCCAGCACACGCTCGGTGCGCTCTTCTTCCCGGCCAACCCAGGCATCGTAGGCAGTGGTCACACTCGGTTCCTCAGGAAATTTTTGCGTTGAACACGTCGGCGGGGTACGGGCGGAAGTCCCTCACCAACTTGAAGCTGCCATCCGGCGCTGCCTGAAGAATCCCTTCCTGGCGTGCGCCGCGGTGGTCGCCTGCTTTGTAGCTGACATTGCGCGCGCCCCCGACGCTGGCGTTGGTCATGGTCTCCATCACGTCCACGAGGTTGGCGCGGGTGAGCGGCTTGCCGCTGGCCAGCAACATCTCGAAGCCCTTGACGAACAGAGCGCCATTGCTCCACCCGTTCAGGCCAAACACGCCGATGGGGTCGTTGGGGAAATGCTTGGCCACGTTGTCGCGATAGGCCTTGATGTCCGGGTCATCCGCACCCACGGGCATCAACCACGACGAGAAGTAGGTGCCATTCAGGAGATCCCCCGACAGCTTGCGCGTGGTCGGGTCGGCGGTGAAGAAGGGCGCCATCCATTTCGCCTGGTAACCGATGCGATCCGCGGCCTTCTGCGCGGCGGCCAGGTTGGCATTGGAGCCAAACAGGATCACCACCTCGGCTTTTGCATTGGCCAGGCGGCGCACGTGGGGCGTGAAGTCGGTGTTCCGGACCTCGAAAGGAATCGATTCGGCCGCTTCTTTCTTCAGGCCTTCCAGATGCAGGTCGAAGCCGCGCTTGGCCGACCGACCCAACTCGTCGTTCTCCCACAGCAAGGCCACGCGGCTGGCGTTCAGGCCATTCAACGCGTAGTCCAGGTTGGACGCGGCCGACCAGCCATAGTCCGGCAACAGCGGGAACACCAGCCGTTCAGCGAACAGCGCGGTGGCCCCACCGATAGGGCCGATCATGGGCAAGCCGACCTCTTTCGCATAGGGAATCACCGCCACCGATTGCGCCGTGCCCACCGGGGCGGCCAGCGCAAAGATCTTGCTCTCTTCGACCAGACGGCGGGTGACCGCCACGCTGCGCGACGGCTCGTAGCCATCGTCATAGGTCACGTAATTGATCTTCCAGCCCTTGAGCGCGTTGGTCTCGTTGGCCCATTTGAAGCAGGCTTCGGCGGCGTGCGTCAGGATCGTATAGAACGGCACCGGACCGGTGATGGGCGTGAACGCGCCCACCGTCACAGTCTTGCTGGCGAGATCAATACCGGGCGAAGCCTGCTGGGCAAACACCCCAGCCGGCAGGGCGACCGACGCGGTGGCCACGGCACTGCTGGAGAGAAAAGTTCTTCTGCGCATCTTGGTGTCTCCTGAGAAAGGTCAAAGGGGTGCGCCAAGATCGCCTCGGCACAATGCATTCTATGCAATGTACTATCAAGCAAAAACCAGGGTTTTCCCGTAAAAATGGGGGATTTCAGGGTTCATTTTAAAATGTAAAATGCATTCTTTTAGCAAAACGAGGCCCACATG
This sequence comes from Hydrogenophaga sp. 2FB, assembly GCF_005503365.1. Lineage (GTDB taxonomy): Bacteria > Pseudomonadota > Gammaproteobacteria > Burkholderiales > Burkholderiaceae_C > Hydrogenophaga. The sequence goes on from NZ_SCML01000019.1 coordinate 34,158, forward strand.
CACCTCCCTCCTCTCGCCGGACGACGCGTCATTGAACTGGGCACCATGCTGGCCGCCCCCTTTGCCTCCCACATCCTGTCCCAGCTGGGCGCCGAGGTGATCAAGGTCGAACCGCCCAATGGCGATCCCACCCGCAGCCTGGTCCGCGGCGGCCCCAGCGGCACCTTCATTGCCTACAGCCACGGCAAGAAAAGCGTGTGCATCGACCTGAGCAAACCCGAGGGCACCGCCGCCTTCCTCAAACTGGTGGCCAGCGCGGACGCATTGGTGCACAACCTGGCGCCCAAGGCCGCGCGCAAGCTGGGCGTCACGCGTGAGGACTGCGCGGCCGTCAACCCGAACCTGATTTACTGCCACATCCGCGGCTACGCGGCGGGGCCCCAGGCCGACGACCTGGCCTCCAACCCGGTGGCCGAGGCCGCCACCGGTGTGATGGAAGCCAACCGCGTCAATGGCCGTCCCAGCCGCCTGGGCCCCTCGTACCACGATCAGTTCGCGGGCGCGTACGCGGTCATCGGCATCCTCGCGTCGATGCTGCAACCCAAGGCGGGCCCTGGGGAGCGGCAGGTCGAGATCGGCCTGTACGAAACCGGCCTGCATGTGGCGTCGCGCGACCTGGTGGGCGTGCAGCTGAAAACGCAGTTGCTGGGCCGGCCCGAACGCGAACCCCATGGCGAATTCAGCATGCCGGGCTATGGCGCTTATCTGACCGCCGATCAACGCTGGATCTACCTGCTCATCCTGAACGATGGCCACTGGCTGAAGTTCTGCGAGGCCTTGAAACTGCCGCAAGCCCAAGATGCGTCGCTGGCCACGCTGCGCCAGCGCAAGAAGGTGCGCGAAGAAGTGGAGGACATCGTGAAAGCCGCGGTGGCCGCGCACGATTTCGTCGATGTTGAAACCCGGCTGAAGGCCGCCGGTGTCGGCTGCACCGAGGTGTTGCCGCTCGAGCGTGTGCTGGAGGCACCGCAAGCGCACCAGCCCGGCAAGCTGCGAACGGTGTCCTTGCGCGGCATGGACTTCGAGGTGCCCGAATTTCCACGGCTCGGCGCGAGCGACGACGGCATCCAGACCCTGCCGCCCGCCGAGTTGGGCGAGCACACCCTGGCGGTGCTGCAGTCGGTCGGCATTCCGCTGCAGGAATGCGAGGCCTTGCTGGCCTCCGGCGCTGTGGCAACCACCACGCCGGACAGCTTTGCATGGGCCGCTGTTCGTCCCGGGACCTGAGCCCCGCAACGCCTGGAGCTGCCATGACCGACCCCGTCGAGCGAGAAGAGATTCACCACCGCCAGATCGAGCTGCGCTTCTTTCGGCGCACGGACGGGCTCTACGAGGTGGAAGGCCGGCTGGTCGATACCAAGCGCCACGTCTTTCGCCGGCAGCTCCACCACGAAGACACGCTCCCGGGCGAGCCCGTGCACGACATCGTGGTGCGCCTGGTCATCGACGATGCCCTGCTGGTGCACGACGCGGTGGCCGTGATGCAGGCCACGCCCTTCGCGGTGTGCAGCGGCGCAGCGAATACCTTGGCGCCCCTGAAGGGACTTCGCATTGGTGAAGGCTGGGGAAAGCGTGTGCGCGAGCGCCTGGGTGGCGCGGCGTCGTGCACCCACATCGTCGAGCTGCTCGGCCCGATGGCCACCACCGCCTTCCAGGGGCTTGCGCCACAGCGCATCGCTCAGATCAACGAACCGCACAACGAAGCCATGCGCCGCGCGAAGGTGGACAGCTGCTATGCCTACGCCGCCGAGCGTGAAGTGGTGGCACAGCTCTGGCCCCACCTGCATCGGCGCCAGCAGCCGGACGAGCCATCCCTATGAAACAAAAAATCATCAAGTCGATCCTGATCGCCAACCGTGGCGAAATCGCCATCCGCGTGATGCGCGCCGCCTCCGAACTCGGCATCCGGACCGTGGCGGTGTATTCCAACGAAGACCGCTTTGCCTTGCACCGCTTCAAGGCCGACGAAAGTTATCTGGTGGGTGCAGGGCAAAAGCCCATCGCGGCCTACCTGGACATCGCGGAGGTGATTCGTGTGGCCAAAATGGCCAAAGTCGACGCGGTTCACCCGGGCTACGGCTTCCTCTCGGAGAACCCCGACTTTGCCGACGCGTGCACGAGGGCGGGCCTGTCCTTCATCGGGCCATCGGGCGATGTGATGCGAACGCTCGGCAACAAGGTGGCGGCGCGCAACCTGGCCGAATCTGTCGGCGTGCCGGTCATGCCGGCCAGCCCCCCATTGCCGCACGAGGCAGCCCAGGCGGTCGCATTGGCCGAGGCGGTCGGGTACCCGCTCATGCTCAAAGCCAGTTGGGGCGGTGGTGGCCGCGGCATGCGGGTGATCCGCAGCCGGGACGACCTGATCGAACAAATGCCGGTCGCCCGCAGCGAAGCGAAGTCCGCGTTCGGCAACGACGAGATCTACCTGGAGAAGCTCGTGGAACGGGCCCGGCATGTGGAAGTGCAGATCCTCGGCGATACCCATGGGCAGCTGTTGCACCTGTTCGAACGCGACTGCACGGTGCAGCGACGCAACCAGAAAGTGGTGGAACGCGCACCGGCCCCCTACCTGAGCCCCGCGCAGCGCGAAGCCCTGTGCGAAGCCGCCCTCAAACTCGGCCGAGCCGTCGAATACACGCATGCGGGAACGGTCGAATTCCTGATGGATGCCGACACGGACCGCTTCTACTTCATCGAGGTCAACCCCCGCATTCAGGTCGAACACACCGTCACCGAGCAGGTGACCGGTATCGACCTGGTGAGGGCCCAGATCATGATCTCGCAGGGACTTCGCATTGGCGTGCCGGGGTCGACCGTGCCACCCCAGGCGGAGCTGAGAATCAACGGTCACGCGCTCCAATGCCGCGTGACGACCGAGGACCCCGAAAAGAACTTCTCGCCGGACTACGGCAAGCTGTCCAACTACCGATCCACCGGGGGATTCGGCGTCCGGCTGGACAGCGGAACGGCCTACTCCGGCGCCGTCATCACGCCCTTCTACGACAGCCTGCTGGTCAAGGTCACCACCTGGGGAACCAGTTCGGACGAAGCCGTCTCGCGCATGAGCCGCTGCCTGCGCGAGTTCCGCATCCGTGGTGTGGCCACCAACCTCGCCTTCCTCGAAAACGTCATCGACCATTCGCTGTTCCGCAGCGGTGCCTGCACGACGCGCTTCATCGACCAGACACCGGCACTGGTCAAGGTGACGCCAAGGCGGGACCGCGCGACCAAGCTCCTGCGCTTCCTGGGTGAAGTCATCGTCAACGGACACCCGGAAATGAAGGGCCGGCCTCAGCCCGCGTTGCCCATCTCCAACCCGGTCAAACCCACGGCACATCCGTTGGCGGCACCGCCCTCCGGGTCGCGGGATCTGTTGAAGTACCTGGGCCAGGACACCTTTGTGCAATGGATCAAGGCGCAGCAACGGGTGCTGTTGACCGACACGACCATGCGCGACGCACACCAGTCCTTGCTGGCCACGCGGATGCGAAGCCATGACCTGACGGCCATTGCGCCGCACTACGCGAGCTTGCTGCCCGAGTTGTTTTCGATCGAGTGCTGGGGCGGTGCCACGTTCGATGTGGCCATGCGCTTTCTGAACGAAGACCCTTGGCAACGTCTGGTGCAGTTGCGTGCCGCGGTGCCCAACACCCTGCTCCAGATGCTGTTGCGCGCGTCGAACGCGGTGGGCTACACCAACTACCCGGACAACGTCGTGCGTTACTTCGTCGAGCAGGCGGCCAAGGCCGGCATCGATGTCTTTCGCGTGTTCGATTCGCTGAACGCCGTCGACAACATGCGCGTGGCCATCGACGCGGTGCGCGACGCCGGGGCCTTGTGCGAGACCGCCATCTGCTACACCGGCGATCTTTTCGATGCCAAGCGCAGCAAGTACAACCTGGCCTACTACGTCAAGATGGCCAAACAACTGGAGCGCGCCGGGGCACACATCCTGGCCATCAAGGACATGGCGGGCGTGTGCCGCCCCCGCGCGGCGACGGCACTGGTGCGCGCGCTGAAAGAGGAGTGCGGCTTGCCGATTCACTTCCACACGCACGACACCAGCGGCATGTCGGGCGCCAGCGTGCTCGCGGCGATTGACGCGGGGTGCGACATCGTGGATGGCGCATTTGACGCCATGAGTGGCCTCACCTCGCAACCCAGCCTCGGCAGCCTGGCGGCCGCGTTGCAAGGCCATCCGCGCGACCCCGGGGTTCGCCAGGACGCGCTGCGCGACATCTCCCAATACTGGGAAGGCGCGCGCCGTCTCTACAGCCCCTTCGAGAGCGACATTCGCTGCGGCACGTCCGACGTCTACCGGCACGAGATGCCTGGCGGCCAATACACGAACCTGCGCGAACAAGCGCGCTCCATGGATCTCGATGCACGCTGGCCCGAGATATCCGAGGCCTATGCGCAGGTCAATCTGCTGTTTGGCGACATCGTCAAAGTCACGCCCACGTCCAAGGTGGTGGGCGACATGGCGATCTACATGGTCGCGAACGACCTGTCGTCCAGCGATGTTCTGGCCGACGACAAAGAGCTCAGCTTTCCCGAGTCCGTGGTGTCGCTGTTCAAAGGCGAACTGGGCTTCCCCTCGGATGGCTTTCCCGAGCGGCTCCAACAGAAGGTTCTGAAAGGACAGCAGCCGCTGACCGGACGGCCTGGAGAAGGGCTGGCACCCGTGGATCTGGAGGCAGAGAGAAGCCGGCTCGCGCAGAAGATGGGGCACGCCATCAGCGATCAGGACCTGGCGTCACACCTGATGTACCCCAAGGTGTTCCAGGCCTTTGCCAAGCACCGCGGTCAGTATGGCGACGTGTCCCGCGTTCCCACCTCGGCCTTCTTCTACGGGATGCAGGAGCACGAAGAGATCGCCGTCACGATCGACACGGGCAAGACCCTGCACATCAAGCTGGAAGGCAGGACGCCACCCGACGCCGAAGGATTCTGTCGCCTGTTCTTTGAACTCAATGGACAACCGAGGTTGGTTCGGATTCCTCTGGCGGGCGCAAGCACCACCAGCAAAGCCATTCGCCTGGTGGACGAGGAGAATCCGCACCACGTGGGCTCGCCCATGCCAGGATCGGTTGCACGCATTGCGGTCCGCCTGGGTCAACGCGTCGCCAAAGGCGACGTGCTGGCGACCATCGAGGCGATGAAGATGGAGAGCCTGGTGTGCGCCGAACACGACGGTGTGGTTGCACATGTGCTCGTGCAACCGGGGGACGTCGTGCCGGCCAAAGGCCTGCTGTTCGAGATGGGTCCACAGCTGGCTTAGGCGTGCCACTGTCCAGCATCACCGACGCCTGGGGATCTGTTCGGTGACCATCCCATAAGATAGGGCCAGAGAGAGAATCGGGATTGGGAGAGCTGTCCCGCAGCGTTCGTTGGGTTGGACGAAAACCTCGCGCGTCCCTGCCCGGCAACACCGGTATCCGCCGAGCCGTTGATTCAGTCCCCTCTATCAATCCCTATCAAATCCCTTGTACAAGACAATATGTGCAAGCAAATGACGACCACCCACTCATCGAAAATCGCCTAAGCCATTGATGAAAAAGGACTTTTCCGACAGCCCGCCCGCCTTGGTGGACCTGTCCGCACACACGCCCATGATGCAGCAGTACCTGGGCCTGAAAGCCGGGCACCCGAACACGCTGCTGTTCTACCGCATGGGCGATTTCTACGAGATGTTCTATGGCGATGCCGAGAAGGTCGCGCGTCTGCTCGACATCACCCTCACGCAGCGCGGCCAGTCAGCGGGCCAGCCGGTGGTCATGGCCGGTGTGCCGTTCCACTCGGTCGACACCTACCTCGCGCGTCTGATCAAGCTGGGCGAGTCGGTCGCCATCTGCGAGCAGGTGGGCGACGTGGCCACGTCCAAAGGCCCGGTGGAGCGCAAGGTGGTGCGCGTGGTCACGCCCGGCACCCTGACCGACAGCGAACTGCTCTCCGACAAAACCGAAGCGGTGCTGATGGCCGTGCACCCGGGCGCGCGCACCGGTTGCGGCCTGGCCTGGATGTCGGTCACGCAGGGCATCGTGTTTCTCGCGCAGTGCGCCAGCGACGAGCTGGCCGACTGGGTGGCGCGTGTCTCGCCCGGCGAAGTGCTCTACAGCGCCGAAACCACACCGGCGTTCGAGAAATCCGTGCAGGCCCTCGCCAGCCAGAGCAGCAGCAACGGCGGCCGCCTGGTGGCGGTGCTGCGCCCGGCCTGGGCGTTCGATGCCGCGCTGGGACAGCGCAAGCTGCTGGAGCAGTTGCAGGCCGCGAGCCTGGCCGCGTGGGACGCGCAGGACATGCCCGACGCCCATGCGGCCGCCGCCGCGCTGCTGAGCTACGCCGAACACACCCAGGGCCGCGCGCTCACGCACGTGGCCAGCCTGCAGGTGGCGCGCAGCGGCGAGCGCATCGACCTGCCGCTCAACACCCGGCGCAACCTCGAACTCACGCACACGCTGCGCGGCGACACCAGCCCCACGCTGTTCTCGCTGCTGGACGTGTGCTGCACCGGCATGGGCAGCCGCGCGCTGCGCAACTGGCTGCTCGAACCCCGGCGCGACCGTGGCGAAGCGCGCGCGCGGCTGGCCGCCATCGACACGCTGCGCGGCGGCCTGTGGCAAACGCTGCGCCACGCGCTCAAAGGCTCGAGCGACGTGGAGCGCATCACCGCGCGCACCGCCTTGCGCCAGGTCAAACCGCGCGAGCTGGTGGGCCTGGGTCAGACGCTGGCGCGCGCGCGCGAACTCGCGGCGCTATTGGGCCCGCAAGAAGCCGGCGGCTTGCTGCACGGCATCGCGGCGCACCTCACGCCGCCCGCCGGTTGCGCCGAGTTGCTGCAACAGGCCCTGCACCCCGAGCCCGCCGCGCTGGTGCGCGACGGCGGGGTGATCGCCGATGGCTTTGACGCGGAGCTCGACGAGTTGCGCAACATCCAGACCCACAGCGACGCCTTCCTGATCGAACTGGAGCAGCGCGAGCGCGCGCGCACCGGCATTGCCAACCTGCGCGTGCAATTCAACAAGGTGCACGGCTTCTACATCGAGGTCACGCAGGGCCAGGCGTCCAAGGTGCCCGACGACTACCGCCGCCGCCAGACCCTGAAGAACGCCGAACGTTTCATCACGCCCGAGCTGAAGACCTTCGAAGACAAGGCGCTCTCCGCGCAAGACCGCGCGCTGGCGCGCGAGAAATGGCTGTACGACCACCTGCTCGACGAGTTGCAGGCCTACGTGGCCCCACTCACGCAGCTCGCGCGCGCCATGGCCGCGCTCGACGCACTCTGCGCGCTCACCGAACGCGCGCTCACGCTCAATTGGTGTGCGCCACAGTTCGTGCCCGAGCCTTGCATCGACATCCGCGGTGGCCGCCACCCGGTGGTGGAAGCGCGCCTGAACGAAACCAGCGGTGGCAGCTTCATCGCCAACGACACCGTGCTCGGCCCCAAGCAGCGCATGCAGGTCATCACCGGCCCCAACATGGGCGGCAAGAGCACCTACATGCGCCAGGTGGCGGTGATCGTGCTGCTCGCCAGCATGGGCAGCCACGTGCCGGCGACCTCGTGCCGCCTCGGCCCGATCGACGCGATCCACACCCGCATCGGCGCGGCCGACGACCTGGCCAACGCGCAATCGACCTTCATGGTCGAAATGACCGAGGCCGCGCAAATCCTCAACGCCGCCACGCCCGAGAGCCTGGTGCTGATGGACGAGATCGGCCGCGGCACCTCCACCTTCGACGGCCTCGCGCTGGCTGGCGGCATTGCCGCGCACCTGCACGAGAAGTCGCGCGCGTTCACGCTGTTCGCCACGCACTACTTCGAACTCACCGAGTTCCCGGCCACCCACCACAGCGCGGTGAACGTGCACGTGAGCGCGGTGGAGGCCGGTGGCAAGGGCGGTGGCGGCATCGTCTTCCTGCACCAGATCGAGCAAGGCCCCGCGAGCCGCAGCTACGGCATCCAGGTCGCGCGCCTGGCCGGCGTGCCGGCCGGGGTGGTGCAGCACGCGCGCCACGCCCTGGCCGCGCTGGAGGCCCAGAGCGAAGAAAGCCGCAGCCAGGTCGACCTGTTCGCGCCGCCACCTGCCACACTGGAGCCCGAAGTGCACCCGCTGCACGCCGCGATGGCCCAAATCGACCCCGACACCCTGAGCCCGCGCGATGCGCTGGAACACCTCTACACCCTGAAAAAACTGGCCGCTTCATCATGACTTACTGCGTCGCCGTCAAACTCAACGCCGGCATGGTCTTCCTCTCGGACTCGCGCACCAACGCGGGCCTGGACCAGATCAGCACCTTCCGCAAAATGATCGTCTACGAGAAGCCGGGCGACCGCTTCATGTGCCTGCTCTCGGCGGGCAACCTGAGCATCTCGCAGTCGGTGCGCGAGATCCTGCAGATCGAGCAACTGAACGATCCGGACGGGGGCGAACCGATCACCATCTGGAACGCCAAAAGCATGTTCGACGCCGCGCGCGTGCTCGGATCGGCGGTGCGCCACGTGTACCACCGCGATGGTGACTCGCTGGAGCGTTCGGGCGTCGACTTCAACGCCTCCATGATCTTCGGCGGCCAGGTGCGCGGCGAAGGCATGCGCCTGTTCCAGGTGTATTCGGCCGGCAACTTCATCGAAGCCACGTCCGAAACCCCGTTTTTCCAGATCGGCGAATCGAAGTACGGCAAGCCGGTACTCGACCGCGTGATCACCCCCGACACCCCGCTGGACGAGGCCGCGAAGTGCGTGCTGGTGTCGATGGACTCCACGCTCAAGTCCAACCTGTCGGTCGGCCTGCCGCTGGACCTGGCGGTGTACGAGGCCGACATGCTGCAGTCCAACAAGATCGTCTGCATCGACAACGACAACCCCTACTTCCGCATGCTGCACAGCGCCTGGGGCCAGAAGCTGCGCCAGGTGTTCGACGACATCGAGGACCCGACCTGGGACGAGGCCCACACCGAGGTGCCCCTGCTCAGCAAGAAACCACAGAACCAGCCGCTCAAGAAGATCACCAATTCACGAGAGAAGCTGATTTAGCGTTTGCCCGTGTCTCTGATCATTTTTTCCCACGCCAACAGCTTCCCCGCCAGCACCTACAGCGTCCTCTTCAAGTCCCTGCGCGCCCGCGGCCACACGGTGCGGGCGGTGGACCGCTTCGGCCACGACCCGCGCTACCCGGTTACCAGCAACTGGCGGCACCTGGTGCAGCAACTCGCGGACTTCGCGGCGCCGGAGATCGAGAAGCAGGGCGAAGGCGCCTGGCTCGTGGGGCATTCCCTGGGCGGCTTTCTCAGCCTGATGTGCGCCGCGCGCCATCCGAAGCTCGGCGGCCACGCCGTCAAGGGCGCGCTGCTGATCGACTCGCCCGTGCTGGGCGGCTGGCGCGCCCGCACGCTGGAGCTGGTCAAGCGCACGCAACTGATCGGCTCGGTCTCGCCCGGGAAAATCAGCCGCCAGCGCCGCGAGCGCTGGCCCGATGAAGCCGCCGCGCACGCGCACTTCGCCAGCAAGAAAATCTTTGCCGCCTGGGACCCGCAGGTGCTGAGCGACTACATCGCCCACGGCACGCGCGACGAGGCCGACGCGCACGGCGCCAACCACCGCGTGCTGCACTTCGAGCGCGACGTCGAAACCGCGATCTACAACACCCTGCCCCACAACCTGGACCGGCTGCTGCGCCGGCACCCCCTGCAGTGCCCCGTGGGCTTCATCGGAGGCACCCAGTCGAAGGAGATGCAGCAGGTCGGCATGGCCATGACCCGCCGCCTGGTCGACCGGCAACACCCCGGGCGCCTGGCGATGGTCGAGGGCAGCCATCTCTTTCCCATGGAGCGGCCGCTGGAGACCGCCGCCACCATCGAATCGGTGCTGCGCGCGCTGGATTCGGCACGCTGAACAAGGGCAGACCCGAACACGCGCGGGTGGCGCGCTCCGGTATAAACCCGTAGCGCACACCACACCACCCCCGCCGTGCCCGACTCCAGCTTCCCACCCTCGTCCGAAGGCCACCCGCTGCAACCGCTGCTGCAGCGCGTGCTGAACTGGCAGCCCGAACAGCACGCGTTGTGGGTGCGCCTGCTGGTGGCGCTGGCCATCACCGCGATCCTGGGGTGGACGCGGATGGCGCTGGCGCCCGCGGAGTCCGGGGGGCGTTTCGTCACCTTGACGCTGGCCGTGGCCCTCTCGACGCTGTACGGCGGCTTCCATGCCGGCATGTTCAGCACCGCGCTGGGAATGTCGGTCATCCACCTCTTCCTGCCCAAGCCTTATTCCAATGAGGCGTTCGAGAACCTGACCGAAGCGTTCTGGCTCACCCTGTGGCATCTGGTGACACAGATCGTGGTGGTCGGTTCGATCGCGCTCATGCAACGCCACCACCGCGAGCTGCGCGAGGCCACGGAGCAGATTCAGCGCAGCAAGCAACAGCTCGAAGACACCTTCGAGCGCAGCGCCACCGGCATGGCGCACAGCCATATTGCGGGAGGCTGGATCCGCGTCAACCAGACCTACTGCGACATCGTCGGCTACACCAAGGCCGAAATGCAGGCGATGCACTACCGCGACTTCACCCACCCGGACGACCTGTGGATGGACGAACTCCAGCTTCAGCGCACCCTGAACAACGAGATCAGCCACTACAGCTTCGAGAAGCGCTACATCCACCGCCAGGGCCACGTGGTCTGGGTGCACCTCACGATCTCGCTGGTGCGCGAGGCGTCGGGCGAGCCCGATTACCTGATCGCCGTGGTGCAGGACATCACCGCTCGGAAAAACACCGAGCAAGCGCTGCGCACCAGCGAACAACTGCTGCGGCAAGCGCACGAACTCGCGGGCCTGGCGAGCTGGCAGGCCGACGTCACCTCCACCCGCTTCACCACCCTGGCGGGCTCGCACCAGGTGCTGGGCTTGCCCTCGGCCGAGTTCACGGGAGAACAACTGCTGGCGCTCACGCACCCCGAGGACCTGAACCGGGCCGTGAACCTCTGGACGCTCGCGTTGCAGGGGAAGGCCGACTACCAGCTCGAATACCGCCTGTTGTTCGGTGGCGAAGAGCGCTGGTTCAGCGTGCGCGCCGAGTTCGAGCGCGATGCGCAAGGGCGCGCGGTGCGGGCCCTGGGCGTGACGCGCGACGTGACCGAGCGCAAACACAGCGAGATGGAAATCCAGCGGCTCAACGCTTCGCTGGAGCAACGCATCCAGGCGCGCACCGAAGCCCTGAAGGCGGCCTACGACGAGCTGGAGAGCTATTCGTACGCCGTCGCGCACGACCTGCGTTCGCCGCTGCGCATCATCAACGGCTTCGCGCAGGCGCTGCAGGAAGACATGCCCGGCCTGGCCGGCGAGAGCCTGTCGCACCTGCAGCGCATCATGGCCGCGAGCAAAAAAATGGGCGAACTGATCGACGGCTTGCTCACGCTGTCGCAGTTCTCGCGCGGCGAGCTGCAACGCCAGCCGGTCAACCTCAGTGCCATCGCCACGCGCCTGCTGGGCGAATTCGCCGGCGCCGAGCCGCAACGCTGGGTGCGCTGGGAGATCGATCGCGGCTTGCAAGTCATGGCCGACCCCACGCTGGTCGAGGCCCTGATGCAGAACCTGCTGCACAACGCCTGGAAATACACCGCCCGCACCCCCAACGCGCTCATCCGTGTCGGCACCGAAGACGTGCAAGGCCAGCGCTTCTTCACCGTGAGCGACAACGGCGCGGGCTTCGACATGGCGCGCGCGGCCAAGCTGTTTCAGCCGTTCCAGCGGCTGCACATGCCCAACGAGTTCAGCGGCATCGGCATCGGCCTGGCGACCTCGCTGCGCATCGTGCAGCGCCACGGTGGCGAGCTCAAGGCCAGCGCGGTGCCCGGTGAGGGCGCGATCTTCAGCTTCAGCCTGAGCGCGCGCCCGGCCGGCTGAAGGCCCGCTTGCCATTCGCGCCGTCCAGCGGCGTTTCGCGCCACGCAAGCGCGGCTCCATCGCAGGACCATGGCGCGCCACCCGTGCCATCGGCACAGTGCGGCTCATCCCCTCACCGGAGCCCGCCATGCAACTCACACCCCTCATCGCCGTGCACATGACGGCCGCCATCGCCGCCGTGGCCATTGGCCCGGTGGCGCTCTGGGCCCGCCGCGGTCATGCAGCCCACCTGCCAGGCCAGCGCCCGCGCCTGCACCGAGCGGCCGGCTACGCCTGGGTCACGCTCATGCTGGTCGCCGCCATTTCCGCCATCTTCATCCGCGACTTCAAGCTGCCCAACATCGCCGGCTACACACCGGTTCATTTGCTGGTGCCGATCGTCTTCGGCAGCCTGTTCCTCGCGTTTCGCGCGCTGCTGCGCGGCGACGTGAAGCGCCACCGCCGCGTGATGGTGTGGCTGTACATCAGCGCCTGTCTCGTGGCCGGCGCGTTCACCTTGTTGCCCAACCGCTACCTCGGCGGCCTGGTCTGGCACCAGTGGCTGGGCCTGGCATGAGCCGCCGTCCTGACAACCTTGAACCTTGAACCGGAGCCCACCATGAACCCATCGAACCCCCAATACAACGACATCGACCGCCTGGCGCGCCGCCGCGCCGGCGCCCGCATGGGCTGGTACGTGCATGCGCTGGTGTACCTCAGCGTCAACGCCGTGCTCGCCATGCTCTCCCTGTCCAGCGGTCGCCACTGGGCCATCTACCCCGCGCTGGGCTGGGGCCTGGGCCTGCTGATCCACGGCCTGGTGGTCTGGGTCACGCTGGGCGGTGGCGGGCTGCAGCAGCGCCTGGTGGCGCAGGAACGCGAGCGCCTGTTGCGGGAACGCGGCGAGTGAACACGGAGGTCGCTGCGGGCATACAGGATACTGCGGCCATGCCGCCGTTCAAACCCGACATCGCCGCCCGACGCGCCCTTGTGGTCGTGGTCGTCAACACCGTGATCGCGCTGATCATCACCGCGGTCAACGGCGACACCTTCGCGGTCAACCTGCTGTACTCGCAGTGCATCGGGCTGTCCATCTGGGTGCTGATCGACGGCGGGCGCCACGTGCTCCACCCCAGTGGCTGGCCCGGGGTGCCGCGCATGGCCCTGCTGGTGGTGATGGCCGTGCTGACGGCCTACGTGGCCGGCAGTGTGACCGCCAACCTTCTGCTGGGCCGCGACCTGTTCGCGAGCCTGAGCAACTTTCCCCGCGCCACGCTGGGTTTCGTGTTGATGTCGCTCGCCGCTGGCGGCTTCGGGGCCTACTACTTCACCAGCCGCGCCATGCTGGCGCATGCCCGCCTGGCACAGGAAGAAGCCCAGCGCCAGGCCAGCGAAGCCCGCCTGAAGCTGCTCGAATCGCAGCTCGAGCCGCACATGCTGTTCAACACCCTGGCCAACCTGCGCGTGCTCATCGGCACCGACCCCGCGCGCGCCACCGCCATGCTCGACCGGCTCAACGATTTCCTGCGCGCCACGCTCACCGCGTCGCGCACCGAGGCCCATGCCGGCCAGCACACGCTCACGGCCGAATTCGACCGCCTGCGCGACTACCTCGAACTCATGGCGGTGCGCATGGGCCCGCGCTTGCGCTACACGCTGGACTTGCCCGACGCGCTCGCCCGGCACCCGGTGCCCCCGCTGCTGCTGCAACCGCTGGTGGAGAACAGCATCCGCCACGGCCTGGAGCCCAGCCTGCAGGGCGGCGAGATCCGCGTCTGCGCGCGCCGCAACGGCCCCGCGCTGGAGCTGGAGGTGAGCGACACCGGCGTGGGCTGTGAACCGTCGCCCCAGCCCGGCTTCGGCCTGACACAGGTGCGCGAGCGCCTGGCGACGGCCTACCCGGGCCAGGCGCGGCTGGATTGGCAAGCCCGCCCCGGCCAGGGCACGCGCGCCCTGCTCACCCTGCCCTGGCAAGAAACGCCCACACCATGAACGCCACCGCCCTGATCGCCGAAGACGAACCGCTGCTGGCGCAAGCGCTGCAAGCCGAACTCGCCCGCGCCTGGCCCACGCTGCAGATCGTGGCCACCGTGGGCGACGGCGATTCGGCCGTGGCGCAGGCGCTGGCACTCAAGCCCGACGTGCTGTTTCTCGACATCCGCATGCCCGGCCAGACCGGCCTGCAAGCGGCCGCCGAGCTCGCGGACGAGTGGCCCGAGGGCGATCCGTTTCCCGCGCTGGTCTTCGTGACCGCGTACGACGCTTACGCGGTCGAGGCCTTTGACGCGCAGGCGGTCGACTACGTGCTCAAGCCGGTGCAGCCCGAACGCCTGGCGCGCACCGTCCAGCGGCTTCAACAAATGCTTACACAACGTCGCCAGCACGCAACGGGTGTTGCAGCACCCGACGACCACACGCTGCAACAACTGCGCGCCCTGCTTCTGGCCGGCGATGCGCCCGCGCCCACCCTGCCGCGCTTGCAGTTCATTCCCGCCAGCGTGGGCCAGGCCGTGCGCATGGTGCCGGTGGGCGAGGTGCTGGTGTTCGAGGCGGCCGACAAGTACGTGCGCGTGCTCACCGCCGGCAGCGAGGTGCTGATCCGCACCCCGCTCAAGGACCTGCTGCCGCAGCTGGACCCGGCCGTGTTCTGGCAGATCCACCGCGGCACCGTGGTGCGGGCCGACGCGATCGACAGCGTCTCCCGCAACGAAGCGGGGCGCCTGAGCCTGCGCTTGCGCGGCAGGCCGGAAACGCTGGCCGTCAGCCGGCTCTATGCCGACCGGTTTCGCGCCATGTGAGGACGCCTATGGAGCCCCATCGGCCGCCAAGGGGCCTCGCCACAACACCCTGGCGCTGGCCTCCAGCACGGCGGCCCCGTCCTGGTTGAGCATCTGGCCCGACAGCTCCAGCACCCACTGACCCATCTGCCGGCTTTCGCGCACGGCCCCCACCGTCCAGGTGGTGTGCAGGGTGTCGCCCGGATAGACCGGCAACAGGTAGCGGTTGTTCTGCTCCAGCAAGGCGATGCGGCTCTGCGCAAACCGGGCGCCGATGGCGCTGGCCATGATGGCCGCGGTGACGGCGCCATGGAAGATCCGGCCCCGCAGGCCCGCGCTGCTCGCCGCGGCGTCGCTCACGTGCACGGGGTGGGCGCCCTGTGTCAGGCGCACCGCCCGTTCCAGGTCTTCACCCACCAGGGCCCGCGTCGAAACGAACCGCTCGCCGGCCGTCACGCCCGGGCAGGCACCGGTGGCGACGGCGGTCGGCTCAGTCAACCCGCGCTCCCGATTCGCGCACGATGCGGCCCCAGCGCGCATGGTCTTCCTGCAGCACCCGGGCGAACTCGCCCGGGCTGCTGGGGCGCGCGAGCGCACCGATGGCCTGCATGGATTTCTGCATGCCCGGGTCGTCGAGGGCCTTGCGGATTTCGGCGTTCATGGCCGTCACGATGTCTTGCGGCGTGCCCTTGGGAAACAGGACGCCGAGCCAGGGGCTGGCGATGAAGCCCGGCAGGCCCGCCTCGATCAGGGTCGGCGTATCGGGCAGCTGTGGCACCCGCTTCGCGGAGGCGACCGCGATCAGCTTGAGCCGTCTGGATTCGATGTGCGGCACGGTGACCGTCAGGGTGTCGAAGCTGAGCATGACGTTGCCGCCGACGAGATCGGCGATCGAGCGCACGCTGCCCTGGTAGGGGATGTGCGTCATGGCCAGGCCCGCCTCGCGCTTGAGGCGCTCCATCGCCAGGTGCGACAGGGTGCCGTTGCCCACCGACGAGTAGTTCAGCTTGCCAGGGTGGGCCTTGGCATACGCCACCAGTTCGGCCAGGTTGTTGAACGGCGCGGACGGATGGGCCACCAGCGCGAGCGGGATTTCCATGAGCAGGCCACTCGGTGCGAAGTCGGTGAGCGGGTCGTAACCGACCGCCTTGTACAGGTGCGGGTTCGTCGCCAGCGACGCGGTGGCGGCCAGCGTCATGGTGTAGCCGTCGGGCGGCGATTTGGCCAGGTGCGCCAGGCCCAGGCTGCCCCCCTGGCCCGGTCGGTTCTCCACCACGAAGGGTTGCCCCATCGATTGCGACAACCGGTCCGCGAGCAGGCGCGCCACGATGTCCGTGGCCTGCCCTGCGGGAAAGCCCACCACCAGCTTGACGGGGTGGTCGGGGTAGCGGCCCTGCGCGCCGGACAGGCCGGCGGACAAACCCAATGTCAACGAAAGAACGATCCAGCGCAGTGTTTTCATGGTGTCTCCTGATCGGTTTTGTCGGTCTACAAGGCGGGATCCACGGCGATGACGTTGCGGCCCCGGTTGCGGCCCTCGATCACGCTCTCCATCACATCGGGCAGGGCCTCGAAGGGCCGCACCTCCGCGATGCGGCCGAGGTGGCGCGGTCGCAGGTCGGTCGACAGGCGATGCCACACGTGTTCGCGCAGATCGGGCGCGTTGTCGGAGTTGACGCCGATCAGCCGCACGCCGCGAAGAATGAAGGGCATGACCGTGGTCACGAGCTCGTGGCCCGCCGCGTTGCCGATGCTGGCGATCACGCCGTCCTTGTCCATGGTCCGCGTGAGCTGGGCCAGGGGCTCGCCGCCCAGCGAATCCACCGCCGCGGCCCATTGCGCCTTTTCCAGCGGCCGGGTGCCCGCCGCCAGATCGCTGGAGGCGATCACCTCGCTCGCGCCGAGCTCTTTCAGGTACCCGGCCTGCGCGGGTTTGCTGGTGACCGCGACCACCTCGTGGCCACGCTGCGCGAGGATGTCGATGGCGATGGTGGCCACGCCGCCAGTGGCGCCGTTGACGAGCACCCGGCCCCGGCCGGGTACCACGCCGTTGAGTTCCATCAGGTCCACGGCCAGCGCCGCCGTGTAGCCCGCCACGCCGATGGCGATGGCATCGAGCGCGCTGAGCCCGGCCGGAATGGGGTTCACCCAATCGGCGGGCACCCGGGCCTGCGTGGCGTAGCCGCCGTGGTGGGACACGCCAAAACCATGGCTGTGCACGACGACGGCATCGCCGGGCTGGAAACGGGCACTCTGCGACGACACCACGGTGCCCACGGCATCGATGCCCCCCACGCAGGGAAAGCGGCGGATGATGCGGCCCTTGCCGGTCGCCGCCAGGGCATCCTTGTAGTTGACGCTGGCGTAGCGCAGGCGCACGACGACGTCGCCGGGATCGAGCTGCGCGGGCGTCAGCGTGGTGAAGCTGGCGCGCACCGCGCCGGCGGGGTCTTCTTCGATGAGATAAGCCTTGATGGGGTCCATGGTTGCTCCTTGGGTTCAGATCACGCCGGCGGCCCGCAGGCCATCCACCTGCGCGTCGCTCAGGCCGAGTTGGCGAAACACGTCTTCGTTGTGCTGGCCCAGCGAGGGCCCCGCATGGCGGACCGCGCCAGGCGTCTCGGAGAACGCGGGCACGACGCTTTGCATGCGCACCGTGCCCAGCTCTTCGTCGGGCACGCTGACGATGGCGTCGCGCGCCGCGAAGTGGGCGTCCTGGAAGATGTCGGCGATGTCGTAGATCGGACTGAACCCGACCTCGTGGGCCTCCAGCATGCGATCGAGCTCGTCGATGCGGTGCTTCGCGATCTCGGTCGCCAGAATCTCGTCGAGCTCGGCCCGGTGGGCCACGCGCTCGCGGTTGGTGACGAACTTCGGGTCGCTCACCAGGTCTGGCCGGCCCAGCGCCGTGCACAGGCGTTCGTAGATGCGTTGGGTGGACGCGGCGATGGAGGCCCAGCGCCCATCGGCGGTCTTGTACACATTGCCGGGGGCCGCGTACTGGCTGGTGTTGCCCGAACGCCCGCGCACGACACCCAGCTGGTCGTACTCGATCGGCAGGAAATCGAGCACGCGGAACATCGACTCCATCATGGAGCAATCGATTTCCTGGCCCGGCGCGCCACCGTTCTGGCGCTGGTGGTACAGCGCGCTGAGGATGCCGATGGCACCGAACAGGCCGCCCACCGCGTCGGCGATGGGAAAGCCCAGGTGCAGCGGCGGCCGGTCGGGCTCACCGCAGATGTTGGTGAAGCCCGTCATGGCCTCGAACACCCGGGCGAAGCCGGGCCGGTTGCGGTACGGGCCGGTCTGTCCGAAACCGGTCAGGCGCAGGATGATCAGCCGCGGGTGGATGCCATGCAACCAGTCCTTGGTGATGCCCCAGCGGTCCAGCGTGTCCGGGCGGAAGTTCTCGACGATGACGTCGTACTTGGGGAGCATCCTGCCGAGCAGTGCGCGCCCCTCTTCGCGGCGCAAGTCCAGTGTGATGCCGCGCTTGTTGCGGTTGGCCGCCTTCCACCACAGGGGCACGCCGTCCTTGTAGGGCGGCAAAGCGCGCAGGGGATCGCCCACGCCGGGCATTTCGACCTTGAGCACGTCCGCGCCCAGGTCGGCCAGCAGCGTCGACGCCCAGGGGCCCGCGATCACGGTGGAGAGGTCCAGAATCCTGAGCCCTTTCAGGGGACCGGTGGTGGCGACGGGTGTCATGTTCGATGTCCTGGTTGCATGTCTCGAAGCCAGTTTAGGCATCCGGTGCAAAATACAGAATACGCATGGAGGTGATTTCAGAAATGCAGATTTCAGATCGCAAAGGGCTGCAGATCGAAGACCTGCGCTACTTCGTTCAGGCCACCGAATACGGCAGCCTCACGGCCGCGGCCACCGCCGTGGGCGTGGCCCAGTCGGCCTTCAGCCGCCAGCTCTCGCGCCTGGAGTCCACCCTGGGCGGGCGCCTGATGCACCGCACCGGCCGTGGCGTCGTGCTGACGGAGCTGGGCCGCCATGTCCTGCCGCGGGCGCAGGCCCTCCTGGCCGATGCGTCCGCCCTGGTGGAGGACACGGGCGGCAACGGGCGCCGACCCGCCGGGATCGTCAACGTGGGCCTGCTGCCCTCCATGGCACGGCCCATGACCGGACGCCTGTACGCACGGGTTCGCGAGGAATTCCCCGACATCCAGTTGCGCGTGATCGAGGTCTACAGCGGCCAGATCGAGGTGATGCTGTCGGAAGGCAGCATCGACGTCGGCACCTTCAACCGCTACCGACCGCTGCGGCGTGAGAGCCAGGATGCGGTGCTGTCATCGCCGCTGTGCCTGATCGCGGCGCCGGGTGGCCCGCACGGGGGCAAGTCCTCGGTGCGTTTCTCGGCGCTGGCGGGCCTGCCCCTGGTGATGCCGATACGGCCCAACAGCCTGCGCACCCTCTTCGAGGAAACCGCGAGCCGGCGGCGCATCGAAACCAACGTCGTGCTCGAGGTGAGTTCGGCCACCGCGATGAAGGACGCGGTGATGAGCTGCGGCCTGTACGCCACGCTGCCGGCGCACGCGATCCAGGAAGAGCTCGCCAGGGGCCTGCTGGAGCACATACCCATCACACACCCGGCCATCCGGCAGACCACCTTCATCGACACCACCCGGCGTCGGCCCGCGTCGGCCGCCGTGCGGGAAGTCGCGCGGTTGCTGACGGTGCTGGTCAAGCAACTCGGGATGCCGGGCTAACGAGGCCGCAAACAAAAACCGGGACATCGTGTCCCGGTTTTTTGTGGAGGTCAGTCCCGACCGCGGCGTCCGTCGTGACGGTCATGGCGGTCATGGCCGCGGTGGCCGTCATGCCAACGGTCATTCCGACGACCGTCCCAGCGCGGGTGCCCCCAACCCGAACGGTAGTACGGGCGCGGTGCGTAGTACACCGGCGGCGGTCCGTAGTAGATCGGGCGCGGCTGGTAGTAGATGGGACGTGGTTCGTAGTACACCGGCGGCGGCCCGTAATACACCGGTGGCGCGTTCGATACGCCGACCGCGACACCCGGGGTGTTCACGCCGATCGACCAGTGCACGTCGCTGCGCGCGTGGGCCTGCGAACCCATCACCGACAAAGCCCAGGCGCCAGCGGCCAGGGTGACGATGGTGAGGCCGCGGGTCAGGGCCGATGTGCGGGCCCAAGGGGTTTTCAAAGTCTGCGTGTTCATGTGGGGCTCCTGTTGCTGGGCGTTTTCACACCCTATGGTCGTATTACACGGACTTCCGCGTTAACCTGTTCCACACGGATGGTCAAAGTCGTTGCCATACGTAACGCCCACCCCATCTTTACATTGAAAACGCCATGAATACCCTTGGCCAGCCCACCGCACACGACGTACTCGACTTCTGGTTGGGCGACGGCCTGGCGCGCGGCTGGTGTTCCGACCCGCGCGACGAACTCTGGTTTGGCGGCGACCCCGCGTTCGACGACAAGATCCGCGCGCGCTTCGGCCCCCTGGTGGAGCAGGCGGTCGACGGCGGCCTGACCGAGTGGGAAACCCGCATCGATACCCGCCTGGCGCTGGTGCTGCTGCTCGACCAGTTCACCCGCAACGTGTACCGCGGTCAGGCGCGCGCCTTTGCCGGCGATGCGCGGGCGCAGCAGCTTTCATTGCAAGCCCGCGCCGGCGGGATGGACGCCGAGCTGGCCACCGTGGGCTGCGTGTTCATGGCCCTGCCGCTGGAACACGCGGAAGACCTCGGGCTGCAGGTCGAAAGCGTGCTGCGCTTCCAGCGCCTGTTCGACACCTGCGTCCCCGAGCTGCGCGACACCCTCGGCGGCTTCCTGCGGTACGCGCAACAACACCACGACATCGTGGCCCGGTTCGGCCGCTTCCCCCACCGCAACAAGGTGCTCGGTCGCGCCAGCACGCCCGCCGAAGAAGCCTTTCTGCAGGACGGTCCGCGCTTCGGTCAGTAAGAACGCCATCGACACGGCACACGACCGTCACGGCAGCCCGCGCTGCAGCTAGCCGAGGTCGCCGAGCCGGTAGTCGAGCCGCTCGAGCGCGTCAAGCAGGGGTGCGGGGTGCGGAACCCGCTGGGCGCCGCCGGCGCGTGGCACGATGCCGCGCACGAAGGCGTGCAGCCGGGTTGTGCCGCTGCCCAGTTGCTGGGGGTTTCTGACATCGACCGCCTGCGCGGCCACCATCAGCTCGATGCCCATGATGGACTTGCACAGCTGCGCGAGTTCCAGTGTGCGCCGCGCCGCCAGACTCGACATGCTGACGCGGTCGAGGTTGCCATTGGAGTGGCTCGAACTCGGCAACTCGGTGACCACCGGTGCGGCCAGCAGCCGCGCTTCGGCCGTGATGGCTTTGTGCACCTGGGCCAGGCCGTTGAACCCGGGCAGGCCCAGCGCATCCGCTTCGATCAGGCCGACGCTGAGACCCGACCAGAAGGCGTCCACGAGCTTCGCCACCCGCTCGGTCGACCCCGTGACCAGCGGCGCGATACCCAGGCGCAGCGTGTCCAGCGCCATCGAAAGAGACAGCATGTCGAAGTTGGCGACCGACACCAGCCGCTGCTCCTCGACGGAGACAATCGGGTTGTTCTGGCTCGCATTCAGCTCCACGGAGATCAGACCGCGTGCGAACTCGAAGCTGTCGAACGCATTGCCCAGCGTGATGGGCAACGAGCGAAAGCTCAGCGGGTCCTGCAGGTGACGTGGACCGCCCTCGCTCATCAGAGCGCTGCCTTGCAACTGCGACGCGATGCCGCGTGCCGCGTGCGCAAGGCCCTTGAGCGGCCGCGAACGCACCGCCGCCGCCGACACGATGGACGGGTTGGCGCCATACCCCTCCATGCTCAGCGCGGCCACCAACGGCCACGATTCGAGCAGGTTTTCCAGCGTATCGAACGCGAGTGCACCCAGCCCGATGGACAGCGGACTGGAATTGATGAGCGCGATGGTTTCACCGGCGGCAAGCTCGATGTCGCGGTAGAGGTCCAGTGCGATGTTGGCCACGGCCGACATGTCACTCTCGCCGGTGGAGCCCCACAGATGAACCTTGAAATCGCGCCCTGTGTTCAGCGCATCGACCAGCATGAGGGCCAACACGGGCCGCACGCCTTGGCGGCCCGATGCCATGTTGTTCAGCATCACCACCAGCATGGCGCGCACCATCTCCGACGAGGCCAGCGGCCCCAGCCCCATGTCGTGCGTCTCGAGCAACCGGCGGTTGAATTCGCCGAATCGAGAGGGGTCCAGCGGTACACCGGTTTTGGCGCCGACGCTGGTGGTCACGCCATAGACCAGTTCACCGCGCGCGACGATGGTCTCGACCAGCGCGCGCGAGGCCGCCATCTCGTCCAGTGCGGCGTCCGCCAGGCGGACCTTGGCCCCGCCGCGCGCGATGCGCGTGAGTTGGTGCGCCGTCAGACTTCGGCCGTC
The DNA here is from genome assembly GCF_005503365.1 of Hydrogenophaga sp. 2FB. Lineage (GTDB taxonomy): Bacteria > Pseudomonadota > Gammaproteobacteria > Burkholderiales > Burkholderiaceae_C > Hydrogenophaga. Next base: position 56,229 of record NZ_SCML01000019.1, read on the forward strand.
AATTTCTACAGGTTCAACCATATGTGCAAAGCGTTTCGTTGTGAGGAAATCGATCCGGCAAGTGCCCACGGTGGGCTGCTCTATTCTTCGGATCTGCCAGCCTTTCATTGGACGGGCAAGCTGTGGTTTCGCAAAACAAGTTTTGCTTGGCGACTTATTAGAAAAAATCACCATGTATCCAGTCTCTCAACACGTCTCCCTGCGCCAGCTGCGTGTGCTTCTGTCGGTGGGCGAAACGGGCAGTTTCAGCGCGACGGCCAGCACCATCGGACTGACGCAGTCCGCAGTCAGCCAGTCGTTGCGCACACTCGAAGAGGCCTTGCAGGTGTCGCTCGTGGACCGCACCACCCGCCAGGTGGCGCTGAGCGATGCGGGACGCCGGTTGGTCGGTCCTCTGCGAGAGGCACTCGACAGCCTCGAAACCGTGCTGTCGCGCGCCAAGGCCGAGGCGTCGGCCACCCGCGGCTTTGTGCGGCTGGCCTGCAGCCCCTCGGTGGGCAGCAGCTTGTTGCCCGCCCGCATGGCCGAGGTTCAGCGCGCCTGGCCAGACATCCAGCTGCAGCTGCGCGAGCTCGCCCATGCCGAGGTGCTGGAGAGCGTGCTGCGCGGTGCCGCCGAGATCGGCATCGTCGCCAGCGACGGATTGCCGGCCGAATTCAGCGCGGCTCCGCTGGCCAGCGAGTCGTACCACGTGTACTGCAGTGCGCAGCATCCTTTTGCGCGGCGGCAGTACGTCAATGCCGACGCGCTTCGCTATGAGAAGCTGATTCTTCTTGACGATGCGGCCGGCGGACGGTTTCAGCTGGACCGCTTTCTGCACGCGCACGATATCGCGACGGCCGATGTCCAGGAGGTGTCCCAGTTCGCGATGGCCATTGCGCTCGCGGCCGAGCAGATGGGTGTGGCCGTGCTGCCCGGCGGTGGCCATGCGGAGCAAACCCGGGCGGGAGATCCAGCGGTCAAGGCCATCGCGCTGACGCCCGACTTCAAGCGAACGATCTCCCTCGTCACGCGGCGCAACGCGGCGTCGACGGCGCTCGTCGAGCGGGTTGTGGATTCACTGGTCACACCCCGCGGCAGCGCCGGGACCGTCCACCGGAAGAAGACGACGGTGGTCGTGCCCTTTCAGTCGGGCGGCCCCGCCGACCGGTTCGGCCGTCAGTTCGCAATGGCCCTGGGCGACGTCCTGGGTCAGACCGTCGACGTGGAGAACGTGGTCGGGCTCGGCGGCGTGCTGGGGGTGCACCGGGTCACGCGCTCGGTGGCCGACGGTTGCACCATCGGGCTGGCCGGCACCGGTGCCACGGTGTTCGACCATCTGCTGAACCAGGATGGCCTGTTCGACGTCTTCCACGACATCACCTGTCTGAGCGGTCTGGTCCAGTTGCCCAATGTGCTGCTGGTGGGGAAACACATTGCCGCGACCAACCTCCAGGAACTGATCGCTCAGGTGCGTCTGCGACCCGACAAGTTCACCACGGCCTCGGTCGCCCGGGGACCCCTCAGCGTTTTGTCGCAGCTGTTCCAGAAGCGCACCTCGACCCGGATGCTGTCGCGCCACTACGACGGCCTGGTGCCCGCCGTCCTCGACCTGACGCGCGGCAAACTGGACGTGCTGTTTGCCGAGATGGGTGGCAACGCCATGGATGCCATCCGCAACCATGCCGTGCGCCCGCTGATGATCGCGGGCCATCAGCGCACGAGCTGGCTGCCCGAGGTGCCGACCGCGCTCGATTGCGGCCTGCCGGATGTGATCGCCGACGGCGGCTACTGCGTGGTCGCACCGGCGTCCCTGTCTGCCGAGGCACGGCTGGAGCTGCAGGGGCAGATCCACGCAGCCTTGCGCTCACCGGCGGTCACCGAGAGTTTTATCGGCCAGGGCGGAACGCCGGATCTGCGGACCGGGAACGAGTACATGGCCTACGTTCGGCGCGAGCACGAACGCTGGGGCCAGTTGCTCGGCACGCGCTGAGGTCGTCGAGCGCGCCGGGCGGCCGTGAGCTGGCCCGATAGCCGGCCTAATAAATGCATTAGCGAGACTAATTTTTCACCGGTGACGGCGTGGAGTTCAATGGGCGCAGCGCATGTGCGCGGCTCTTGAAATTGAACGGCAAGGCAGCACCGAATGGCACAACTCTTTTCCACCGCCGGCCAGGGCATGACCAGCGAGGTCGACTTCGATGCCGAGGGCAAGCAGTGCGGCTACTTGCGGCTGCCGCACTCGGTCCATCGGTCGGCTTACGGATGGATACCGGTGCCGGTCGCCTCCATCCGCAACGGCCCAGGCCCGGTGGTGCTGGTGATGGGCGGCAACCACGGCGACGAGTACGAAGGCCAGCTCATCGTCTCGCGGCTGATCCGCGAGATCGATCCTTCTCGCGTGCAGGGTCAGCTCATCCTGCTGCCGATGGCCAACCTTCCGGCCGCGAAAGCCGGGCTGCGCACCTCGCCCATCGACGGCGGGAACCTCAATCGCCTGTTTCCCGGCAACCCCGCCGGCAGCATCACCGAAGTCCTGGGCAGTTACATCGAGCAAGCGCTGCTGACGCGTGCCGACCTGCTGCTGGACCTGCATTCGGGCGGCAGCTCGCTGGTCTACCACGGCAGCCTGGCGATGGCCGGTGCCGCAAGCGACGAGGAAGAGGATGCGCGTCTTCGCCCCTTGCTGCGCGCGTTGGGCGCTCGCTATACCTGCCTGCTGAAGCAGCTGAATCCCCGCACGATCCTCGGTGCGGCGCGGCGCCAGAACTGCATGGGCCTGGTGCTGGAAATCGGTGGCGGCGGGCAGGTGTCGCGGCCCGATCTCGAAGAGTCCTGGCACGGCGTGCGCCGAACCTTGATTGCCAGTGGCGTGTTGCATGGCGAGCCGGCGGCACCCGCGAGCGCGGGCCATTGGGTCGACCTGGCGTTCGGCGCCGACAGCTGCAACGTCTTCGCACGTTCCGCCGGCCTCTTCGAACCCCTGGTCGGGTTGGGCGACACCGTCCAGGCCGGGCAGACAGCGGCTCGAATCCACGACCCTTCAGCGCCCCACCGCGAACCCGAACTTGTGCATTTTGAGGCGGCGGGCACCGTGGTCTGCCAACGCGTGCCCGCCCTCACCGAAGTCGGCGACTGCCTGTTCCAGGTGGCCTCCATCAGCGGCCCGCTCCAGGGCATCGAAAGGATTGAAGAAAAATGATCAGAAGAGAATGGCTCAAACGCGCGGCCGCCCTGTCCGTCGCCGGTCCCACCGTCCTGTCCCAGGGCAGCGCGCTCGCCGCCTATGCCGAGCGGCCTGTCACCCTCGTGGCGCCGTTCCCGGCGGGTGGATCGGCCGATGCCTATGCGCGCATCGTCGCGGCCGGCCTGTCGGAAGAACTCCGCCAACCGGTGGTGGTGCAGAACAAGCCGGGCGCCTCGGGCGGGCTCGGCATCCAGACCGTGGTGCGCTCGGCGCCGGATGGCTACACCCTGGGCCTGGCGGGCATCGGCACCATGCTGCTGATGCCGCTGACCTCGCCCAAGCCCATGTTCGATCCGATGAAAGACCTGACGCTGCTGGGGCAGGTGGTGGCCACGCCCGTGGTCATGGTGGTGGGTTCGGGCGTCAAGGCGAAAACGGTGGCGGAATTCGTTGGGGAAGCCAAGCGCAGACCCGGTGCCTTGACCGTGGCGTCCACCGGCGTAGGCGGCGGCACGCACGTGATCGCGGAACTCTTCCAGCAGGCCACAGGCACCCAGCTGCTCCACGTCCCTTACCAAGGGTCGACCCAGGTCATGCAGGACATGCTCGGCGGCCAGGTCGATGTGTTCTTCGGCGAAATTCCGGCACTGCTGCCGCAGATCAAGGCGGGCAAGCTGCGGGTGCTGCTCACCGCCACCACGCAGCGTCTCAAGTGGCTGCCCGAGGTCCCGACCGCGGCGCAGGCCGGCGTGCCGCAGGTGCTTCTGAGCGGCGAGTACGGCCTGGTCGGCCCCGCCGGCTTGCCAGCGGCGGTGTCGAGCGCCATCGAACGGGCCTTGCTCAAAACCATGGCCACGGCCGACGCAGCCGACAAAATGGACAAGGGCTTCGGCATTCCGACGCTCAAGTCCGGCGAGGCCTACCGCGCCTATCTGCAGGCCGAGACGCAGCGCTGGAGGCCCGTGATCAAGGCAGCCAACATCACCACCGAATAGGTCGCGACACCGACCAGCCCGCTGGGACCCCGTCGCCAGCGGGCCGCGTGAAGCGCGGCCGGCGCGTGGAGGACGGCCCACGCGCCGGCCCGTGAAACCGTCATCGAAAAGACATCCGTTCGTCACGGTCGCTACACGGCCGGTCTCTACAACCGGGGTTTCTCACAAAACCCATGAGACCACCGATGCGCCCCCTGCTTCCTGCCTTCGCCACCCCCTCTCGCCTGTTCGCCGCTTCCCTGATGATGACGGCCGTGCTCGCCGCCTGTGGTGGTGGCGGTGGCAGCAATGCGCCTGCGCCCGGCCCCGGCGCTGACGCCACGCCCACCGGGCTCACACTGGAAAAAATCGGCGGTTACAGCACCGGCCAGTTCGGCGTAAGCGCGGCTGAAATCCCCGCGTTCGATGCTGCCAGCAAACGCCTGTTCGTGGTCAACGCCCAGCTCGGCGCGGTCGACGTGCTCAACCTCGCGGACCCGACCCACCCGGTGAAGATCGGCGCGATCGACGCCACCACCGTGCTGCCCGGCGCCAGCATCAACAGCGTGGCCGTGCACAACGGCGTCGTCGCCGTGGCCATCCAGGCCCCGGTCAAAACCGACAACGGCCGCATGGCGCTGTACCGCGCGAGCGACCTCACCCTGATCAGCGCCGTCACCATCGGCGCCCTGCCCGACATGCTCACCTTCACGCCCGACGGCAACACCGTGCTGGTGGCCAACGAAGGCGAGCCCAGCGACGACTACCAGATCGACCCCGAAGGCAGCATCAGCGTCATCCACGTGCGCAACCTCGCCGCGCCGGTGGTGCGCACCGCCGACTTCACCGCTTTCAACGCCCAGGCCGCCGCGCTGCGCACGGCGGGCGTGCGCATCTCCGGCCCCGGCGCCACCGTCGCGCAAGACCTCGAGCCCGAGTACATCGCCATCTCGGCCGACGGCACCACCGCGTGGGTGACGCTGCAAGAGAACAACGCCATGGCCAAGGTGAACATCGCCACCGCCACGGTCACCGACATCCTGCCGCTCGGCTTCAAAGACCACGGCGTGGCGGGCAACGAACTCGACGCGTCGGACACCGAAGGCGGCGCGATCAACATCAAGACCTGGCCCGGCGTGCACGGCATGTACCTGCCCGACGCCATGGCCTCGTACACCGTGGGTGGGAACACCTACCTCGTCACTGCCAACGAAGGCGACGCGCGCGCCTGGGGCGAAGGCGACGCGGCCTACTGGGGCGGCGACGCCAGCAAAGGTTTCGTGGAAGAGTTCCGCGTGAAGCACCTGGTGAACAAGAACGGCTGGGCCGGACGCGCGGGCGACGACCTGCCACCGCAACTCAACGCGATGGCCGCTGGCGGCCTGCTCAACCCCGCCGTCTTCGGCTACTGCGGCGCCATCAACGGCGACCCGGTGGGCTGCCGTGCCGACAACCAACTCGGCCGCCTCAACATCAGCTGGACCATGGGCTACCGCATGGACGCCTTGGGTGCGCCGGTGATGTTCAACGCGGCGGGCGTGCAAGACCCGGCCGGCAACCGCCTCATGTACGACAAGCTCTACAGCTACGGCGGCCGCTCGTTCAGCATCTGGGATGCGAACGGCGCGTTGGTGTGGGACTCGGGCGCGGAGATCGAGAAGTTCCTCGCCAGCGCCGACTGCAAACTCGGCACCACCCGCAGCATCCCGTGCGCCACCTGGTTCAACTCGGGCCACGACGAAGGCAACGCGCTCGACAGCCGCAGCGACGCCAAAGGCCCCGAGCCCGAAGGCATCGCACTCGGCCAGATCGGCAACAAGACCTTCGCCTTCATCGGCCTGGAGCGCATGGGCGGCGTGCTGGTGTACGACATCACCGTCCCCACGGCGCCCAAGCGCGTGGACTACCTCAACACGCGAGACGACTGGGCCACGGCCGACCCGTCCACCGTGCTCGCCACGGCGGGCGACCTCGGTCCCGAAGGCCTGGTGTTCATCCCGGCCGCGCGCTCGCCCAACGGCAAGCCACTGCTGGTGGTGGGCAACGAGGTGAGTGGCACCACAGCCGTGATGCAGATCAACCTGAAGTACTGACCGACTTCAGCCCGAAGCCAGCGGCCGCAGCGCCGCTGGCAACCAGCCCACCAGCCGCCCATGGATGTGAGCTTCGTTCCGCTGCCACCAGATGCCCAGCGCCACCACGCCCAGCCCCAACAGCGTCAGGGCAAACGGGAACAACAAGCTGTCGGAAAACACCCGGTACGCCAGGTAGCCCAGGTAGCTCGCCACGCCCAAAGCCCCCAACACCGTGAACACACGCCTTCCAATGGCGGCGCCCAGGAACACCAACAACACATTCAACAATGCATACAACAGTTTGTTGAATTCGGATTCGCTCTCGCGCAGGCTCAGGCCCGCCCAGAACATGATCGCGCCGAACAGGTACAGCCAGAACGCGAAGTCCTGCCGGTCTTCGGCGTTCTCCGCGGTGCGGGTGCGCAAGTCCACCCACACGGCGATCGCGCAGGTGGCCAGGCCGAACACCAGCGACATGTCGCGCGCGAACGCCCAGTCGAAGCCTTCCTTCTGCATCGCCATGTGCGAGAAGTCCATGCAGAGGTACCAGATGGTGACGGCCACCGGCATCACCATGAACGGCAGCTTGTAGCGGTACAGCAGCACCACGGCCGCGGCCAGAGTGGCGAACTCCAACGTGAGCCAGCGCCAGTCGACGATGCGGTGGTAATCGCGGTAGCTGTCCGAGCCACCGTCGGGCCACAGGCCAACGCCGACCTGGAACGCCCACACCGCCAGGGGCACCAGGCAAACGGCCAGCGTGGCCAGAATGCCCGCCGGGGTGCGCAAGCCCTTTTGCAGCAGGTTGCCCGCCACCAGCAGCGCGCCCGTGAAATAGCCCATCGCCAGGGCGAACACGCCCCAGGCGCCAAACAACTCCCAGCCCAGCGACATGAACAGCGTCATGGCGCCAATGGCCAGCATGCCGCCGAAGTAATAGAGCGTGTTGGTGAAACTGAAGGCGGGCCCACGGTCCAGCGGTGCGTGCCCGGGCATCGTCCGCAGGGTGTTGGCTGCGGCGACAGTGTCCTCGTGCGCGAGTTGGGCCGCCGTGGGCACCGCGGAAGCGCCTCCCAGCGCCACGCGCAGCGGGCTGCCCGGCGTGGCCCATGACGCCCACAGCGCATGCGCCTCGCCCTGCGCGATGGCGCCGCGCGCCACGGCGGCCTCCACATCGCTCCAGCCAATCTGCACGCGCACCGAGGGCAGAAAGACGTCCTCGGTCTGGGTGATTTCCCAGCGCGTGGGCTCGTCGCTGGGCATGGTGTCGGGATTCTCGTTGTTCATCTCGGGCTTCCTCTTCCTTGGTTCCTCGTCCGGGAGCGGTCACGATACCGGAAAACCCACGCCCTCCATTCGGGCTGGCGGGGCCCGGGCCCCGCCCGGCCACATCAATAGAATGCGTCATGAGCTCCACCACCCCCGCCGCAGAAGGCGAACACAAAGTCAGCAATTTCCTGCGCCAGATCATCGAAAACGATCTGGACAAAGGCACGTACCAAAGCCGCCTCTGGGCCGGCAGCCCCGGCGATGCCGCGCACCAGGCCAGCGGCCAGCCCGACCCGGCCAAGATCCGCACCCGCTTCCCGCCCGAGCCCAACGGCTACCTGCACATCGGCCACGCCAAAAGCATCTGCCTGAACTTCGGCCTGGCGCGCGACTACGGCGGCATCTGCCACCTGCGCTTTGACGACACCAACCCGGAAAAGGAAGACACCGAGTACGTCAACAGCATCATCGACGCCGTGAAGTGGCTCGGCTTCGACTGGGAAGCCAACGGCACCGACCACCTCTTCCAGGCCAGCGACTACTTCGACTTCATGTACCGCGCGGCCGAATACCTGGTGGAGCACGGCCACGCCTACGTCGACGAACAGACCGCCGAACAGATGCGCCTGAGCCGCGGCGACTTCGGCAAGCCCGGCGTGAACAGCCCCTTCCGTAGCCGCACGCCGGCCGAGAACCTGAAGCGCTTGCGCGAAATGCGCGACGGCCAGCACGAAGACGGCAGCATGGTGCTGCGCGCCAAGATCGACATGGCCAGCCCCAACATCAACCTGCGCGACCCGGCGATCTACCGCATCCGCCGCGCCACGCACCACAACACCGGGGACAAGTGGTGCATCTACCCGATGTACACCTACGCGCACCCGATCGAAGACGCGCTGGAGCAGATCACCCACAGCATCTGCACGCTCGAATTCGAAGACCAGCGCCCGTTCTACGACTGGCTGCTCGAACGCCTGTGCGAAGGCGGCCTGCTGAAAAGCCCGCCGCCACGCCAGTACGAATTTGCGCGCCTGAACCTCACCTACGTCATCACCAGCAAGCGCAAGCTCGCGCAACTGGTGTACGACCACAAGGTGAGCGGCTGGGACGACCCGCGCATGCCCACCATCGTCGGCCTGCGCCGACGCGGCTACACACCCGAGAGCATCCAGCTGTTCGCCGAACGCATCGGCGTGACCAAGAGCGATTCGTGGATCGACTACAGCACGCTCGAAGGCTGCCTGCGCGAAGACCTGGAGAACAAGGCGCACCGCGGCATGGCGGTGCTGGACCCCGTCAAGCTGGTGCTCACCAACTGGGGCGAGGTGTTCGGCTCTGACGGCTACACCGAAGACTGCACCCAGCCGGCCCTGCCGCACAGCGCGATCGCGGAAGGCCAGACGCCGCCGCCCGACCGCGTGTTCAAGATCGGCAAGGACGTGTGGATCGAGCGCGAGGACTTCGAGGAAGTGCCGCCCAAGGGCTACAAGCGCCTGTTCCCTGGGAACGTGGTGCGCTTGAAGGGAGGGTATGTGATCGAGTGCACCGGTTGCGCCCGGGATGCGAATGGCGCCGTGACCGAAGTGCACGCCAAAGTGATCCCCAACACCAAGAGCGGCACGCCGGGCGCCGACAGCGTGAAAGCCAAAGCAGCCATCACCTGGGTGAGCGTCGCCAGCGGCGTGCAAGCCGAAGTGCGGCTGTACGACCGCCTGTTCCTGGATGCCCAGCCCGACGCGGGCGGCAAGGATTTCATCGAGGCGCTGAACCCGAACAGCCTGAAGGTGGTGACGGCTTACGTGGAGCCTTCACTGGCGAATGCGAAGCCGGACGAGAAGTTCCAGTTCGAGCGGCACGGGTACTTCGTGGCGGATCGGGTGGATCACGTGGTGGGGAAACCGGTGTTCAACCGGGCGACGGGGTTGAAGGACTCCTGGGGCAAGTGATCAACGAAAGCCACGCATGCTCGCCAACCTGACCCCCTTCCTCCTCCACTGGGCCATCACCGCCTTTGCGCTCTGGGTGGCGAGCCATGTCTTCAAGGGCATCCAGCTCAGCAGCACGGGGGCGTTGGTGGTGTCGGCTTTGCTGCTGGGCCTGGCCAATGCCATCGTGCGGCCTTTGCTGGTGTTCCTGACCCTGCCCTTGACGGTGCTCACCTTCGGGCTTTTCCTGCTGGTCATCAACGCGCTGATGCTGTTGCTGGTGGCCAAGCTGGTGAACGGCTTCAAGATCAATGGTTTCTGGACCGCGTTCTGGGCCAGCCTGTTCATGGCAGTGTTGAGCTTTGTGCTCGGCGCATTCCTGCTGGGTGGATCGCCGGAGTTCACGATCGACACCAGTCCGGCCCCCGGATCGGTCTGGCTTTGATGCGGCCGGGGCGTCCTTAGACGCATTCTTCTTTTCAGGGAGCCATAGATATGAAGCGTTTTTTCCTTCTCACCGTTGGCGCAGCCCTGTGCGCACAACTGGCCATCGCCAATGAGCCCGCAACACCGCTCAAGGGGTGCGCGGCCAAGGTTGCGAACATCCAGAGGGAACTGGCCATTGCCAACTCGAAAGGGCAGACACGCAAAGTCAGAGGCTTGGAAGACGCTTTGCGTGCCGCAGAGAAATGTGATGACAGCGTCTTGCTTGCCGACCGCGAGAAGAAGGTGCGCAGTGCTACCGACAAGGTGAGCGAACGCGAAGCGGAACTCAAGGAAGAAGAGCGAGAAGGAAAGTCGAAAGACATTGCCAAGGCGCGCCGCAAGCTGGCTGAGGCTCAGCAGGAATTGACGGCGGCCAAGGCTGAGCTTCTGCGTTGATGCACGTAGCCGCGTGAACGCGGGCGGCCGCGGCTGTTAGTGCTTCATCAGGTGCGGCAACCCGCCGCCTTCTCCTCTGCCGGAGGTGCGGCGATCTGGCGCACGGTATGAACACCCTCATCGGGAATCGTGATCCGAATGGCGCCATTGCGACCTTGAGGCTGGGAACCTGCGAGGGGCAACTCGATCAGCCAGCGGTCGCCGAGGTTGGAGAGCACCAGCGCATGGACTGTCCCCCAACCACCGCCTTCGTTGCATGTCACCGGCGTCACGGACATTGCTGTGCCCAGTGCGCCCTGGATCAATTCGCAAGTGTTTGCAGGCACACGCAATTCGTTGACCTGCGTCGCACGAATGCCTGCCATTTCAGCGACGAATGCGGGCAAGTGGCTGGCGCGCCCCAGCACGCCTGGTATCGACACCATGAAAAGCGGCGTCACGACCATCACCAGCAACACACATCCCCACAGTGGCATCTTGTGAAACAGCGTCGAGCTGCCGAGAACCACCAGCAGCCACACGGCGACAAAGACACCCAAGTGCCCCCAATCCGCACCTTGCGTGGGATACAAAAAAGAGAACAAAGCCAGGAACGGAAAAGTGCCGAAGAAGCAGACGTTCAGGGCCGACAGCTGCCGTCTCCACCATGGATGTTGATGCCCTGCTCTCTTGCGGTCATACCACAGCCATCCCGCACCACCCACCAGCAAAAGAATGGTTCCGGGGATCACAAGATACTCCGCCGAGGGCTTGCAGTCGCGCCACATCTGGTACCCGACAAACAGAAGGAACGCGCCCGTGCCCGCCACCTGCAATGCCCACAACGAAGATGGTCGAAGAACCTCGTTTTGATCGTCCAGCCCCGCTTCACGATATGCCCAGAGTGGCAAGAGCAATGACACGACCGTGTACAGGTAAAAGGCCGTGGCCAACAACGCCACGAACAGACTGGCACTCAAGATCGCAGAGATATCTGCAGGAACGAAGTCGATCGATCTGAAGTAGAAGTACAGCAGCGCCACGCCGCAGCCTGTGCCGATCGCACCCAATGTCACCCATGGGATCGCCCCCATATACCGAAGAAGTCGCTTGAGTAGATCCATCGGCTGGATTGGTTTTTCATCCTCCTGCGAAGATCGCGTCTGAGCCATGATCGCCTCCCCTTGTTCTGCATCTTTTGACATTCGCATCCCTTTTGCATCGATGGAGCTAGCCGCTTTCGAAAAAGGTTAGCTGAACCGAGTGCTTCAACCGCTCGTTTTCATTCAGCCCTCCCCGTCTGTTGATCTGCGGCATCATGCCTGCACCAACATTCGAAACGAACAAGGGGTTTCTCCTATGGGAAGGTCGTCACGTCGCAAGTCACGCCAACGAAAGAGCCAGCACCCGCTACTGGAAAAAGGCTTGATGGCCTTGGGATTGGGCGCCGGTTTTCTGCTGATGGCGTTCGTGTTGTCGAGCCATCCCTTGCTGGGTGCCGCTGGCCGCGCCGTGCAAACGCCGGCCTGGTTTGCCATTGGTGTGGGGGTGCTGTTGCTGGGCATTCACTATGTGCTGAAGGACAAGGCCGGTGATGCTCCCGAGAAGCCGCTACCACGATTCGCGCCAGTGCCGCGCACCACTACACCAGTGACCCAGCGCGAAGACAACGCGATCTGGCGCTCGCCGACATCAGGGGCTCCAAAGGCCAATACCACCACCGCATCTGCGCTCACCACCTGGAGCCCGGCCGTTTTCAAGGCCATCGAATGGCGACGCTTCGAAGCAGTCTGCGAGGCTTTGTTCGCCCAGGCCGGGTTTGAAGCACGCACGCAATCACACGGGCCCGATGGTGGCGTGGACGTGTGGCTGCATTCGAAGCACGCGCAGGGCCCGGCATTGGTGGTGCAGTGCAAACACTGGCCATCCAGGCCCGTGGGTGTAAAGGAAGTGCGCGAGTTCTTCGGCGTGATGGCGTCGCACCAATTGAAGCGCGGCACCTACGCCACCACGTCCACCTTCACGGCCGATGCGACGGATTTCGCGAAGCGCAACGGCATTCACTTGCTGGATGGCGCGGGGTTGCTCAAGCTGATCGCACAACGCACGCCAGAACAACAGCAGGCCTTGCTGGCAGTGGCGTTTGAAGGTGACTATGCGCGGCCCACATGCGCGGGTTGTGGCATGAAGATGGTGGAACGCAAGCCGTCCAAAGGCGGTTCGGCGTTCTGGGGTTGTGCGAGCTATCCACGCTGCCGATCGCGAATGGCAATGCGCGGTGAAGATTGATTGACGAGATTGAACCGTGGCCTATGCAACGCTCAATGCGCGCCGCAGCCTTCGTTTCGAACGCTCTTCACCCCCCAAATCGGGTCCTGTAGGACCCAATTTGGGTACGACCGATCGGCAAAATGCCCACCAAAGACCCAAGCACCTGAGAAACTCAGCGGCCCCATCGGAAGCCAAGGACATGCCCCGCCGCCGCGCCCACCACCACGTCTACGTGATCGAGCTGTCAAAAGACGTGCTGCATGAAGGCAAGTTCAGGAAGAACAACCCCGGCTATGTCGAGGGCAAGCCTTGCGTCTACGTCGGCATGACGGGGCTCGATCCGGACGTGCGCTTCGACAAGCACAAGGCGGGCATTCAGGCCAATGCCTACGTGTTCAAGTACGGCCTGCGTTTGTTGCCGGATCTCTACGAGGCGTTCAACCCGATGAAATACGCAGACGCCGTGGAGAAAGAGATCGAGGTCGGCATCGACCTGCGCTCGGCCGGCTTCGGTGTGTGGCAGGCCTGAGCACCTGCGGTGTCTGAGAGCCCGCGCATCGCGGACCCTCGGTATATGGCGCCCCGATACTTTCCACCCGTCAGGACCAGCGGGTGCGGGGTGATTGTCGAACACCAGGATGACAGTTGTGTGGCAGAGCGACGAACACTCTCTGGGCATGGTTTTTTCCCGATGTGCACAATACCGCCCGAACGCACACCCACCACTTTTCCACATGCCCCACATTCATTTTCTCCAGGAAGGCCAAGGCCCCACCGTCGTTCTCAGCCACGCACTCGGTTGCGACCTGAGCATGTGGGACGGCGTCGCCGCGGCCCTGCGCGAGCACTTCACCGTGCTGCGCTACGACCACCGTGGCCATGGTCGCTCACCCGCATCCGGTGGCGCCTTCACCATGGACGACCTGGCCGATGACGCGGCCCGGCTGATCGAAGCCGAGTGCCAAGGCCCGGTGCATTTCGTCGGCCTGTCCATGGGCGGCATGACCGCGCAAGCCCTGGGCGCGCGCCGTCCCGACCTGGTGCGCAGCCTGGCCATCGCCAACTCGGCCATGCACTACCCGCCAGAGGCGCGGGCCATGTGGCAAACCCGCGTCGACACCGTGCTGGCGCAAGGGGTTCCGGCCATTGCCGAAGGCGCGCTGCAACGCTGGTTCACTCCGGCCTTTCGCGAAGACGCCGCCCAAGGCCAGGCCTTGGTGGCGCAGTTGCGTGACGTGCTCGTGCGCAGCGATGCCGCAGCCTACGCCGCGGCCTGTCAGGCCGTCGCGGCCATCGATCTGGCGGCGGGCAATGCGCGCATTACCTGCCCCACGTTGGTGATCGCGGGCACGCTGGACGAAGCCACACCGCCGGCCATGTCCGACGCGATGGTGCAATCCATCCCGGGCGCACGGCTCCAGCAACTGAGTGCCGCCCACCTGAGCGCGGTGGAGCAGCCCGAGGCCTTCGCCGCCCTGCTCACGGCCTTCTGGGCTTCCTGCTGACTTTGGGCGCGGTGGGCTGCAGCAGCGCTGCGAACTCACGCGCGGCGGCGCTGCGTGAAGAGCCGCGGCGCCACAGAATGCCGGCCTGCCGCACGATCTGCGGCGAGCGCAGCGCCAAGGCTTTCAGATCCGGTGCCTGAAGCGCCGCCCGCTCGGGCACGATGCTGGCCAGCAAGCTCCAGCGGCACACTCCGATCAACGCATCGACCGACTCGATCTCCACTTTCACCAGCGGCTTCACGCCGGCTGCGTGCAGGTGCTCGTCGATCAACCGTCTCGTCGCGAAGTTGCGGGGCAAGAGCGCCAAGGGGAGCGCGGCCAGCTGCTTGAAATCGATGCTGCGCCGATTCGCCAGCGGGTGCTGGGGTGCGACGACGAGCATCAGGCGCTCCTCGAACAGGTGCTCGGCCTCAATGCCTTCGTGCGCGGCCGGATGGAAGGCAATGCCGAAGTCCAGCTCGCCATTGAGCAGTTGTTCCTCGATCGCACCCGCGCGCAAGTCACGCACCTCCACCGACACGCCCGGATAGGCCTCGGAAAAGGCCGCGACCGTGGCCGGCATCAAGGTGTTGAGAAAGGTCGGAAACACCCCGATCGTCAGGCGCCCGGTCTGCAAGCCACTGAGCTCCGAGAGCGCCATGCGCCCCGCTTCAAGTTCCTTGATGGAGCGCGCCGCATGGTCGCGAAACGCCATGCCGGCCTGCGAGAGCCGCAGCCCGCGCCCCACGCGGTCGAACAAGGACACGCCCAGTTCCTGCTCCAGTTGCCGAATCCCGTGCGAGAGCGTGGACTGGGTAACGAAGAGATTGCTCGCGGACAGCGTGAGGTGTTCCGTGCGTGCAATGTCGAGGAAGTAGCGCAGTTGCCGGATTTCCATGAGGCGCTTTCTACCGTTCGAAGATGTCGAACGTTATATCTCGAATTATTCATTTGATCAAAGACGCCGCGGACACTAACCTGCCACCACTTTCACCCCCTTCGCCGACTTCAGCCCATGGCCGCCACGCATTTCATTGAACGCATCGAGGCACGCATCCTCGACATCGCGACGATCCGGCCGCACAAGCTGTCGTTCGGCGCGATCAGCCAGCAAAGCCCTGTCATCGTGCAGCTGTGGCTCTCCAACGGTGCCAGCGGCTTTGGCGAGGCGGCCACCATCGGCGGCCCTTCGTGGAACGAAGAATCGCCCGAAAGCATCCTGCACGCGGTCAACGAGCACCTGGCGCCCGCGCTGCTGGGCACCGACGGCACCCGCCTGGGTCAGGCGCTCGCGCTCATGGACACCCGCTGCCGCGGCAATGCCTTCGCCAAGAGCGCCGTGGAAATGGCCTTGATCGACGCACTGGCCCGCACCCTGGGCGTGCCTGCCTGGCAACTGCTCGGCGGCAAGCGCCACCAGAGCCTGCCCCTGGCCTGGACCCTGGCCAGCGGCGACGTGCAGCGCGACCTGGAAGAAGCGCATCTGCGCCTGGAGCAGAAACGCCACCGCATCTTCAAGATGAAGATTGGCGCGCGCTCGCCCGAAGCCGATCTGGCCCACGTCAGCCAGATCGCGCGCGGCCTGGAAGGACACGCCACCCTCACCGTCGACGTGAACCAGGCCTGGGACGGCAACACCGCGCGGCGCTTCCTGCCGCGCATGATCGACGCCGGCGTCACCCTGATCGAGCAGCCGGTGGCGAAGTGGAACGTCGAAGCGCTCAAGACCTTGACCGCGTCGCTCGGTGACCGCGCCAGCATCATGGCGGACGAGACCGTGTGCACGCCGCAGGACGCGATGCTGCTGGCGCGCGAGAAGGCCTGCCACGTGTTCTCGCTCAAGGTCGCCAAACACGGCGGGCTCCTGCGCACGCGCGCGGTCGCCGAGATCGCCGAAGCCGCCGACATCGGCTGGTACGGCGGCACCATGCTGGAGACCTCCTTGGGCAGCGCCGCTTCGGCCCATGTCTTCAGCACGCTGGGCACGCAACACCAGGGTTGCGAACTGTTCGGCCCGCAACTGCTGGTCGATGACATCGTGACCGAGCGCATGCCCATCGTGGATTTCGAACTGCAGTTGCCGGACGGACCAGGCTTCGGCGTCGAGATCGACCCCGAACGCCTGGAGCGCTTCGACCGCGCCCGCCAAGGCCTGACCGCCACCCACGTCGACCTCGGCCGACGCACCCTCACCGCTTGAAAGGAAGCCGCATGCTTTACCTCGTCCGTATGGATGTGAACATCCCCGTGGGCATGCCCGCGGAGACCGCCGCCGAGATCAAGGCGCGGGAGATGGCCTATTCGCAAGACCTTCAACGCGACGGCCGCTGGCGCCACCTGTGGCGCGTGGTCGGCGAGTACGCCAACTACAGCGTGTTCGATGCGGCCTCGCACGACGAGCTGCACACGCTGCTGTCCCAATTGCCGCTCTTTCCGTACATGAAGATTTCGGTGACGCCGCTGGCGCAGCACCCCTCGGCCATCGCCTGATTCACACCTCTTTTTTTCGCCCCACGACCATGATGTCCTCCCCCACCCGCCGACACCTGATTGCCGCTCTGCTTTGCGGCAGCGCGCCCCTTGCCCTATTCGCGCCTGCCGCGCACGCACAAGCCACGGACTGGCCCTCGAAGCCCGTGCGCTGGATCGTTCCGTTCCCACCGGGCGGTGCAATGGACGCCATCGCCCGCACCCTGGGTGAAAAGGCCAGCACCGCATTGGGCCAGCCCTTCGTGGTCGAGAACAAACCTGGCGCAGGCGGCAACATCGGCGCGGAACTCGTGGCCAAAGCGCCGGCCGATGGCTACACCATCATGATCACGTCGATCGGCATGGCCACCAACAAGCCGCTGTACGGCAACCTGCGCTACGACCCGGTGAAAGACTTCGCGCCCGTGAGCCTGCTGGCCGTGGTGCCCAATGTGCTGGTGACCAACCACACGCAGCCCAACGTGAAAACCGTGGCCGATGTCATCGCCGCCGCGCGCAAGGCGCCGGGCACGCTCTCCTATGCGTCGGCCGGCAATGGCACCTCCATCCACCTGGCCGGCGAGATGTTCACCTCGCTCACCGGCGTGCAGATGCTGCACGTGCCCTACAAGGGCAGCGGTCCCGCCGTCAGCGACCTGCTGGGCGGTCAAGTCAACTACATGTTCGACAGCATCACCTCCGCGCGCGCGCAGCTGGAGTCGGGCAAGTTGCGCGCGCTGGCCGTGACCACGGCCAAGCGCTCCAAGGCTTTGCCCAACGTGCCGACGATGGCCGAAGCCGGTGTCGCGGGCTACGACGTGTCGCCCTGGTTCGCGGTGTTCGCCCCCGCGGGCACGCCCAAACCTGTCGTCGCGCGCATCAACAAGGCCTTGCTCGATGCCATGAAGCAACCCGACGTGGCCGAGCGCCTGAGCACGATCGGCGCCGAGCCGGTGGGCTCCACCCCCGAGGCCCTCGCCACCCACCTGGCGCGCGAGTCCGCCATGTGGACGAAGCTCATCACGGAGCGCGGCATCAAGCTCGATTGATGTCCAGGCGGTGATTCACCGCAACGCACTTCGTCAACATCACGCTTTTCCGCCCAGCGCCTGCAGGCGCTGGTGCGCTTCGCTCGCGCGGTCGAGCGGCACGCCACGCTTGGCGCTGAGGTAGTGCAGCGTGAACACGTCGAGCCATGCGGCCAAGGTGTCGGCGGCGCGCATTTCACCGGCCAGCGCCAGGCACAGCGCTGCCACTTCCGATGTACAGAAATGGCTCTCGCGCGAGGAGCGCCGCAAACGGTAGTTGGACACGTGCTCAGGCTGCAGGCTGAGCACGGGAAGGTGGTCCAGGTACGGGCTCTTGCGGAACATCTTGCGCGCCTCGGACCAGGTGCCATCCAGCACGACGAACAAGGGCCTGCGCCCACCCGGCGTCGACAGGGACAAGGGCAGCTCGGTCACCACCCGCTCAGGCGGCACGAACTCACCCGGAAAGACCACGTACGGTTGCCACTGCGGATCGGCCAGCAGCGCGAGCAAGTCCGGGTCCACCGCCGTGCGTGACCAACCAAAGGCCCAGGTGTCGCTCACCACATCGGCCACGAGCCAGCCCGTGTTGCTGGGCTTGAGCGCTTCGATGTCGCCCATGACCAGGCACACGCCAGCGTGCGTGGGCACCCGCGGTTGCAACTCGCACACGCAATGGCTGTGGACCACGCGGCACGTGGCGCAGCGCCCGCCGCCCGAGCCCCGCGCCACGAAGGGTTTGGCGCTGGCGGCCAGGCGTGCCGTGCGCAAGCGGGAAACAGCGTGGCCAGGGTCGGATGCCGGTGGCAAAACGAAAACAGATGTCATGAAAAACGATGGTGGCACACGGCACGGAGAGATTCTTCTTACTTCTTCGAGCAGGCCATGTGGCGGTTTTCACGGTCAGCCGGAAATGGTCCCGTTCGTCGCCGCGTTCGGCCTTTGGGTGTTTGGCCAGACACATGATGCACGTCGAGATTCCCATATGACACCACAGAAAGCCCAGCGCACACCCAAGTCTTCGCGCAGCCGCCGCGCGATCCGAAAGAAGCGAAGTCAACCGCTTTTGTTCAATGGCATAGGCTCGATGGTTGCTGGCGCGGCGCTGTGGGTGGGGTCGCTGGTCATGGGTGCCGAGGACAGCACCGCCTACGCGGCCAAAGCGCTGCTCGCGCCGGCCTGGATGGGCTTGATCCTGGGCGTGGGCCTGCTGGTGACCCACGTCGTGGCCAAACACCGCGCCAAGGTCGAGGCCGAAATGCTGCTGCGGCAACACTCCACGTTCCTGGAGCCCATGCCTCGGCTGACCACGAAACACAAGACCTCGGACAAGGCGCGCTTTTCCGCGCGGCCACGCTCTTCGAGCACGGCACGGTAATCCGTGACTTTGTGCATGGCGTGGCACTGGCAGATCTGACAGTGACCGACCTGATGTCCCACACCCCGCTCAGATAATCCAGCGATGCCCATCACCGAAATCGCTGTCTGGTCTGCCATGTTGGGCAGTCTCTTGACGCTCTCGGCGCTCGCACTCGCCGACGTGATGGATGGCCGCAATCTGGGCTCCGTGCGAAACCTGGCGTTCGTGCTGATCACCGGCGCCAGCTGCGTGGTGATGACAGGCCTCCCCGAAATCTTTTTCCCCGAGTTGCCGGTGCGCCTGATGGTGGTGCTCAAAGCCGGCCTCGGTCCGCTCGCGGGTGCAATGGGCCTGTATTTCGTGGGCACCTGGCTCGGCGGCGCGCGCGAAGACAACCGCGTTCACCGACTGACCGCGTTCGGCGGCATTGTGCTGGTCTCGGTGGCGGTGGTGCTCGTCGCGATTGCCAGCCAGATTGATCCAGCGCATTTCCATTCGCTGTTGCTGGCAGCCGCTGCGGTGAACATGGTGCCGGTGCTGCTGGCCCTGGTGGCTTCGGTGCGCGCGGCGCGCCTGGGTGATCCCTTGGCGCGCTGGATGGCACTGGCCATCGTGTGCCTGGCCATCACCACCACGGGCCACTACCTGAACGGCCTCCACGTGCCCGGACTGGGCCTGGGCACGCAGTTGCTCACGGCAACGGCCACCGTGTTGTTCTTCCTGATGTCCTCCGTGCTGGGCCTGCTGCGCAACCGGCACCTGCGCGAGCTGGCGCGCTTGTCGCGCGTGGAACACGGCTCGGACCCCGCCACCGGCCTGCCCAGCGGCTCGGTGCTGCTGGCCGATGTGGAGCATGCCTTCTGGCGCGCGGCCCGTCTGCACAGCGAATGCTCCGTGGTCTGTCTCTACGTGAGCAACCTCTACGAACTGGCCGAAACGGTCGGGCCGGGCGTGGAGCACCAGATCCTCGTGACGATGGCCGCGCGCATCCGCCGCACGGCGGGTTTTCGCTGCACGGTAGGCCTGTACCACCCGCGCTGCTTCGTGGTCGTCATGTCGCTCGACGCGCGCGCGGCGCCGCTGAATACCACGGCCGCGCGCATGGCCTTGTCGGTCTCGCACCCGATGGTGGTGTTTGACGATCAGCGCGAGCGCAAGCCCTTTCGCCCGCGCGTGGGGCTGGGCGTGGTGACGATCGATCCGTCCAGCACCACGCCCATGCAGGCGATCCACGAGGCCGAGCGCCGCGCCCTGGCCATGGTGGTGCAGGACACGCCGGCGAACGACGGCGAGCACGGCATCGAGACCGCGCCAGCGCCGCTGGGCTGATCACGCCTGCGACGGTTTCTTCTCGATCGGGTTGGCCGTGAGCGCCTGGGCCGGGTAGGCCCGCATGAATTCGCGCGCTTTCTCCGGATGGGCCGCATTCAGCCAGGCACCGTACGAGCCTTCGTTCAAGATCGCCAGCATGCGTTTTTCGCTGCCGGGTTGCTGGTAGCGGTGCATCAGCGCGTGGCTGTTGGCGTTCACGGTCAGCAAGCAGAAACTCACGATGACCTCACCATCGGCGCCGACCCAGCGTTCCCACAGACCCGCCACGCCCATGGGCTTGCCATCCACCCGCGCGATGCGCGTGGGCA
Organism: Hydrogenophaga sp. 2FB; assembly: GCF_005503365.1. Taxonomy (GTDB): domain Bacteria; phylum Pseudomonadota; class Gammaproteobacteria; order Burkholderiales; family Burkholderiaceae_C; genus Hydrogenophaga. The sequence goes on from NZ_SCML01000019.1 coordinate 76,751, forward strand.
CCGCTTTGCCGCTGCGGAAATCGTCTTCGCGAAATGCCGACATCGGCACGATGCAGCGCTGCCCACCGAGCCAGGCGCCGCGAAAGTTGTTGGACGTGCTCGCGGTTTCCGAGCGCGCATTCACCAGCTTGGTCGACCGCAGCTTGGCGTCACTGGCGGATTTCACCCACGGCGGAACCAGCCCGAACTGCCCCTCCACCAGCTCGCGCTCGACCGGGCCGGTATCCGTGGCCTCCTCCACCGCCGGCAGCGCGGACCGGTTGCGGATGAACAGCCCTGGCCGGCGTGGCCACACGTCACGGCCAACGGCGGTGGCGCCGGGCGGGTCGACGTCAAAAGCGTCTCGGTACAGGGTGTCGGGGCGAAGGCATTCGTATTGGGAGCTCATGCGGGCGATGGTAGGGGCTGTTCACCGCACAATGGCGCATGACCGCCAACATCCTGCGCCTGAGCCCCGCCGCCGAACGCAACAAGGGACCCATTCTCGAAGTGCTGCGCCGGGTCTTGCCCGCGCACGGCCGTGTGCTCGAAATCGCGGCCGGCACGGGGCAGCACGCGGCCTGGTTTGCCGCTGCCATGCCCGGCTGGCGCTGGCAGCCCACGGACTTCCAGGCCGACGCGCTGCCCGCCATCCGGGCCTGGGTGGCCGAGACCGGCGCGGACAACGTACTCCCGCCCCTGCAGCTCGACGTGCTGGCACCGACCTGGCCCGTGGACAGCGCCCTCGATGCGATCTACTGCGCCAACATGCTGCACATCGCACCCTGGGCCACCTGCGGCGCGCTCATGCAGGGGGCCGCGCGCCACCTTGCGCCGCGCGGTCTGCTCATCACCTACGGGCCTTACCTCGAAGACGGCGTGCCCACCTCGCCGGGCAACCTCGCGTTTGACGACAGCCTGCGCCGCGAGAACGCGGCGTGGGGCATTCGCCGCCGCGAAGACGTGGAGCAGGAAGCCCGGCGCGCCGGCTTCGTGCTGCACGAGCGCCACGCCATGCCGGCCAACAACCTGTTGCTGGTCTGGGCGCGGGAACCTTGAGTCGGCGCCGAGGCTCCATCCCTGCACCCCAGCGCCGACGCGTTCACCCCATGCTCAAAAACCTCAAAGACCTGTTCGACAGCCTCACCGCCAGCCTGACCGCGCCCGGCGACGCACAGACGCCGGCCGAACTGCAACACACCTTGCAGCTGTCCACCGCCGTGCTGCTGGTGGAAGTCATGCGGGCCGAACCCACCTTGCAGGACAGCGAGCGCGACGCGGTGCTGAGCGCGCTGCGCCGCAAGTTCGCCCTCAGCGACGACGAGTTGCAGCGCCTGCTGGAACTGGCGCACGAGACCGCCCGCACCGCCTACGACTACCAGCGCTTCACGGGTCTGATGAACGAGCGTTTCACGCAGGCGCAGAAGATCGCCGTGGTCGAAGCCATGTGGGACATTGCCTTCGCCGACCACCACCTGGACGCCAACGAACACCACGTGATCAGCAAGGTGGCCGGGCTGCTGCACGTGACGCACGGCGAGTACATCGCGGCCAAGCTGCACGCCCAGGCCGCACGCAAAGGCTGAGCCACGGCCCACACACGCCGGTACAGAACTTTGCGCGGGCTGCGCCTTGCATTTACCGGGCGTTCACATGCGCCCCGCACCATGGAGTCTCACCAACCCAAGGAGAAAGCTCCATGAAAACCCGAAACCTTGTTGTGTATGCCCTTGCCGCCGCCTCGCTGGGCGTGAGCTCGCTGTCTTTCGCGCAAGGTGCGCGCTTCGAACCGGGCTACATGCAGCGCGTGGACGATCGGCGCGATGACCGTCGGGACTACCGCGACGACCGCCGTGACGACCGGCGCGACTACCGCCAAGACCGGCGCGACGACCGCCGGGATTTCCGCAACGACCGCCGCGATTTCCGCCATGGCCCCGTGGTACGGTACGACCACCACTACTACTACAACGCCCGCGGCCCTCAATTCCGCCGCGGTGGCTACATTCCCTACGAATACCGCAACCGCCAGTACGTGGTCGTGAACCCGCACCAGCACCGCCTGTATGCGCCCCCGCGTGGGCACCAGTGGGTGCAGGTGGGCAGCGACTATGTGCTGGTCGCCATCGCCACCGGCCTGATCGCCAACCTGATCTTCAACAACTGACGGGCTGGATCCCGCAGCGCCGCGCAGCCGCCACCCGGTTGCGCGGCGTTTGTTTTTGGGCGCACGGCAGGCGCAAAAAAACGCGTCAAAATACCGTTCCATGAACATCCGACACATCGCCCTCCCCCTGGTCGCAGCCCTGTCCCTGGCACTGGCCGCCTGCTCGAAAGAAGAAGCCAGCGGCGCGCCCGGCAGCACCACCCAGGCCGCTGCCGACAAAAGCCCGATCGCACCGGCACAGGCGTTCGACGTGCTCGCCGCGCAGGGCAAGGGCTTCACGGCCGGCGCGTTGATGAGTGCCAACACCGTCTACGTGCTGTTCGATCCGCAGTGCCCGCACTGCGGCCATCTGTGGCAGTCGTCCTTGGCGCTGCAGAGCAAGGTGAAGTTCGTCTGGCTGCCGGTGGCCATCATGAACGCCAAGAGCGCACCACAGGGCGCGGCCATCATGACCGCCGCGAACCCGGTCGAAACCATGAACGCGCACGAGCAGCAATTGCTCGGCGGCCAGGGTGGCATGTCGGCCTCCGCCGATATCCCGCCCGAGGTGATGCAGACCATCAAGACCAACACCGACCTGCTCGAACGCCTGGGCGCCACGTCGGTGCCCTTCGTCGTCGCCAAGCACCAGCGCACCGGCGCGGTGGTCACGCAGAACGGCGCCATGAGCGTCGAAGCGCTGGCGAACTTCCTGGGCATGGGGCAGTAAGTTCAAGGCCTCGCCCAGAGGCGTGGAACGCGCATTTTGTCGCTTACCATCTGCGCATCGGGCCGCGCGTCGCGGCGATCAATGGAGAACACCATGGGCAAAGAACAACGCAACGAGAAGATGAGCAAAAAACCGAAGAAGGACACGTCCGCCCCCAAGGGCCCGGCCACTTCGGACCGTCCCACCCCCCCCGTGACCTCGGTGATGCCACGCGGCAAAGAGAAGAACAAGTGAGCAGTGAGCCCCGCCGGATGAAGGCGGTGTGGAACGGTGTGACCGTCGCCGAGAGCGACGACACCGTGGTGGTGGAAGGCAACCACTACTTCCCGGAAAGCGCACTCAACCGCGACTACGTCACCTTCAGCAACCACCGCACCAGTTGCCCGTGGAAAGGCCAGGCGAGTTACTACTCGCTGCTGGTCAATGGTGAGCTCAACACCGACGCCGCCTGGTACTACCCGGACCCCAAGCCTGAGGCCGAGATGATCAAGGGCCGCGTGGCGTTCTGGAAAGGCGTGCAGGTCTTCGCCTCGCCCGAGGCCTGATCGGCCAGCACCGGCTCAGCGCCGGTCGGGCTTGCGCGCCTTGGCGGTGCGCTCTTTCTTGCGGCCCTGCCGATCGGCATCGGCCTTCTGCCCGGCGCGCAACCACTGCGTGAACTGCTCGGGCGTCTCCAGCGTGATGCGGCCCAGAATGCCGCTGCGGAAATCGGCGATCACCAGTTCGGCCGCCTTCTGCCAGTTCACCGCACCGCCACCGGCCAACGCACCCCGCTTGCGGCCAATCGCTTCCAGCAGTTCTTCGTCAGGCAGCGCGGCAATGGCCTCGGGTGACAGGCCGAGCCTGTAGCGCGCCTCCAGCAGGGACCCGTACGCGAGCTTCAGTTTGGCCAGCAGCTCAAGCGCCACCTCCTGATCGTCGTAGGCGTTGCGGCCCACGGCCCCGCTGGCCGCGAGGTTGAAGCCGCTTTCGGGCACCACGATGCGCGGCCAGAGCATGCCCGGGGTGTCGAACAGGTAGAAGTCGTCGGCTAGGGCAATGCGCTGCTCGGTGCGGGTGATGCCGGCTTCGTCGCCCGTCTTGGCCGCGCGCTTGCCCATGAAGGTGTTGATGAGCGTGGACTTGCCGACGTTGGGAATGCCGCAGATGAGCACGCGCATGGGCTTGACCATGCCGCCGCGGTTGGGCGCGAGCTCGTGGCACGAGGCGATGATGGCACGCGCCGGCGCCGTCACGCTGGCGTCCAGCGCAATGGCGCGGGTGTTGGGCTGAGCGTTGTAGTGCGCGAGCCAGAGCGCGGTGCGCTCGGGGTCGGCCATGTCCTGCTTGTTCACCACTTTCAGCGTGGGCTTGGCGGCCGTGAGTTCGGCCAGCAGCGGGTTGGCGCTGGAGCCGGGCAGGCGCGCGTCGAGCATTTCGATGACGACATCGATGTCCTTCACGCGCTCGGTGATCGCCTTGCGCGTGAGGTGCATGTGCCCGGGAAACCACTGGATGCTCATGGGAAAAAGTGCCGATCGAAAAACGGAGAACAGGCATTGTGCCTTGGTGTTATTCCCGGGGTACCGCGCCATGCCCGTCCCTACAATCCTCTCCACAATCAACACCGAGGGGCCCTCCATGAGCATCACCGTCAAGATCGATCTCGGCTACGAATTCGACGTCAAAGCCAAGGCCGCCGAGGTATTCGAGGTGCTCTCCAATGTGCCCGAATCGGTGGGCCACTTCCCCAAGGTCGAGAAACTCACCGATCTGGGCGACGGCGTCTACCAGTGGGAGATGGAGAAGGTCGGCACCGCGCAGGTGAACATCCAGACGGTGTACGCCAGCAAGTATGTGAGCGACAAGGCGCGCGGCACGGTGAAGTGGACTCCCGTCAAAGGGGTGGGCAATGCGCAGGTGGGCGGCAACTGGAAGATCGTGGACAACAAGAAGTCCACCGGCCTCACGCTGGCCATTCAAGGCCAGATCGAGGTGCCGCTGCCCGGTTTGATGAAGATGGTGGTGGCGCCCGTGGTCGAGGGCGAGTTCGAAAAGCTGGTCGAAAAATACATCGCCAACCTGATCAAGCGTTTTGGCGGCGAGGCCTGACCGGCCTCCTGTCGCGCTCCATCTTTTTTCACGCCACAACCTCGCGGGCTCGATGGCGCAGGGCGCTCTGCTCCGCGGGTGTCCTCCGACGGCTGGAGCCGTCTCCCCCTTTACCCCACTGCGCAGAACGCCCTGCGCCATCCAGCCAGTGGGCTGTGTGTTTTCATTCGGTGACGTGCACAGCGTGCGCGCACCCGCTGTCTCTCACCCGGTCAAATGCTGCTTGAAAAACGCCATCGTGCGGTCCCAGGACAGCTTCGCGGCCGCGGCATCAAAGCGCGGCGTGGTGTCGTTGTTGAAGCCGTGTTGCGTGCCCGCGTACTGGTGCGCGGTGTAGCGCACGCCAGCGGCCTTGAGCGCGGCCTCGTATGCCGGCCAGGCGGCGTTGATGCGCTCGTCGACCCCCGCGAAATGGATCAGCAGGGGCGCCTTGACCTTGGCCGCGGCTTCCACGGGTGGATGGTTGCCGTAAAACGGCACCGCCGCCGCCAGGTCGGGGATTTCGGTGGACAGCGTGTGCGCGACGCCACCGCCATAACAAAAACCCACCACGCCCACGCGGCCATTGCTGTCGAGGCGGGCCTTGAGCGTGGCGGCCGAGGCCAGAAAGTCCTGCCTGGTCTTGGCCTGGTCGAGCTGGGCGAACAGGGCGCGCGCCTTGTCCTCGTCGCCCGGGTAACCCCCCAGTGGCGTGAGCGCGTCCGGGGCGAAGGCCAGGTAGCCGTCGAGCGCCAGGCGGCGCGCGATGTCTTCGATGTGCGGGTTCAGGCCACGGTTCTCGTGCACCACCAGCACGCTCGGCAAGCGGCCACTGGCTGGCGGGGCGACCGGCTTGGCCACGTACGCCTTGATGGTGCCGTAGCCCATGGGTGACGGCACGTTCACCATCTCGGTCTTGATGCGCGTGTCGTTCGCCGGCACTACCTGAGCGGCAGCGAAGTTCGGGCTGAGGGCGGCGAGCAGGCCGGCGGCGGTCACACCGCCTACCGCGAACTTCGACGCGCGATCGAGAAAGGCGCGCCGGTCGATGTCGCCGTGTACGTAAGCGTCAAACAGGATCAGCAGCTCCTGGTCAAAATCGGCTGCGGTCAGACGGGCCATGGCGATCTCCGGCAAAAAAACGCAGCATAGGCCGCGGCGGGTTCGGCCCGCTTCGTGCAAACCCTAGGAACAGGCGCTCAGGCCGCGAGCGACGTGGTTTGCGCCCGCGGGCGGCCCAACCGGGCGGGCGAGACGTATTCCTGCCGGTAGATTTCGAACGGCATGGAGTCGGCCGCCTCGATGGCGCGCTGGTCCTCCACCGACTTGGCGGCCATGGCTTCGAAACGCGCCTGCTGCTCGCCGGTCCAGGGCAGGCCCGCGAGGTGCTGGTGTGTCAACCGCGATTGCGCGCGCGCAAAGGCGACGAAGGAATCGCCATGGTGTTTGTGCATGGCCTGCAGCACGCGCGCCGAGGGCAGCGTGTCCGGGTCTTTGAGCTGGCCCTTGGCCAGCGCCACGGCCCGGGCGTGCTCGTCGCCGCCGTGCGCGGCGTCCAGCGTCGCGGCGATCGGGACGAGTTGCTCGATGAGTTCGGCACCCCATTGCATCAGCGGCACGCTCTCGCCGTTGCGCAGCAGGTTCAGGCCGGGCTCGCGGCCGCGCGCGGCGGTGAGGTGCTGGTTGTGTGCGAGCTCGCGGATTTCGGCCGGCGTGTCGGGCGGGCTGTCCGACAACAGGCAGTGCATCAGGAACACGTCCAGAAAGCGCAGCGTGGACGCGCTGATGCCGATGGTCTCGAAGGGGTTGAGGTCCATCAGGCGCACTTCGATGTACTCGACGCCGCGTTCGCGCAGGGCATGCAGTGGGCGTTCGCCGGGCTTGATCACGCGCTTGGGGCGGATGGTGCCGTAGAACTCGTTCTCGATCTGCAGCAACGTGGTGGCGAGCTGGTTGTAGTCGCCACCGGGGTTGCGAATGCCGACCGCCTCGTACGCCGGCCAGGGCCGCGTGAGCGCGTCGTGCAGCGAAGCGGCATACCCTTCGAGGTCGTTGTAGCTCACCGCCAGCGTGGCCTGGGCTTCGCTCTGGTAGCCCAGGCGGCCCATGCGCAGCGAGGTGCCGTGCGGCATGTACAGCGTGCCGGTGTCGCCGAGTTTCTGCAGCTCGTGCTGGCGGCCTTCGACGAAGGTGGAACACAGCGCGGGCGACGCGCCGAACAGCGTGAGCAGCAGGAAGGCGTGGCGGCGGAAATTGCGGATGAGCGCGAAGTAGCCTTCGTTGTCGACGCCGGGCAGCGACCAGTTGTAGTGAATGCCCGAGATCGTCTGCATGCGGCGGCCATAGCGGTGGGCCAGGCCCATGCGGTACACGCTCTTGGCGCGCCCGACGTTGGACGAGCCGTAGCGACCGATGGGAATGGTTTCGTCGGGCGGCAGGCCACAGGGCATGCTCGATGCCCACATCATTTCATCGCCCTTCGCGCGCAGGCTGTTGACGGTGTACTGGTGAACCTCGGTCAGCTCGGCCAGACAGCCTTCGACGCTGTCGTGCACGCCGGTGATGAGTTCGAGTTGCGACTCGCTGTAGTCGGTGGTGATGTGCGGGTGCGTGAGCGCGCTGCCCAGCGCGGCCGGGTGCGGTGTGGCGGCCAGCCTGCCATCGGGTTGCGCGCGCAGGCTTTCTTTTTCAATGCCGCGCCGCATGCCGCGCAGGCGGTCCCCCTGCAGGGCAGCCAACCGTTGTTCTGGAGATGTCATACAGGCGTCGTGATTCGGGTCCGGGGCCGGAAGTTAACACGCCGGGGCTATTTCTGCTGCCGGCCAGAAGATCGCCGCTGTGGTAGGAATTTCAGGGGTCTGGGCCTGCCGCAACCAGGCCTCGATGTCGGCGGGTTCGTGCAGCAGGCGCAGCTCGTCGAACGCGGTCTGCGCTTCGGGGTAGCGCTTGCGCAGGTAGTTGAGCCATTGCTTGAGCCGCCCGGCGCGGTGGCGGCGTTCCACGCGCACGCTCACCTGCTGCCAGAAGGCGTCGAGCAGGGGCGGCAGCACGTGCCAGGGCACGCCGCCCTGCCCTTTGATGGCCAGCGCCAGCCCGGGGTCGGTCACCATGCCGCGGCCGATCATGAGGTGTTCGCAACCGGTCACCTCACGGCAGCGCATGGCGTCGGCGACCGTCCAGATTTCGCCGTTGGCGATCACCGGCAGGCGCAGGTGCGCCGGCAAGGAGGCGCGCACCTCGGCCAGCCTGTCCCAGTACGCGGGCGGCCGGTAGCCGTGGGCCTTGGTGCGGGCGTGGATGACAAGTTCGTCCGCGCCCGCCTCCGCGATCGCGTGGGCGCATTCTTCGGCACGATCGTCGTCGTTGAAACCCAGCCGCATCTTGGCCGACACCGGCATGTGGGCCGGCACGGCGCGGCGCACCGCCGCCACGATGCGGCCAATCAGTTCGGGTTCGTCGAGCAACACCGCGCCACCGCGGCTCTGGTTCACGGTCTTGGCCGGGCAGCCGAAATTCAGGTCGATGCCGTGCGGCCCCAGGCCAGCGAGGCGCTCGGCGTTTTCCGCGAGCAGGATCGGGTCGGAGCCGAGCAATTGCGCGCGCACCGGCACGCCCGCGCGGGTGTAGCCGCCGTTGCGCAGCTCGGGCACCACGCGATAGAAGGCGCGCTCGGGCAACACCGTGTTGGTGACGCGGATGAATTCGCTCACGCAGCGGTCAATGCCACCTGTGCGTGTGAGGACATCGCGCAGGGTGGCGTCCAACAGACCTTCCATGGGGGCGAGCAACAGCATGGGGGTATTGTCCTTTGCCGGGACAATCGGCGGTTATGTCTGGCTTTCTTTCTCCGGTTGCGGCGGTCATCGGCGACCACGGGGCGCGGCTCCGCGGCTGTCCCCCGAGGCGGCTTCGCCGCCTCTCCTCCTTGACGCCGCTGCGCCGCACCCCATGGCCACCGATGACCTCGTTGGGGCTCGCGCAGTGGGTGCGCCACTGCTGCCTCTGGCGCGTAGGCGGGTGGCGTTCTGCGCAGCGGGGTAAAGGAGGAGCCGGCACCAGCCGTCGGGGGACACCCGCGGAGCAGAGCGCCACCCGTCCACGCGCCCGCGACGTGCAGCGCACGAAAACCCGATGAGCGAACTCAAGGTGATCCACGAAGACGACCACATGATCGTCCTCGACAAACCCGCAGGCCTGCTCGCCGTCCCGGGACGCGGCCCCGACAAGCAGGACTGTCTGAGCGCCCGCGCCCAAGCCCGCTGGCCCGACGCCCTCGTGGTGCACCGGCTCGACATGTCCACCTCCGGCATCGTGGTGATGGCACGCGGCCTGGACGCGCAGCGCGCGCTCAGCCGCGCCTTCGAACAACGCGAGGTGCACAAGCGCTACACCGCCGTGGTGGCCGGCACGCTCATCAACCCTTTGCCCGACAACGGCTGGAACACCATCGACCTGCCGCTCACCATCGACTGGCCCAACCGCCCGCGCAGCATCGTGAGCGCCGAACTCGGCAAACCCAGCGTCACGCGCTGGCGACACGCCGCGCCACCCGAGAACGACACGACACGGCTCGAACTCGAACCCGTGACCGGGCGCACGCACCAGTTGCGCGTGCACCTGCAAGCCATTGGCCACCCCATCCTGGGCGATGCACTCTACGCCTCGCCCCAACAACAAGCGCTCGCGCCCCGGCTGCTGCTGCACGCGCACGCCTTGCAATTGCCGCATCCCTTGCACGGTGCGACGATGCGCTTTCACAGCCCCTGCCCTTTTTGAAAGAACCGCATGCCACAGCACCACCTCACCATCCTCACCGGCGCCTCGCGCGGCATGGGCCTGGCCATGGCCATGCAGTTGCTCAGCGCCGAGCGCCACCTTCTGTGCATCTCGCGTCACATCAACACCGAACTGGCCGAAGCCGCACAACGGGTGGAAGCACCCCTCACGCAATGGGCGCAGGACCTGGCCGACACCACCGGCGCGGCCAACCGGTTGCAAGGCTGGCTGGGCGATCTCAAGGCCAGCGAATTCGCCAGCGCCACGCTGATCAACAACGCTGGCGTGGTCCCTCGGATCGGCCCGCTCGACGATTGCCCGCCCGACCAGCTCGCCAACGCGCTGCGCGTGGGCCTGGAAGCGCCGATGCAACTCACCGCCGCCTTCCTGCGCGCCACCGGCGCGTGGGTGAACGCGGGCTGGCGTGGCCCACGCAAGGTGCTCAACATCTCGTCGGGCATGGGCCGCAACGCCATGGCCGCACAAGCGCCCTATTGCGCCGCCAAGGCCGGCATGGACCACTTCACGCGCTGCAGTGCGCTCGACGAAACGTCGCGCGAACACGGCGCGCGTCTGGTGTCGCTGGCACCCGGCGTGATCGACACCGACATGCAGGTGCAATTGCGCGCGGGCGACCCCGCCGCCTTCCCGGATCTGGAGCGCTTCGTGGGACTCAAGCGCCAAGGCCAGCTCACCTCGCCCGCCGACGCCGCCGCGCGCGTCCTGGCCTACCTGGAGCGCCCCGACTTCGGCACGAAACCGGTGGCCGATGTCCGCGACTGAACCGCCGGGAGCATCGATGCGCGCACCGTTGTTGAACCGCCGTCGCTTTGCCCAGACCACCGCCCTGGGGTTGATGGGCTTTCCAGCCCTGGCCCTGCCGCAAACACCCGGGTTCTGGACCCTGCTGCGCGAAGGCGGCTGCGTGCTGCTGATGCGGCACGCGCAAACCGAGCCCGGCGCCGGCGACCCGCCCGGCTTCGCGCTCGGAGACTGCCGCACCCAGCGCAACCTGAGCGAAGCCGGACGCGAGCAGGCGCGGCGCATGGGCGCGGCCTTCCTGCGCGAGCACATCAAGGTCCACCAGGTGCGTTCCAGCGCCTGGTGCCGCTGCCAGGACACCGCCCTGCTGGCCTTCAAGCAGAACACCGTATGGCCTGCGCTCAATGCTTTCTTTGGTGCGGACGAACAGGACATGCAGACGCAAGACGTGCTGGAGACCGCGCAAGGCGTGCAAGCGCCGCGCAACCTGGCGCTGGTGACGCACGACATGAACATCAAGGCGCTCACCGGTGTGAGCCCCGCCATGGGCGACATCCTGCTGACGCGCCCGGCCAGGGAAGGCAGCAGCACCCCGCTGCAAATCGTCGCGCGCCAGACTTTTCGAGCGGCGTGACAAGCCCGCGCCGAGCGGGCTACGATTGAGCGCTAACCCCCGTCATCAGGAGAATCTTGTGAGTAACAAAGAAGTTTTCGTTGTCAGCGCCGTTCGCACCGCCATTGGCACTTTTGGTGGCAGCCTCAAAGATCAACCGCCCACCGAACTCGGCGCGCTCGTCGTGCGCGAATCGCTCGCACGCGCTGGCGTGGACGGCAAGGACGTGGGCCACGTCGTGTTCGGCCACGTGGTCAACACCGAACCCAAGGACATGTACCTCTCGCGTGTCGCCGCCATCAACGGCGGCTGCGCCGAAGGCACGCCCGCGTTCAACGTCAACCGCCTCTGCGGCTCGGGCCTGCAGGCCATCGTCTCGGCCGCGCAGGGCATCCTGCTGGGCGACACCGACGTGGCCATCGGCGCTGGCGCCGAAGTCATGAGCCGCGCACCGTTTGCCAGCCTCAACATGCGCTGGGGCGCGCGCATGGGCGACACCAAAATGGTGGACATGATGATGGGCGCATTGCACGACCCCTTCCACACCATCCACATGGGTGTGACGGCCGAGAACATCGCCGCCAAGTGGGGCATCACGCGTGAAGACCAGGACAAGCTGGCCGTGGAAAGCCACAACCGCGCACAACGCGCGACCGAGGCCGGCTACTTCAAGGACCAGATCGTGCCGGTGACGCTCAAGAGCAAGAAGGGCGATGTGGTCTACGCCACCGACGAGCACTTCCGCACCAACGCCACGCTGGACGACATGGCCAAGCTCAAGCCGGTGTTCCTGAAGGAAAACGGCACGGTGACCGCGGGCAACGCCTCGGGCATCAACGATGCCGCCGCCGCCGTGGTGCTGATGGATGGCGACGCGGTCAAGGCGCGTGGCGCCAAGCCGCTGGCGCGCCTGGTGGCCTACGCGCACGCCGGCGTGGACCCGAAGTACATGGGCATCGGCCCGGTGCCCGCGACGCAGGCGGCCTTGAAAAAGGCCGGCTTGACGGTGAACGACCTGGACGTGATCGAGGCCAACGAGGCCTTCGCCGCCCAGGCCTGCGCGGTCACGCGCGACCTGGGTCTGGACCCGGCCAAGGTGAACCCCAACGGCTCGGGCATTTCGCTCGGTCACCCCATCGGCGCGACCGGCGCGCTGATCACCGTGAAGGCCCTGCACGAGCTGCAGCGCATCCAGGGCCGCTACGCGCTGGTGACGATGTGCATCGGCGGCGGCCAGGGCATCGCCGCGATTTTCGAACGGGTGTAAAGAGCGGCATCCGTTCCGGCCCTGCCCGAACGGCGATGCATCAGGTCGAAGCGGCTTCGGCCGGTTCGACCTGCCCGTGCACCAGCAGATCCACCACCGCCAGCACGGCCGGGTCGGCCACGTGGAACGTGGTGTTGCCCAGCGCGCCGGCACGCACCACCAGGCGCGGCGCCACCAGGAAGTCCAGGGGCTTGAAGCGCAGCAGCTTCACCTGGGCGATGTCGCGCAGTTGCACGCTGGTGCGCCACAACCACCCTTGAGAAATGGCCTCGTTGGACACACGGGTGGTGCTGAAGAGGATGTTGAGGTAGCTCCAGAGCACCACCACCGCGGCCAGTCCCGCGAGCAGCAGGAGTTCGGACGGCAGCGTCATGCTGGCCAGCGCGACGCGCGCCTTCCAGGCGCTCGCCAGCAGGCCCAGGATGGCCAGCGTGGCCAGCACCTGAATGGCCCGCGGGAAAGACCGCCCTTCCACCGGCGTCAGCTCGGCCTGGATCATTGCTTGGCGGGCTCGGCTGCTTTCGGCTCCATGCCCTCCAGCAGGTGTTCCATGTCGCTGCCTTCCGCGTCGCTCGACTCTTCCACCGCAGGCATCTCGACCTTGTCCAGGTCGTAGACGATCTTTTCGTCGAGGAACACCGTGACCGTCTGCGGCACGAAGATCACCACCAGCACCAGCAGGATCTGCAGGATCACGAACGGGATCGCGCCCATGTAGATGTCGCGCGACTGCACCTTGGCCGGCAAGGCACCGTTCTTGAACAGAGAATCCGAGATGCCGCGCAGGTAGAACAGCGCGAAGCCGAACGGGGGGTGCATGAAGCTGGTCTGCATGTTCACGCACAGCAGCACGCCGAACCAGATCAGGTCGATGCCCATCTTGTCGGCCACCGGGCCCAGCAGCGGCAGGATGATGAAGGCGATCTCGAAGAAGTCGAGGAAGAACGCCAGGAAGAAGATGAAGGCATTGACCACCAGCAGGAAGCCGGTCTGGCCACCGGGCAGGCTGCTCAGCATGTGCTCGATCCAGATGCCACCGTCCACACCCTGGAACACGAGCGAGAACACGCGCGCGCCGATCAGGATGAACACCACCATGGCGGTGATGCGCATGGTGCCGGTGATGGCTTCGCGCACCAGCGGCCAGGTCAGGCGGCGGTGGATGGCCGCCAGGATGAACGCGCCCGCCGCGCCCATCGCGCCGGCTTCGGTGGGCGTGCAGATCGCCGTGGTGATGCCGGGCAAACCGCCCATGCTGCCCAGCACCGCGAAGATCAGGATGGCCGAGGGGATGATGCCGCGCAGGCACTGCTTCCACAGCGCCCAGCCACTGGCGGTGCGCGCTTCCAGCGGGATGCCGGGCAGCGCGTTGGGACGCAGGCGGGTCAGGATGAAGGTGTAGACCAGGAAGATCAGCACCTGCAGCACCGACGGGCCCCACGCGCCCTTGTACATGTCGCCCACCGAGCGGCCCAGCTGGTCGGCCATGACCACCAGCACCAGCGAAGGCGGCACGAGCTGCGTGATGGTGCCCGAGGCCGCAAGAACGCCGGTGGCATAACGCATGTCGTAGCCGTGGCGCATCATGATCGGCAGCGCGATCATGGACATGGCGATCACCTGGCCGGCCACGGTGCCGGTGATGGCGCCCAGGATGAAGCCCACCACGATGACCGAGTAGCCCAGGCCGCCGCGCTTCGGGCCGAACAGCTGGCTCATCGATTCCAGCAGGTCCTCGGCCAGGCCGCACTTCTCGAGAATGGCACCCATCAAGGTGAAGAAGGGAATCGCCAGCAGCAAGTCGTTCGACAGGATGCCGAACAGGTTCAGCGGCAGATTGCCCATGAACGAGGCCGGGAACCACCCCATGTGGATGGCGAAGAAGCCGCAGGCCAGGCCCAGGGCACCCAGCGAGAACGCCACCGGAAACCCGATCAGCATGACAAGGATCAGCCCCCCGAACATCATCGGGGCAAAGGTCTCCATGGTGATCATTGCAGAGGCCTCTCGTAGTGGGTGTCCATTTCATGGACATGCATCAACCAGCCCACGCGCTTGATGATTTCGGAGACGCCTTGCAACGCCACCAGGAACATGCCCAGGGGAATGGTGAGCATCGCGGGCCAGCGGATGAGTCCACCGGAGTTGCTCGACATTTCGCCGCTGACGTACATCTTGATGAAGATCGGCATCGACAGGTAGGCGATGAACAGCGTCAGGGGCAGCAGGAAGAAGATCAGGCCGAGCAGGTCGATCACGACCTTGGTGCGCGTGGGGTACATGCTGTAGAAGATGTCCACGCGCACGTGTTCGTTGATGCGCAACACCTGCGACGCGCCGAACATGACGCAGATCGCGAACAGGTACCACTGGATTTCCAGAAAGGCGTTGGAGCTGTAGTCCATGGAATAGCGCACCACCGCATTGGAGGTGCTGATCGCGCACGCGATCAGGATGGCCCAGCGCGCCACCACCGCAAAGCGGTCGGTGAGCGCGTCGATCAGCCGGGCAAGTGCCAGCAGGCTTTTCATTCAGATGTCTCCTCGTAGGGTGTGGCGCGCGGCGATGCATTCCAACGGAGCTTGACCAGGGGCCCGCCGCAACGCTGCGCAGCGTACGGCCGGGCTTGTAAACGCCGCGTAAAAATGGGGGCTGCCGTCGGGGGAGGCGTCAGCCCGATGTCAGACCATCCCGCTGGTCGGCAGCAGTCGGTAACCGACGCCCATCTCGGTCAGCAAAAAACGGGGCTCTGTCGGGTCGGCTTCCAGTTTTTGACGCAGCTGGCGTACGTAGATGCGCAGGTAGTGGCCTTGCTCCGAATGACCCGGTCCCCATACCTCGCGCAGCAGTTGCGCGCCGCTCACCACGCGCCCCTGGTGGCGGGCCAGGACCTCCAGCAGCCGCCACTGGGTCGCCGTCAGATGAACGGGTTGTCCGGCCCGCGTGACGCTGCGGTCCAGCAAGTGGATGCAGACCTCACCCAGTTGAATGACAGAGCCGCTGGCCTGCGACCGGGACGCATTGCGCAAGGCCACACGCATGCGCGCATGCAGTTCCGCCACACCGAAGGGTTTGCTCACGAAGTCATCGGCCCCGGCATCGAGCGCTTCCACTTTCTGCGTTTCCTGGGTACGGGCCGAGAGCACCAGGATGGGCCGCTGGGTCCAGCCGCGAATCTCGCGGATGAGCGCCACGCCATCGCCGTCGGGCAGGCTCAGGTCGATCAGGAACAGGTCGACGCGGCGGTTGCCCGCCAGGGTCGCACCGTCGCGCGCGCTGGCGGCCTCGATCACGCCATAGCCTTCCGCGGTGAGCGTGGTGCGCAGCAGGTCGCGAATGGCGGGTTCGTCGTCGACGATCAACACCTGCAATGGGGCGGGCGAACTCATTCGGGCAACTCCAGAGGGCGTGATGTCGTGGCGTTCGACCAGGGAAAGCGCATCTCGAACACGGCGCCGCCGTCGCTGCGCGCGCTGATGCTGCCACCGTGCAGCCGCGCCACCACCTCGCAGATGGCCAGGCCCAGGCCGGTGCCGGCCGGCGCGCCAACGGCGGGGTCGCGGTAGAACTTGTTGAACACCTCGGTGGTCTGTCGGGGCGTGAGCCCGGGCCCCTGGTCGCGCACCGACAGCGTCCAGCCTTGGGGGTCCAGCCGCACAGCGACCATGATGGTCCCATCGGGTGGCGAATGCTGCGCGGCGTTGAGCAGCAGGTTCGTCATCGCCTGGGTGACCAGACGCGCATCGCACCACACGATGTCGTCCTCCAGGGCTTGCAGTTCCACCGGGCGCGCACCGATGACGCCTCGGGTCACGGCCAGCGCATCGCGCACCAACTCGCCCACCGGGCACCATTCGTGTTCCGGCCGCACCGCGCCGTCCTGCATGCGCGCCAGGTCCAGCAGATCGCTGGTGAGGGATTGCAAGCGGCGCGCCTGGTCCAGCAGGTTGAACAACAGGGCGTCGTGCTGCTCGGCCGTGATCTGTTGTCCCTGTGTGAGCACGGTGGTGGCCGCACCGATGATGGCGGTGAGGGGGGTTCGGAAATCGTGCGAGATGCCCGTCAGCAAGGTGTTGCGCACGCGCTCGGCTTCGGCCTGCACCGCCGTTTGCTGGCTGCGCAGATCGGCGTGGTAACGGTCCAGCGCCAGCGCCGCCTGGTTGGCCAAGGCCTGCAGCAGGTGCATGTCTTCACCGGTCTGGCGCGCGGTGGGCAGCTCGAACACCTCCAGCACGCCCATCGGCCCGTTGGCCGTGCTCAAACCAAAGCGGTACACCCCGTCGGGCGATGGCACCACGGGATGCACGGGTGCATCCGGTGCCAGCGTGTCACCCAGCCGGATCTGTCCCTGCGCGCCCACGCCACGCTCCACCGCCAGCACCAGCAGACGCCCGATTTCTTCCGGCGCGCGCGCGTTCAACAAACTTTGCGCCAACAAGCCCAACGACTGGGCACGGTCCGCCAGCGACAGCGCCTTGAGCGCCGCGGTGCGCGCGCGCAGCGCCAGGCGGCTCACCGCCAGGCCCACGCACAAGGTGACGACGAAGGTGAAGAAGTACTCCGGGTTGGCGGGTTTGAGCGACCAGCGCGGCGCGATGAAAGCCCAGTCAAAGATCAGGATGGCTCCCAGCACTGTGACCACCGAAGCCACCAGATCGCGTTTGAGCGCCACGTACAGCACGCCCACGAGGTAGATCAGGATCAGGTTGAACGGATGCAGGTAGCTCACGATCAGCATGCACAACAGGGTGCAAGCCAGCAGCACACCCAGCGGCAGGCGCCAGTGGCGCCACGACCAGCGCGGCGGATGCTGTGCGGCCAGCGCGCTGACCGACACCTGTGCGCTGCGCCGCTGGCGTTGCGCCACCAGGATGTGCACTTGCACATTGGGCACGCTGGCGCTCAGCACCTCGGTGAAATCGCTCAGTTGTTCGCCAAAGCCCGGCCAATAGACCCGGCTGGTGGCCTGATCGCCCAGCACCACATCGCCCACCACGCCGTTTTGCGCCTGTTGCGCGATCAGCGTCATCAGGTGGCCGCCCACGTGGATGTTCAGGCTGGCATGCACGATTTCCGCGCCCTCGCCGCTGGCCAGCTTCAGCGCCTGTTCAAGATCGTCCCGCACCGCCTGGCTGGCGTAGCGCGCCGACACGGTGTCCAGGTGCAGCACCCGCCACGGGCGCTGGTCGATGCGTCGGAGCTTGCTGGCATGGCGGACCAGTTGCAGGGCCTGCCCATCGGCCATCACGCACACCAGCAGCAGGCGCTCGTCCTTCACGGATCTAGCCGCCCTGAAAGCCGCCCTTGCGGTACGTCACCACCAGCGTGTCGCGCCAACCCAGGGCATCGGCGACCATCGGCTGGATCGGTGTGCTCTCGTGGATCACGCGCGCGTCATCGAGCAGCAGCAACGACCACGGTTCGCGCAAGGTGAAGCGCTGACCACTGGGGCCATTGGCTTCGAACACACGGCTCTCTCCGCCCTTGATGGCATGGCGCGCCACCATGAACACGGCCACGAGGTCCACACCGTCGCGGTGTGCGCCTTCGGGCGTGGGCCGGCCAATGCCGTCGGTGGTGTCGATGCGAAACGGGTGCGCTTCCACGAACCAGGGCTGCGCGCCCCGCAGGGCGCTGGCCGCGTCACCCAGGCGCGCGAGCAGGCGGCCCCAGGCCGGCTGCGCCACCACCTCGGGCTCCATAGGTTCGAACCAGCGCTGCATGCCGCCGTGCAGTGCGTTGTATTCGAGCGGCTGCCAGTGCGCGCGGTGCGGCACCTGCTCCACCTTTGGTCCGTCCACGACAAAGCAGCTGTGGCGCCGGCTGCGGTAGCGCCCGCCGTCCTTGAGGTAACCGTCCGCGGGCAACTGGTTCCAGCCTGCGTGCAGGGCGGCCAGTTCGGCCGGCGATGCGGCCAGCCACTCGGCCACGGAGGCCGCGCTCAGCAGGGCAAAGCCTTGGGATTGCAGGGTGCTGTTCACGGCGGACAGCGGTACGTAGGGGGGCTGGAATTCGCTGGTCATGGGCGGTCAGTGTAGCGGCGCGCATCGGGCCTACGGAACGCCAGGGCCAGGAAAAACCAGCCAGGTCAGCCGGGTGTTGGCGGCGCCGATTCGCGCCACAAGCGCACCGTGAGCCACCAGGCGAGCAGCGAATCAACGAGCGCCATCAGGCTCAACACAAGCCGCAGGCCACCGGGCGGATCGGTGATCTGCATGAACAGCACGATGCCCGATGAGAGCAGCTGCAGCGCGACCATGAGCCAGAACAGGCTGCGGCGTGGCTGCCACAGGCGGCGAAAAACCTCGGTGAAGGAATACATCTCGCTATTGTGCCGGCGCGATGCGGGCGCTGTCTTTGCGCCGCGACATCAAGCGCATGAGAACCGGCAGGAACAGCATCAACCCGGCGCTGAGCCAGAGCCCGATCGATATGGGACTGCCGACCAGAATGCCCGCGTCGCCGTTGCTGATCGACAGTGCCCGCCGCAGGTTCTGCTCCATCAAATCGCCGAGGACAAAGCCAAGGATCAGCGGCGCCATCGGCACACCCTGCTTGCGCAGCAGGTAGGCCGCAAAGCCGAGCGCGACCATGAGCATCAGGTCGAACGTGGTGGCATGCACCGCGTACACCCCCACGGCGCTGACCGCGAGGATGGCCGGCACGAGGAACCAGTTGGGCACGCGAAGGATGCGCGTGAAGAGTCCGACCATAGGGATGTTCATCACGAGCAGCATGGCGTTGGCCAGAAACAGCGAGGCGATCAGCCCCCACACCAGCGTGGGCTGCTGGGTGAACAGCGCCGGGCCTGGTGTGATGTTGTAGAGCGAGAGCGCGCCCACCATCACCGCCGTGGTGCCCGATCCCGGAATGCCGAGCGTGAGCATGGGCACGAAAGAGCCCGTGGCCGCCGAATTGTTGGCCGCCTCGGGCGCCGCCACGCCACGAATGTCGCCCTTGCCGAAGGTGCCGTCCCTGTCGGTCAGGCGCTTCTCCATCGAGTAGGCCATGGCGCTCGCGATGGTGGCACCGGCACCCGGCAGCACGCCCACCACGAAGCCCAGCACGCTCGAGCGCAACGTGCCCCACCAGGTGGCGGCCATCTCGCGCACGTTGAACAGCATGCGGCCAGTCCGGGTGATGGCGCCGGTGTTGCTGTGGTACTCCTGCAGCATGAGCAGGATCTCGCTGATGGAGAACACACCGATCACGACGACGACAAACTGAACGCCGTCGGACAGGTGGATGTCCCCCCCCGTGAAGCGGTACACGCCGGAATTCGAATCGAGCCCGACGCAGGACATGGCCAGACCGATCATGGCGGCCACACCGGCCTTGACCGGCGCATCCCCCATCAGGCCGGCGATGCAGGCAAATGCAAAACACATCAGCGCGAAGTACTCGGCGGGGCCGAACGACAGCGCCCATCGGGCCAGCAGCGGCGCCAGCAGGACGATGCCCAGCGTGGCGACCAGCGAGCCCACGAACGAACTCCAGGCCGAGATCGACAAGGCCACGCCACCCATGCCCTGGCGCGCCATCGGGTAGCCGTCGAGCGCCGTCATGATGGCGCCAGCGTCACCCGGCACGTTGAGCAGGATCGACGAAATGCGCCCACCGTATTCGCAGCCGATGTAGACCGCAGCCAGCAGGATCAGCGAGGTCTCTGGCGGCAGCTTCATGGCAAACGCCAATGGCATGAGGATGGCCACACCGTTGATGGGCCCGAGGCCGGGCAAGAGCCCGACGATGGTTCCAATGAACGAGCCCAGCGCGGCGATGACCAGGTTGACCGGGCTGAGCGCAACGCCGAACCCGTCCATCAGGTGTTTGAGAACGTCCATGTCAAAAGCCTCCGAGCCATGCGGCCAGCGGCCCGACGGGCAGCACCACGTCGAGCACCTTGTCGAACAACAGGAACAGCACCAGCCCCAGCGCCGCACCGCCCGCCAAGGTCTTGCGCCAAGTGCCGCCAAACGCCATGCCCACGGGCACGGTCATC
Organism: Hydrogenophaga sp. 2FB; assembly: GCF_005503365.1. Classification (GTDB taxonomy): domain Bacteria; phylum Pseudomonadota; class Gammaproteobacteria; order Burkholderiales; family Burkholderiaceae_C; genus Hydrogenophaga. The sequence continues at coordinate 97,096 of NZ_SCML01000019.1, forward strand.
AGCGCCGTGGCCAGCACGAAACCCACCGCCTGAAAAAGCGCGGCGTAGGCCATGATCGCGCCCGCGCACCACAAGGTGGGCATCCAGGGCACGCCATTGAACGTCTGCGCACCCAGTGTGGGGCGCAACACCAACCACAAGCCCGACAAGCCCAGCCCCACGGCCAGCAACAAGGGGAAGGCGCGTGGGCCCAGGGGTTCGTAGGAAAAGGCGGCGGTGTAGTTGCGCGCCACTGCCGCCATGGCAACGGACGCAACCACACACGCCGCGCCGAGTGCGCGGTCGCTCATGGCAGGCTCCAGACAAAAAAAGGGGACCACCAGCGCGTAGCGGTCGTGGGGCGAAGGAAAGGCGGCGGGGCCTTACTTGGCGGGCGTGGTGGCCAGCCCGAACTCGTCGGCGAGCTTGCGGTAGCCAGCCACCTGCTTCTTCACGTAAGCGTCCAGTTCGGCGCCTGTCATGGCGAGCGGGAACAGGCCACGCTCGGTGCGCAGCGCGTTGAAGGCGGGCGTGGCCATCATCCTGTTAAAGGTGTCGGCCCAGACCTTGTAGTCCGCCTCGCTGACCTTTGGGCCGAGGTAGAAGCCGCGGATGATCGGCCACTCCACATCGAAGCCTTGCTCGGCCGCGGTGGGAATGCCGGCCATGTCGCCCGTCAGGCGCTTGCTGTGCATCACGGCGAGCAGGCGCACCTTGGCGCCGGCCTTGATCTGCTGCTGGGCCTCGGCCGCGTCACCGGTGAACACGTGGATGTGCCCGCCTTGCAGCGCGGTGAGTGCTTCACCGCCGCCTTCGAATGCAACGTAACGCATGGACTTGGGGTTGACGCCACCGGCGCGCGCGGTCAACGCGGCTTTCATCCAGTCCTGGCTCCCCACCGTGCCACCCGCGCCCAGCACCACCTTGGTGGGATCGGCCTTCATGGCGGCCATGACATCCTTGAGGGATTTGAAAGGCGAGTTCTCGGCCACCACCACCGCGCCGTAGTCGGTGCCGATGGCGGAGAGCCAGCGCACGTCGTTCTCGGTGTAGCGGCCGAACTTGCCCTGGGCCAGGTTCAGCAGCGAGCCGCCGGAGAACGCAATGATGGCGTTGGCACTGTCAGGGCGTTGCGCAATCACCGTGTTGTAGGCCACGGCGCCAATACCGCCGGGCATGTAGGTCACGCGCATGGGGTCGGCGATGAACTTGCCGTCTGTCAGGGCGCTTTGCACCAGCTTGCAGGTGAGGTCAAAGCCGCCGCCGGGTTTGGCGGGCGCGATGCATTCGGTTTTTTCCAGGGGGCCGGCGGCGTGCACCGCGAGTGCGCCGGTGGACAACACGATGGCCAGAAGGCCGGGTACGAATTTCATGACGGTGTCTCCTCTTTGTGGCTGCGGAATGCCCGCGCAGGTTCGGCGTGGCAGGCCACTGTAGAAAAAGCGCACTGTCAAAACGCTTTCAACGCGGCGGGGAATATGCGCGGGTTAACCCTCAACACCGGCAGACAGATCCATCACGACGACCAGGCCCCGGCCCTGCGGTCCGGTGTCCACCCGCAAGCTGCCGCCATGCCGCAGTGCCACGGAACGCGCAATCGACAGGCCGAGCCCGGAGCCGGGCACCTGCCTTGCGCTGCCGCGAAAAAAACGCTCGCCTGCCCGTTGCAATTCCTCCAGCGGCATACCCGGCCCACCGTCTGTCACGCTGAAGCGCACGTGCCCGCCCCCGCTAGCGAGGGCCAGTGTGACGTGGCCGCCCTTTCCACCATGGTGAATGGCGTTGTGCAGCAGGTTGGACAAGGCCTCGTTCAACAGCGCGGACTCGCCATGGAACGGCAGCCGGGCCATGGGCGCATGCAGTCCCAGATCCACACCCTGCTGCCGTGCGACGGGCCACCAGCGGCGCATCAGACCTTCCGCCATCACCACAGCGTCCAGCGCCTCGGGTGTCGGCGGCGCGCTGTCGGCCTTGGCCATGGCCAGCATCTGGTTGGTCTGGCGAATGGTCTCGTCCAGTTGATAACGAATGTCTTCCATCACCGTGCGCAGCGCGGTCGGATCGTCCTCGCGCAGCGCATAGGCGACCTGCGTCGCCAACGTGGTCAGCGGCGTGCGCAACTGGTGCGACGCGTCGTCGACAAAACGCCGCTGCTGTTCGCTTTGCGCCCGATTGCGCGCTACGTGGTGGTTGATCGCCCCCACCAGCGGCAGCAGTTCGGCGGGCACATCGTCGCTCGCAATCGGTGTGAGGTCTTGCGGCGAACGCGACTCCACATCCTGCCGCAGCCTCGCCAGCGGCCGCATCGCCCAGGCAATGGTCAGGCCGAACAACGCGCTCGCGACCACCACCAGGAAGAAGTCGCGCGCGCCCGATTGCAGCACCAGGCTTTGTCGAAAGTCGTTGCGCGCTTCCAGCGTTTCGGCCACCTGGATCACCACGCGCTGCGAGCCTGGAGCGCCGGCCAGTGGCGGGGACAGCTCGCGCGCATAACTGCCCACGCGCACGGCCTCGCCGAAGTACGCTCCATCGTAGAACTGCGGCACACCGGTCTTCAGGGACTCGGGCGGCAAAGGCAGCCCCGGGCTGCCGATTTCCACCAGACCATCTTCCGTGGCGACCCGGTAATAGACCTTGCCGTTGGCCGTGAGCTCGAAGAACTCCAGCATGCGGTAGGGCAGCTCCACCCCCAGCCCGCCACTGGCGGTCGAAATGCTCGAGTCGATCGACTTGACGGCGCCCAGCAAGGAACGGTCGTAGGCCGCATCGGCAGCGTCGCTGGCGGTGCGCCAGGCCAGCCAGAGCTCGGCCGAGAACACCAGCAGCATGCCCGGGATCAGCACGGCGAGCAGCGCGCGCCGGATGCTCGAGCGCAACCAGCGCAGGGGGGTCATGGTGGGCATTCCAGCAGGTAGCCCATGCCACGCAAGGTGGTGATGCGCACCGGCGAGGCTTCCAGCCGCTTGCGCAGCCGATGCACCAACACTTCAATGGCTTCGGGGTGCACATCGCTCTCGTCGGAGAACACCCGTTCCACCAGCTCCCGCTTGGACAGCGGCTCGCCGCTGTGCTGAATCAGCGCCCGCATCACCGCGTGCTCGCGGGGTGTGAACGTCAGCAGTTCCTGCTGCAACTTGAATTGCCGGCTGGCGCTGTCGTAGCTCAAGGGACCACATGCGAAACGGGCATGATCCACTCCGTGCGAACGCCGGATCAGCGCGGTCAGGCGGGCTTCGAGTTCCGCCAGCTCAAAGGGCTTGGCAAGAAAATCGTCGGCGCCGCCATGCAGACAACTCACCCGCTCCATCAGCGAATCGCGGGCCGTGAGGATCAGCACGGGAAGGCGCTGATCGGCCTCCCGCAGGTCGGCCAGCACGTCGTGGCCCTCGACGCCCGGCAGTCCGAGATCGAGGATGAGCGCGTCGTATCGGGTGGTCTTCAAGCTGCGCCGGACCATGCGCCCGTCGTTCACCCAATCGACCTGAAAGTCGTTCTGCCCCAACGCCTTGGTGAGCCAGTTGCCCAGATCGGCATCGTCTTCGGCGAGCAATATCCGCATGTTCAATGCCTCCTGCATGCGGTGCGGAGGATATCCCACCGTGGGCTGCGATCAGCCCTTCGCTTCCTGCTCCTGCAGCAAGCGCCACATCACCTTGCCGCTGCCGCTCTTGGGCAAGCTGGTGACGAACGCCACCTCGCGCGGGCACTTGTAGGCGGCCATGGTGTCGCGGCACCAGTCGATGATGTCCTGCTCGCTCGTGCTGCCGCGCGCCGACTCGCGCAGCACCACCACGGCCTTGACGCTTTCACCGCGGTACGCGTCCTGCGTGGCGATCACGCAGGCCTCGGCGATCGCGGGGTGCTTGAACATCAGCGCCTCCACCTCCGCCGGCCAGACCTTGAAGCCGCTGGCGTTGATCATGCGTTTGAGGCGATCGGTGATGAAGTAGTAGCCGTCCTCGTCCACCCGACCCAGGTCGCCGGAGCGGAAGAAGCGCTGGCCCTCGAACGTGATGAAGGCGGCTTCGGTGGCCTCCGGGCGCTTCCAGTAGCCGTCGAACACCTCGGGGCCGTGGACGATGATTTCACCGGCCTCGCCCTGCGGCATTTCCTGCAACGTGATCGGGTCCACCACGCGCGCCTCCGTCCCCATGAAGGGAATGCCCAGGCACTGCTGCTTGGGGTGCTCGCACGGATTGTTGTGCGAAGGCGCGGCGGTTTCGGTGAGGCCATAGCCCTCCGAATAACGCAGGCCATACAACTCGAACAGCCGCTGCGCCACCGCCTGCGGCATGGCCGCGCCACCACCGCCGATGTGCTCCAGGCTGGAGAGGTCGTACTGGTCGAAGAGCGGGCTGCTCAACAGGTCGATCACCATGGTCGGGATGTTGGTCCAGTGCGTGACGCGCCAGCGCGAAATAAGCCGGCCCGCGAGTTCGCGGTCCCAGCGCGGCATGACGACCATGGTCGCGCCCAGGTACACCGCCGCGTGCATGCCGGCCACCATGCCGGTGATGTGGAACATGGGCACCACCAGCAAACCCACGTTCTCCGACGTGCTGTGGATCCACAGGGCCGCCGCCACCGCGTTGTGCATGAGCGTGCGGTGCGGGTGCATGCAGCCCTTGGGCAGGCCGGTGGTGCCGCTGGTGTAGGGCAGCACGGCCAGGTCGTCCGGGCCGCGGTTGTGCGCGGGCGCGGTGCTGCCGCAGGCCAGCGCGTCGGCCCAGTCGCTCACCGTGCCACCGGGCAGTTCGGGCGTGGCGTGGCGCGCGCCCAGCCACCCGGCCCAGGCGGGCGGCACCTCGGCCTGCGGACCCATCTGGTCGCTGTAGTGCGACACCACGAGATGGCGCAGCCGATCGCCCTCGCGCACCGTGGCATTGGCCTTGAGCAGCTCGCCCGCCAGATCGGCCGCGGCGATCGCCACGCGCGCGTCCGGGTCGACGATGTAATGTTTGAGTTCCTCGGCCCGGTTCATGGGGTTGACCGGCACCACCACCGCATTGGCACGCAGGATGGCAAAGTGCGCCACCACCCATTGCGGGCAGTTCTGCATCAGCAGGATCACGCGGTCGCCATCCTGCACGCCCTGCTCGCGCAGGTGCGCCGCGAGGCGCTCGGCCTGCGCCAGCAACTCGCGGTAGGTGAGCACCTGGTCGAAGAACACCAGCGCGGGCTTGTCGGGGTAGCGCAGCGCGCTCACCTCCAGGTTGCGCCACAGCGACGTGGCCGGCGGCGTGATGCGCCGGGGCAGGCGCGCGGGCCAGAAGCGGAAATGCGCGTGCGGGTCGGGCATGCGCCCGCCCTCGGTGAGGCTGCTCATCGCTTGTCTCCATGCTTGGCTATTTGCAAACAAGCATACGGGTCGGCGCGATTTCTGTCGCAGCCAGTTTGTCGCACGTGAGACGCGGCTTGTAAAGCGCCCGACCACCCCGTAGGGTTGACTTGATCCGGTCATTCGACGCTGTCAGACTGCGCCCCATGACCGAACACACCTCGCAAGGCGTGCAACGCCTGACCTGGATCCGCTGGAGCTGCACCACCGCCCTGGGCCTCTCGCTGTGGTGCGCGGGCGCAGCGCTCGCGTTCGATGTGCAAGGCCACCGCGGCGCGCGCGGCCTGGCGCCGGAAAACACGCTGGCGGGCTTCGAACGCGCGCTGGCCATCGGTGTCACCACGCTCGAACTCGACGTGGTGCTCAGCGCCGAGGGCGTGCCGGTGATCTCGCACGACTTCGCACCCAACCCCGACATCACGCGCGACGCCAGCGGGCGCTGGCTGCAGACGCGTGGCAAACCCTTCAACCGCCTCACGCTGCCCGAAATCGCCGCCTGGGACGTGGGCCGCATCAACCCGGCCAGCGGCTACGCGCGCACCTTCAGCGAACAGGTCGCCAGCGACGGCCAGCACATCCCCACGCTCGCTGCCCTGTTCGACCAGGTGCGCCAGCTCCGCGCGCAGCATGTGCGGTTCAACATCGAACTCAAGATCCACCCCAGGCGGCCCGACGATTCGCCCTCGCCCGACGCCTTCGTGCGCGCCGTGCTCGACGTCATCCAGTCCCACGGCATGGCCACGCGCGTGAGCCTGCAGAGTTTCGACTGGCGCATCCAGAAGGCAGCGAGCCAGCTCGCGCCCGACCTGCCGCTGTCCTACCTGTCGGCCCAGCAGCCGAACTTCAACACGCTGCGCGGCGGCGAATGGACCAACGGCCTGCGCCTGACCGACTTCGAGGACGCACCGGCCATGGTGGCCGCCGCCGGCGGCAAGCTCTGGTCGCCCCACTTCAGCGACCTCGACCAGCGCGTGCTGCAACATGCGCGCGCGCTCGGCCTGCGCGTGATCCCCTGGACCGTGAACGACATGCAGGACATGGCGCGCCTGATCGACTGGGGCGTGGACGGCATCATCACCGACCGCCCGGATCAACTGCGCACGGTGATGCAGCGCCGCGGCATGGGCCTGCCGCCGCAAGTGGCCGCGCCCGTCGCCAAGGCCGCGGCCCCCGCCCCCGCGCCACAGGTGCCGCAATTCGGCGTTGCGCCGGAGTGACCCGGACCGCTTCGATCGCAGGTGCGGGAACTATTCGGCCGCACCCCGTATCATTCCAGCGCCATGCGCCATTGGATCCTCGCCCTCATGATCGCCCTGCTGCCCATCCGCAGCTGGATGGGCGACGCCATGGCGGTGGCGATGCTGCCGACCCCGGCGCACGGCATGGCGCACGTTGCAAACGCCGAGCCATCCCCTCACGCGGACCATGCCCAGCACGAGGCCATGGCCGAGCCGCAACAGGGCGACATGCACGACAACGCCATGCCAAGCGGTGGCGGCGAGCACACGCACAAGAGCTGTGAGGTCTGCAACGGCCCCGCCATGCCCTTCGCCGTGCCCGCCCTGCCCAGCCTGATGCCAACGCCCGGCAGGCTCACGCCCTCGGCCGAGCGCTTCGCCAGCGCCGAGCCGCACCAGGGCATCAAGCCACCCATTTCCTGAACGCACACACCCGAGGTGCGTCCGCCACCGCCCCATGAGGGCGCGCTGCGGGCGCTGGTTTGTGTTTTCAGGAGATTTCCATGACCTTCTTGAGGCGAATTTCGCCCTCCGCGCCCCTGCGCGCTTGCATCGGACTTTGGGCATTCGGTGCCCTCGGATGGGCATCGGCCCAGCCCCCATCCATTG
>NZ_SCML01000001.1 GCF_005503365.1 Hydrogenophaga sp. 2FB
AAGCGTCCTCGGCGCAACAAGGCCGCCAAGCTCAGGCAACCGAAGCAGCTTGCCCACGCGATCAACGAGATCTGGAGCATGGATTTCGTGGCCGATGCACTCTTCGACGGTCGAAAGCTGCGCATGCTCACGGTGGTCGATTTGTTCACGCGAGAGAGTCTGGCCATCGACGTTGGTCAAAGCCTCAAGGGCGAGGACGTCGTTCGTGTGCTCACGGCGATCACACAAGAGCGAGGGCTGCCGCGCACGATCAAGTCGGACAATGGCAGCGAGTTCATCTCCAAGGTGATGGACAAGTGGGCGTACGAGCGCGGGGTGGAGCTTGACTTCAGCCGCCCGGGCAAACCGACCGACAACGCCAATGTGGAGAGCTTCAACGGACGGCTGCGTCAGGAGTGCCTCAATGCCACCTGGTTCATGTCAATCGACGACGCTCGGGGCAAGATCGAGGCATGGCGGCAGTACTACAACGAGAGTCGTCCCCACTCCGCGCTAGACTGGGCCACACCCGCCGAATTCGCCCGTCATTGCAGGCAATTGCCTGCAATGACGATCTCAGAGGAGCCGGAAATCCCTACTTCCGCGCGGTACTGAATCGGGTACAGGGTCAGGAGCCGGAAATCCCTACTTCCGCGCGGTACTGAATCGGGTACAGGGTCAATAGGGCCGCCACCTGCCGACTACAACTCAATGGTTGAAAGCCAGCGAAAGAACTGTAGCACGGGGAAATACCTCCAAGTATTACTTTTTCATAATAGATACACCGACTTCCTCTCTTTCCGAGAATCGCAAGTCCTTGTTTAAAACACCATTTGTAGTGGATCGAAAAAAGTACGACCACTACCAGTAGTGTTTGTCGCCCCTCAAGACAAGAGTCCAAAGTAGATCCACTTCAATATGTAAAAATTTGCAATCGCAACAGTTGAAAAATCTGACAGCTCAAAGCAATTCCCCGTCAGCGGAAAGTTCACAAACACTAGATGTAGTGCGTCGTAATAGCGGACACACTACAAATGGTGTCTAAGCCAAGGGGCGAGTGACGCCCAGTGGCATCGCCATGCCGAGCTCCGGCCCGCGTGGTGCCCGGGTTTGCTCCAGGCGGCCCCGCCAGTTCCCCGGCGAGGCCACCCCCTTTAATCCTCCGCCGGCGCGCCCCTGTGGTCACTATCCAGTTGCGCCAGCCGCGCAGCCTCGTTGGTCAACGTGAGGGGAAGCAGCTCGCTCGGCACATCCCAGTCCGAGATGTGGTGGGCGGCGACGGCGATGCAGTCTTCGAATGACATGTTGATTCCTTACTTGAGAATGAAGAGAACGAGGGTGATGGCCACCACGACCAGGCAGGCCGCGAGGATCGGATTGAGGAAGCACAGGACCGCGATGCATGCGATGCCGAACGTGCGCGTGCCCGCAAAGAGCATCGAGACGACGGCCGCTGCCAGGAGAGCACCGATGAGGTTCGTCATTCGGTCCCCTTGCGTGACTTGCGCTTCTCCGTGGAGGGTGTGAACAGCGAGGCGATCGGTACTTCGGGATTCCGCGCATATCCCCGGGCACCCTCCGGCATCGGGATCAGCGCCCCGAGACCCAGCAGGACCGCCATGAGGAAGCCGCAGGTGTTGACGGAGCGACCCGCGTACAGCTCACGAAAGCTGGAGGACGTGATGGGGCCCTCGCCCGCGATCACACCCTCAATCTCCTTGGCGAAGATCCAGTCCCGCGCGAACATTCCCCGACCGCTGTTCTCGTAGATGCGGATGAAGAACTCCCGCTCCCCGATGTGGCCCAGGTGGTAGGTCAGCGTGGATCGACCGGAGACGGATGGGCACTGACCCTCGCGCAGGATCTGAACGAGTTCGTCGAGGGTTGGGGCTTCATTGATGATGTTTCCTTCGATGGACATAGATGACTCCTATTGGTTGGTGTTGATGAGCCGCGCAAGTGCGGCGGTGGGGAACTGACGGATGACGAGAAGGAGTGCGAGGGCCTCGGCGAGATCACGGGGAATGCCCGCGTCGAACTGCATGACGGCCGCCCTCTCCTCCCAGGCCTCTCTCAGGTTCTCGTCGAGGAGGTGGGCGAAGTCGGCGACGATGGGATGGCTATCGCTCAATGGGTTCTCCTGAGTGCGAACGAAAAAAAACCACCGCGCGGGTGGTCATGGGTGGGGATGGGTGTGGGGTCACTGGATGGACTCCCGACAGTGCTCGATGAGTCGGGCATCGACTCCGGGGCGCACGGGGACGTACACCACCACGCCGAAGCCGTCATCGCTCAGCACATATGTCAGCTCGAACCAACCCGGATGCGCCTCGATGACGTCCAGCGGGCGGTCCAGCAACTGAAACCCCAGCTCGGCGTCGATGGTCATCAGCGCGTCGCCGGGATCGATCACAACTATGTGGACCATCTGGGATAGGTCGCAGTCGTAGTCGGACAGGTCATCGATGAGTCGGGCGATCAGAGGAGCGAGAGTGGGGTCGGTGACGGAGCCCCGAATCGAGGCGGAATCACGCATTACCTGCATGGGATGTTTCCTTTCAGACGAAAAAAAGCCCCGGAGGTCGAAACCTGCCGAGGCGAACACAACGAGTGAATTTGAGAGGCTCTATGTCACGAGGCCTCGGAGCTTCCCACGCAGGGTCCACCCCAGGACGCACAGCGAGGCCACGAGGAGCGCGAGCGCCACCAGAAGTGCCACCTTGAACACCGAGGCCATGGCCGCCGCCGCACCAAGCTTCACGAGCGAGAGCGCAAGGGGGATTGCGAGGATGGGTATCCAGATCATTGATTTCCTTTCATACGGACGAAAAAAAGCACCCGAGGATTTCTCCATGGGCGCCGGGGATGGGATGTCGCTAGATTTAGGGCTTGATGAAGCCCTTCGGGAAGAAGATCATGGAAGCCGACCGTGATCGCGCAAAGTAGCCAAACTGCACTCCGCTTCCTTCAGACTCGTAATACCGGTAGACGAAGGGCATCAAGCGCGTGTACTCCGGCGGGGACTTGTATTCAAGTGGATAGAACTCTCTGATGTCCAACACGAGTCGATTGATCGCCGAGAGATTTGTCGGAGGGTCTCGGAGATCAACGACGATCTGCGTCATCGCTCCATTCCGATCGAAGTCAACCTTGTAGCGCTCTAAATCCTTGCTGAAGGCTCGCCCAGTCATCTCCATGTGAACGCAGCGCATGTTGCCGCTGGACTCAGCCTCAGTGGATTCCCGGCAGACAAACCCCATCCTCTCGACCTCCGCCCTCGACATGTCGAATCGGATTCCGTTGTGACCGCCACTTGATCCACTTCGACCGGGATTCGCTGAGGGGGCCTGGGCAACTCCACGCGCCCTCGCAGCCTCCCGATCCTTTGCGTCCACAACTACACGGGTCTCGGCAGCTACTCGGTCAGCCTCCCGCTTCTTCGCTTCATCTCGTTGTCGCTCACGCTCAAGCGCAGCGCCCTCCTCCGCAGCTCGTAGCTTCTCGCGTTCGACGGCGTGGTCCACGACTTTTTGCGCCGAGGGGACGCCGTCAACTAGATGAGCGGCAGCATTAGCGGGCGGGGTCTCCTGCGGAATGACTCTAGTACGGCTCCGGGCCTCACATCTTGAAATCCCCTTGGACCGCAACACATCCTGCAGTTGCCGCTCCGTCTTGGGGCCGATCAACTGATTGTTGTAGGCCCGGCAAAGCTGATCGTCGTTCATTCCCTGCAGCATTTCAAGGCGGTTCAGCTCCGTCATGTTCTCCGCGATGTTGTGTGAGATGGCGCCGCACGCAGTCAAAAGCGGTAGAAGGCACAAGCCAGCAATGCGTCTTCCCCCGCGCCCGGCCATTGATAGAACAAACAAACTCATGGTTCTCCTAGTTATTGATGGTTGATGTGATGAAGGAAACGGACGGCCACTAATGGCCATCCGCAAGGAGACAATCCGATGTCACGTTTTTCGTGACGACAGATTATCGCCACGTCACGAGACTCGTGACATGGTTTTGGAGCCTGGACACACACCCAACCTCGTCGGAAAGCGAATTCGCTCACGACGGGAAGAGTTGGGCTGGTCTCAGGAAAAATTGGGTGTGGCCATCGGACTGGACGAGTCGTCGAGCCGGGCAAGGATCAGCCGCTATGAGCTGGGGAACCATGAGCCCCAGTTGGGGACCGCGCGCAACATTTCGAAGGCGTTGGGTGTGCCATTGGCCTACCTCTACTGTGAGGAGAACGATGTGGCCGAGTTGCTACTTGCGCTGCAGGGAATAAAGGGCAAACGACGCGCAGGCCTGATTTCCTCTTGGCTGGAACAAGTCGCATAGCCCTCGCACACGCGCCGACGTGGACCGACGCCACATCTCGGAAATCGAGCTTGGGCGAAATACCCCAGGCCTGCGCCTCATATTCAAGCTCTGTGATGCACTCGACGTCGCGCCCTCGGATCTCATCAAGGACATCGAGAGACGGATGCGGGTGCAGGGCCCGCGCTAGCGGCGGTGGCGGCCCAGGGGGTGCACGCGGGTGCCCCAGAATGGTCCCAGGGGGAGCCGTCGGTGCCGGGGGATGACCACCCCCATGGCTGGTGGTTGCGCGGCACCTGCGGCCAGTTTTGTGGTGTGCTCTACGGCAGCACCTGGTCTACCATCGGGCCCGCACCAAAACGATCAATGGCTAGATGAAGCGCACTGACCAGCTACTCTCGGATCTCGACTACCTTGAGATGACGGGACTGACATTGGCTCAGCTCAGGTCACTACATCATTGGTCCGATCGACCCGAAGCAAGTGAGCGAGTGACGTTCAGCAGCGTGCGCGATTACTTTTCCTGCGGACGCGGAATGAGACAGAACAACGCGGCCTTTGCGGAGCGGCTTCGGATGGTTGCGGACCTGCATCGGCGCGGAATTGCGGGTCTGGTAGAAACCGCTCTACTCAAGCACCCGCTCTGACGTTCCACGACCTCATTCGGCTATTCTCGCGATGCTGATGTGGCACTCCTCCACGAGAATCCGCAGTTCCCCAACCAACAACGAGACCGGCAATGTCATCAAGAAGAATTTTTCTCGCCATCGGGCTAGCCGCCGCGCTGTCCGGTTGCACGACACTCCAAACGCAAACACTTCAACCTGAAGGATTGCGGGCGTACAAGAGGGTGTACGTCGAACAGCCGCAGGAGGATGAGTTTCTTGTCGTACCCGCCCTCACGCACGAACTAAACGACATGGGCTTCGAGGTGGTCGGAAAGCCATTCAATGACCCCCTTGATTCGGATCTGGTGGCGAAGGTGAACGGAGTGGGCGGGTGGGACATGACTCGATACCTGCAGAGTCTTCAGCTTCAGTTCCTTGCCGCGAAGTCTGGCCGCGTCGTCACAACGTCCTCGTTCTACTCAAAGGGACTCTGGCAAGGAGTCCGGGATGCTCGCCTCAAGGCAGTCTTCAATGACCTCAGGGCAAAGAACGGATACCCACCATCGAAGCAGTTTGGACAATAGCCCATGATGAATCGGGTGCACCACTGGGTTTGCAAAAAATGACCAAGCCACCGCCAGAGTCCAGTCTGGAGGAAGCCATCTTCGTGGGCAAGGTACTGACGATGATGGCCAACCGGATGGTCACTGAACTTGTGGCGTTTTCGAGCTGGATGATCCTCGGATTTTCCGCCGTACTCGGACTCCTACTCGCCAACCTTGACACCGTATCAAAGTTTTTGGAACCGACAACCACCGGAATGGTAGTAAAGCTTTTTGCAATGTCCGTCCTCTTGCATGTCGTTCAGCGGTACCTAGCCGCAATCGTCATGGCGGGCGCGGCGCTTGGGAAAGAGTTGGAGTCCGTTCCTCCCAAAAACATTGATGTCGAGCGGTTTACGCAGAAATTGGAAGAGGCTACCCTGTGGCCAACTCGTTACATGGTTCGGTGGTCCAACAAAAAGATTCTTGCGGGAGACCTTGCGGTGGGTGGCAGGATGCACGCGGTGTTAGCTCAAGTACTAGCATGGCTAGCCTTTGCTCAGGCTATCGCTGCAATCACCGCTGCTTTATTTATCGCCAACTCACTTCAAAGCTGAGCTGCACTTCAACAGTGCCTCTGCCCTCCTGTGCTCTTGCTATTCCTCGGAGACAAAGTGAACGTACGTTTTCCTCTCGTCATACCCTTTGCTGCGGCTCTCTCAGTTTGTTTGGCTCAAGCTTTCGAGATCAAAGGAATTACTCCTGGGATGGACAAGGCCGAATTCGTACAAAAATTTGGGGAGCCACCTTTGCAGGGCTTCACCATTGCCGAAGTGCCCAGCAAGTACAAGCGCTTTGACGTTTTCTTTGGGGAGGATGGCAAGCTGTCTTCACTCAACTTCTTTTTTGACTCGGACGACTTCGAGCACATGATGGACGCGGTACGTGAGAAGTATCCCAAGCTCAGATGTCAAAACTCAAGCGTGACGAACCTGTATGGCGCTCGGCTTACGCAGACCGAATGCTCTCTGGATGATCAAACGGGCAAGCTCACGCTCTCACGTTTCGTGAATGACGTAAACACATCAAGCCTCTCGCTGTACTCCTCAAAAATGCTGAAAGAAATGGGGAGTAGACAGGTAAAGCGGAACAAGGACTTGTAAGAGGGTCTTACTACGCTGTTGGCCCAAAATCGGCGGCTGCGCGCATGAGCCTGTGGGCTTTTACACCTGCTCTGTACGAGAGAGCATTGGGGCCCTCGGTGTTCGGGCGCACCAAATTGGGTTGAGGACTGGAGCGTTGTGTTGAATTTCGCACAGTGTGACCACACCCTCGCAGTTAATCGAGCAGCATGTTTGAGTCCCCTGCAGAAACATGGGGTGGGCTTGGTATCCTGAGTGAAAGTCAACCAGGGTCTTCAGATGCGAAGCTTGAAAGCGGGAGTTTTCGCCGCGATGTTTTCCGGATTGGCGCTGCCAACGGTAGTCGCAGCCCTGGACTTGAATCCCCCGAAAGTAACAGACTCGACCGCGCGTAGCATTACCCTGCGCCAGATGCCCGGCTTCGAAGCGCGATGCTTCAAGAACTCGACACTTCGCCTAGACAGTGACTGGGCCAACCCAACGAAGGCCAGCAGTGACCATGTCACCAAAGTTGAGGTGCGGAATGGCGTCGAGTACCTCACCGTGTCAGCTAAGGTGGGCACAAACGCTCTCAAATTCCTGATGGAGCTGAATGCTGATGGAAGCATACGAAGGGTGCCTGCCCTGGTTGAAACCAGTATTCCTGGCTTCGAAAAGGAGTATGGGCCTGCGGTGTCTCAAATGATGACTCGCTTGATGGCGGGCATGGGCGATGGCTTCCTCGGTCAAACCCTTGAGGTCGGGAAGGACTACGGGGCCACGATGAACATCTGCACTGTGATGGGGGCGCAGTCCTCCTCTTCGCCGAAAGGGAAGACGTTACTTGAGGGCACCCTCACCTACGCAGGACGGCCCGGCTTCCTCGTGTCCCAGACCTACGAACAAGAGTGCACAACCAACGGCGTACGCCTCTCTGTTGAGGGCAGTGCATGGTCGGTGTATGACCTCGCGTCAAACCTCGTTATGAGCAACGCTGGCAGCTTCGAACTGTACGCACAAGGGACCCGATTCCGCCGCACGGAGGAGTTTCTTGAGTGCGGAGTTACCGAGAAGAAGTGATAGCCAGGTCTTCGGCCAATGCATGCGCGCTTCTCTCCAAGCCACTTCAACGCGGCCGGGGTCTGCTTCATTGTGGGAAATCCATTCGGAGAAAATACCTCCGTACAGCCACCAAATCAGCGCAAAAAGGTCGCCTCGAGCTACTTCTTGCGACTGTGACAGACCTTGCGTATTCCAGAGTTGCTGAGCAGCAGGTCCGGTCTCATGATCATGAAGTCCGGTGTTCAAGATCAACAGCGGCTACCTCGAAGTCTGCACTCGTTGCGTTGCGGTGAGCGCGGCGGCTAGACTTCGGCTATCGGCTCGATGTCGCCATTCATGCGTTGCGACTTCAACCGGTGAAGGACCGGCACGGGGTCCCTTTTTCATGCTCCGGGTTTGGTCACCGGCCAGGTACTGGTGGATGTCAGGTGTCTTGTCGTGCACGCGTCAAACGCCTCGATCTGGCTACGCGTGTTGATCAATTTGGAGCCCTTCGATTCCCACAGCTCTACAGCGCCGTCATCCATTACGTCGGCACTCACTGAAACGAGGGTCGTGCCGACAAGCGTTTCAATCCTGTACCCCGCCGCCCGCCGATTCATACGGTGCGTAGAGTTCGTGAAAATGCCAAACGAACCGGCGAAGCCATCGCTTACGCAATCGGCAACTGCCTGCACCTTTGACGCCTCGATTTTGCCGGCGCGCAGGAGAAAGAAACCGTCAGGGTCAGTAGTGCGGCTATGCACAGGGGTGTTGACCATGACCGAGCAGCCTGACAGGACAGCCACGGTCAGCAAGATAAGAGGCGCTTTGAGCATGAGGATGTTGCAATTTGTTATCGTTGTCGCATTTTGCTGGTAAAGCATTCCCGACGCTACTGCCGCGTCGTCAACAGCTCTTGCCCGCTACCCTCACCATGCCTTAGCCTCCGCGCACGCTACGGCCAACATTCTGGAAAACAAAGCCGACAGTGACGGGCAGGGCTTGAACAAATCGAGCGGCCTGCCTGTTCAGCTCGAACCAGACTGCTGGTCAAGTTGTGCTGGACTGGCCGATCACGAACGACTGGAATACGCAGACCTTGGGCCAACAGCGTAGCAATTACCCGTCGTACAGAAAAAAGCCGCCCCGAAAGGGCGGCCTTGTCTCCTCTGTTCAGTGAGGCGCAGCTCAGTGGAACTGCTCTTCCTCGGTCGAACCCGTCAGCGCCTTCACGCTCGAAGAACCGCCCTGGATCACCGTGGTCACGTCGTCGAAGTAACCCGCGCCCACTTCCTGCTGGTGCGACACGAAGGTGTAGCCCTTGTCGCGTGCGGCGAATTCGGGTTCCTGCACCATTTCCGTGTAGTGCTTCATGCCTTCGCCGCGGGCATACGCGTGGGCGAACTGGAAGGTGTTGAACCAGTTGATGTGGATGCCGGCCAGCGTGATGAACTGGTACTTGTAGCCCAGCGCGGCCAAGTCTTCCTGGAACGACGCGATCTGCTTGTCGTTGAGGTTCTTCTTCCAGTTGAACGACGGCGAGCAGTTGTACGACAGCAGCTTGCCAGGGCAAGCGCCTTGCACGGCTTGGGCGAATTCGCGGGCGAAGCCGATGTCGGGCACGCCGGTTTCACACCACACCAGGTCGGCGTAGGGTGCGTAGGCGATGCCGCGGCTGATGGCTTGTTCCAGACCGTTCTTGACGCGGTAGAAACCTTCCTGCGTGCGCTCGCCGGTCAGGAAAGGCTTGTCGTTGGCGTCGTGATCGCTGGTGATCAGGTTGGCGGCTTCAGCGTCGGTGCGGGCCAGCACGATGGTGGACACGCCCATGACGTCGGCGGCGAAACGCGCGGCAATCAGCTTTTCGCATGCTTCCTGCGTGGGCACGAGCACCTTGCCACCCATGTGGCCGCACTTCTTCACGGCGGCCAGTTGGTCTTCGAAGTGCACGCCCGCAGCACCGGCGGCGATCATGTTCTTCATCAGCTCGAACGCATTCAACACACCACCGAAACCGGCTTCGGCGTCGGCCACGATCGGCAGGAAGTAGTCGATGAACTCCGGGCTGCCCGGCTCGATGCCACGTCCCCACTGGATTTCGTCGGCGCGCTTGAAGGTGTTGTTGATGCGGCGAACCATGGTCGGCACCGAGTCGTAGGCGTAGAGCGACTGGTCGGGGTACATGGTTTCGGAGGTGTTGCCGTCGGCGGCGACCTGCCAGCCCGAGAGGTACACAGCTTCCAGGCCAGCCTTGGCCTGTTGCATGGCCTGTCCAGCGGAGATGGCGCCGAAGGCGTTCACGTAGCCTTTCTTCGCGCCGCCGTTGACCTTGTCCCACAGCTTTTCGGCACCGCGCTTGGCGAGCGTGTGCTCGATCTGCATGCTGCCACGCAGGCGCACGACGTCCGCAGCGGTATAGCCACGCTTCACACCCTTCCAGCGGGGGTTGGTCGCCCAGTCTTTTTCCAGGGCGTCGATTTGCTGCTGACGGCTCAGTTGTTCGGTCAGGGATTGGGGCATGTGAATACTCCTTGAGGTGAATGGGAGGGGCCGGCAAGGCTGCATGCAATCGCGATGCCGTTGGGATGACTTTAAGTCTTATAGAAGACTTTGAGAAGCTCTTATGTCTTATATAAGATAAAAAATTTCCTGTTTATTTTCAACGATCTTTTTATCGAATATCTCTATATGGAAATCGATTTCTCACATTGAGAAAATTTCCTGCGGCGCAACAATTTTAGTTTTCATATTGCAAAACAAAAATCTCTCATACCGAAATGCTGCTCGGTGCGTCGGGCATGATGCGCTCCACTTTCGTGCACCGCTTTGAAAACACCATGACTTCCCCGAACCGTTGGTGGGCCTACTCGAGCCTGGCATTGAGCATGTCACTGGTGGGCAGCTACGTGGCGCTCTCCAAGCCACTGGTGCTGGTGTTCCCCGTGTTTTTGCTGGCGTGGCTGCGCTTCGGCATCGGCGGCGTGGCGATGCTGAACTGGCTGCGCAAGCCGGCGAACGAGCCGGTCTTGTCGCCGCGCACGCGCGCGCTGTTGTTCCTGGAGTCTTTCCTGGGCAACTTCCTGTTTTCCGTCTGCATGTTGTTCGGCGTGAGCCTGACGACCGCCGTGGCCGCGGGCGTGGTGATGTCCTCGATTCCCGCTGTGGTCGCCGTGCTGAGCTGGGTGTTCCTGCGCGAACGTATTGGCTGGCGCAGCGCGGCCGGCATTGCATGCGCGGCCATCGGCATTGGTCTGTTTTCGCTGCAGAAGGTGGACGTCGGCGTGGGCGCCGTGGTCGACAACAGTGGCCCTTTCGGCATCAGCAAGGCCTTGCTCGGCAATCTGCTGGTGTTCGCTGCCGTGGTGTGTGAGGCGTCCTACGTGGTGATCGGCAAATTGCTGACGGAAGGACTCGGCCCCAAGCGCATCTCGGCCATCATCAACCTCTGGGGTTTTGCGTTGGTGACGCCATTCGGTCTGTGGGCCGCGTGGCAGTTTGATTTTTCTGCGGTCGCCCTGCCCGTCTGGGGTTTGCTGGTGTTCTACGCGTTGGCCGCGAGCGTCTGGACGGTGTGGCTGTGGATGTCTGGCCTCAAGCGCGTGCCGGCCTCGCAGGCAGGTGTGTTCACGGTGATGCTGCCGATCAGCGCGGCGGCCATCGGCGTGCTGTTCATGGGCGAGCGGCTCACGGTGTTGCAGGGCATCGCGTTCGGCATCGCGCTGTTGGGTCTTGTGCTGGCGACCCTGCCCGAGCGCAAATCAGCCTAAGTGCACCACAAACCAGAGGGCCGGGTGATGCCCATCCACAGTGCCCAACCCGACGTGGCCACCAGTGCCAGCCCGGCGAGGCGAATGCCCCAGCCTCCCGAGCGCGCGCCGCGCAGGCGCAGCAGCAACCAGGGCCCCGCCGTCAAGGACGCCGAGGTGCCCAGCGCGAACAGCGCCATGGTGGCCGCGCCTTCCAGCGCGTTGGCCGTGAGCGACGCCACCAGCAAGGCCGAATACAACAAGCCGCAGGGCATCAGCGCCCAGCCCATGCCCAGCACCAGCGGCGCGTGTGGACCCAGCGCCGCCATGGCCGGCCTGGCCTTGCGCCACACGCCCTGCCCCAGGCTCTCGATCCAGGCGGGCTGGCGCGCGCGCCACAGCAGCGCCATGCCCAGGAGCAACGCGGCCACATGGAACATGCTCCAGACCGGCCGCAGCACCGCGGTGTTCGTGCCCAGCCACGCCAGACCTTGCACCGAGCCGGCCGCGAAAGCGCCGAACAGCGCGTAGCCCGTCATGCGGGCCAGTTGAAAGCGCAGCACGGCCTGCGTGCTGCGCGGGCCCGCCGCCCGACCGATGCCGGCGCACGCGGCACCACACATGGCCACGCAGTGGGGGCCGCCCACCAACCCCATGAAGAACGCGGTGATGGCCATCGAGGTTTGCATGGGGGCCACCGCGATCAGATGATCCGCGAGAAGCGTGCCCGGTCGCGATCGACCTGCAGGTTGCGGTCGAACACCATGGCAATCGCGCGCACGAGAAACCAACCCGTCTCGGTCACCTGCACGCCCGTGTCGTTCAGGCGGATCAAACCTTCCGAGGCCAGGTCCTCCAGTGCCTCCATCTCGCGTGCGAAGGTGCTCTTGAAGTCGATCAGATGCCCGAGTTCGATCGATTCGAACTGCACCTCGCCCTGGCACATCAAGGCCATGATGACCGTGCGCCGCAGCAGATCGTCGCGCGTGAGTGCGAGGCCGCGCACGATGGGCAAGCGGCCCTGGTCGAGCAGGTCGCGGTATTCGTCGAGCGTTTTGGCGTTCTGGCTGTAGGTGGCACCGATGCGGCCGATGGCGGACACGCCCAGCGCGATCAGGTCGCAGTCGGGCTGCGTGCTGTAACCCTGAAAGTTGCGGTGCAGGCGGCCCTGGCGCTTGGCCACGGCGAGGGCGTCGTTCGGCAAGGCGAAGTGGTCCATGCCCACGTACACGTAGCCTGCGCCCATCAGCGCGTCGAGCGAGCTCGCCAGCATGCTCAGCTTTTCGTTGGCGCTGGGCAGTTCAACCGCCGAGATGCGCCGCTGTGGCTTGAAGCGCGAAGGCAGGTGCGCATACGCGTAGAGCGCGATGCGATCGGGCCGCAGTTCGTTCACCTGCGCCAGCGTTCGCGCGAAGGACTCGGGGGTTTGCAACGGCAGGCCGTAGATCAGGTCGACGTTGACCGACTCGAAACCGATGCGCCGCGCCGCGTCAACGAGTGCAAACACCTGCTCCGCGGGTTGCACGCGGTGCACGGCTTTCTGCACGGCCGGGTCGAAATCCTGCACGCCGAAGCTCAGGCGGTTGAAGCCCAGGCGCGCCAGGGTTTTCAGGCGCTCCTCGGTCACGGTGCGCGGATCGACCTCCACCGAGTACTCGCCACCGGGCACGGGCGTGAAGTGCCGCCACAACATCGCCATGAGGTCCTGGAGTTCGGCATCGGAGAGGAAGGTCGGCGTGCCGCCACCCAGGTGCAGTTGCGACACGTTGTGGCCATTGCCGATGTGCGCGACCTGCAACTCCACCTCGCGCGCCAGGTAACGCAGGTACTCGGCGGCGCGAGAATGGTGTCTGGTGATGACCTTGTTGCAGGCGCAGTAGTAGCAGACCGACTCGCAGAACGGGATGTGCACGTACAGCGACAGCGGCAGCGCCATCGAACCAACCCTGCGCTGCTCCAGCGCCTGGATGTAGTCGCTCTCGGTGAATGCCTCCACAAACCGGTCGGCGGTGGGGTACGAGGTGTACCGCGGGCCGGGAACGTCGAAGCGGCGCAGCAGTTCCTCGGATATGGCGTGGCTCAAAGTCGAATCTCCATCAAGGCCTTCACTGTGCGGCAGGCCTGCGCAAGAACCCTTGATCTGGATCAAACAGTGGTCGCATGGCGACCCTGACTCCACACCCAGAGGGGTATGCTCGCCCCATGGACGCCCAAAGCATCAAAGTCGCCTGCTCGAGCTGCAACCTGCGCGAGCTGTGCCTGCCCATGGGGCTGAACCCCGACGAGATGGACAAGCTCGACAAGGTCATCTCCAAGCGCCGCCGCATCAAGCGCGGCACGCCACTGTTCAGCGTGGGCGACAAGTTCACGTCGCTGTTTGCCGTGCGCTCGGGTTTCTTCAAGACCTGTGTGACCACGGCCGATGGCCGCGACCAGGTCACCGGATTCCAGATGACGGGCGAGATCATCGGCCTCGATGGCATCGTGAACGACCACCATTCGTGCAACGCCATCGCGCTGGAAGATGCGGAGGTCTGCATCATGCCGTTCGACCAGGTGGAAGAACTCTCGCGCGAGTTCACCACGTTGCAGCACCACGTGCACAAGATCATGAGCCGCGAGATCGTGCGCGACCATGGCGTGATGCTGCTGCTGGGCAGCATGCGCGCCGAAGAGCGCCTGGCGGCGTTTCTGCTGAACCTCGTGCAGCGCTTGCATGCGCGCGGCTTCTCGCAGTCCGAGCTGGTGCTGCGCATGACGCGCGAAGAGATCGGCAGCTACCTGGGCATGAAGCTGGAAACCGTGAGCCGCACCTTCTCCAAGTTCGTGGACGACGGCATCATCGAAGTGAAACAGCGTTACGTGCACATCAAGAGCACGGACGGCCTGCGACGCATCGTCAATCCGCAGAACTGCAACTGATCACGCCGGGCTTGCTGATCAGCCAGAGCGTCAACGCACTCGAAGCCGCCGTCACGGCCCAGAACACGAAGAACGCCATGGTGTAGACCGCCTGGCGCGACGCCTCCACGGGCCGGCCTCCGCGCCAGTGCAGGTCGCTCGGGTCCACCATCGCAAACACCAGCATCTCCAGCACAGCCGCCAGCAGAAACGCCGGCCAGGCAATGCCCATCCATTGGCGCGCGCGCACCTCAGCGCTCCTTCGGCACCATGGGCGAGGCCGCATGGTTGCGCGCCTGGTGGGCCGGCTGCATCCGGATGAGGGCATCGGCTTGCGCCTGCCCTTTCAATGCCAGCGCGGCCGCGCGGTCGCGTTCGAACACGGTCTTGTCGAGCACCGGGTCGGCGTGGTTCACCGCGATGAAGACGGTGATGAGGCCGGCCACCACCACGGTCAGTGGGCCACCCACCACCAGCCACATGTGCGGCACACGCCACCAGGCCACTGTGGGCGTGGCAGGGGGAAACGTCGACGGGGTCATGAAAGCTCCTTGAAATATTGGGGGGGCCTGGCGTCAGCGTGGCACGAGGAACACGGCCTTTTCCGAGACGTGGATGGTCTCGTCGCCGGTGGCGCGGATATCGAACCGGATCGGGTGCGAGCCGCTGCTGGCAGCATCGGGCGGAATCTGCACGCGCACCGCGACGGCGCGCACCTCGGTCGACAGCACCTCGACCTCGGCAGGCGTGTCCAGCGCGATGCCGGGCAAGCCCGACACGCTGATCGCATAGCGCTGCGGCGCTTCGGTGGCGTTCATGATCTGCAGCCGGAACACGTTTTCGATGCGGCCCTGCTCCACCATGCGCGCGAGTGCGCCACGGTCGCGGATCACGTCGACCTTGAGGGGCGTGCGCAGGAACAGGCTCAAACCGACGGCCAGCGTGATCGCGCCCAAGATCGCGGCATACACCAGCACCCGCGGGCGCAGCGCGCGCCGCAGCATCTGCCGCGTGCCCCAGCCCTGATCCATGCCGTTCTGCGTGGAGAAGCGGATCAGGCCGCGTGGGTAGCCCACCTTGTCCATCACGTCGTCGCACACGTCGATGCACGCGGCGCAACCGATGCATTCGTACTGCAGACCCTGGCGGATGTCGATGCCGGTCGGGCAGACCTGCACGCACAGAGTGCAGTCCACGCACGAGCCCAGGCCCAAGGCCTTCGCATCGGCCTTCTTCGAGCGTGCGCCGCGCGGTTCGCCACGTGATTCGTCGTAGGTGACGATCATGGTGTCCCGGTCGAACATCGCGCTCTGGAAGCGTGCGTAGGGGCACATGTACTTGCAGACCTGCTCGCGCAGGAAGCCCGCGTTGCCGTACGTGGCCAGGCCGTAGAAGAAGATCCAGAACAGTTGCCAGGGGCCGAGCGCGGCGGCCATCGACAGCGCGCCGAGTTCGCGGATGGGCGTGAAGTAGCCGACGAAGGTGAAGCCGGTCCACAACGAGAAGGCCAGCCACAACGCGTGTTTGAGCGAGCGCTTGCCGATCTTTTCAACGGACAGGGCCGAACCGTCCAGCCGCAGCCGCGCGCTGCGGTCGCCTTCCACCCGCTTCTCGATCCACAGAAAGATTTCGGTGTAGACCGTCTGTGGGCAGGCAAAGCCGCACCACAGGCGCCCGGCCACGGCCGTGAACAGGAACAGCGCCAGTGCCGAGATGACGAGCAGCCCGGTGAGGTAGATGAAATCCTGCGGGTACAGCACCAGGTTGAAGATGTAGAAGCGCCGCGCTTCCAGATCGAACAACACCGCCTGCCGTGCGTGCCACTGCAGCCATGGCAAGCCGTAGAACACGATCTGCGTAAGCCAGACCATGGTCCAGCGCCAGCGCGAAAACACCCCCGAGACGGAGCGCGGCTGGATCTTCTCGCGCGCCGCGTACAGCGACACCATCACCTCGTCGTCCGCCGCGGCGGGAACGATGGGAATGACGGTCCTGGATTTGCTCATGACAACCGCTCGCCGAAACGCTTCAGTTGCTCGCGGTGACGGCCTTGTTCGACAGGCCCCACACGTACGCGCTCAGCACATGGATCTGGTCGGCGTTGAGCTTGTCGGTCTGCGCGGGCATCTGGTTGTTGAAGCCTTTGGTGATCGCGCGCACCACGGCCTCTTCGCCCCAGCCGTGCAACCAGGTGTTGTCGCTCAGGTTGGGCGCGCCCATGGCGGTGTTGCCCTTGCCGTCGGCGCCATGGCAGGCCGCGCAGGCGCCAAAGCTGGCCCGGCCCAAGGTGGCGCGCAGGCCATCGTGCGGGCTGCCGGAGAGGCTGAGCACGTAGTGGGCGACGTTGCGCACGTCGTCCGGCGTGCCCACGGCCGCGGCCATGGGCGGCATGACGCCAGTGCGGCCCGAGGTGATCGTGGCCTTGATCGCGGCCGGGTCGCCGCCCCAGAGCCAGTCGCGGTCGCTCAGGTTGGGAAAGCCGCGCGCGCCGCGCGCGTCCGAACCGTGGCAAGTGGCGCAGTTGTTCATGAACAGGCGCTCGCCGATCGCCATGGCCTTGGCATCGCCCGCGAGTTGCGGCGCGTCCATGCCGTTGAACTGCGCATACAGCGGCGCAATCTCCTCGGCCATCCGGGCCACCTCGGCTTTGTAGCGGCCATCGGACGTCCAGTTCAACACGCCTTCGTACTTGCCGTACATGGGGTACAGCACACCGTAGATCAACGAGAACACGACGGTGATGATGAACAGGTAGACCCACCAGCGCGGCAACGGGTTGTTCATCTCGCGCAGGTCTTCGTCCCACACGTGGCCGGTGGTGTTGTCCGCCGTGGCCTTGACCTTGGTGGTGCCGCTGATCCACAACAGCACCAGGCAGGCCAGGATGCTGACCAGCGTCAGCCCGGCCACGTACCAGGACCAGAAATCGCTCGTGAAGTCGCTCATGAAGGTTCTCTCGTGCTGTCTTGCGCGGCTTCGTCGCGAAACGGCAGCATCGCCGCGTCGTCGAAGCGCGACTGGTTGCGCCGCGACCAGGCCCAGGCCACGATGCCCAGGAAGGTCAACAGGCTGATCACGGTCACGGTGCTGCGCAGGTCGTTGATGTCCATGGTGTTCTCCTGGCTGGTGCTTACTTGATGGCGGTGCCCAGCACCTGCAGGTAGGCGATGAGCGCGTCCATGTCGGTCTTGCCTTTCACGTCCTGCGTGGACGCGGCGATCTCTTCGTCGGTGTACGGCGCGCCCAGCGTGCGCAGCACTTCCATGCGCCTGGGCAGGCCTGCCGCGTCCACGGTTCGTTTCTCCAGCCACGGGTAGGTCGGCATGTTGGACTCGGGCACCAGGTCGCGCGGGTTGATCAGGTGGATGCGGTGCCACTCGTCGTTGTAGCGGCCGCCCACACGGGCCAGGTCGGGGCCGGTGCGCTTGCTGCCCCACTGGAACGGGCGGTCGTAGACGAACTCACCGGCCATCGAATAGTGGCCGTAGCGCAGCGTCTCGGCCTGGAAGGGGCGGATCATTTGCGAGTGGCAGTTGTAGCAACCCTCGCGCACGTACACGTCGCGTCCGGCGATCTGCAGCGCGCTGTAGGGCTTGAGACCGGGCACCGGTTGCGTGGTGGACTTCTGGAAGAACAGCGGAACAATCTCCACCAGGCCGCCGATCGCGATCACCAGCACGATGAGCACGACCATGAGGAAGTTGTTGGTTTCGATCCGCTCATGGGTGAAACCCCGGGGCTTGTCGTTGTGGTGGCTCATGGTGCGGTCCTCAGGCGTGAGCGGGGTTGAGGGCGGCGGGGATGCGGGCGTCCTCGGCCTTGCCGTTGCGCGCGGTCATCACCGTGTTCCACAGCATCACCAACATGCCGGCGAGGTAGAGCACGCCACCGAACAGACGGATGAGGTAGAACGGGAACGTGGCTTTCACCGACTCCACGAAGGTGTAGGTCAGGCTGCCGTCGGGGTTGACGGCGCGCCACATCAGACCTTGCATCACACCGGCGATCCACATCGCGGCGATGTAGAGCACGATGCCGATGGTCGAGATCCAGAAGTGCAGTTCGATCGCGGGCACCGAGTGCATCTTCTTCTGACCGTACAGGCGCGGAATCAGGTAGTACATCGAACCCATGGTGATCAGGCCCACCCAACCCAGCGCGCCGGCGTGCACGTGGCCCACCGTCCAGTCGGTGTAGTGCGAGAGCGCGTTCACGGTCTTGATCGACATCAGCGGGCCCTCGAAGGTGGCCATGCCGTAGAACGACAGCGAGACGATCAGGAAGCGCAGGATCGGGTCGTCGCGCAGCTTGTGCCAGGCACCCGAGAGGGTCATGATCCCGTTGATCATGCCGCCCCAGCTCGGCGCGAGCAGGATGAGCGAGAACACCATGCCGACCGATTGCGTCCAGTCCGGCAGCGCGGTGTAGTGCAGGTGGTGCGGCCCCGCCCACATGTAGGTGAAGATCAGCGCCCAGAAGTGCACGATGGACAGGCGGTAGCTGTACACCGGGCGCTCGGCCTGCTTGGGGATGAAGTAATACACCATGCCCAGAAAGCCCGCGGTGAGGAAGAAGCCCACCGCGTTGTGGCCGTACCACCACTGCACCATCGCGTCCTGCACGCCGGCGTAGGCCGAGTAGCTCTTGAAGAGATCCACTGGCACGGCCGCGCTGTTGACGATGTGCAGCACCGCGATGGCCAGGATGAACGCGCCGAAGAACCAGTTGGCCACGTAGATGTGGCGCACCTTGCGCAGGCCGATGGTGCCGAAGAACACGATGGCGTAGGCGACCCACACGAAGGTGATCAGCACGTCGATCGGCCACTCCAGCTCGGCGTATTCCTTGCCCGAGGTGTAGCCCAGCGGCAGCGAGATGGCCGCCAGCACGATCACGGCTTGCCAACCCCAGAAGCTGAAGGCCGCGAGCTTGTCGGAGATGAGCCGGACCTGGCAGGTGCGCTGCACCACGTAGTAGCTCGCCGCCATCAGGCCGCAGCCGCCGAAGGCGAAGATCACCGCGTTGGTGTGCAGCGGGCGCAGGCGGCCGTACGACAGCCATTCAATGCCCATGTTGAGCGCGGGCCAGGTGAGCTGCGCGGCGATGATCACGCCCACCAGCATGCCCACCACGCCCCACACCACCGTCATGATGGCGAACTGCCGAACGACTTTGTCGTTGTAGACCGCCGCCGATGGGCGGGTCCCGCTGGTCACTGACATACACAACTCCTCGCAAGTGTCATGCAGCCAGTGTCGGCAAGGCGGGCGGTTCGCGCCTTGACCTACATCAATCGTTCTTGAGAATGCGCTCGCCTTCGCGCTCGATGTTGTCGAACTGGCCGCCTTGCAGCGCCCACCAGAACACGCCGATGATGCCGAACACCAGCAGCACGGACAGTGGAATCAGGAGGTAGAGGATGTCCACGGTGAAGCCTCAGCGGCGCGCCAGCCGCAGCGCATTGCCGATCACCAGCAGCGAACTGGCCGCCATGCCCAGGCCGGCGAGCCACGGCGGCATGAAGCCGGCCAAGGCCAGCGGCACGCACACCACGTTGTAGACCGCCGCCCAGGCCAGGTTCTGTCGCACCGTGCGCAGCGTGGCGCGGGCCTGCACGAGCGTGCGCACCACGTCCATCACCTCGCCGCTCTGCACGATGAAGTCCGACCGCGCTTGCGCCAATGGCGCGGCGTGGCCGAGCGCGAACGAGGTGTTGGCGCGCGCGAGCACCGGCCCGTCATTGAGGCCGTCGCCCACCATCGCGACCCGCATGCCGCGCGCCTGCAGCGCGGTGATCTCGGCCAGTTTTTGTTCTGGCGAGGCGCCGGCGATCACCTGGTCCACGCCCACGGCGTCGGCCACTTGCCGGGCTGCGGACTCGCGGTCGCCCGAGAGCAGCCAGGTGCGAAGGCCCATCTCGCGCAGCACCGCCACCGCTTGCGCGGCATCGGCGCGCAAGCCTTCCTGAAGACGGAAGCTGGCGAGCCAGCCGCTGGCGTCGGCCAGGTGCACGGCGGGTGCGTCGTGGTGGATCTCCCACGAAGGGCCACCACAGAACGCCGCGGAACCCAGGCGCACCCAGGTGCCATCGGGCCGCAGGGCCTGCATGCCCTGCCCTGCCTGCTCGCGGTGGCCGGCCAAGGGCGCGAGCGCCACGTGCTCGGCCGCTGCAACGCCGGCAATGGCGCGCGATGCCGGGTGCAGCGAACCCTCGGCCAGCGCGCCGGCGAGCGACAGTGCCTGTTCGCGGCTCAGGCCGTCGCGCGTGCGAATCTCGGTCAACTCAAGCCGGTCGTGCGTGAGCGTGCCGGTCTTGTCGAACACCACCGCGTCGATGTGTGCCAAAGCCTCGAACGCTTGCAGCCGGCGCACCAGCACACCGCGCCGCGCCAGCGCACCGGCGGAGGTCAGCATGGCCGCGGGCGTGGCGAGCGAGAGCGCACAAGGACAGGTGACGATGAGCACGGCCACCGCCACCGCCAAAGCCTGCGTGTGGTCGACCTGCCACCAATAGAAGCCGGCGAGCGCGGCGGCCAACAGCACCAGCAAGAGGAACGGCGCGGCCACGCGGTCGGCCAGCACCGCCAGGCGCGGCTTCTCGGTGGAGGCGCGCTCCATCAGTTGCACGATCTGCGCGAAGCGCGTGTCCTGCCCGATGCGCGCCACGCGCAAGTGCACCGGGCCGCCCAGGTTGAAGCTGCCCGCCACCAGGGCCTGCCCCTGTTGCCGCGCGACGGGATGCGATTCGCCGGTGAGCAGCGCCTCGTCGACGAGCGCATTCGCATCGAGCAATTCGCCATCGGCCGGAAAGGCCTGCGCGGCGCGCACACGCACCACGTCGCCCACCCGCAGCCGGCGCAGCGAGACCGGTTCGTAGCCGCCATCGGCTTTCTGCCGGTCGCACACCGGCGGCAGGCGGTTCATGAGGCTGTCGAGCGCGCCGGCCGTGCGGTCGCGCGCCTTGTGCTCCAGGTAGCGGCCGCCGAGCAGGAAGAACACGAACATCGTGAGCGAGTCGAACCACACCTCGGCACCCCAGGGGCCGGTCGGATCGAAGGTGGCGGCCGAGCTGGCGAGGAAGGTGACGAGGATGCCGATCGACACTGGCGTGTCCATGCCCACGCGGCCGTGCTTCAGGTCGCGCCAGGCGCTGGCAAAGAACGGGCCGCTGGCGAAGAACACCACCGGCAGGCTGACCACCCAGCTGGCCCAGCGCAGGAGTTGATCGATGTCGGGCGGCATCTCGCCCGGCGCGGCCACGTACGCGGGCCAGGCGAACATCATCACCTGCATCATGCAAAAGCCCGCGACGAACAGGCGCCAGAGCGCCTGCCGGGTCTGGCGCAGGCGCTCGCTGACGGACGCAGCCTGCTGCAGCGGCAACAGGCGGTAGCCGCGTTGGCCGAGCGCGCGCGCCAGCCCGGACAGGCGCGTGAGCGCCGGGTCCCATTGCAGCGTGAGGCGCCGGGTGGCCGCGTGCACCTGCGCCCCCTGCACGCCGGGCAGGCCTTGCAGCGCGGACTCCACCGCGTCGGCGCAGGCCGCGCAGTACATGCCCTGCACCACCAGCACCGATTCGGCGGCACCGTGCTCCAGGCGGCGCGTGAAGATCTCCTGCTCCTGCGCATCGTCCAGCACGCTGAAATCGTCGCTCACCGTCAACGATCCGCGGTGCTCGCCGAGCCAGGCAATGGCAGGCGCGGGCACGCCGCTTGCCGGGAACGGTGGGGAGGCCGGGTTCATGCCCAAGAGCGTAGTCCACGTCCTGAGACGCGCCATTGACATAGGTCAAGCACAAACGCCGAGGCTTTGATACCCTGAGGTTCCCGAGGTCAACCACAGAAGGAGAATGAACATGTACAAACGAATTCTGATCGCCACCGACGGGTCCAAGCTGTCTGAACAGGCCGTGGAGCACGGCATCAACCTGGCCGACCTGACCGGCGCGGAAGTGGTGGCACTCAAGGTCATTCCGCGCTATCCGCAGTCCTACTTCGAGGGCGGCGTGGCCCTGGCCGCGGCCGAGGTCGCCCGCATCGAGAAGCAGTGGCAGGAAGAGGCCCTGGTCTCGGTGAACGCCGTGAAGTCCGCGGGGCAGGCGCGCGAGGTGAAGGTCAAGCCGGTGACGGTGAAGTCCGATCTGATCTCGGAGGCCATCATCGCCACGGCCAAGCGCAACAAGTGCGACCTGATCGTGATGGCCTCACACGGTCGCCGCGGCATCAAGCGCCTGCTGCTGGGCAGCGAGACGCAGCAGGTGCTGACGCACTCGCACATTCCGGTGCTGGTGTTGCGGTAGGTTCCGACGCGGGCTTGTCAGGGCGGCGCGCGGTTCGGCTCACGCACGGCGCGCGCCCGTGTCGACGACGCGTTCACCGTCCTCCTTGGTAAACGGCGGCAGCGGACCGACCGGTAGCAGCGTCAGCACCGACTCCGATGGCCGACACAAGCCGGTACCGAGCGGTGTTTCCACGATGGGGCGGTTCAGCAGAATCGGATGCTGCGCGACGAAGTCCAGCAATTGGTCGTCAGACCAGTGCGGGTCGCCCAGACCCAGCTCTGCATAGGGCGTGCCCTTTTCGCGCAACAGCGCCCGAACGGGGCTGCCGATGGCGGCGACCAGTTGCTGGAGCCGCTCCCTGGACGGCGGCGTCTTCAGGTACTCGACAATCACCGGTTCGATGCCGGCATGCCGAATCAGGGCGAGGACATTGCGCGACGTTCCGCAGTCGGGGTTGTGAAAGATCGTGACGGTCATGGGGTTCCCGGAAGCATGTTGCGCTCGTACCAGTGCTGCGAGCGGTTGACGACGGACACCACCACCAGCATCAACGGGACCTCGATGAGGACGCCCACGACGGTGGTGAGCGCAGCGCCCGACTGGAAGCCGAACAAGGCGATGGCGGTCGCCACGGCCAGTTCAAAGAAATTGCTGGCACCGATCAGGGCCGACGGCCCGGCGACGCAGTGCTGCACGCCCAACTGGCGGTTCAGCACATAGGCCAGACCGGCGTTGAACACCACCTGGATCAGGATCGGCACGGCCAGCATGGCGATGACCAGCGGCTGCTGGAGGATGGCCTCGCCCTGGAAAGCGAACAGCAGCACCAGCGTCAGGAGCAACGCCACGATCGACAACGGCCCCAGCTTCCCGGCCACGGCCTGGAAGTGCGCAATGCCACCGCGCAACAGCGAGCGCCGCCAGCACTGTGCGATCACCACGGGCACCACGATGTAGAGACCTACCGAGGTCAGCAGCGTGTCCCAAGGCACGGTGATGGACGACAGCCCCAACAACAAGGCCACGATCGGCGCGAACGCGACCACCATGATGGCGTCGTTCAACGCCACCTGGGAGAGCGTGAACAGCGGGTCGCCTTTGCAGAGCTGGGACCAGACGAACACCATCGCCGTGCAAGGCGCCGCGGCCAGCAGGATGAGACCCGCGATATAGCTGTCGAGCTGATCCACGGGAAGCCATGGCGCGAAGACCTGGCGGACGAAGATCCAGCCCAACAGCGCCATGGAGAAAGGCTTGACCGCCCAGTTGATGAACAAGGTGACGCCGATGCCCTTTGCATGGGACTTCATCTGGCCCAGAGCGCCGAAGTCCACCTTCAGGAGCATCGGGATGATCATCACCCAGATGAGGATACCCACCGGGATGTTGACCTGCGCCACCTCCAGCGCGGCCACCGCGTGGAAGAACTGCGGTAGCAGTTGACCGAGCGCGATGCCGGCAACGATGCAGAGCGCGACCCAGAGGGTCAGATAGCGTTCAAAGAAACCCATGGCGGCGGCTGTCGGTTGCACGCGGGGATCAGCCACCACAGACGGCCGAGTTCGGCTCGATGGCACACGCGGCGCCCGCACAGCAGTTCTCCGTGAGGTAGCCGAGCAGCCCGTTCATCTGGTCGTAAGCGGCCCGGTAGATCAGGTTCTTGCTGGCGCGCTCGACCGTGACCAGACCGGCGGTGGCCAATTCCTTCAAATGAAACGACAGGGTGGTGGCGGGAATCCCCAAACCTTCGTGCATGACGCCGGGCGTCATGCCGGCCGGACCGGACACCACCAGCGCCCTGAACACCTGGAGTCGGATGGGGTGGGCCAGCGCAGCCAGTGCGCGAATCACGTGTTCTTCGTTCATGGCACAACAATACCACAATTGTCGAATTGTCGATGTATTGACACGCCTTTGTGGGCTGACCATGGGGCTTTGCCTTGCTCGCGCGGTGGGTCAGCCAGCGGCCGTTTCGGGCCGCTGCGCCTCCAGCCAATCCTGGAACGCTTTCATGGCCGCACCCTTGCGCCGCGTCTTCAAGCGCGTGAGCCAGTAGCCGCCCACATCCACCTCCACGTCGAACAAGCGCACCAGGCGACCGCTCTGCAGATCGCGGTCAAACAGCGCCACCGGCAACAGGGCCACGCCAGCGCCTTGCGCGGCCGCATCGGCCAGCACCTGCGAGGCGTCGAACACCGGCCCGGTGAGCAAGGGGCAGCGCGCGCCCGCCGCTTCGAACCATTGCGCCCATTCGTCCGAGCGGTAGGAGCGCAGCAGCGTCTCGTGCCCCAGGTCGGATGGCGCGCGGATGCGGTGGGCCAACATGGGTGAGCACATGGGCGCCAGCGGCGCGTCCAGCAGATGGCGCGTCTGCACGCCGGGCCACTGCCCGTCGCCGAAGCGGATCGCACAGTCCAGCCCCTCGGCCGCAAGGTCGATGCGGTTGTTGTGCGTGAACAGGCGCAACTCCACGAAGGGGTGGCGCGCCTGGAAGTCGCGCAGGCGCGGCAGCAGCCAGCCCACGGCGAAGGTGCCGACCGCGCCCACGGACAGCACCTCGCGCTTGTGCGCGCCCTTGAACGACTCCAGCGTGGCCGAGACGCGCGCGAACGCGTCCACCAGCGTCGGCAGCAGGGCCATGCCCTCGTCGGTCAGCGCCAGACCGCGGGGCACACGCCGGAACAGCGGCTTGCCCAGGCGCTGCTCCAGGTTCTTCACATGCTGGCTCACGGCAGTCTGCGTGAGGTGGAGCTCCTGCGCGGCGCGCGTGAAGCTCAGGTGCCGCGCCGAGACCTCGAAGGCGCGCAGGGCGTTGAGTGGCAGGTCCATCGGAATCCCCAAGTTTTTCTGTGGTGTGGCCTCGATTATTTCCGTTTGAACGGAAGGCGTGCTCTTCCTACGATACGCGCCTGTTCAACGACATCTCACCATCAAACCATGATCGATCGACGCACTTTCTGCATCACCCCGGGCGCCGCGCTGCTGGCCGGCCTGTCCGCCGCACACCTCAAGAATGCTTGGGCCGATACCCACCCTCTGCAGGACAGCCTGCGCGACATCGAGAAACAGGCCAAGGGCCGGCTGGGCGTGCACATCATCGACACCGCCAGCGGCCGCGAACTGGGCTGGCGCGGCGACGAGCGCTTCCTGATGCTCAGCTCGTTCAAGCTGCTGGCCAGCGCCCTGGTGCTGGACCGCGCGGACCGGGGCGAAGCGTCGCTGGAGCAGCGCATCCGCTATCGCAAGCAGGACCTGGTGTCCTGGTCGCCCGTGACCGAGCGCCACGTGGGTGGCGAAGGCTTGAGCCTGGCGCAGCTGTGCGAAGCCACCATCACCACCAGCGACAACACCGCCGCCAACCTCATCCTCGCCAGCTATGGCGGACCGGCCGCGCTCACCGCCTACGCGCGCCGTCTGGGCGACCGCGCGACGCGGCTGGACCGCACCGAGCCCGAACTCAACCGCCGCGCCGCCAGCGGCGAGCCGCTGGACACCACCACGCCGCGCGCGATGGCTCACACATTGAACAAACTTCTGTTGGGCGATGCCCTGAAGCCCGCCTCGCGCGAACGCCTGACGCAATGGCTGCGGGCCAATACCACCGGCGGAAAACGCCTGCGGGCTGGCGTGCCGAGCGGCTGGCAGATCGGCGAGAAAACCGGCACCGCGGGCGACGATGCCAACGACATCGGCATCGCGTTCCCGCCGCAGCGCAAGCCGATCATCGTGACCGCGTACCTGGCGGAGAGCGTCACCGATTCAGGCACAAGGGAGGCCGCGCTGGCAAGTGTGGGGCGGCTGCTGGCGCAGGTTTGAAAGCGGACCAGGTGATCGAGGCGAGCTTGCGATGAAGTGAGGGGTTGGCGCGCGGCCCCCACCCCAACCCTCCCCCAGCGGGGGAGGGAGATGGCGAGCCGCACACACGTAGGCCATCGGTGATCGGGGTGAGCGCCGTAGCGAAGTAAAGAAGGAGAGGCGGCGAAGCCGACTCGGGTGACATTCGCGGAGGCGCTCGCCCCGGTCGCCGGTGGCCGACCCTTCCGAAGCGAAAAAAACTCAGGAAACGAAGAGCCCCTTGTGCAACTCCCGCAAGAGATTCTTCTGCACCTTCCCCATGGCATTGCGCGGCAACTCCGTCACCACGAAGCAGCGCTTGGGAATCTTGAAGTTCGCCAGCTTCGCCTTCAAAGCCGCAATGATCTGCTCGGTGTCCAGCGCGGCGCCGGGCTTCGCGATCACCACCGCCACCCCCACCTCGCCAAAGTCCGGGTGCGGCACCCCCACCACCGCGCTCTCGGCCACGCCAGACATCTCGTTGATGGTGGCCTCGATCTCGGCCGGGTACACGTTGTAGCCACCCGAAATGATCAGGTCCTTGCTGCGCCCCACGATGCTCACGTAGCCGCGGTCATCGACGCGGCCCACATCCCCGGTCTTGAAGAAACCGTCGGCGGTGAACTCCTCGGCTGTCTTCTCGGGCATGCGCCAATACCCTTTGAACACGTTGGGCCCACGCACCTGGATCGCACCGATCTCGCCGGTGGCGATCGGCTGGTTCGCATCGTCCACCACGCGCAGCTCATTGCCCGGCAAGGGAAACCCCACCGTGTTGCCGCGCCGCTCGCTCTGGTCGCCAAAACGCGCGTCCGCCGCGTACGGATTGGACGTGATCATCACCGTCTCGCTCATGCCGTAGCGCTCCAGAATGGTCTGGCCGGTGCGCGCCTTCCATTCGTCAAACGTCTCGATCAGCAAGGGCGCCGAGCCCGAGATGAACAGGCGCATGTGCGCGGCCTGTTGCTTCGAAAGGCCGGGCTCGGCGAGCAGGCGCACGTACAGCGTGGGCACGCCCATGAACACCGTGGCGCGCGGCAGCAGCTCCACCACCGCGCGCGGCTCGAACTTGTTGAGCCACAGCATCGGGCTGCCGTTGATCAGCGCGCCATGGATCGCCACGAACAGGCCGTGCACGTGGAAGATCGGCAAGGCATGGATCAGCACGTCGTCCGGCTGCCAGCCCCAGTAGTCCTTGAGCACCAGGGCATTGCTGAGCATGTTGCCGTGCGAGAGCATCGCGCCCTTGCTGCGCCCCGTCGTGCCGCTGGTGTAGATGATCACCGCCAGGTCTTCGGCGCGGCTGTGCGCCGGGGTGTGCACGTCGCTGTGGTGCGCGGCGCGGTCCAGCAGTGTGCCGGTGCGGTCGTCGCCCAGCGTGAACACGTGGCGCGTGCCGGCCTTGAAAGCGATCTTGGACACCCAGCCGAAGTTGGCCGGACTGCACACCACCACAGCCGGTTCGGCGTTGCCCACGAAGTACTCGATCTCGCCCGCCTGGTAGGCGGTGTTGAGCGGCAGAAACACATGGCCCGAGCGCAGCGTGGCGAGGTACAGCACCAGCGCCTCGACCGACTTCTCCACCTGCACCGCGATGCGCGAGCCTTCGGGCAGCTGCATCGACGCGAACAGGTTGGCCACCATGG
Source organism: Hydrogenophaga sp. 2FB (assembly GCF_005503365.1). GTDB lineage: Bacteria > Pseudomonadota > Gammaproteobacteria > Burkholderiales > Burkholderiaceae_C > Hydrogenophaga. The sequence continues at coordinate 28,014 of NZ_SCML01000001.1, forward strand.
CGCTGGCGCGGTCCAGGTCGCGCCAGGAATAACGCAGGCCGGCTTGCGCGCCGCCCACGGTTTCGACGGCGGTGCTGTCCAGATCGGCGGGAAAGGCCGCGCGCAGGGCGGCGTAGAGGTTGTGGTTGTTGTTCATGGTCAAAAACAAAAACGGAAAAAATTCAGAAAGTCGGCTGGCGCTTGGTGAGAAAGGCGTCGATGCCCTCGCGGTGCTCGGCCTGGTCGGCGTAATCGTAGGCGCTCGCCACGACGGTCTCCACCGGTTGGCCCGCACCCAGTGCGCGCAAGGTCTGTTTGTTCAGGCGCGCGGCCTGCGGCGCCAGGCGCGCGATGCGCTGCGCGCGGGCCAGCACGTCGGCAGCCACCTCGGCGTCGGGCAACACCGCGTGCAGGAAACCGCGCGTCTTCATTTCGCCGGCCTCGAGCACCGCGGCTTCCAGCAGCATCTCGCGCGCGGTGGCCAGGCCCGCCTCTCGCGCCACCAATTGGGCTTCGCGCGGGGCCATCGGAAAACCAAGACGGGCAATCGGCGCGCCAAAGCGCGAACCCGCGGCGGCCACGCGGATGTCGCAGCAGCTCGCGATCTCCACGCCCGCGCCCATGCAGTTGCCCTCGATCTGCGCGAGCACCGGCAGGTCGCAGGCCAGCATGGCGCTCAGGCCGCCCCACACGTCGTTTTCGTGGAAGTCGCGCAGGTGCTCGGCGTCGAAGCGAAAGCCGGGGTACTCGGCAATGTCACCCCCGGCGCAGAAGTGACCGCCCTTCCCTGCCACGGTCACGCAGCGCAGGTCGGTGCGGCCTTGCAACTCGGTGAACACCGCCTTCAATTCGCGCCACATCGCGCGCGACATGGCGTTGAATTTGGCCGGGTTGGACAGCGTCACGCGCGCGAGCGCGTGATCGATGGCGAGGTGGACGTGGCCGCTCATTCGAGCTTCGCGCCCGAGGCCTTCACCACCTGCGTCCACTTCTGGATTTCGCCCTTGACGAAGGCGTCGAACTGCGGGCCGCTCACGTTGGCGAACTCCGCGCCCTGGCTGGCCCAGACCGCCTTGGCCTCGTCGGTGCTCACCGCTTTGCGGATTTCCTCGATGGCGGCCTTCTGCGCATCGGCGGGCGTGCCTTTGGGCGCCCACACACCGTACCAGGTCGTCACGTTGTAGTCGGGCAGGCCCACCTCGGCGGCGCAAGGCACGTCGGGCAAGGCCGGGCTGCGCTGCTTGCCCGAGACCATCAGTGGCTTGATGCGGCCGCCCTTGATGTGCGCGGCCGAGGAGCCCAGGCCGTCGAACATCACGTCCACCTGGCCTGCGATGAGGTCGTTGAGCGCGGGGCCCGCGCCGCGGTAGGGAATGTGGGTGATGAAGGTCTGGGTCTGCTGCTTGAACAGTTCGCCCGCGAGATGGTGCGAGGTGCCGCTGCCGGCGGAGGCGTAATTGAGCTTGCCGGGGTTGGCCTTGGCCCAGGCGAGAAACTCCTTGAAGTTGCTGGCCGACACGCGCTTGGGGTTGACCACCACCACCTGCGGCACGCTCGCCACGAGGATGAGGGGCACCAGGTCTTTTTCCAGGTCGTAGTCGAGCTTGGGGTACATGCTGGGCGCGATCGTGTGGTGCACCGCGCCCATGAACAGGGTGTAGCCGTCGGCCGGGGCCTTGGCCGCGATGCCCGCGCCCAGCGTGCCGCCCGCGCCGCCGCGGTTGTCGATTACGAGGCTCTTGCCGGTGAGTCGCGCGAATTGCGCGGCCATGGGACGCGCGAAGGCATCGGTGCCGCCGCCCGCGGGGAACGGCACGATCATCGTCACCGGCTTGCTCGGCCAGCTGGACTGGGCGTGGCCCGCCGTGCTGTAGAGGGCGGTGCCGGCCAGGGCCGCGCGCAGGATGTCTCGTCGGTTCAGGCTCTCGGTCATGCTGTTGTCTCCTGTGGTTGAAATCGTGGCGGCTTCAAAGGTAGAGGTCTTTGATGGCCGCTGCTATCGGGATTTTTCCTTGCGCGAGCAAGGCGCGGTGCTTGTCCAGGCGCTTGAGATCGTAGAGGTAGTTCACCATCAGGCCGTAGGACTGCTTCAGGCCTTTGGGCGACGGGTCGGCGGCCCAGTTCAGTTTCTCCACGCGCGCGCCGTTGCCCAGGTGGAAACGCGCCACCGGGTCGAGCGGCTTGCCCTCGTCGATCTGATCGCCGAGGTAGCGCGCGGCCCAACCCAGGAGCGCGCGGCGCTCGGGTGAGGGTTCGGGCAAGTCCTCGGCGTGCTCCCAGGCCTTCACCATCTCGGCCGGTGCGTGCTTCGACAGCCAGGCGCGCAAGCCGGGGATCGGCGAGAGCGTGACGAAGGTCCTGAGGCGGGGAAATTCATCCTTGAGCGTTTCCACCACGCGCTTGATGAGCGAGTCGCCAAAGCTCACGCCCCTCAGGCCGCGCTGGGTGCTGCTGATGGAATAGAAGATCGCGGTGGTGGCCTTGCCGAGATCGGCCGGCGCGGCGGCTTCGTCAAGCAGCGGCGTGATGCTGGTGGCGATCTCGTTCATGAGCGCCACTTCCACGAAGATCAGCGGCTCGCCGGCCAGGCGTGGGTGGAAGAAGCCATAGCAGCGCCGGTCGCTGTCGAGCCGGTTCTTCACGTCGGCCCAGCTGCGGATGTCGTGCACCGCTTCGTACTGGATGAGTTTCTCCACCAGGGAGGCCGGCGAATCCCAGCTGATGCGGCGCAGGTCGAGAAAGCCCACGTCGAACCAGGTGGAGAACATGTACTCCATCTCCACGTCGAGCGCGGCCAGGCGCTTGTCGGTCTTGAGTTGCGCTTGCAGTTCGGCGCGCATGTTCACCAGGAAATGCACGCCCTGCGGGTTGGCGCTGAAGCGCTGCAGCAGGCGCCGCCGGGGCGAGACGGTGGCGCGCCGGTAGAGCACCTCGGCCGCGGCTTCGTCGGGTGTGCCCACCGCGGCGGCGAACTGGGTCTGCGCCTTCTTCACGCGCTCCGGATCCGCGACGAAGCGCTCGCTCATGAGCAGCCACAGGTCGCGCCGGTGGGGCAGTGTCGCCTGGGCGTACCAGTCCATCATGGCCTGCGCGCGGCGCCCGCCCTCCACTTCGCTCACCATCGGGTCGACGATGGCTTGCAAATCCTTGAGCGTCTGGCGCAGCGTGCGCGGCGACATGGCCTCTTCCTCGTGCCGCAAGGTGGCCTTGAGCCGCTCCATGGTGGAACGGGGCATGGGGTCGGTTTTCTTCGTGCTCGTGCGCAGCATCGAAACGCCTTGCGAAAACCAGTCGGGTGGCGTCATGGCTTCATCTCCAACAATCGGGATGTCTGGTTGCGCGCGAGTTCGCGCAGGGCCACGCGCTGGCGCGTGAGGTGGGTGCGCATGGCGGCTTCGGCGCCTTCGGCGTCGCGCGCCTTGAGCGCCGCGAACACGGCCATGTGTTCGGACAGGCTCTGGTCCAGCCGACCTGGCGCGTGCAGTTGCTGCAGGCGCGCGAGCTTGACGATCTTGCGCAGGTCGCCGATCACCTGGGCCAGCCAGCGGTTGTTGGCCAGCGTGATGATGGCTTCGTGGATCGCGAAGTTGGCGTCGTAGTAGTCGTTGATGCGCCGGGCTTGCGCACTCTCGTTGAGCCGGTCGTGCAACTGCTGCAGCGCCGCCAGGTCGGCGTCGGTCGCGTTGTTGGCGGCTTCGAAAGCGCAGCGCCCTTCCAGCAAGGCGATCACGGGAAAGATCTCGTCCAGGTCGCGCTCGGTGACCTCGCTCACGAAACAACCGCGACGCGGCTCGTGGCGCACCAGGCCTTCGGCGCTCAACACCTTGAGCGCTTCGCGCAAGGGCGTGCGCGAAATCGACAGTTCGGCACACAGGGCGTGTTCGTCCATGAAGCTGCCCGGCGCGAGCTCGCCCGCGAAGATGCGTTCGCGCAGCTTCGTGGCCACTTCGTCGTGCAGGGAATTCAACATGCTGGCCTTCGAAATTACGTGTAATTACGCGTAATTCTAGAAGTCGATACCCCCACAGGCCACCGGGTTTACCCGTGGAAGGCAGCTGCACGCGCCGCGCGGCATCCATCAGGGTGACGTTCCCTCCCGTCATCCGGGCCCGGCGGACGCGCGCCTGGCCGTCCGTCGGATTCGGCTCAGCACTTCTTGTATGTTGGTATACCATCATACTGAATTCAAATGGAGACCCAACCCATGCCTGCCCTGTCCTCCCTGTCGCGCCGCGCCCTGTTGCTCGCACCTGTCGCTGCGGCCCTTCTCACTGCCAGCCCGGCAGTCTTCGCCGCCTACCCCGACAAGCCGATCACGCTGGTCGTGCCGTTTGCGCCCGGTGGCAGCTCGGACATCATTGCGCGCAGCATCGCGCCCCTCCTGTCCGAGAAGCTCGGCCAGCCCGTGGTGATCGAAAACGTTGCCGGCGCCGGCGGCATGCTCGGCACGCAGCGCACTGTGCGGGCCACCCCCGATGGCCACACCGTCCTGCTGGGCTCCGGCTCGGAAATCCTGATCAACAAGCTGATCGACCCCTCCATTTCCTACGACGCCACACGCGATCTCTCGCCCGTGGCCTTCGTCGGCACCGGTCCGATGGTGCTGCTGGGCAAGCCCGGCCTGGACGCCAGGACCGTGCCCGAGTTGCTGAGCCTGGCGCGCGCCAAGCCGGGCTCGCTCAGCTACGGCTCGGCCGGCAACGGCACGCCCATGCACGTCTCGGGCGAGTTGCTCAAGATGCGCGCCAACGTGCAAATGACGCACGTCCCCTACCGCGGCGCCGCGCCCGCGCTGACCGACCTGCTGGGCGGCCAGATCGACCTCGTGGTGTCCACGCTCAGCGCCGCGCAGACCTACATCAAGGCCGGCCGTGTGAAGGCGCTGGCCATCACCGGCGCCGAGCCCTCCGACCTGGCCCCCGGCATCCCCGCCATGGGCAAGCAGCCGGGCCTGGAAGGCTTTGACCTGAACGTGTGGTTCGGCTTGTTCGTGCCCGCCAAAACCCCGGCCGACGTCACGCAGAAGCTGCAGGCCGTGGCCCAGCAGGTGCTGGCCGATCCGGCGCTGCGCAAGAAACTGGCCGAGCAAGGCATCAGCGCTTCGGGCGAGTCGGCCGAGAGCCTGCGCAAGTTCATGGCCACCGAGGTCGAGAAGTACCGCGCCGTGGTCAAGGCCGCCAACATCAAGGCCGAGTGACGCGCCCCTGTCCATCGCATCGACCCCATTCCACCATCCCATCGAGATTGACATCCCCACCATGAACGCACGCGTCCGCAAGATCGTCACCTACACCGAAGAAACCCGCATCGAAGGCGGCAAGGAGGCCGGCCGGCCACTGCAGTTGTTCGGCGCCGCCGCCGTGCTGGCCAACCCCTGGGCCGGTCGTGGCTTCGTCGAAGACCTGCAGCCCGAAATCCGCGCCATCGCGCCGGTGCTGGGCCAGTTGCTCACCGACGCCATGCTGCGCATGGCCGGCTCGGGCGACGCCATCGAGGCCTACGGCAAGGCCGCCGTGGTCGGCACTTCGGGCGAGGTGGAACACGCTTCGGCACTGATCCACACGCTGCACTTCGGCAACTTCTACCGCAAGGCCGTCGGGGCCAAGAGCTACCTGAGCTTCACCAACGTGCGTGGCGGCCCCAACTGCTCGATCGCGATCCCGATGATGCACAAAGACGACGAGGGCATGCGCTCGCACTACCTGACGCTGCAGTTCGCCATCAACGACGCGCCGGCACCGGACGAAATCGTGGTGGCCTTGGGCGCGTCCATCGGTGGGCGTCCGCACCACCGCATCGGCGACCGTTACCAGGACTTGAAGGAACTCGGCAGCAATGACGCTTGAAGTCGCCCCAGCCATCGCCACCGTGCGCGGCTTGACGCCCGACGGCACCGCCTATGCCGACACCGGCGCGGGCGATGCCGTGGTGCTGATCCACGGCGTGGGCATGCAGCAAGGCGTGTGGGCGCCGCAGGTGGCGCACCTCGCTCGCACGCACCGCGTGGTGGTGTATGACATGCTCGGCCACGGCGCGAGCCTCGCGGCCGAGCACGCGCTGGTGCTGAGCGACTACGCGGACCAGTTGCAACGCCTGCTCGATCACCTGGGCATCGCGCAGGCCAGCATCGCGGGGCATTCGATGGGCGCGCTGGTGGCGCTCGAGTTCGCACTCACGCGGCCGGCTCGCACGCGCCGCGTGGCGGCGCTCAACGCCGTCTACCGCCGCACGCCCGAGCAGCGCGCCGCCGTCATGGCCCGCGCGCGGATGCTGCGGCAAGCCGGCGCTCCGGCCTCCGTGGGGCCCACCCTCGAGCGCTGGTTCGGCAACCCGGTGCCACCGACGCTGCAGGCCGCCGCGCGGGAGGTGGGCAGCTACCTGGCCCAGGTGCAGCTGCAGGGCTATGCACAAGCCTATGCGGTGTTCGCCAGCGCCGATGAGGTTCACGCCGCACGCCTGGGCCAACTGCGCATGCCGGCGCTGTTCGCAACGGGTGAGTTCGACGCCAACTCCAGCCCGCAGATGACGCGTGCCATGGCGGCCGAAGTGCCTGGCGCCGTGGCCGACGTGCTGCCCGGCGCGCGCCACATGATGACCGTGACCGACGCCGACGCGGTCAACGCCCACCTCGACCACTGGCTGCAGATGCCGGTGGCGCGCTGAGCACCGACCACCCCTGGCGGGCCCGCGGGCAGGACGTGAAATACTTGTGCCTCGGCAATCTCACCTGAGGCATTTTCATGATCACGTCCCCCGCCGGCTCTCTGAGAGTCGACCGCAGCGCCAAGACCCTGCGCGAGCTGGCGCTCGAAAACATGCGGGATGCCATCTGGAGCGGCCACTTCAAGCCGGGCGAACGGCTGGTGGAACGCCAACTGTGCGAGCAGCTCGGCGTCAGCCGTTCCATCGTGCGCGAAGTGCTGCGGCATCTGGAAACCGAAGGTCTGGTCGAGACCGAATCGCACCAGGGCCCCGTGGTCGCCAGCCTCACGGCCGACCAGGCCGCGCAAATCTATGAGATCCGCGCGCTGCTCGAAGGCCAGGCCGCGCGCCGTTGCGCCAGCCGGGCCACGCCGACGGCCATCGACGAACTGGTCGCGCTCAACGAGAACACGCAACGGGCGTTTCGCCAGAGCGACTTCCACGCGGTGCGCGAACGCACCGGCGCGTTCTACGAAGCGCTGTTCCGCCAGGCCGGCATGGACATGGCCTGGCAGGTGGTGCAGTCGCTCAACGCACGCATCAACCGGCTGCGCGCCATGACCATCAGTTCGAGCGGCCGGCAAGACGAAGCCGCCGCCGAGATGGCCCGCATCATCGACGCGCTCAAGCAGCACGACCCCGACGCCGCGCAAAACGCCTCGGAAGAACACGTGCGCCGCGTCGCGCAAATTGCCGCCGAGCGGCTGCGCGAAGCGGGCTGAGCGCAGCCAGCGGGTTGCAGCAGCGCCCCGCGCCCCCTTCCTTGCCGCCTCTTTGGGCCGCGTGGGCAAAACACATCAATTGCCTGCCCCCTGCACCAGCGCGCTCAGATCCCGTATTGCCTATTTCCCAGCGGAAATCGCCATGCAAGGTCTTAACGGTGGCCACCACAAATTAATGAAGCGTGGGCCTTTGGACCTATATTTCGCCAAAAAGGCAAATCAAATCAATCGGTCAGAATTCAATGACGGCTCCGGCCATTGATCCGCGACAAACCGCACGCCCAGCGGTTTAAAGCAAGTTAATAGATGAAAAAGAGACGTGTATTTCCTTTATTCTGAAAATAACGAGTCGATAGTATTTGCAGGCGAGGACTCTGATCTTTTGATACGTCACACACGAGAAATTCCAGTCAAAACAGGGCAGGCGTTCGATGTAGGGAAACCATGATTCGCTGCGCAGGGATGGCATAACAGCGAACGATCCAGTTAATAGACAGGATAGAAATGGGCGTTGGATTGCAGAAACGACGCAATGACCAGGGTGGTTGCGTTGGACCCGCAAATACAACGAGATCTAATCAACAGGGAGAATGAATACGTTATGGCCCCAACAACCATTTTAAATTCATTCCAAAGTTCTCAGTTTGTTTTCCGTCTGTTCAATTCACCAAGGAGTTCATCATGAAAGCACGCATCACCCAATTCCTGCGCGACGAAGAAGGCGCCACGGCGATCGAATACGGGATCATCGCCGGCCTGATGGCGGTCATCCTGGTGGCCGTTTTCAACGGAGAAACCGGCAGCGTCAAGAGCACGCTGACGGAGATCTTTGCCCACGTGAAGACCGTGGCCACCACCGGCGCAGTCGCTGAGTAAGCGCCGCCCATGTCCGGCCCGAATTGCCCGCCATGAAGCTTGTGTTGCTGCTCTGGTTGCTGATCGCCATCGCTCAGGATGGCCTTCAGCGCCGGGTGCGCAATTCGCTCGTGCTCGCGGGCATCGTGCTGGCCATGGCCGCCGTGGCCCTCGACCTGCAACCCTTCGGATTGGGTTGGCCGCAGGCGTTGCTCGGTGGTGCGGCAGCCTTTGCGGCATTGCTTTGTTTTCATGCCCTCGGCCTCATGGGCGCGGGCGACGTGAAATTCGCGGGTGCTCTGGGCCTGTGGCTGGGTCTGGGGCCGTTGCTGCCGATCTGGGTGGCCGCCAGCCTGCTGGCCGGCCTGCACGGCCTGCTCTGGCTCGCCCTGCACCGCTGGCCGCTGGCCCCGCGCCTGGCGCTGGCGCTCGCGGGACGGCCACGCAGCGACGGAACGGTGTCCCGCCCCATTCCCCTGGCCGCTTACCTCGCGGTGTCCACCATCGGCTTCATGGCCTTGGGCCGCGGAGGCTGAGCACCCGCCACCGCGACACCGATTCACCCCCCACACCACAACACCATGATCCGATTCTCCAAAATCATCGCCGTCGTCCTGGTGTTGCTGGCCTTCCTGTTGAGCGGCTATGCCTGGATGCTCAGCCGCAAGCCCGCTGCGCCCGTGGCCCCACCGCCACCGGTGGCCAAGGTCGCCGCGCCCGAAGCCACCTTCCCCGTGGTGGTCACCACCAAGGCACTGCCCGCGGGCCAGGCGATTGACGCCTCCGCACTGCGGGTGGCGCAGCTCACCATCAACCCCGGCGGCGCGTTCATGAGCGTGTCCGAGGTGGTGGGCCGCGTGCCGGTGTTCGACCTCGGGACCGGTTCGCCGCTGCTGGAAAATCAGCTCGTCTCGGGCCTGTCCATGCGTCTGGAAGCGGGCCAGCGCGCCGTGGCCGTGAAGGTCGACGAGGTCATGGGCGTGGGCAACAGCGTGCGCCCGGGCGATTTCGTCGACGTGTTCTTCGCGCTCAAGGCCGATGGCAAGGACGTGGACCACAGCCAGTCCCGCCTGCTGCTGGCGCGCCAGCGCGTGCTGGCCTTTGGCGCCGCCTCGGTCGACGGCATGCCGGCCAACGGCGAAGGCCGCGCCCAACAGAAACCACAAGGCGCGGCCCACCAGGCCGCACGCACCGCCGTGCTGGCCATTGCGGTGGAAGACGTGAACCGGCTGGCGCTGGGCGACGCCCATGGCCGTCTGCTGCTGGCGCTGCGCCACCCGAACGACACCGCCGCGCCGGACCCGACGCTCTTCGCCGAACTGCAGACCGCCCTGCAGCCGAAGACGGGCAAGCACGGCGCCGCCCTGCTCAGCGGCGTGGACCGTGCGGTGGCCGGCCTCACCACCGAAACCCTCGCCGCTGGCGGCAGCGCGACCCGCGCACGCGGGTCGTCGGTTGCCCCAACGGTGGGCGCCGCTCGCCCGGTGCGCACCGCCGTGGCGGCCGCGGGCCATGAGGTCGAGATCATCCGCGGCGAGCGCCGCGACACCGTGCGCTATTGAGCCCACGCGCCCCAACCCACCAGGTGCACCGCATGTTCAATCCGCCCACCCCGCGTCGTTTCTCCAGCCCCTCGCTGCTGGTCGGCTGGCTGATCGCCAGCACCTGCGCCGGCGCGTCCGCACAGACCAGTGCCCCCGCACCCGCGGCGGCCAGGCAGCTCGTGCTGGCGGTCGGCACGCAACAGGAACTGGTGATCGACAAGGGCGTGGACCGCATCGCCATCGCCAACGAACAGGTCGCCTCGGTCATGGTCACGCGCAAGACCCCTGGCGCCGGGAGCACACCGGCCGCCCGGCTGCTGATCACCGCCAAGGCACCCGGCAGCACCTCCGTTCTGGTGTGGGAGCGCGGCAGCGACGTGGCCACCACCTACACCGTCGACGTGCAGCGCAACACGGCGGTGCTGCAAGGCAATTTCCCGTCCGCCAGCGAGCACCAGGCCGCACGCGACGCCGCGCTGGCCACCCAGCCGGACAAGGTGCCGCTGACCGATCGCTCCGCGCTGAGCGTGAAGAGCCACAGCGTGCAGGTGGAAGTGAAGATCGTGGAATTCAACAAGCGCGTGCTCAAGCAGGCCGGGCTGAACCTCTTCAGCACCGGGCCCAACCGCAACGGTTTCAGCTTCGGCGTGTTCTCACCCAGCTCGCTGCGCACGGCCAGCTTCGGCCGCGACGGCTTGATCACCACCGAAACCACCTCGCCCCTGGCGCAGGCTTTCGGTCTGCTGGCGAGTTTCGGCAGGGCCAACATCGCCCTGCACCTGGGCCTGCTCGAAGGCAACGGCCTGGCCCGCGTGCTGGCCGAGCCCACGCTGGTCGCGCTCTCGGGGCAGAGCGCCAACTTCCTCTCCGGCGGCGAGATCCCGGTGCCGATCGCGCAGGGCCTGGGCACCACCAGCATCGAATACAAGCCCTTCGGCATCGGCCTCACCGTCTCGCCCACCGTGCTGTCCAACCAGCGCATCGTGCTCAAGGTCGCGCCCGAAGCGAGCGAGCTGGACTACGCCAACGCGGTCACGCTCAGCGGCGTCGCGGTGCCGGCGATTTCCACGCGCCGGGCCGACACCACGGTCGAACTTGGCGATGGCGAGAGCTTCGTCATCGGTGGCCTGGTGAGCCGCACCACCACCTCCAGCGTGGACAAGGTGCCCGGCCTGGGCGACATACCGGTGCTGGGCACGGTGTTCAAGCGGCAGGACTTCCAGCAGAACGAGCGCGAACTCGTGATCGTGGTCACGCCGCACCTCGTCAAGCCCTTCGCCCAGGGCACGTCCATGGACAAGGCGCTGCCGGGCCACACCGAACAACGCGACCCGGCCGTCTGGCGCAGCTTCATGGTCGGCAGCGGGGCCGACGAAGCCCTGCCCGGCTTCTCCCGTTGAACCCGGGACCCACCGCCATGACCAGCATGCCCACCCCCCTTCAAGCGACCGTCCAGGGTCACGGCGTCTACCTGTTCGCCTCGGACAGCGGCGAACACGCGGGGTGGCTGAACGCGGCACTGGGTCAGCTCGGCCAGGTGACGACGGTCGCGCTCGACGAGCGCGCCCTGAACGAACACATCCAGGCCACGGCTCCACGCTCGGTGTTTCTCGACTTCTCGGGCACGCAGGCGCTGCACAGCACCCGCCTGGCCACCAGCCTGCGGCGCGACTGGCCCGAGCTGCTGCTGATCGGCACGGGCCACGCCAACGAGGCCAACACCACCCTCTCCGCTCTGCGCGCGGGTGTGGACGATTTCCTCGACCTCGACGGCCCGACCAGCGAAGCCCTGCCGGTGTTGCAGGACCTGATGGCGCGCCGCCAGGGTCAGCGCGCGTCGCCGCAGACCAAGGGCTGCACGGTCGCCTTGCTCGGCGCGCGCGCCGGCCTGGGCGTGAGCACGCTGGCCTGCAACCTCACCGCGCTGCTGCAGGCGCAACGCACGGCCGCGCAGGTCCGCACGCCCGGGCGCGCAGCGCACCGCCAGGGCGTGGCCCTGCTGGACCTGGGCCTGCCCGCGCGCGACAACCTGCTCTACCTCGGCCTCAAGAGCGAATTCAGCTTCGTCGACGGCGTGCAGAACCTCCACCGGCTGGACACCACGCTGCTGCAGACCGCGCTGGCCCAGCACGACTGCGGCGCGGCGGTGCTGCCCCTGCCCGCCAACCTGGCGCAGATCCGCGAGATCTCGCACGTCGAGTCGGTGTCGCTGATCCAGCGCCTGACCGAATTCTTCGACGTGCAGGTCGCCGACCTCGGCGGTTTCAGCTCGGTCGATTTCGTGGCCCATGTCGCGCGCGGCGCCGACAAGATCTGGGTGGTGTGCGACCAGAGCATCGGCGGCATCGTCTCCACCGCGGCGCTGCTGCACGAGTTGCGCGACCACGACGTGAACTTGCAGCAGGTCTCTCTGGTGGTCAACAAGTTCGAACCGTTCGTGAACCTGACCGCGCTGGACATCGCCAACCAGCTCGGCCTGCCGCTGGCGCATGTGCTGCCCGCGCGCGCCAGCGCGCTGCTGGCGGCTTCGTGCCAGGGCCAGTTGCTCGCGCGCACGGCCGCCAAAGACCCGTACGTGACCGCGGTGGGCCAGATGGCGCGCAGCCTGATGCCGCTGATCGACGGCAGTGTGCCGCCCGATGGCGCGGACTTCCCCAACAGAACACCGCGCATGGCGCAAATGCTCAACAAGTGGATTCATCGGAGATAACGCACCATGACGACACACGTCGAGTTTTCCGACAACCAGCAGGCGTTCATGAACTCTTCGGAGTTCCAGTCCGTCAAGACCTTCATCCATGAGCACCTGCTCAACCGCATCGAAGAGCTGGGCGCCGAGTTCGGGCGCTGGTCGCGCAACTCGGTGCAGCAGTTCGTGCACCTCGAATGCGAAACGCAGGTGCGCCAGAACCGCGTGCCGATCAACGCGCGCGAAACGCTGTTGCTGGCCGATGCGCTCACCAAGGAGTTCGCCGGCTTCGGGCCGCTCGAAGATCTGCTGAACGACCCCACCGTCGAGGACATCCTCATCAACGGCTGCAAGCAGGTGTACGTGTCGCGCCGCGGCATGCTTCAGAAGGAGCACCTGAACTTCACCGACAACGAGCACCTGATGCGCATCGTGCGCCGCATCCTCGCGCCCATCGGCCGGCGGCTGGACGAGTCCAACCCCATGGTCGATGCGCGCATGAGCGACGGCGGGCGCATCAACGTGATCATCGAGCCGCTGGTGATCGACGGCCCGGCGGTCTCCATCCGAAAATTCCGCAAGGACCCGCTGAGCCCCGAAGAGCTGTTCGAACTCGGCACCTTCGACCAGGCCATTGGCCATCTGCTGGAAATGGCGGTGCGTTCGCGCTGCAACATCCTCGTGAGCGGCGGCACCAGCTCGGGCAAGACCTCGCTGCTCAACGCGCTGGCCAACTTCGTGCCCGAGTCCGAGCGCGTGGTCACCATCGAAGACACGGCCGAACTCGCGCTCAACCACGCGCACGTGGTGCGGCTGGAGAGCCGCCCCGGCGGCTACGACGGTTCGGGCAACGTGGCCATCCGCGACCTGATGCGCAACACCCTGCGCATGCGGCCCGACCGCATCATCGTGGGCGAAGTGCGCGGGGGCGAAGTGGTGGAAATGCTGCAGGCCATGAACACCGGCCACGACGGCTCCATGGGCACCATCCACGCCAGCTCGCCGCGCGAGTGCCTGTACCGGCTGGAGATGCTCGCGGGCTTCGCCGGCTACCAGGGCAGCGAGGTCAGCCTGCGCCGCCAGATCGCCAACGCGATCGACTTCATCGTGCAGATCGGCCGCCTGCCCAATGGCGCGCGGCGCATCCTCTCGGTGAGCGAGATCACCGGCGTGAACGACAACGTGGTCGCCATGCAGGAGCTGTACCGCCACGAATCGGTGGTGCAGGCCGATGGCAAGGAAACCGATCGCTGGGTCTCCATGGGTGTGCTGCCGCACTCGCCCAAGATCGCGCGCCTGCGCCAGAACCTCAAGAGCCAGCCGTCCCGGGACCCGGTCCATGTCTGAAGCCGCCTTCATCGCCCTGGCCGTGGCGCTGGTGCTCGGCGCGGGCGGCATCCTGCTGTGGGACGGCACGGTGCGCCGCCAGCGGCGCCAGACGGCGCAGCGCCACCTGGCCGGCAAGATCGACGAAAAGATCGACCCCGCGGCCGCCAGCCCCATGCCGCACAACACCTTGCGCTTTCGTGCCCCCGCGCCGTTCGTGCCCCCTGCTCCGTCGACCGCCGCGCGCAAGCCGGCCGTGCGCCTGCCCGGCTGGCTGCTGGGCGCCTTGACGCCCGGCGCCCTGTTCGCTGGCGCGGCCGCCATCGTCTTGTCGGTGGGCCTGACCGCCCTGTTCTCGGGCCTTGTGAGCGCGCTGGGCCTGCTGGTGGTGATGCTGATCGGCGGCGTATTTTTCATCTGGCTGCGGATGCAGCGCATGCGGCGCCAGATCATCCGCCAGTTGCCCGGCTTTCTCGACGTGATCGTGCGCCTGATCGTGATGGGCCACTCCACCCACGCCGCGTTCCAGACCGCCGTGGCCGGCACCAAGCAGCCTTTGCGCAGCCACATGGACAACACCATGGGCCTGGTCAAGGCCGGCGTGGACATCGACCAGGCCTTGCTGCAAGTCGCGCGCAAGGCACACATCGAAGAGTTCTACCTGCTCGCCTCCATCCTGGGCCTGGGCGTGCGCTACGGCGGGCGCTCCGACCTGCTGCTCGAGCGCGTGGCGCACTTCATGCGCGACCACGAGGAAGCCGAACAGGAGCTGGTGGCGATGTCGGCCGAGACGCGGCTCTCGGCCTGGATCCTGGGCCTGCTGCCCCTCGTGATCGGCGGCACCATCGTCACCACCAACGGCGACTATTTCGCCCACATGTGGACCGATGCCGCCGGCCGCATGCTGGTGTTTGGCGCGCTCGGCCTGCAGGCCTTCGGTGGCCTGCTGCTGTACCGGCTGGCCCGGTTGTCCTGATCGGGAGACCACCATGAACAGCACGCAACTCGCCATCCTCGCCCTCGTGCTGCTCGCCCTCGCCATGGCCACGCTCGCGGGCATTCTGCTGCACCGGCACGCGCAGCGCGAGACCACGGCCAAGGTCATCCAGCGCGCCCTGGGCGAACACGCCACGCCCATCGGCGCCCTGCCCGACGAGTTGGCCTTCCTGCGCACCGGCCAATGGTCGGTGCGTTGGCTGGAAAGCCGCTTGGGCCGCGCCCTCGTTGCCGATGAAGACCGCCGGCTCATTCAGCAATGCGGCTTCTCGCCGGCGCGCGCGCAACTGGGCTTGCTGGTCTCGCGCACCGTGCTCGCGGTGGGCCTGCCGGTGCTGGTTCAGGTGTTGTGGGGCGACAAGCCCAACGCGCTGCTGTGGACCGCCGCCGGATTCGCCGTTGGCTTCATGCTGCCCAAGTGGCTGCTCAAGCGCCGCGCGCGTCAGCAATGCGAGCGCGTGGCCCACGAGTTGCCCTTGTTCGTGGACATGCTGGGCTTGCTGCAAAGCGTGGGCCTGAGCCTGGACCAGAGCCTGCAGGTGATCGCCAGCGACTTCCAGCACGTCATGCCGGTGCTCGGCGCCGAAGTGGCGGGCGGCAATCGGCAGTACAGCCAGGGCCGCACGCGCGAGCAGGCCTACCAGCGCATGGCGCGGCTGCACGACAACCAGCACCTGATGGACTTCGTCGCCCTCGTCAACCAGGTCGACAAACATGGCGGCGCGATCCAGGAGCCGATCCGCCAGTTCAGCGAACGCCTGCGCGTGCACCGCAAGGCCGAGATGAAGGCCCTCATCGGCAAGATCACCGTGAAGATGACCGTCGTGATGGTCACCACCCTCCTGCCTGCGCTGGTGATCGTCACCGCGGGCCCCGGCTTCATCGCCATCATCCGCTCCGTCGGGAGCATGACCGGATCATGAACACCACCGCCCGCCTTCACTGCCTTTTCATCGCCGCCAGCGCCCTCGCGCTGGGCGCCTGCACCACCTTGCCCGATGCGGCACAGGCCGAGGCCGCGCAAGCCGCCGCGCGCGAACCCAGCCTGGAGAACCAGCCCACCTACCTGTCGCTGGTGCGCCAGATGCAGGGCAACGGCATGTGGTTCGCCTCGCTTGCGCACATCGACGCGCTGGAGCAGCGCTGGGGCGTCTCGAACGAGACGCGCCTGCTGCGCGCCGACGCCCTGCGCCACACCGACCAGCCCGCGTCCAGCACCGCGCTGTACCAGAAACTGCTCGACACGCCCGAGCGCGCCGCCGCCTACCGAGGACTGGGCCTGCTCGCCGGCGCGGGCCAGGACTACCCGCGCGCCGCCGACATGTTCGAGCGCGCGCGCCAGGTGCTGCCCACCGACGGCGTGCTGCTCAGCGACCTGGGCTATGCCCTGCTGCGCGCGCAGCGCTTCGACGCCGCGCGCCTGCCCGTGCTGCAGGCCGCGCAACTGCTGCCCACCAACCCCAAGGTGCGCAGCAACCTCGCGCTGTACCTCCTCACCCAGGGCCGGGCCGACCAGGCCCGCCAGGTGATGGACGAAGCCCGCTTCAGCGCCACCACGCGCGAGGCCATCGAACAACTGGCGCAAGAGCTTGCGCCGCCACGCCAGACCGTGAGCGGCCTGGCCCTGTCCACCGGCCTGCGGCTGAGCCCGACGCTCACGCCGCCACTGCCGCTGGCCACACCCTGATCACCTGTCACACCACCAAGGACGCACGATGAAAAAAAAGAGCTTCAAGCCCACGCTTCGATGCCTGCTGCCCTGTGCCTCGCTCTGTGCCGCGCTCGCCGCGGGCACACCGCTGTGGGCGCAATCCACCAGCACCCCGCAGGACGCTGCCACCACACCCACCGCAACGCGCGTGGGTGACAGCACCCACAGCCTGTTGCAGCGCCAGCGCGAAGGGCGCGAGGCCTCGGCCACGCCACGCCCCATCGATGGCCGCGTCGCCGAGCTCAACCACCAGCGCTACCTGAAGAGCTTCGAGACGCCGCTGCCCGAGTGGTTCGATTCGAAGCTCAAAAGCAAATAGGGAGCCCCGGCCATGGCACCACGCCGTACCCCTCGCAGCGGCTCGCACCGCCAGCGTGGCGTGTACGCCATTGAGTACGCCATGGCCTTTCTGCTGTTCTTCGGCCTCATCTACGCGATCGTCTGCTACAGCATCGTCTTCACCTTCCGCTTCGGTCTGCAGAACGCGGCCGAAGACGGCGCGCGCGCGGCGCTGCGGCACCAGCCCAACCTGGCCGCGCGGCAACTCAAGGCACAGCAGGTGGCGCAAGCCCGCACCCTGCCATGGAAACCCACGGCCGCCGTGCTCACCATTCCGCTGCCCGCCGTCTGCCACTCCGGCAGCGGCACCTGCCTGCAACCGGCCGGCACCCTGCCCTGCGACACCACCTGGGCCGAGCGTTGCCAGGTCAGCGTCACCGTGCGCCTGAGCGACCTGCACAAGGTGCTGCCACCCTTCTCCGCGTTCGTGCTGCCCGACGAACTGGTGGGCCAGGCCACCGTGTTGCTGGACGGGAGCGCATTGTGAAAGGCCATCAGCGCGGCGTGGCCGCCATCGAATTCGCCTTCGTGCTGCTGGGCCTGCTGCTCGCGCTCTACGGCATCGCCACCTTCGGCATCGTGCTCTACACCCAACAGGCCATGGCACGCGCGGCGGCCGACGGCGCGCGCGCGGTGCAGATGTTTCCCCAACTGCGCACCGCCACCGGCGCCGACCTCGCCACCGCCCGGAGCAACATCGAAACCGTGGTCCGGGATTCCTTGACGGGCTCCATCATCGTGCCCCTGGCGCACAGCGACACGCCGGCCAAGCGCCGCGCCTGGCTCGCGGAGAACATGAACGTCGACGTCGCCGTGCCCAGTACCACGCTCACCGTGACCGTCAGTTTCCCGTACAGCGCGGGCCGCCTGTTGCCCTGGGTGCCCCTGCTCGACACCAGCCGGTGGATGCCCGCCACGCTGACCACCCGCGCCACCGCCGCGCTCTGACCACATGATCGCCTCGCCCGACGCCCTGTTTCGCCGCCCGGCCGCGCGGGGGCGTCAGTCGGGCTCCATCGTCATCAACACCGCCATCGCGCTGAGCCTGATCGTCATCGCGCTGGTCGGCACCGAGCTGGGTTATCTGTTCGTGATGAAGCGTGAGCTGCAGAAAACCGCCGACCTCGCGGCCATCGCGGGCGCCTCCGCGGTGCAGCCGACCGATTGCACCGCCGCCAGCGGCGCCGCGCTCGCCAACGCGGCGCAGAACCTCAGCGGTTTCACGCCGGTGGTGAACTGCGGCCGCTGGGACCCGGCCCAGGGCACGGAGCGCAACTTCACCGCCGGACTGACCGCCTACAACGCGGTGCACGTGCTGATCGAAGGCGCACCGCCGCCGATGCTGGCGTTCTTCCCCGGTGAACGCACCCTGCACGCCGAAGCCGTGGCCGCCGTCTCCGACCCGCTGGCCGCGTTCTCGGTCGGCTCGCGCCTGCTGCGGCTGGAAGCCGGTTCGCTCCTGCCCAACATCCTCAAGACCGTCGGCATCGGCGTGAGCGACACCGACGTGCTGAGCTACCAGGGGTTGGCCAACGCCAGCGTCACGCCGTCCGGGCTGCTCGCCGCGCTCGGCGTGCCGGTGACCACCGACATGGACATCGGCACCCTCAACGAACTCGCGGCGGTGCAGAACCTCACGCTGGGCCAGTTGCTCGGTGCCTCGGTCACGGCCTTGCAGGCGCAAGGGGCCGACACGCAGGCCCAGGTGCAACTGCTGCAACAGCTCACGGGCCAGCTCAAGGTGGACGCGCTGCAGGCGCACATTCCCTTGCTCGGCGACGAGTCCACCAGCGGCGTGCTGGTCGCGACGGGCGATGGGCCATCGGGTCTCGGCGCGAAGGTGAACCTGCTCGACCTCGTGGGCAGCTCGCTCGCCGTGGCCAACGGCAATCACTTCATCGAGATACCCGACCTGGACGTGCTGGGCCTCGTCAGCGCCAAGGTCGCGGTGATCGAGCCGCCTTCGATCGGCATCGGCGGCGTGGGCGCCACCGCGTACACCGGTCAGGTGCGCGTCTACGCCAAGGCGAGCACGCCCACCATCAACCTGGGCCTGGCCTCGCTGGCCGTCGAGATCCCCATCATGATCGACGTGGCCAACGCCAAAGGCACCCTCACCGAGATGTGCGACCCGGCGCAGCGCACCGCCGAAGGTTACGAGCAGGCTACCATCGAGGTGGAGCCGTCCCTGGTGAAGCTGTGCGTGGGCAAACACACCAACGAGGCGAACGTGTTTTCCACCAAGGACAGCTGCGAAAACAACCTGGAGCGGGCCAATCTGCTCAAGCTCAGCCTGCTGGGCGTGGACTTGAACCTCACCACGAAACTGCACGCAGACCTCGGGGCATCGTCAGCCGCGTCCACCACCCTGCCTTCGTGCGAGGACGACCCGCTGCAGTGCATGGACACGGTGCCAAACACGACAGGCCTGGACCTCGGCACCACCTTGCAGGGCCTCACCAGCAGCCTGCTCGACGACGCGCTGGGCAACAAACTGACCACGCCGTCGACCGCACCCGATGCCGCGGCGCTGGCGGCCAAACTGTGGCAATCCACCGCAACGGAACTCTTCGGCACCACCAGTTGCGGCAGCGCCAACTGCCGCAAGCAGGTGCTGGCGGCGGTGGACGCGGACATCAAGCAAGGAGCTGCGGCGCTCAACAACGCGGTCACGGGCATCGGGGGCCTGGTCACCGGGCTGCTCAACACCATCGGCAACCTGCTGGGCGGCATCCTCAGCGGCCTGCTCGGCAACGCGTGCACCGGCGGCTTGCTGTTCGGCTCGGGCACCGACGCGGCGTGCCGCAACGAGATCCAGGGCGTTCTCAGCGGAAACTCCTCGAGCGGCGGCACCACCGTGTCGAACTCGCTGCTGGCCACGCTCGGCCTGTTGCTCGACCCCCTGGTCAATGCGCTGGCGCCCGCCTTGGACAGCATCGGCTCCAGCATCCTCACGCCGCTGCTGGACCTGCTCGGTATCAAGCTCGGCCAGGCCGACGTGAAGCTGCACACCCTCAGTTGCCAGGCGCGTGCGCACCTGGTGTATTGAACGTCAGGCTTTGCGCTGCCCGAACCACCACCACAGGAACGCGCCGCCCAGGATCATCGGCACGCACAGCCACTGGCCCATGCTCATGCCCAGGGAGAGCAGGCCGAGGTAATCATCGGGTTCGCGGAAGAATTCCGCGATGAAGCGGAACACGCCATAGCCCACCAGGAACGCGGCAGACACCTGGCCGCGCGCGCGCTCCTTGCGTGCGTAGAGCCACAGCAACACAAACAACAACAGGCCCTCGAGCAAAAGCTGGTAGATCTGCGACGGGTGGCGCGGAAGATCGCCCGCACCGCGAAACACCATGCCCCAGGGCAGCGAAGGATCGGCCACGCGGCCCCAGAGTTCGCCGTTGATGAAGTTGCCCAGGCGCCCCGCTGCCAGACCCGTGGGCACGCAAGGCGCCACGAAATCCATGACCTGCATGAACGGCCGCCGGCGGCTGCGCGCGTACCAGACCATGGCCAGCATCACGCCGAGCAACCCGCCATGAAAGCTCATGCCGCCCTGCCACACCGCGAAGATCTCCAACGGGTTGGCGAGGTAGTAGGCCGGCTTGTAGAACAGGCAGTAGCCGATGCGTCCGCCCGCCACCACGCCCACCACGCCGAGGAACAGAATGTCCTCCACGTCGCGGCGCGTCCAGGGCGGCTCGGTCACGCTGGCAAATGGCGGGTGGCGCAGGCGCGCGTTGGCCAGCAGCATGAACAAGCCAAACGCCAGCAGATAGGTCAGGCCATACCAGTGAATGGCCAGCGGGCCGATCTGCAGGGCAACGGGGTCGATCTGGGGATGTTGAAGCATGGTTTATTGTGCCTCGACACCCGATCGACCTGGTTCGCCTTCCGAGCGCCTACTCCACCTTCACGCCACCGGCCTTGATGACGGTGCGCCAGCGGGCGATCTCGGTCTCGATCAACCTGGCGAACACGGCGGGCGGATTCGGCGTGGCCTCCGCGCCTTCGCTGGCCAGGCGGCTCGCGATCTCCGGCGTGTTCAACAGGTCGTTGATCTGCCGGTTGAGCTTGGCAATCAGCGCGGGCGGCGTCGCGGCCGGCGCCACCACGCCGTACCACTGGTCGGCCTCGAAGCCGGGGTAGCCCATCTCGGCGACCGTCGGCCAATCCGGCACTGCCTTCACGCGCTTCGGCGACGACACCGCCAACGCCCGCAACTGCCCCGACTTCACCTGCGCGATGACCGCTGGCACGCCCGTGAACATCATCTGGATCTGCCCTGCAATCAGATCGTTCACCGCCGGCCCCGTGCCCTTGTACGGCACATGCTGCAGCTGCGTGCCGGTCTGCAGCTTGAAGTATTCGGTGGCGATGTGGGCCGCGCTGCCGTTGCCGGCGGAGCCGTAGTTGATCTTGCCCGGGTTGGCCTTGGCGTAGGCCACGAGCTCCTTCACGTTCTTCGCTGGCACCGACGGGTGCACCACAATCACGTTGGGCACACGCGCCACCCAGGCCACGGCGGCGAAAGCCTTCACCGGATCGTAGGGCAGGCTCGGGTAGAGCGAGGGCGTGACGGCCAGCGTTCCGATGTGTCCCATCAACAAGGTGTAGCCGTCGGCCGGTGCCTTGGCCACTTTGTCGGCGCCGATGCTGCCGCCGGCGCCCGGCACGTTGTCGATCACCACGGTCTGACCCCAGGCCTGCGTCAGCTTCTGGCCGATGGTGCGCCCGAGGATGTCGGTCGAGCCGCCCGGTGAGAACGGCACGACCAGGCGGATCAGCCGGTTGGGATAGGCGGTCGTCGCGTCCTGCGCCTGCGCCCAGCCGGGCAGCGCGCCTGCCGCCGCGGCCGCCAGCAACGACGTGTTGAAACGGCGCCGGTCTGCGCGTCGGGGTTCTGTCCTGGTGGTCTCTTTCATGCTCTTGTCTCCTGCTTGTGGATGAATGCTGCTTGCGCCATGGCCATCACGGCCTCTGCCCGGCGCACAAAGGGCGCGTCGACCATCACGCCGTCCACGAGGTATGCGCCCGCGCCGGCCGCCTGCGCGTCCTGGCTGGCTTGCACGACTTTCATGGCGTGGTGGATCTCTGCCGCGCTGGGCTGGAACGCCTCGTTGGCGAGTGCGATCTGCCTCGGATGGATGCACGACTTGCCGATGAAACCGAGACCACGCGCCATGTCGGCCTCGGCGCGGTAACCGTCCGGATCCCCGACGTCGGCGAAGGCACCATCGACGGCATACACGCCGGCCTCGCCCGCGGCCATGGCGGTGGCGAACATCACGCTGCGCACGTGCGCGGGATCGCGCCGCCGAATGCCCAAGGGCTCGAAGAGGTCGGCATAGCCCAGTTGCAGGCCGGCCACGCGCGGGTGGGCCGTGGCGATCTCGAGCGCGAGGCGCAGTGCGCGGGGCGTTTCAATGTTGAGCAGCAAGCCGATCGGCGCGGTCACCCCGTTGCGTTCTTCCGCGCGCTGAACGGCTGCGACGGCCCGCTGCACGTCCGAAGCCGATTCGGGCTTGGGCAGATTGATCAGCGCCAGGCCGGTCTGTGCGACCGCCGCCACGTCGGCCTCGAAGTGCGCGGTGTCCAGCGCGTTGACCCGTACGATGATGGTCTTGCGGGTGGCCGCGGCGTCTGGCGAATCGAGAAACGCGCGCACGCTTTCGCGCGCCTGCGCCTTGCGCGCTTCCACCACCGCGTCTTCGAGATCGATGGAGATGGCATCGGCGTCGCCCGCGAGCGCTTTGGCGAAAAGCTCCGGACGCGATCCGGGCACGAAAAGTTTGCTTCGCATGGGTCAGTTCCTGTCGCTGGCGTCCAGCCGATTCAACGTGCACAGCCGTGCGATGGCATCCGCGTCGAGACCGGCTTGCGCAAGAACCTCATGGGTGTGCTCGCCCCGTCTGGGCGGCGGCAGGTAGTCGTGCCTCGCGCCGGAAGCCAGCCGATTGGGCAAGCCGATGTTCCAGATCGCCCCCTCGCTCGGGTGCGCCACGCGCTCCAGCAGACCGACGTCGCGAAGGTGCGGGTCGTCGAGCAGCGTCTCGAGCGTGTGGTACGGCATGGCGGGCACGCTGGCGCGGTCGAAGATGTCCAACCACTCCGCCGTTGTGCGCTCGCGCAATGCGCCCAACCTGAACTCGAAGTACGCCTGCACGTTCTCGAAGCGCGCGGCCACGGAGCAGAAGCGTGGGTCGGCCTTCATTTCGGGCTTTCCGATGGCGTCGAAGAACGCAAACGTCTGCGCGTCGGTGTTGGCGGACAGGCAGATGTGGCCGTCGCGGGTCGGTAGTGGCCGGTTCCGGGGATCGAGGATGCGGGGATCACCCGTGCCGCCCAGCGGCGGATCGAAGCTGCGCAGCGCCATGTGCTCCGTGAGCATGAACGCTGCCATGTTCTCGAACATGGGCACCTGGATCGCATCGCCCAACCCGGTCTTCTCGCGGCGGTACAAGGCCATCAGGATCATCTGCACGGCAATGAGTCCGACGGTGTGGTCGGCCATCAGCACGGGTGCGTAACAGGGCTCGCCATGCAACCGCTCCATGGCGCCCGAGACGCCGCTGGCGCCCTGGATGATCGTGTCGTACGCGGGCTTGTCCGCGTACCGGCCGCTTTGGCCGAAACCGGCGAGCCAGCAATGGATGAGCCGCGGGTGGTCCGCGCGCAGGGCCTCTGCGCTCAGGCCCGCGCGCTCAAGCGCGCCACCGCGCATGTTCACCACCACCACGTCCGCCTTCGAGCACAGGCCGCGCAGTGCCTCGCGTGCAGGCTCGGTCTTGAGGTCGAGCACCACCGAGCGCTTGTTCCGGTTGAAATGCAGGAACTTCGCCGACAGGTCCCCTGACGGAGAGCTGCCGCCGAGCTTGCGCAGCAAATCGCCCTCGGGCGGCTCGACCTTGATGACATCCGCGCCATAGTCGGCAAGGAACTGCGTGGCCACCGGGCCGACGACGACCGAACTCAGGTCGATCACCCGGATGCCCTCGAGCGGACCGCCGCTCACGATGCCGCCCCCAGATCGATCTCGACGCGCATGGCGAGCGCGCCATCGGCATCGAGCGCCCAGGCCAGTACCCGATCGGGTCCGGTGTGCGCCATGCGCAGCGTCACCGTGCGATCGGCGAACAACGGCTTCAGGTTGCGCGAGCGCGATGCGGCAATGGCGCGGCCGGTACGGTCTGCCACAGCGTCCCACAGCTTCATCGTCGTCAGGCCTCCGTTGACCACCAGGCCGGGGTAGCCCTCGACGTCGCGTGCGTAAGGCAGGTCGTAGTGGATGCGGTGTGCATTGAACGTGATGGCCGAATAGCGAAACAGCAAGGTGGCGTCGGGCTGGTAGCACGCCTCGAATTCCGCCATCGGCGGCTCGGGGGCGGCTGCGGCGGCAACGGCCGGGCTGTCGCCCGCAGGTCCGCGGTACACGATGTCCTGGTCTTCTTCGATCAGCACCAGGCCGGCAACGTTGCGAATCTCGTGCCGCACGGTGACGAAACACATGGCCCCGCTGCGACCGTTCTTGGGAACGATGCGGTGGATCGCACTGGTGCGCGTGACGGCGTCACCCACGTGCAGGTCGTTGACGAAACGCACCTGGCGTCCGGCGAACATCCGACGCGGAAGCGGGATGGGTGGCAGGAAGTCGCCCTTCGCCGGATGTCCGTCGGCGGCCAGCGCCGACTGCAGCTCACAGGGGGAGAACAGGATCTGATACCAATACCCGGGGATGCGATCGCCGACTTTGGCGGCACTCGGCTTGTCGAGCAGCGCGGCCAGTCGCCGGGTCGCATTCAACCCGACAACGTCATCTGTCTGCTGGCGCCGGCCAACCCATTCCGAGAAGGACGGCTCGTTCTGCAAAGTCTCCGTGTGTGTCATGCGCCGAATTCTGCGGTCGGACTTGTTTTGCGTGAAGCGCATTTATCAACAGTAATAAACGCACAAAACGCGATAATGAAAACATGACAAACCGACTCGACATCCTCGGTGTACAGGCTTTTGTGTCGATCGCCGAACTCAGCAGCTTCCGCTCCGCGGCCAATCATCTGCACCTGTCCGAGTCGGCGCTCGGGCGGCGACTGAAGAAGCTGGAAGACGGCCTGGGTATCCGGCTGGTGAACCGAACCACGCGGACCGTGGCGCTCACACAGGAGGGCGCCGATTTCCTGCCCAAGGCGCGCCGCGTGGTCCAGGATCTGGCGGCTTCGCTGGACGATCTGCGCACAGGCGACGCGCGGCCGTCGGGAACCGTCAAGGTCGGCTGCCTGCCCACGCTTGCCGCCCTTTTCATGCCGGCGCTGTTGCGCGCCTACACGCACGACCATCCCCAGGTGCGCATCCAGCTCTTTGACCGCTCTGCCACCGAGATACGCGAAGCCGTGTTGAACGGCGAAATCGACTTTGCCATCACCGTCCCGGGCGCGACCCACCACAGGCTCGATGCCGACAAACTGTTCACCGAGCGGATGGTCGTCGTGTGCCCCGCCGGTCACGCCATGGCACGACGCGCCAGCGTGACATGGCGCCAGCTCAGCGGCGAGTCGCTGATCAGCATCGGCACGCTGAGCGCCAACCGGGCGTTGATCGACGGCCTGGTTCAAGACCAGGCGATCAACCTCGCATGGACGTACCAGGTGGAGCACCTGTCAACGGCGGTGGCCTTGGTGGCGGGTGGCAGCGGCGTGGCGATTCTTCCCAGCGCAGCGGTCGTCGAAAGCGCGGAGGCCATGATCGCGGTGGTGCCCTTGCGGGCGCCGGTATTGCACCGCGACGTTGTGCTGTTGCGCCGCAAGTTTCCGATGTCCGCCGCATCGCAGCGCTTTGCCGAGCTGGTCAGACACGACTTGCACGGATGGCGAACACCAGCGCCTGCTCCCGGGCGGGAGCGGAACGGCTCAGCCTGACTTCGGAGGTGCCCACTCGGCGAACTCGACAAAGTGGGCCAGTGCCGGGCTGACCGCATCCGAACGCCAGACCAGGCTGGTTTCGCACGCCGGCAACGCCTGCCCACGCGCGGGCCGAGGGCTGCGGTAGACCACGCCCGGGCGCTGAAACTGCCGCACGCTTTGCGGCACCCAGGCCACGCCCAGACCGGCCGACACCAGGTTGACGATGGTCTGCATCTGGATCGCCTCTTGCGCCACCCGAGGCGCCCTGCCCGCGGCGTTGTACAGCGCGAAGATGGCGTCGTGCAGCGTGGGCAGGATGCGCCGCGGAAAGATCACCAGCGGCTCGTTGAGCAGCGCCACCAACCCCGGATGGCTCTTCTCGGCCAGCGGGTGCGATTCGGGCAGCGCCACCACGAAAGGCTCGCTGGCAATGCGCGCGTGCGACAGGCCCGGCGCCAGGAAACCGGGCGAGTGCAGCACCATGCCCGCGTCGACCTCGCCGCGCGCCAGCAACTCCAGTTGCACGTCGCCCGTGGCCTCGATCAGCTCCAGCGCCACCTGCGGCCAGCGCTGGCGAAAGGCGCGCACCCAACGTGGCAGCAACTCGAAACCCACAGTGGACACGAAGGCCAGCCGCAAGCGCCCCATTTCCCCCGCGGCGGCGGCGCGCGCCAGTTCGGGCAACCCCTGCGCGCGGTTCAGCACGTCGCGCACCTCCGGCAACAAGGCCACGCCTGCGGGCGTGAGCTGCACGCTGCGCTTGGTGCGGTCGAACAGGCGCACACCCAGTGCCTGCTCCAGCCCGGCAATGGCCTGCGTGAGCGGTGGCTGCGTCATGTGCAGGCGCGCGGCCGCACGGCCGAAGTGCAGTTCTTCGGCCAGCGCGGCGAACTGGCGCCATTGGCGCAATTCAATGCGCAAGGTTTTCACGGCCTCATTCATATGCCATGCATATTACTGGAAGCCTCCAAACCAATTGGAAACCGCTTCCCACCTGACGCATACTGGCGGCCGACAGTGACAGACCGGCGACGTCCGGCCCTTCATCCCCCACGAAGAGACACCCATGGCAGACAGCAAAACCATCTCCATCAAGCCCATCAACAGCCGCAGCGCCAACATCACGCAAGGCAAGTCGCGCGCACCCAACCGCTCCATGTACTACGCCATGGGCTACGAGGAAAGCGACTTCAAGAAGCCCATGGTCGGCGTGGCCAACGGGCACAGCACCATCACCCCCTGCAACAGCGGCCTGCAGAAGCTGGCCGACGCAGCCGTGGCCGGCATCGAGGAAGCGGGCGGCAACGCGCAGATCTTCGGCACGCCTACCATCTCCGACGGCATGGCCATGGGCACCGAAGGCATGAAGTACTCGCTGGTGAGCCGCGAGGTGATTTCGGACTGCATCGAGACCTGCGTGCAGGGCCAGTGGATGGACGGTGTGGTGGTCGTCGGCGGCTGCGACAAGAACATGCCCGGCGGCATGATGGGCATGCTGCGCGCCAACGTGCCCGCCATCTATGTGTATGGCGGCACCATCCTGCCGGGCCGCTACAAGGGTGAAGACCTGAACATCGTCAGCGTGTTCGAGGCCGTGGGCCAGAACGCCGCCGGCAACCTGAGCGACGAAGACCTGCGCGAGATCGAGATGCGCGCCATTCCCGGCACCGGCTCCTGCGGCGGCATGTACACGGCCAACACCATGTCCTCCTCTTTCGAGGCGTTGGGCCTGAGCCTGGCCTATTCGAGCACCATGGCCAAC
Organism: Hydrogenophaga sp. 2FB; assembly: GCF_005503365.1. Taxonomy (GTDB): domain Bacteria; phylum Pseudomonadota; class Gammaproteobacteria; order Burkholderiales; family Burkholderiaceae_C; genus Hydrogenophaga. The sequence continues at coordinate 55,539 of NZ_SCML01000001.1, forward strand.
CCGCACGACGAGAAGCAGAACTCGGCCAAGGAATCGGCCAAGGTCTTGATCGAGGCGATCAAGAAAGACATCAAGCCGCGCGACATCGTGACCAAGAAGGCGCTGGAAAACGCCGTCGCGGTGATCATGGCCACCGGTGGCTCCACCAACGCGGTGCTGCACTTCCTGGCGATCGCGCACGCGGCCGACGTGGAATGGTCCATCGACGATTTTGAGCGCATCCGCAAGCAAACGCCGGTGCTGTGCGATCTCAAGCCCTCGGGCAAGTACCTCGCGGTCGACCTGCACAAGGCCGGCGGCATTCCGCAGGTCATGAAGGTGTTGCTCAAGGCCGGCCTGCTGCACGGCGACTGCCTCACCATCACCGGCCAGACGATCGCCGAGGTGTTGAAGGATTTGCCCGACGCGCCGCGCGCGGACCAGGACGTGATCCGCCCGATCGACAAGCCGATGTACGCGGAAGGCCACCTGGCCATCCTGAAGGGCAACCTCTCACCCGAAGGCGCGGTGGCCAAGATCACCGGGTTGAAGAACCCCGTGATCACCGGCCCGGCGCGCGTGTTCGACGACGAGCAGTCGGCCCTGCAAGCCATTCTGGACGGCAAGATCAAGGCCGGCGACGTGATGGTGCTGCGTTACCTCGGCCCCAAGGGTGGCCCCGGCATGCCCGAGATGCTGGCGCCCACCGGCGCGCTGATTGGCGCGGGCCTGGGCGAGAGCGTGGGCCTGATCACCGATGGCCGCTTCAGCGGCGGCACCTGGGGCATGGTGGTGGGCCACGTGGCGCCCGAAGCCGCCGCAGGCGGCACGATTGCGTTCGTCAACGAGGGTGACTCCATCACCATCGACGCCCACAAATTGCTGCTCGAACTCCACGTGCCCGAAGCGGAAATCGCCAGGCGCCGCGAGGGCTGGACCGCGCCGGCACCGCGCTACACGCGCGGCGTGCAGGCCAAGTTCGCGTTCAATGCGTCCAGCGCCAGCAAGGGCGCCGTGCTCGACAACTACTGATCCGAAGTCTCAGCGCGAGCGCCGCTTGGTCTTGATGCCCAGGTTCTCGCGCTGTTTGTCGATGCGGTCCTGCTTCTTCTGGTCCATCTTCTCCATCGCCTTGCGCTTGGTGTAGCCGGTGGTGTCGGCCCAGGCCCACCAGGCCACGGCCAGCGCGAAGGGCGTGAGGACCACCCACCAGGACCAATCGGCCACGATGCCGAACTCCAGGTACTTCAAAAGCAACAGCACAACGCCGGCGATCAGCAAATACATCACAAACTCCGGTAAAGGCCCCGTGAAGCGGGCAAGCAACTGTAAGCGTTCGTTTCGAAGGACCCTTGGCTCGATAAAATCCACCGCACGATCTCCCTTTCGAGATCCAACAGAAGGACAACCCATGAAACGTGCTCTCCTGATTATGGCTGCCATGACCACGCTGGCAGCGCCCGCGATGGCCGACGAAGCCCTGGCCAAGAGCAAGAACTGCATGGCCTGCCATGCGGTGGACAAGAAACTCGTGGGCCCGTCGTACAAGGACGTGGCCAAGAAGTACGGCAGCGACGCCAAGGCCGTCGACGCGCTGGCCGTCAAGATCATGAAGGGCGGCTCCGGCGTCTGGGGCGCGATCCCGATGCCCGCGAACCCGCAGGTCAGCGAAGCCGATGCCAAGAAGCTGGCGGCCTGGGTGCTGAACCAGAAGTAAGGCCTCTCGCGCCAGAGGAAGCCCGCTGGAATCCAGCGGGCTTTTTTGTGCGCGGGCTTCAGGGAGCCTCGGCTACGGCGACTGGCTGCGGCTGTCGAAGTAGCTCTGCAACACACCGGGCGACCCGCTCGGGTCGGCCAATGCCACATAGGTGTCGGGTCGCAGCAGGTACGCGGCGTCGCGCGCGAAGCCCACCGCCTCATGTTCAGCCCGCCAGGGGAACACGTGCAACGCCAGGCCTTGCCGCGCGCACCAGGCCTTCATCTCGGGCGAGGCATCGCCGTACACATGCACCTGCCACGCGATCGCTCTCAGCGAACCGTGGTTGTCCAGGCCGGGCGCCGACACCCAGGGAAGCCGGTCTCCGCCCTGCACGCTGCCCGCTCTGCCCTCGCTCAACATGCTGCCGTGGTAGTTCAACGTGGTCTGCGAAATCATGCGGAACAGGGTTTCGCGCACGCTCTCCATCTTGTAGGCCACGCTGGCCAAGAGCGGCGCGATGCGGATGCGCACGAAATCCGCGAAGCTGCTGTCCGCCGTCACGAAGGTGAATATCCGGTCGGTGGTCTCCACCAGCTTGTGGGCAAACGCCTTGCGCTCCTGTTCGTAGCTGTCGAGCAAGGCGTCCGGCGCGCGCCCCTTCAACACCGCGGCCAGCTTCCAGGCCAGGTTGATCGCATCGGCGATGCCGGTGTTCATGCCCTGCCCGCCCGCGGGACTGTGCACGTGGGCCGCGTCGCCGAGCAGAAAGGCGCGGTCCTTGCGGAAATGGTCGGTGACACGGTGGTGCACGCGGTAGGTCGAAAACCAGTTCAACGCCTCCACCTTCAGGCCCAGGCCTTCGATCGCCTGCTGGTCCACGTCGTCGAAGGTCAGGGTTTCGGCACGGTCCGCGCGTTCGTCCTGCACCGTGCCGATCAGGCGGACCAGCCCATTGCCATAGGGAAAGACCACGACGAAGTCGGCACTGTCGAGGGCGATGTGCGCTTCATCTGCCGGCTCCAGCCCGCTCAAGCGAACGTCGGCGACGTAGAACACCTGCTTGTAGGTGCCTCCTTCGAAGCCCGCGCCCATGCGATGCCGAATGGTCGAGCTCGCACCGTCGCAGCCGCCGAGGTAGCGGGCCGCGCACACCTGTTCGCTCCCGTCCGGCATGCGCAGGCGCGCCTGCACCCGGTCGCCGACGTCTTCAAAATCAATGAGTTCTGTTTGCCGCTCCACCGCGACGCCCAGCGTTTCCAGCCGGCGGATGAGCAGGCGCTCGTGCTGGTCTTGCGGATGGACCAGGACGTAGGGATACGGCGTGATATCGGCCCCCGCATCGCCCAGCACCAGGCGCGCGCGGTGTTGGCCTTTCGCCCAGAGGTTGATCGTGAGATTGGGATGGCCTGCCGCGACCGCCTCGTCGGCGATGCCCAGTTGGCGGTAGAGCTCCAGCGTTCTGGCCTGCACCGCCATGGCCCGCGAGGTTTCGCCCGGCCCGGTGCTCTTGTCGATGATGCGGACCGACACACCCTGCTGCGTCAGCCACAGCGCCAGCACAAGGCCGGTGGGGCCCGCACCGACCACGAGAACGTCTGCTTGTTGAACCATCGGGCCTCCGGGAACAGGGCGCTGAGGCCTTTGGTTGTCGCAGAACGTCTGGTCAGGGTCAAGTCGGTGGCCGCCAACGGTCAGGGATGCCAGTTCGACACCACCGGCGGGGTGTTCGCGGAACGGCTCCCCGCCAACGCGTAGGACAGTTCGTTGGCCGCACGGATGACGTGCCTGGCGTACTTGGCCAGTTTGGTTTTCGGCAGCCGGGAACTCGGGCCCGAAATGCACATGGAGCCGAGCAGCCGCCAGCTCAGCCCGAACACCGGCGCCGCCACACTGGACACCTCCGCTTCCCGCTCTCCCAGCGACAGGTGGTAGCCCCGCTTGCGGATCTCTTCGTACGGTTCGCCGCGCTCGCCGCTGAACGCCAGGATCACGCGCCCCGGCGCCCCTCTGTCGAGCGGAAGCCGCTCCCCGATGCGCACGTGGTGGCGCACCGAGTGCGGACCTTCCACGCGTGAGATGCAGGCGCGGATGGGCCCTTCCCGGACATAGAAGGACGCGCTTTCGCCCGTCAGCGTGACCAGTTCGCGCAGCACGGGTTCGACCACGAAGTTCACGTCAAAGCCGCGCTGGTACCGCGCCCCCAGCCACCCGGTGGCAGGGCCCAGCCGCCATTGGCCGTTGTCTTCCTGGACCATGTAGTTCGACATCGACAAGGTGCGCGCCAACCGCAGCACGGTGGTCTTGTGGATGCCGGTGCGGCGGCTCAGTTCGGCGAGTGACAGCGTGGACTCGCCGGCTTGAAACGCCTCCATGAGCGACAGCGCCCGCGTGACGGCGGTGACGCCGCCGCCTTGTGCCTCTTCATCGCCTTCGGACGAATTTCGCATCTTGCACCATGGTTCACCGTACGAAACGGCATTGTAGCCAGCGCAACGAATGAATACAGTGCGACCCACAGCGAATCTGCCCGCTGCACAAACGAACTGGAGACACGCACCGTGAACATTCCCCGCCGCCTTCTTCTGGGCCTCGCGCTCGCCACCACTTTCGCGAGCAGCGTCAGCGCACAGGCCTGGCCCAACCGCCCGATCCGTTTTGTCGTGCCGTTTCCCGCCGGCGGCGGCACCGACCTGATCGGCCGCGAGGTCACCCAGAAGATGACCGACGCGACCAGGTGGAACATCGTGGTGGACAACCGGCCGGGCTCGGGCGGCAACATCGGCATCGACAGCGTCGCGAAGTCGCCCGCCGATGGCTACAACCTGGTGCTCGGGCAAACCAGCAACCTGGCCATCAACCCGACGCTGTACAGCAAGCTGCCCTACGACCCCGCCAAGGACCTGACGCCCATCTCGCTGGTCGCCAGCGCGCCGCTGGCCCTGGTGGTCGCCACGAACTCGAAGTACCGCACGCTGGCCGACCTGATCGCAGGGGCCAAGGCCAACCCCGGTTCGCTCAATTTCGCGACCTCGGGCAACGGCACCGTCGCGCACCTGGCGATGGAGCTGTTCCAGCGCGAAGCCGGCATCAAGCTGCTGCACATCCCGTACAAGGGCGCGGCCCAAGGCATCAACGACGTGATGAGCGAGCGGGTGGAGGTCTATGTGTCGTCCATCCCCACGCTGATCGGCCACATCAAGAACGGCAAGATGCGCGCGCTGGCCGTGACCTCGCTCAAGCGCGTGGACGACCTGCCCCAGACGCCGACCATTGCCGAGTCGGGCTACAAGGATTTCGAGGCCGTCACCTGGTTCGGCGTGCTCGGCCCGGCGAACCTGCCCAAGGACATCACCGCGCGGCTGAACACCGAGATCAACAAGGCGCTGCAGACGCCCGCGCTGCAGAAACAACTGAGCGAACAAGGTGCCGACGTGAAGGGCAGCACGCCCGAGCAGTTCGGCCAGCTGGTGCGCGACGAAATGGCCCGCTGGGGCAAGGTCGTCAAGGACTCTGGCGCCAAGCTCGACTGAACCCCGCAACCCCAGGAACCTCCGTGAAATCCCCAGACATCCTGCGCGACTTCGAGCGCGCCTCTCCCGAACTCGTGCAACAAGCCGGCGCGTTCCAGGCCGCGATCCTGGCCGACGTCGCCGGTCGCCGCGGCGCCTTGCACGGCCGCATCGCGGCGCTGCGCCCCAACATGAAAGTGGTGGGCACCGCCCTCACCGTGGACGTGCGCCCCGGCGACAACCTCATGATCCACGCGGCCATGATGTTGGCCCAACCCGGTGACGTGCTGGTGATCGACGGCAAGGCCGATCAGACGGCCGCTCTCATGGGCACCATCATGATGACCGCGTGCCAGAAGCTGGGCATCGCTGGCGTGGTGGTGGATGGCGCGGTGCGCGACTCGCTCGAGATCGAGGACATGGGTTTCCCGGTGTTCAGCGTCGGCACCAACCCGAACGGGCCGACCAAGCTCGTGCCGGGTCGCATTGGCCATCCCGTCTCGGTGGGCGGCGTGGTGGTTCGCTCGGGCGACCTCGTGCTCGGCGATGCCGATGGCGTGGTGGTCGTCGAACGTAAAAAGCTGGCCTCGCTATTGCCGCTGGCCGACAAGAAGGTGAAGGACGAAGCCGCGCGCATCGCCGCGATTCAGCAAGGCGACACCACCGCCAAATGGCTCGACGCGGCGCTGCGTGCCGCCGGCGTGCTCCAGGCCGGAGAACAGCTGTGAGTGCTGCGGTCCATTCAGAGCGGCCCGCGCTGCTGGTGACGGCAGCAGACCTGGCGCCGCAGGCGCTCGCCCTGCTGCGCGACTTCGATGTCGTCTACGCCGGCAAGTCGCCCTCGGACGACGACATCGCGCGCTTGTGCAAGACGCACAACCCCGAAGCCATCATCGTGCGCTACGGCAAGATCGGTGCGCAGGCCATGGACGCCGCGCCGGCCTTGCGCGTGATCTCCAAACACGGCAGCGGCACCGACACGATCGACAAGGTGGCGGCCCAGGCGCGCCACATCGAGGTGCGCGCCGCCGTGGGTGCGAACGCGGCCGCGGTCGCGGAACAGGCGCTGGCGCTGCTGCTGGCCTGCGCCAAATCCGTGCCGCACCTGAACACCCGCATGCACGCGGGCCATTGGGACAAGGCCTCGCACAAGAGCGTGGAACTCGCCGGCCGCACCATCGGTCTCGTGGGCCTGGGCGCCATCGGACAACGTTTTGCGCGCATGGCGCTGGCGATGGACATGCGCGTGTTGGGGTACGACCCTTACGCGCGCGATGTGCCGCCCGGCATCGAGGTGGTGAACGATCTGGACACGGTCTGGCGCGAGGCCGATGCCATCTCCCTGCACTGCCCGCTGACCGAGGACAACCGCGGCCTGATCAACCGCGACACGCTGGCGCGTTGCAAGCGCGGCGTCATCGTCGTGAACACCGCGCGTGGCGGTCTGATCGATGAAGCCGCCCTGCTCGACGCCATCCAGTCCGGCCAGGTGTCGTCGGCGGGCCTCGACAGCTTCGCCGACGAACCCATGGCGGGCGGGCACCCGTTCCAGGGGCACGAGCGCATCGTCCTCAGCCCGCACATTGGCGGGGTCACGTCCGACGCGTACGTGAAGATGGGCGTGGCCTCCACGGAGAACGTGCTGGCCGTGTTGCGCGCCTGAGCCTGGCGCGACTCAGTTCGCGCTCAGATCGATCTTCGCCGCCACCGCCTCGAAGGCCTTGAGTTCGCTGGACAGCTTGGCGGTGAACTGCGCCGGCGTCACGGGTTGCGCCGCCACGTTGCCCTGCGCCACCAGCGCGTTCTGGAACTCGGGTGTCTGGATGATCGCGTTGATGTCGGCGTTGATCTTCGCCACGATCGCGGGCGGTGTGCCGACCGGCGCGAGCACGCCGTGCCAGGTGCCGATGGTGAAGTCGGGGATGCCGGCTTCGGCGAACGTGGGCACGTCCTTCAGGTAAGGAAAGCGCTGGTTCGACGTGACCGCGAGCGGGCGCAGCTTGCCGCCCGACACGAAAGCGGTGATGGAGCCGGGCGACGGGAACGACATGTCGACCACACCGCCGACCAGATCCGTCATGCCTTGCGCCGCGCCCTTGTACGGCACGTGGACCATCTCGGTGGCGGTGCGCAGCTTGAACATCTCGCCGGCCAGGTGTGGAATGCCACCAACGCCCTGCGATGCGTAGGTGAATTCCTTCTTCTTCGCGCGCAGGGCCGCGACCAACTGGCCCACGTTCTGGTATGGCGACGCGGCATTCACCACCAGCACGTTGGGCACGTCCACCGTCAGCGCGATGGGCGCGAAGGACTTCTCCACGTCGTAACGCAGACCCTTGACCACGAACTTGTTGAGCGTGTGGCTGGTCGCGGTGACCAGCAGCGTGTAGCCATCGGGCTTGGCGCTGGCGACCGCCGCGGCGGCGATGGTGCCGTTGGCGCCAGCGCGGTTCTCCACGACGACCGACTGGCCCCATTTGGCGGCGAGCGCCTGGCCCACGAGCCGGGCCGACTGGTCGATCGCGCCGCCGGCGGCGTAGCCCACCACCAGGGTGACGTTGCGGTTCGGGAAGTCCTGCTGCGCGTAGGCAGTCCCGCAAGCGAGGGACGCGGCGAAGGCGCAGCAGGCGAGCAGAGCGCCGCGGCGGCCGAGAGGTTCTTTCATCTTGTCTCCGTTGAGCCCGCTCAAATGGCAGGTTTGCCGCGCATCCTAGGAAGCGCGCCGGCGGGCGTCAACGAGAGACTTCGGACTTTTCTACAGGAGAAAAGTTGGATACCGTCACGGTGTCAGTTGTTCTCCGACAACTGATCCAGGATCGCCGGATTCTCAAGCGTCGACGTGTCCTGCGTGATCGCCTCGCCCTTGGCGATCGAGCGCAGCAGGCGGCGCATGATCTTGCCGCTGCGGGTCTTGGGCAGGTTGTCGCCGAAGCGGATGTCCTTGGGCTTGGCGATCGGGCCGATTTCCTTGCCCACCCAGTCGCGCAGCTGCTTCGCAATCGCCTTGGCCTCGTCGCCCGTGGGGCGCGAACGCTTGAGCACCACGAAGGCCACGATGGCTTCGCCGGTCAGGTCGTCCGGACGGCCCACCACGGCCGCTTCGGCCACGAGATCGGTCTTGCCGACCAGCGCCGATTCGATCTCCATCGTGCCCATGCGGTGGCCCGAGACGTTGAGCACGTCGTCGATGCGGCCGGTGATGCGGAAGTAACCGCGGTCGGCGCTGCGCACCGCGCCGTCACCCGCCAGGTAGTAGCCCTTGAGCTCGTCGGGGAAGTAGCTCTTCTTGAAGCGCTCCGGGTCGCCCCAGATGGTGCGGATCATCGCGGGCCAGGGCTTCTTCACGACCAGGATGCCACCCGAGCCATTGGGCACGTCGTTGCCCGCTTCATCGACGATGGCGGCCGTGATGCCCGGTAGCGGCAGCGTGCACGAACCCGGCACGAGCGGCGTGGCGCCGGGCAGCGGCGTGATCATGTGGCCGCCGGTTTCGGTCTGCCAGAAGGTGTCCACGATGGGGCAGCGTTCGCCGCCCACGTTCTTGTAGTACCACATCCAGGCTTCGGGATTGATGGGCTCGCCCACCGAACCCAGCAGGCGCAGGCTGGAAAGATCGGAGCGCGCCGGGTGCACTTTCTCATCGCCCTCCGACGCCTTGATGAGCGAACGGATCGCCGTGGGCGCGGTGTAGAAGATCGTGACCTTGTGCTTCTCGATCGTCTGCCAGAAGCGCCCGGCGTTCGGGTACGTGGGCACGCCTTCGAACACGACCTGCGTGGCGCCGGCGGCCAGCGGGCCGTAGGCCACGTAGGTGTGGCCGGTCACCCAGCCGATGTCGGCCGTGCACCAGAAGATGTCTTCGGGCCGCAGGTCGAAGGTCCAGTTCATCGTCAGGTGGGCCCACAGCAGGTAACCACCGGTGCTGTGCTGCACGCCCTTGGGCTTGCCGGTGGAGCCCGAGGTGTAGAGCACGAACAGCGGATGTTCGGCGCTCACCATTTCGGCCGGGCAGTCGGTCGACTGGCTGGCCATGGCCTCGTGCATGAAGGTGTCGCGTCCCGCGACCATGTTGCAGGCGGTGGGTGTGCGCTGGAACACGATCACGTCCTTGATCGTGTCGCAGCCACCCATGCCGATGCCTTCGTCCACGATGGCCTTGAGCGGCAGCTCCTTGCCGCCGCGCAACTGGTAGTTGGCGGTGATCACGGCGACAGCGCCCGCGTCCTGGATGCGCTCTTGCAGCGCCTTGGCGGAGAAGCCGCCGAACACCACGCTGTGCGTGGCGCCGATGCGCGCGCAGGCCTGCATGGCCACCACGCCCTCGACCGTCATCGGCATGTAGATGACAACCCGGTCGCCCTTCTTCACGCCGCGTGCCTTCAGCGAGTTGGCGAACTGCGAGACCTTGTTCAGCAATTCCCTGTAGGTGACCTTGGTCACCGCGCCGTCGTCGGCTTCAAAGATGATGGCGGTCTTGTTTTCGACCGGCGTGCCCATGTGGCGGTCGAGGCAGTTGTAGGAGGCGTTGAGTTCGCCGTCCTCGAACCACTTGAAGAACGGCGCCTTGGAGCTGTCCAGCGTCTTGGTGAAGGGCTTGCTCCACACCAGGGTTTCGCGCGCCAGCCGCGCCCAGAAGCCTTCGAAATCCTTGTCCGCTTCGGCGCACAGCGCGTTGTAGGCCGCCATGCCCGAGACGCGGGCCGCTTTCACGGTGGCCGGCGATGGCTCGAAGACGCGGTTTTCAACCAGGGTGGATTCGATCGCTGACATGAGAAGTCTCCTCGGATGTTGTGGGAACGGATTGGTTGGCGACTGTGCGCACGGCCTCTTACGGGCCACTTACGCGGGGCGATGGGAATAGGCAAAAACCCGAGGATACCAGCGGCGCTCCCCCTAAAATGCGGCAGCAATCCGGCCGACCGGTCGGGGCCTACGCACCCACCCTACCCCATGACAAACCCCGTCAAACCGCCTCCCGCCATCCGCGCATTGCCCAACCTGATCTTTGCCAGCCGCTGGCTGCAGCTGCCGCTCTACATCGGGTTGATCGCAGCGCAAACCATCTACGTGTTCCATTTCTGGGTCGAGCTGGTCCACCTGATCGAAGCCGCATTTGGCAGCGAGGTGGCCCTGCAGAAGCTGATCAGCAGCATCGGCTACAAGAGCGACGTGGTGCTCACCGGCCTGAACGAGACGGTGATCATGCTGGTGGTGCTGGCGCTGATCGACGTGGTCATGATCTCCAACCTGTTGATCATGGTGATCATCGGTGGCTACGAAACCTTCGTCAGCCGCATGAACCTGGAGAGCCATCCCGACCAGCCCGAGTGGTTGAGCCACGTGAATGCCTCGGTGCTCAAGGTGAAGCTGGCCACGGCCATCATCGGCATCAGCTCCATCCACCTGCTCAAGACCTTCATCAACGCCGCCAACTACGACGAGAAGGTGCTGATGTGGCAGACCATCATCCACGTGGTATTCCTGCTCAGCGCGATGGCCATCGCGATGACCGATCGGCTCATGGCGCACCCCGCCACCGACGCCCACTGAGACCGCGCCTCTGGACCTTCTTTAGGGTCTATTGAGCGCTTGCACAGGGTCATCCATGTGCAAAAGTTATAATGACACCTCAGCCACCGCGCCTACGGCCGGTGGTGCTCATGTGCTACTCGCGGATCGCCCTCGCATCCCGTCGCGGCACAGAGACTTCAAATGGCCGGTCTTCCGGCCTCGACGCCGCATCACTCCTCGCCCCGTGCCAGCCCCCTAGACCGGGCCCGCTGCATGGGCCTGTGTGATGGCAGGCGCTGGGTGTGCCGATTCGTCGCTGTCAGTGTCTGTCTGCGGTCTTGTTGACCCGGCCGGCACGCGCGTGCCCCTGCTTCTTCATGACCGTCTGCGGTGCCTTGTCAACTCGCACAGGAGGCAGCACGCTCATGGCCAAACACATCCGCATCGAACACGTTTTCAAGGTGTTCGGAGATCAACCCGATCTCGCGTTGAAACGTGTCCGCGAAGGACGCACAAAACAGGAAATCCTGGCCGAGACCGGTCAGTCCATCGGCGTGTTCGACGCCGATTTCGAGATCGAGGCCGGCGAGATCTTCGTCATCATGGGCTTGTCCGGCTCGGGCAAATCGACCCTCGTGCGCCTGCTCAACCGGCTGATCGAGCCCACGGCCGGGCGCATCCTGGTCGATGGCCAGAACATCAACGACCTGTCGGACGCTGACTTGCGGCGCCTGCGGCGCAAAGACATCAGCATGGTGTTCCAGTCGTTCGCCCTGATGCCGCACATGACGGTGCGCGACAACACCGCCTTCGGTCTGGAGCTCGCCGGCGTCAAGCCCGATGAGCGCCTGGCGCAGGCCGATCAGGCGCTGGAACAGGTGGGTCTGGCCGGCTGGGGTGACAGCTACCCCGATGAGTTGTCCGGTGGCATGCAGCAGCGCGTGGGCCTGGCGCGCGCGCTGGCGTCCGACCCCTCGATCCTGCTCATGGACGAGGCCTTCTCGGCGCTGGACCCCATCATCCGCACCGAGATGCAGAGCGAGCTGGTGCGCCTGCAGCAGGTCAAGCGCCGCACCATCGTCTTCATTTCGCACGATCTCGACGAGGCCATGCGCATTGGCGACCGCATCGCCATCATGAAAGACGGCCAGGTGGTGCAGGTCGGCACACCCGAAGACATCCTGCGCCAGCCGGCCGATGACTACGTGCGCAACTTCGTGCGTGGGGTGGATGCCGCGGCCGTGTTCAAGGCCGGCGACATTGCCCGGCAGACGCAGGTGGTCGTGTCCGAACACCCGAACCGGGGCGCGCGCGCCGCGCTCAAGCAGCTGGAGGACAAGGACCGCGACTGGGCCTATGTCGTCAGCCCCGAGCAACGTTACCTCGGTGTGGTCTCGGCGGACTCGCTGCGCAACGCGTTGCAGGACCACGAAGGCCCGCTGGGTCTGTCGCGCGCCTACCTCCCCGACGTGCAGGTGGTCCACGCGGCCCACCCCGTGGCCGACCTCTTCGGCCAGGCCGCGCAGGCGTCCTACCCGCTGCCCGTGGTGGATGCCACCGGCCGCTATTGCGGCGCCATCAGCAAGAACACCTTGCTGAAGTTTCTCGACCGCGCCGCGGTCTGACCGACATGGAAAGGAACGACTTGATGAACGACATCGACACCACCACACCGACCGCCACCCCCATCGACATGTCCGATCCGTGGATGGGCACGACCACCACCGCAGCCGACACGGGCGACGCATGGAGCGACCCGGGCGCGGCCGCGGTCAGCGACAACTGGCTTGACATGAGCAACGCGGCCACCTCCACCGACACACTGGGCGAGGGCTTTCGCATCAGCCAGCTCTGGGACGGCTCCATGCCCATCGAGCGCTGGATCAACGACGGCCTCGACTGGACCGTGAGCCATTTCCGCCCGTTCTTCCAGACCGTGCGCGCGCCGATCGACACCACCCTCACCAGCGTGGAACAGCTGCTGCAAAGCGTGCCCACGCTGGCCATGGTGGCGCTGATGGGTCTGCTGGCCTGGCAGTTTGCCGGCCGCGCCATCGCCGTCGGCACGGTGATCTCGCTGCTGCTCGTCGCCATGCTCGGCATCTGGCCCGAAGCCATGGTCACGCTCTCGCTGGTGCTGACCTCGCTGGTGTTCTGCATCGCCATCGGCCTGCCACTGGGCATCTTGCTGGCCAGCAGCGACCGCACGCAGCGCCTGATGCGCCCGCTGCTCGACGCCATGCAGACCACACCGGCCTTCGTCTACCTCGTGCCGGTGGTGATGCTGTTCGGCATCGGCAACGTGCCGGGCGTCATCGTCACCATCGTGTTCGCGCTGCCGCCGCTGGTGCGCCTGACCGACCTGGGCATCCGCCAGGTGCGGCCGGACCTGATCGAAGCCGCGCGCGCCTACGGCGCATCGCCGTGGCAGATGCTGACCAAGGTGCAACTGCCACTGGCGATGCCGTCCATCATGGCCGGCATCAACCAGGCGCTCATGCTCTCGCTGTCCATGGTGGTCATCGCCTCGATGATCGCGGTCGGCGGCCTGGGGCAGATGGTGTTGCGCGGCATCGGCCGGCTCGACATGGGCATGGCCACCGTCGGTGGCCTGGGCATCGTGCTGCTGGCGATTGCGCTGGACCGCATCACCCAGGCCTTGGGCCGCCCCGGCCGCGGCGCGCGCCACTGGTGGCAGAAGGGCCCCGCGGGCCTGGTCGTTCGTCTGCTGCGCTCCGCTCCGCAGACCGCGCGCGACATGCCGCCTGCCACCCTGCCCACCCCACCGCTTTCCACCTCCTGAGCGGTTTGCGCCCAGGTTTTTCTCCCCCCATCGAAAGGAAACCGATGACCTTCCACCCGACCAACACCCTGTGGCGATCCCTGCTCGGCGGCGGCCTCATGGCCCTGGCCCTCAACGGCCCCGCCACGGCGCAGAGCCTGCCCGGCCAAGGCGTCAAGGTGCAGCCGCTGCAAAGTTCCATTGCCGAGGAGACGTTCCAGACGCTGCTCGTGTCGCGCGCGCTGGCGAAGCTGGGTTACGACGTGCAGCCCATCAAGGAAGTGGAGTACCCCACGGCCCACGTGGCCCTCGCCAATGGCGACGCCACCTTCATGGCCGACCATTGGGACCCGCTGCACGCGGACTTCTACAAGAACGCGGGCGGCGACGCCAAGCTCTACCGACAAGGCGCGTACTCGCCCGGCGCGGCGCAGGGCTACCTCATCGACAAGAAGACGGCCGATGCCCACAAGATCACGCACGTGGACCAGCTGAAGGACCCGGCCATCGCCAGGTTGTTCGACCACAACGGCGACGGCAAGGCCGACCTGGCGGGCTGCACGCCCGGCTGGGGTTGCGAGGCGGTGATCGAACACCACCTGAACGCCTACAAGCTGCGCGACACCGTCACGCACGTGCAGGGCAGCTACGCCGCGCTGATCGCCGACACCATCACGCGCCTGAAGGCGGGCAAGCCCATCCTCTACTACACCTGGACGCCCTATTGGGTGAGCGGAGTGCTGCGCCCGGGCCATGAAGTGGTGTGGCTGCAAGTGCCGTTCTCGTCGTTGCCAGGCGAACAGGCCAAGCTCGACACGAAACTGCCCAACGGCCAGAACTACGGCTTCGTGCTCAACACGCAGCGCATCGTGGCCAACAAGCAGTTCGCCGAGAAGAACCCCGCTGCCGCCCGGTTGTTCGAGGTGATGTCGCTGCCGGTGTCCGACATCAACGCCCAGAACCTGCGCATGCGCGATGGTGAGAACAAGCCCCAGGACGTGGAGCGCCACACCGATGCGTGGATCAAGGCGCACCAGAAGACGTTTGACGGCTGGGTCGCACAAGCCCTGGCCGCCGCCAAACGCTGAGGCCCACCGGCCATGTGCACCACCGGCGGGGCCACACCGCCGGTGGTCCCTTCCACTCCTTCAACCCTTCCCCTGACAGAAAGAAAGATCTCGACCGAATGACGATGATGACGAACACCCGACACCTCACGCGCACCCTCCTGGTCACCGGCCTGCTGGCCCTGGGCATGGCCGCCGCCCATGCCTCGACCGATCTGCCCGGCACGGGCGTCCCTGTGTTGCCGCTGCAGAGCAACCTGGGCGAAGAGACCTTCCAGACCCTGCTGGTCACGCGCGCGCTGAAGCGGTTGGGTTACGACGTTCAAGCCATCAAGGAAGTCGAGTACCCCATGTCCTACCTCGCCGTTGCCAACGGCGACGCGACCTTCATGGCCAACCACTGGAACCCGCACCACGCCGAGTTCTACAAGACCGCCGGCGGCGACGACAGGCTCTCGCGCAAGGGCGTGTACGCGCGCGGCGCGGTGCAGGGCTACATGATCGACAAGAAGACCGCCGACCAGTACAACATCACGCACCTGAGCCAGCTCACCGACCCCCAGCTCGCGCAACTCTTCGACACCACCGGTGACGGCAAGGCCGATCTCGTCGGCCCCGGCGCGGGCTGGGGTGGCGAGGCCGTGGTCGACCACCAGCTGACCACCTTCAAGCTGCGCGACACCGTGAGCTACACGCAGGGCAACTATCCCGCGCTGATGGCCGACACGGTCGCGCGCTTCAGACAGGGCAAACCCGTGCTGTTCTACGCCTGGACGCCGTACTGGCTCAGCAATGTGCTGCGCACCGGGCAGGACGTGGTCTGGCTGCAAGTGCCGTTCTCGGCCATGCCGGGCGTGCAGGCCGGCACCAACACCCAACTGGCCAACGGGCGGGACTACGGCTTTCCGCTGAACAACGAATACATCGTGGCCAACAAGGCCTGGGTCGAGCAGCACCCGGCCGCCGCGAAGCTGTTCGAAATCATGGAACTGCCGATCGCGGACATCAGCGCGCAGAACCGGCGCATGCGCGATGGCGAGAACCGCCCGCAAGACATCGAGCGCCACACCGATGCCTGGATCAAGGCGCACCAGAAGACGTTCGACGGCTGGATCGACCAGGCGCTGGCGGCGGCCAGCCACTGACACCGATCGCTTCACGAAAGAGGCCGCGACGCGCGGCCTCTTTCGTGTGGTTCCTTCGCGAACGACGTCCGCTCGTGTTGTCGCTTGAATGTTCCAATTTATCGTCAAAAACTTGTTTTTAACGAAATAAAGGAACGCACTCCTGGGCATGCCTGCAGACACCCATACCCTGCGCATCCTGGATCTTGCTCGCCGGAACGGACTGCTCCGTGCCAACGATCTGGATGCGATCGGCGCACCTCGCATCGTCCTGACGCGCCTCGCGGCTTCTGGCCTGCTGGAGAGAATCGGACGCGGCCTCTACCGTCTGCCGGACACCCAGCCTTCCGAATTCGAGAGTCTTGCAAGCGTCGCCACCAAGGCGCCGCAAGCCGTGTTCTGTCTTCTGACCGCCCTGCAGTTTCACGAAGTCACCACCCAGCTCCCTCGCCATGTCTGGATCGCCATGCCACGCGCCCCGCATCGACTACCCGCCCATCAAGATGGTGCAGATGGTGGCCGATGTCTATGCGGCCGGTATCGAAGAACATCTGCGCGATGGCGTGAAGCTGCGGATTTACGGTGTGGCGAAAACGGTCGTGGACTGCTTCAAGCATCGCAACAAGATAGCCTGGACGTTGCACTGGAAGCGTTGAAAGACGTTCGCGCCCAGCGCAAAGCCACTGTGGACGATCTTTGGCACTACGCCCAGATCGGCCGCGTCGCCAACGTGATGCGCCCCTATCTGGAGGCCACAGAATGAACCGTGCAGCAGCATCCGTGCGCGCCCGCCTGCTCAATGTGGCCAAGGCGCAGGGCGTGGATTTCAATCAGTTGCTGGTGCGCTTCGCGTTGGAGCGCATGCTGTATCGCCTGAGCCAGTCCGAGCATGCCGATTTCTGCTCAAGGGCGCGCTGCTGTTCACCCTCTGGTACGACATGCCGCACCGGGCCACACGTGACGCCGACCTGCTCGGCTTCGGAGCCAGCGATCTGGCATCCGTGGTTCAGACCTTCCGCGACATCGCCCGCTTCACGGTCGACGACGGCATCGTGTTCGACCCGGCCTCCGTGGTCGCGACTGAGATTCGGAAAGACGCCGGATATGCCGGGGTACGCATCTTCATCAGTGGCGAGCTTGCCAGGGCACGCTGCAAGACCCATACGGCTGGCGATCACGGCCACGTTTGAACGCGACCCACTGCCCACCGTTGTTGGCCGCCTGCGCACGGTCTGGGTTGCGTTGCCACTCCCACTGGAAACGGGACAGCCAGCTCCCGGTTGATCCACTCAACGCGCCAGCAGGCCGATCACCAGCGCGTTGACCAGATCGATGAAGAACCCGCACACCAGCGGCACGACGATGAACGCGCGCGGCGCGGCGCCATGGGTTCGCACCACGGCGCTCATGTTGGCGATCGCCGTTGCGGTCGAGCCCAGCACGACACCGCCAAAGCCCGCGCAGACGACCGCCGCTTCGTAGTTGCGCCCCATGCAGCGAAACACCACGAACGCGGTGAAGGCCACGGCCAGGGCCACCTGCAGCGCCATCGCGGTGGCCATGAAACCCAGCACCGGGCCCAGCTCCCACAGACGCAAGCCCATCAGCGCCATGGTGAGGAACAGGCCCAGGCTGATGTCGGACATCAGCGCCACACCCAGCCGCATGCGGGGCCAGTTCCACAAACGGCCGCCGTTCGGTCTCAACCACTGCCCCACATTGCGCAGAACAATGCCCGCCATGAGGCAGCCCACGAACGCCGGCAGTTTCAGCCCGGTCAGTGCCACCAGACTGTTCAGGCCGCTGCCCAGCAGCAGCGCCAGGTTGAGCCAGAGCAGCGCGAGCAGCACGCCGTGGTAGTCCAGCCGCAGGTGGTCCTCGTCCTGGTAGCGCGTGCCGACCTCCACGTCGGCCGTGCCCGACGGCACGGTGCCGTGCCGCCGCATCAGCCAGGCCGCCACGGGGCCGCCCACCAGGCAAGCCGCGACCATACCGAGCATGCTGGCGGCCACGCCGAGTTCACCGGCGTTCGCAATGCCCAGCGTCTCCACGAAATACGGCGTCCAGGCCACGGTGGTGCCGAGGCCGCCGACGAGCGCGATCGAGCCGGTCATGAGGCCCGCGCGCGGGTCGAGGCCAAACGCCTCGGCCACCGCCATGCCCAGGCCGTTCTGCAGCAGCATGAACACGATGGCCAGGGCCAGCAACACCACCATGGGCCTGCCGCCTTCGCGCAGCGTGCGCACTTCGGTGTTCAGGCCAATGGCGGCGAAGAAATACAGCAGCAGCATGTCGCGCGCGCCCAGCTCGAACACGATGCGCAGGTCGAACGCGACATGGAGGCCGCACACCACCAGCGCGCAAAACATGCCGCCCACCACCGCCTCGGGAATGTTGTAGCGCTGCAGCCAGCCGTACCGTTGCGTGAGGCCCTTGCCGATGAAGAGCAGCAGGATGGCCAGGGTGAAGCTGGTGAACGGCTCAACGTTGAAAGACGAGCCCCAGGGTAGCGAGATCATGGCGCCGATGGTAGCGGGCAACGCCACGCCGCCTTCGGCCTATCGACCCGTCATCTTCTCCGGCACCACCCATTCGTCGAATTGCTCGCCCGTCACGTGGCCCGATGCGAGCGCGGCTTCGCGCAGCGTGCTGCCCTCCTTGTGCGCCTTCTTCGCGATCTGCGCCGCCTTGTCGTAGCCGATGTGCGTGTTCAGCGCGGTCACCAGCATCAGCGAACGCTCCACCAGCTCGGTGATGCGCGCGCGGTTGGGTTCGATGCCCACGGCGCAGTGGTCGTTGAAGCTCTTCATGCCGTCGGCCAGCAGGCGCACGCTCTGCAGGAAGTTGTGCGACACCATCGGGCGGAACACGTTGAGTTCGAAGTTGCCCGAGGCGCCGCCAAAGTTGATCGCCACGTCGTTGCCGAACACCTGCGCGGCCAGCATGGTGACGGCCTCGCTCTGCGTCGGGTTGACCTTGCCGGGCATGATCGACGAGCCCGGTTCGTTCTCGGGAATGCTGAGTTCGCCGATGCCGCTGCGCGGGCCGCTGGCGAGCCAGCGCACGTCGTTGGCGATCTTCATCATGCTGGCGGCCAGCGTCTTGAGCGCGCCGTGCGCGTGCACCAGCGCATCCACCGAAGCCATGGCCTCGAATTTGTTCGGCGCAGTCACGAAGGGCAAGTCCGTGAGCCGGGCCAGTTCGGCCGCGACCTGCTCCGCATAACCCTTGGGCGCGTTCAGGCCCGTGCCGACCGCCGTGCCGCCCAGCGCGAGTTCGCACAGATGCGGCAATGCGGCGCGCACATGCGCTTCGCCGTGGGCCAATTGCGCGACCCAACCCGAGAACTCCTGCCCCAGCGTGAGCGGCGTGGCGTCCTGCAGATGGGTGCGGCCGATCTTCACGATGTCGTCGAAGTCATGCGCCTTCTTGGCCAGCGTGCCGCGCAGCAGCGCAATGGCCGGCAGTAGCCGGCGTGTGATCGCCTCCACCGCAGCCACGTGCATGGCGGTGGGGAACACGTCGTTGCTCGACTGGCTGCGGTTCACGTCGTCGTTCGGGTGCACCAGGCGCCCTTCCCCACGCTCGCCACCGAGCAGTTCGCTGGCGCGGTTGGCCAGCACCTCGTTGACGTTCATGTTGGTCTGCGTGCCCGAGCCGGTCTGCCAGACCACCAGCGGGAACTCGACCTCGTGGTCACCGGCGATCACCTCGTCGGCCGCCGCCACGATGGCCTTCGTCTTCTTCTCGTCCTGCAGCCCCAGCGCGTGGTTGACCACGGCCGACGCGCGCTTGACCTGCGCCAGCGCGCGGATCATCTCGCGCGGCTGGCGCTCGCCGGAGATGTCGAAGTTCTGCAGCGAACGCTGCGTCTGCGCGCCCCAGAGGCGATCTGCCGGCACGTCGATCGGGCCGAAGGTGTCTTTTTCAGTGCGGGTTTTCATGGTGGTCGATGACAGGTTGAAAAGTTGTCTCAGACAAGAAGAACCGTTCTCGAAACGAGAACACATATGCGCAAAAACGGCGCTTGCGATGACACAAGGCCGGTTTTAGATTGCGCTCCACGGCAGGAATGTCCTGCGATTGAAAAGGAGCCCATACAGTGTCTCAGGCCATCGTCCTCACGCAAGAGCACGGGAATGTCCATGCCGCCATCAGGCGCATCGACGACTCGGAGCTGCCCCCCGCCGATACCCGCTTGCGCATCGAATTCTCGTCGCTGAACTACAAGGACGCCCTGGCCATCGCGCGGGGCGATCCGGTGGTCCGCGCCTGGCCCATGGTGCCGGGCATCGATGGCGCGGGTGTCGTCGAACACAGCGAGCACCCCGCCCTGCGCGTGGGCGATCGCGTCATCCTCAACGGCTGGGGCGTGGGCGAGAAGCATTGGGGGTGCCTGGCGCAGAAGGCGTCCGTCATGGGCGACTGGCTGGTGCCGCTGCCGCCCGGGCTCGACAGCCGCAGCGCGATGGCGCTCGGCACCGCCGGCTACACCGCCATGCTGTGCGTGATGAAGCTCGAAGACCATGGCCTGCGGCCCTCGGATGGCGAGGTGCTGGTGACCGGGGCCGCGGGCGGGGTGGGCAGCGTGGCGATCGCGCTGCTGGCCGGCCGCGGCTTCAAGGTGGTGGCCAGCACGGGCCGCCCCGAAGAAGCGGCATACCTGAAGGCCATGGGCGCGTGCGACGTGATCGATCGCGCCTCTTTGTCTTCCCCCGGCAAGCCCCTCGGCCGCGAGCGGTGGGCCGGCGTGGTCGATTCCGTGGGCAGCCACACGCTGGCCAACGCCTGCGCCACCACCCGCTACGGCGGCGTCGTGGCGGCCTGTGGCCTCGCGCAGGGCATGGACCTCTCGCAGACGGTGGCGCCGTTCATCTTGCGCGGTGTGACGCTGGCCGGGGTCGATTCGGTCATGGCGCCGCGGGAACTGCGTCTGCGCGCCTGGTCGCGCCTGGCCGATGAAATGGACCGCGCTTTGCTGGCCTCGCTGTCGCAGACCATCGGGCTGCGCGACGCCATCGGGCTCGCCCCGCAGTTGCTCGCGGGCAAGGTGCGGGGCCGTGTGGTGGTGAACGTCCATGAATGAGCACCCCACCATGGCATCCAGCACCCTGCAGCCCTTGCTGAATCCCGCGTCGGTCGCGGTGGTCGGCGTTTCATCCCGTGCCGATGCGCTCGGCAACCGCGTGTTGCGCAACCTCGCGCGTGCCGGCTACGGCGGCACGGTGTATGGCGTGCATCCGCGCGAGACGCAGGCCGAAGGTGTGGC
The DNA here is from genome assembly GCF_005503365.1 of Hydrogenophaga sp. 2FB. Classification (GTDB taxonomy): domain Bacteria; phylum Pseudomonadota; class Gammaproteobacteria; order Burkholderiales; family Burkholderiaceae_C; genus Hydrogenophaga. Next base: position 76,479 of record NZ_SCML01000001.1, read on the forward strand.
CTGTTTCGCCAGCCTCGACGCGGTCCCGTCCACGCCGGATTGCGTGGCGATCGCGGTGTCGGCGGACAAGGTCTTGCCCGTGCTCGAGCAGGCGGCGGCGCGGGGCGCCCGGGCCGCCGTGGTGTTTGCCAGCGGTTTTTCGGAGGTCGGCGAGCAGGGCCGCCGGCTCCAGGCCTCGCTGGCGTCCTTCTGCGAGCGCTCCGGCATGCTGGTTTGCGGGCCGAACGTGTTGGGGGTGCGAAACCTGCACGCGAACTTCGCCTTGTACAGCGCCCCGCTGCCGGCCAACCCCGTGCGGGGCGGCATCGCCATCGCGGCGCACTCGGGCTCCGCCTGCGTGGCCCTGAGCAGCACGGGCCGTTTCGGGCTGAGCAACGTCGTGTCCGTCGGCAACGCCGCCTCGCTGGACGTGGACGACTACCTCGCGCATTTCGCCGCCGACCCGAACACCCGCATGGCCTGCCTCTTTCTCGAGGCCATTCGCCGCCCGGAACGCCTGGCGCAGGCCGCCCAGCTCATGCGCGCCGCGGGCAAGCCCGTGGTCGCGCTGAAAGTGGGACGCACCGCGACGGGTGCGGCGGCATCGGCCGCGCACACGGGCTCCTTGGCGAGCTCCCATGCCGCCACCAGCGAATTCCTGCGGCAGGCCGGCATCGCCGTGGTGAACGATCTGGACGAACTGGTGGAGGCCTGCGCGCTGTTCAGCACCGTGCGCGTGCCACCCCGGGGCGACGGCTTGGCCGTCATCAACATCAGCGGCGGCGAGGTGGCGCTGACCTGCGACCTCGCCCATGAAGCGGGCATTCGATTCGCCGATCTCGGTGCGTCGACCCACGAGGCGCTCAGGGCCACGCTGCCAGGCTATGCAACGCCCGCCAACCCCCTGGACGCCACGAGCGCCGCGCTGGCAGACCCCGCGATGTACGCCAGCGCCATGCACGCCTTGCTCCAGGACCCCGACGTGTCGGTGCTCGCGGTGTCCCAGGACTGCCCCGCCGGCCTGAGCGAGGGCGCGGCGCTGGGCTACCGCAAGCTGGCCGAGGTCACACGCGAGGTCAGCGCAACGGCCACCAAGCCCATCGTGTTCTACAGCAACGTGGCCGGCCCCCTGCACCCCGTCACCATCGAGCCCCTGCAAGGCAGCACCGTTGCGGTGCTGCAGGGCGCCAGGACGGCGCTGGCCGCCCTTCGCGCGCTGGTGGACTGGCACCGCGGCCCGCCCGCGCACCACGAACAGCCCGAGCGCATGCAGCCCCATCAGAAATGGCACCAGCGGCTGTCGACCGGCGTGGCGCTGTCGGAACACGAAGCCAAGCGATTCCTGGACGAGCATGGCATCCGCATCACCCGGGAACAGCTGGCGATCACCGCCGACGAGGCCGCTCGGGCGGCGCAAGCCATCGGGTTTCCCGTGGTCGCCAAGATCCACTCGGCGGACATCGCCCATAAAAGCGAAGCCGGCGGCATCGCCCTGAACCTGACGTCGACCGAGCAGGTCGCGGCCGCCTTCGACCGGATACTGGCCTCGGCGCGCCAGTACGCGCCGCAGGCCCGGCTCGACGGCGTGGTCGTTCAGGAGATGGTCAGCGGCGGCATCGAAATGATCGTGGGGACCGCCCAGCATCCGCCCTTCGGCCGCGGCGTGGTGGTGGGCGCTGGCGGGGTGCTGGTCGAGCTGATGCACGACAGCGCGTTTGCGCTCGCGCCGCTGAACGCCGAACGCGCCCGTTCGCTGGTCCAGCAGACCCGCGCCGCGCGCCTGCTCGCGGGATTCCGCGGCGCGCCACCGGCCGACGCGCGCGCCTTCGAAGACATCGTCGTGCGCGTGAGCCAGATCTGCGAAGCCTACGCCGACGTGATCGAAGCCATGGACCTCAACCCCGTGGCCGTCCTCCCCCAGGGGCGGGGCGCGTGCGCCCTGGATGCCCTCATCGTTCCCAAGTCCCCCGTCTCCACCACCCACTAACTTTCTTCAATGACGCACCACATGAACGCCTCCCCGAACCCCCACGCCTACCACTGCATCCGGCTCGACATCGACCGCTGGGTGGCCACCATCACACTGGCCATGCCCGAGAAGATGAACGCGCTCGGCGACGACATCCTGCTGGAGATCCAGCATGCGATGGACCGGCTCGAAGCCGACCAGAACATCCGGGCCGTGGTCATCACCGGCGCCGGCCGTGCCTTCAGTTCGGGCTTCGATCTCTCGCCGCGCGAGAAGCCCTTCACCACCGTTCAGGACTGGCGCGAACACGCGCGCATGGGCAACGACACCTGCCTGAAGATCTGGCGTTCGCGGTTGCCCGTCATCGCCGCGGTGAACGGCTTTTGCCTGGGCGGTGGCTGCGAACTCTCGATGGTCTGCGACATCACGCTGGCCGCCGACGATGCGCAGTTCGGGGAACCGGAAATCCAGTTCCAGTCCGCCCCACCGCTGGCCATCATGCCCTGGGTCCTGGGCATGAAGAAGACCAAGGAACTCATGTTGACCGGTGAGCGCCTGAGCGCGCACGAAGCCGAGCGCGTGGGCCTGGTGAACCGCGTCGTGCCTGCGGCGCAACTGCTCGACGCGGCGCGCCAGCTCGCGTTCAAGTTCGCCATGATCGCGCCCTCGGCGATGCAGATGAACAAGCAGTGCATCAACCGCAGCTACGAAATCCGCGGCTTCCAGGCCGCGATGGATGCGGGCGCGGAAACCTTCGCGCTGATCCACCTGCTGGACTCCGAGGAAAAGCGCGAGTTCTTCGACCGTGCCGCCCAGGATGGGTTGAAAGCCGCCTTCAAGTGGCGCGACGAGCGCTTCTCGGCGCCCGCCGCGTCCTGACACCTTCAACCACCCCAGCCGAACCGACCGGATCGATCCACCGCCACAGGAGAAAAGCTTCATGAACACCCAAGATGCCGCCCTCGCCGGTGCGCCGTCCACAGGACGTCGCCAGTTCCTTGCCTTCGCGCTGACCAGCACCGTGTGTGCCTCGGGCTGGGCGCAAGGCGACGCATGGCCCAACCGACCCCTACGGATCATCGTGTCCTGGCCGCCGGGTGGCAGCGCGGACACCACGGCCCGGCTGGTGGCCGATCGGCTCGCGCGCCGATTGGGCCAGCCGGTGATCGTCGAAAACCGCCCTGGTGCCGGCGGCAAGATCGGCACGCAGGCCGTGGCGCGCGCCGAGCCCGATGGCTACACGCTGCTGCTCGGCGCGCCCTCGGAAATCACCATCGCGCCGGCCACGACCCGCTCGCTGGCCTACGACCCGGTCAAGGACCTTCAGCCGATCTCCACACTCGTCAGCGGCGCCTACATGATCGTCGCGAGCCCGCGCTTCGCACCCAACACCGTGGCGGAGCTGGTCGCCCATGCCAAACACAGCGCCACGCCGATCAACTACGCGTCCTACGGCAACAACACGACGAACCACCTGTATGGCGAGCAGTTCAACCACCTGACCGGCATCACCGCTGCGCACGTCGCCTACAAAGGCGGCGCCCCCGCGTGGACCGACCTGATGACCGGCCAGGTGCAGTTCATGTTCGAGAACGCCGCACTGGCCATGCCGCTGGTCAAGGCGGGGCGCATGAAGGCGCTGGCAATGCTCACGCCCGAGCGCATCGCCCTGGCGCCCGAGGTGCCCACGATGACCGAAGCGGGTTATCCCGGGATGGGCATGAAGTCCTGGTTGGGTCTGTTCGCGCCCGCCGGCACACCCCGCCCCATCGTCAACCGCCTGCACACCGAGGTGGCCGCGGTGCTCGCCTCGCCCGACGTCATCAGGCAGTTCGAGGAACGGGGCGCGCCCGCCAGCAGCAGCACACCCGACGAGTTCCAGAAACTGGTGCGCAACGAGATCGATACCTGGAGAGGCCTGGTGACCAAGCTCGGCCTGAAGCTGGATTGAGCCACGCCGAGCCCCGCATGAATGGCGCCGCCGCGCTCATCCACACCTTGGTGGCGGCCGGTGTCGACACCTGTTTCGCCAACCCCGGCACCAGCGAAATGCACTTCGTGGCGGCACTGGACCGCGTGCCCGGCATGGTGGCGGTGCCCACGCTGGCCGAGGGCGTTGCCACCGGCGCGGCCGACGGCTATGGCCGCATCGCGCAGAAGCCCGCCGCCACCTTGCTGCACTGCGGACCCGGACTGGCCAATGGCCTGGCCAACCTGCACAACGCGAAGAAGGCCGGCACGCCGATCGTGAACCTGATCGGCGACCAGGCCCACGGCCACCGGCCGCTCGATCCGCCACTGGCCGCCGAAACCGAGAACCTCGCGCGCACGGTCTCCGCCTGGACCCGCACCTGCCTGGACGTGCACGCCGTGGGATCGGATGCGGCCACGGCCGTCGCCATGGCCAAGGCCCAAGGCGGCCGCATCGCGAGCCTGATCCTGCCCTCCGACGTCTGCTGGCAAGACGGCGCGGTGCCCTCACCCGCCGTCGCGGAGGTGCCACGCGGTCGGATCGATGACGCGCGCATCGATCGGATCGCGTCGCTGCTGGCCCTCGCCGACGCCCGGACCGTGTTGCTGCTGGGCGGCGAAGCGCTGCACGGGCGTGGCCTCGCGGCCGCCGGGCGCATTGCGCAGAAAACCGGCGTGCGCCTCATGACGAACACGTCCATCCGCAAGCTGGCCCGTGGACGCGGGAGGCCCGAGGTGCAGCGCATTCCTTACGGCGTCGAACCGGCGGTGCAATCGCTGGCGGACACGACGCACCTCGTGCTGGCCGGTGCGCGCCGCCCGGTGCTCGCCTTCGCCGGACCGAGCGGGCCGGCCCGGCCAGAGCCCGAAGGCGTTTCGATCCCGTTACTGGCCACGCCCGAGCAGGACATCGAGGACGCGCTGGAGCGCTTGGCCGAGCGGCTGGGATGCCCGGTCAGCGGACCATGGCCGAGCGCAGGCGACCGACCAAGCGCCGCCACCGGCGCGGTGACACCCCAGGCGTTCGCGGCGTCGCTGGCGGCCTTGCTGCCGGACGGCGCGATCGTGGTCGACGAAGGCGTGACCTTCGGGCGCGACGCCTTCAGCGGCACCGCGCACGCCGCGCCCCACGACTGGCTGTCCCTCACGGGCGGCGCCATTGGCTCCGGCATCCCCATGGCCACCGGCGCGGCCATGGCGGGCCAGGGGCGCCGCGTGGTGAACCTGCAGGCCGACGGCTCCGCGCTCTACACCGTTCAAGGCCTGTGGACACAAGCCCGCGCCCGCCTGGACGTCACCACCCTCATCTTCTCGAACCGGCGCTATGCGATCCTGTTCAACGAAATGCAGCGGGTCCATGCCGTCCCGGGTGCGCAGAGCGCCGCCTTGCTGTCGCTCGACGCACCGGCCCTGGACTGGGTCCGCATCGCCCAGGGCTTTGGGGTGGAAGCCGCGCGGGTGGACAGCATGGCGGACTTCAACCGGCTCTTCGAGCGCTCCGTTCGCACCCCCGGGCCGTTTCTCATCGAGCTGATGGTCCCGTGATCGCCCGCGCCTTGCGCCAGTAGACTTCGAGACCCGTCGGTCCACCGAAGCGCTCAGGAGTCACCGTGTCCCGCGACGCCTTCATCCCGCTGAAACACCCACTGCCGCTGCGCTACTTCCATGAGGTCGCGCGGGCGGGTTCGTTTCGCAAGGCGTCGGACCAGATCCACGTGGCCGCCTCGGCCATCAACCGCCACGTCAAGCAGCTCGAAGAAGAAATGGGCACGCCGCTGTTCGAGCGGGGCCGAGGGCGCGACGGGCTTCGGCTGACGGCCGCCGGCGAAATTCTGCTCTACCGGCTCAAGCGCGCCATGGCCGAACTGGGGGCGGCGAGAACCGAGGTGAACTCGCTGCTCGGGCTCGACCGGGGAACCATCAACCTGGGCGTCAACGAGGGCATGTGGCGCGAGCTTCTGCCCACGGTGCTGACCGCCTTCCGCGCATCGCATCCAGGGATCGACTACCACGTCGTGGTCGGCAATTCGCCACGCCTCATCGAGATGCTGCTCGCGGACGAAATCGACTTCGCGCTGGCCTTCAACCCCCAGCCCAGCCCCAACGTCACCTTTGCCATTCGCCACCAGGTCGGCGCCTGTGTGATGGTGCAGAAAACGCACCCGCTGGCGTCCCGGCGCACGGTGCGTTTGCGCGATTGCGCCGAGTTCGAACTGGTGATGCCCGACGACTCGCTGGCCTTGCGCGCGGTACTGGACCGCATGTTCATGCAGGCCGGCATCGCCCCTCGCGTGGTGATGACCACCAACTCCTACGAGGTCATGCGCACGGCGGCGGAAACGGGCATTGGCATCGCCATCCTGACGCAGCGTGTGCTGAGCACGTCGTCCCGGCGTTCGCCGGTTGTCTTCGTGCCCTTGGTGGACACCGACATCCAACCCCAGCTCATCGCTTGCTGCACAAGAACCGGCCGCGCGCTGTCGACGGCCAGCATGGCGATGATCGCCGAGGTGGAAAACGCCTACCACGCGGCGCACCCCTAAGGGCCCCGCCAGCGGCGATCGGCCGGCACACCAATGGGCCCCGAGCGGGTCCTTTTCGATGCGTGGCTTCATGGGTTTTCCTTGCGGGGGATTCCCCATGAATGGCGCCAACCGCGCGATATGTCACGCGAAAATTTACAAAATGTCGCAATTCACACAGGTTCTGCTAGATTCGCCCGGCGCTATAGGGAGGCAGCGACCCACCGGCAACTTCAGCGTGGGACAGGACTGAGCGCATACCGTGCCATCCGTTTCATTGGCGAGTGGTGCTACCCAGTATCCAGATACGAGGCTCAAACAATGACTCAATCCGCCATGGGATACCTGCGCCGCCAGTACCTTTGTGTGCTGCGCCGCTGCGCCCTCCGAAACGCCATGATGACCCTCGGAGCCTGCATGGTAGGCGGCGGCACCGCGCTGGCGCAGATCGTGCCCGATGGCCGCACGCAGACCCAGGTCTCGACCAACGGATCGGTCACCGACATTTCCACCCAGACGGTGCGCGGCGCCAACGCCTACAACTCGTTCTCGAGTTTCGGCGTCAACGCGGGCCAGACCGTCAACCTCTACCTGCCAGGGCAAACCCACAACCTGCTCAACCTGGTGTACGGCGAGCGCTCGTACATCAACGGCCTGCTCAACAGCTTCCAGAACGGCCAGCTCGGCGGCAACGTGTACTTCTTCAACCCCTACGGCGTGATCGTGGGGGCGCAGGGCGTGATCAACACGGGCAGCCTCACGCTGTCCACGCCCACGGCCGCGTTCATGAACCAGCTGATCTCGCCGCTGGGCGTGATCGACGGTGACGCCACGGCGCAGGCGCTCGCGGGCCGCATTCCGCTGAGCCCTACCGGCCTGGTGCAGATCCAGGGCCGCATCCACGCGGCCGACGCCGCCACCATTGCGGCGGGCAGTATTCAGATCGGATCGGGCGCGCAGATCCTGGCCGGCGGCCAGGCCCAGGTGGCATTCAAGAGCCTGGTCAACATCGACCAATTGCCCATGGCCGCGAGCGTGCGCATGGACGGCGGCGTGGTGCGCCTGCTCGCGGCGGGCGACATCGCCGTGGCCGGCCAGGTGAGCGCCGATGGCAGCGGCGCCAACGCCCACGGCGGGCGCGTGGAGGTCATGGCCGACCAGAAGGCCACGCTGCAAAGTGGCGCCGTGGTGTCGGCCAATGCGGGCAGCAGCGGCGACGGCGGCTTCGTCGAGTTCTCCGCGAAGCAGGAAGTGGAACTCGCGGGCGGCAGCTTGCAGGCCAGCGCCACGCAAGGCGTGGCCGGCAGCGTGTTGATCGACCCGGCAAACATCACCATCTCGGCCGACCTGCTGCGCAGCGGCGCCAATGCCAGCGGTGGCGGCGTCACCTGGAACGCCGGCAGCCTCACGCTGCAGGCCGACGACAACGTGACCGTGGCCGATGGCGTGGTGATCTCCACCCGCCAGGTGGCCGGCGGCACGCGCAACGACCACATCAATGGGAACTCTGTTGGTGATTCGGGCAACCTCACCATCAAGGCCTCGCACATCGCGCTGGGCGACGGTTCCATGCTGCTGGCCCAAGGCGGCAACGGCCATGCCGGCGGCGACGTATCGCTCATCGCACAAGACATCAACGCCATCGGAGCGGATCGCAGCGCGAGCGCCAGCATCACGGCCACCAACGCGACGATCAAAGGCGCCAACGTCACGCTCAAGGCGAACGCCGACACCTCGGCCATCGTCACCCTGCTCGAGCAGGCCCCCAACACCACGTTGGCCGACGCGCAGACGTACATCAACAGCGAAGCCGACGACCTGAGCGACGGCCCCGGCGGCGAGTTTCTGGCCGTCAAGACCGATGCCATCGCCACCACCACGCTGCGTGGCGTGCGCATCGACGCCAGCGGCGACGTGACCATTTCCGCGAGCGCGGGCGCGCGCGCCGGCTTCGAAAAGGATGCCCGCGCCACCGTCACCATCGACGACCACCAGCCCACCGCCGGACCCGTGGTCGCCAGCCACATCAGCGGCCGCAATGTGTCGATCCAGGCCACAACCGACACGTCCATGACGTTCAACGTGCTGGGCACCGCGCTGAAGCTGGCCGACCAGAGCTGGCTGCCGTCTGAAGACAGCGGTGAAGTGCAATTGCTCAACGACCAGTTGTTCGACTTCAGCAGCGTGCCCCTGGTGTCGCTGTCCGAATCCCATGCTGCCGTGACCATCGGCGGCGGCAGCAAGGTCGAAGCCACGCAAGACCTGGACGTGCAGGCCTCGTCCACGGCGGCGGCCAAGCCCACCTTTGCCAGCCCCCTGCTCTTCTCCGCCGCCTGGGGCGAGTCCAACGCGTCGGCCCGCTTGACGGTCGACGGCAACAGCCTGCTGCGTGCGGGTGACGCGGCCACGCTGGGCGCGAGCACCGAGGTCGAGCTCAACGTCTCGGCCACGGTCAACTCCACCAACAAGCCGATCGACGCGGTGTTCGCGCGCGGTTTGAGCACCATCGACACGGCCGTCAACATCGGCGCCAGCACCACCACCGAAGCCGGCTCGCTCGCGGTGAAGGCCGAGACCAAGGCCGACATCACGGTGCTGGCCGACGCCAAGAACACCGGCGGCAGCGGCCTGGGCATCGGCATCGCCGTGAACGAATCCACCTCCACCACCACCGCCACGCTGGGCGGCACCGTCACCACCAACACGGGCGACGTGAGCGTGAGCGCCATCACCGACGTCGAACAGAACAACACCAGCGCCAACGCCGCCACGCTGGGCAACCCGAGCAGCCTCTCCGCGCGGATGACCAACTTCAAGGCCGGCATCCAGCGCAACGTCACCAGCTCCATCCTCAGCGCGACTGGCAAGCTGAGCGGCGTCAACGCCGACAAGCTCAGCAGCTTCATGTTCCCCGGCATCAAGGAAGGCAAGTTCAACGCCTCCGGCGCCGTGGCCTGGGCCGATTCGAGCAACACCGCCAACGCCAGTATCGCGGCCAATGCCTCGGTGCGCTCGGCCGGCGCGCTCACGGTCGAGGCCTCGGTGACCGAGGCGCCCAACGCCAGCGCCACCGCGCAGTCCACCTCCACCGGCACGGCCATCGGCGGCTCGGCCGTCATCGCCAACTTCGGCAACCACGCCAACGCCTGGATCGGCGCGAACGCCCAGGTGGACGCGCAAGGCGCAATGCGCGTGGACGCGAAGACCCTCATCCCCTACCCCTGGCAGATCAACTGGAATTCGCCGGCGGCCATCCTGAACCACCTGCAAGGCAACCTGCTGGACCTGGTGCTCACGGGTTACACCATCAACTCGGCCAAGGGCAAAGACGGTCTGGGCATTGCGGCGGGCGTGAGCCTGCTCGGCTTCGACAACAGCGCCAACGCCTGGATCGCCGAGGGCGCGCAGGTGAACCAGCGCGCCAACACCACGGCCACACCGGCGCTGGACCTGTCGCAACAGTCGGTGGACGTGTCCGCGCGCAACGAGGTCAACCTCGTCACGGCCGCCGGCATTGCCTCGAAAAAATTTCTCGGCACCACGGGCGGCAAGGGCGCCATCGGTGGCGTGGCCAGCATTCTGGACATCGGCGGCCAGGCCACGGCCAGCATCCACGATGGCGCGAACGTGCGGGCCGCGCAAACGGTCGACGTGAGCGCCGAGTCGCAGCACCACCTGGTCTCCGTCACCGAAGCCGGTGGCAGCTCCGACTCGATCACCATCGAAGGCGCGGTGAGCATCATCACCATGAACACCGACACCGTCGCCGCCATCGACGACAAGGCACGCGTGGTGGCGGGGGGCAATGTCACGGTCGAGGCCGAATCCGACCTGCGCACCATCGCCATCGCTGGCGGCGTCGCCGTCACCAAGGGCCCGGTGGGCATCGGCATGTCGGTCTCGCTCAACAGCATCGACAACACGGTGATGGCGCTGATCGGCAACCGCGACACCGTCAACGACACCGCGCCCGCCACCGGCACCATCGCCACGGGCGGCGACCTGCTGGTGCAGGCCACAGCCGGCACCGAGATCGGCTCTTACTCCGTGGCGGGCGCCATCGCCACCAACAGCAAGGCGCAGACCGATGCGCCCAGCGGCTCGGGCGACACCAACAGCGGCGGGGGCAGCGCGGCCGGCGGCGGGGCGGGCAGCGGCAAGTTCGGCATTGCGATGTCGGGCGACGCGTCGGTGAACGAGATCACCGCCAACACCACCGCCGAACTGCGCGATGGTGTGCGCGTGACGCAGGCCGACGACGTGACGGTGCAGGCGCAGAACACGCTTGCGATCGAGGCGCTGTCGGGGGCCGTGACCATCTCCACGCAGGGGAACGGCAACGGCATCGCGGGTTCGTTCGCCATGAACACGCTCACCGGCACCACCGCCGCGCGCCTGCAGGACGCGTCCGTGGACATGGGCGGGAACCTCGCCGTGCAGGCCGAGGTGGATGGCAGCATCCGCACCTTGAGCGCGAGCCTGGCCGGCGCCAAGGGCAAGCTCGGCGTGGCCGGTTCGGTGTCGATCAACGAGATCGCCAACACCACCGAGGCGCTGCTTGCGAATACGACCATCAACGGCGCGGGCAACGTGCTGCTCAGCAGCGGTGACAGCTCGGCCATCCAGTCGATCGCGGGCGCCATCGCCTTCGGCGGCAAGGCCGGCGTGGGCCTGTCCTTCGCCTGGAACAAGATCAACAACACCACCAGTGCGCTGGTGGACACCAGCGACATCGACGCCTCGGGCACGGTGACCGTGCAGGCCGAAGCCGACAACGCGATCGACTCCATCTCCGCCTCCATCGGTGCGAGCAAAGGCCCGATGGCCGGCGCGGGCGCGGTGTCGATCAACGAGATCGGCAACACCACCTCGGCCACGGTGCAGGGCAAGAAGACCACCGGTATCGACGCCATGGGCGCGATCGCGGTGAAGGCCAGCGACAACTCCGACATCTTCGCCGTCACCGGCGGCGTGGGCGCCACGAGCGGTCAGGCCGGCGTCGGCGCATCGGTCGCCTGGAGCGAGGTCGCCAACACGGTCGCGGCGAAAGCCACCCAGGGCGCGCGCCTGGACAGCCAGAGCGGCGCGGTGCAGATCCAGGCCACGTCCAACACCGGCGTGCAGGCCGTGGCGGTCGCCGGCGCTGCGGCCGACAAGGTGGCCGTGGCGGGTTCGTTCTCGGCCGTGCAGACGCACAACGTGACGCTGGCCGAGGTCAGCGGTGGCTCGGTGGTGGATGCAGCCGGCGCGGTCACGGTGAGCGCGGCCGACACGGCCAGCATCGAGTCGCTCGCCGGCAGCGTGGCGGTCTCGGCCAACGCGGCCCTGGGCCTGGCCGCCGCCTACAACGTGATCGACAACGATACCGACGCCAAGGTCGTGCAATCCACGGTGGGCGGTAGCTCGGTGGCCATCCAGGCCAGCACCGATGCCGACATCGCCAGCGCGGCCGTGGGCGGTGGCGGCGCGGCCAAAGTGGCCGCCACCGGTTCGCTGGCCATCAACACCATCAGCAACCAGACATCGGCGACCACCAACGGCGCCAACCTCACGGCGACGGGCCTCGCGTCCGTGGCGGCGAGCGACAGCTCCACCGTCGGCTCCATCACAGGCGCGGCGGCCGTGGGCGGCAACGGTGCGGTGGGCGCATCGGGTTCGTACAACCACATCAACGGCGAGGTGCTCGCCGAGATCAGCGGCGGCAGCGTGAACGCGGCCAACGTGGCGGTGGACGCGCAGCGCCGGGGCGACCTCGAGGTCTGGGCGATCTCGGGCTCGGGCGCCGGCACGGCCGGCTTCGCGGGCTCGATCGCCATCAACGACGTGGGCGGCAGCAACACCGCGCGCATCCACGGCGGCGCCGTGGTGCAGGCCAGCGGCAACGCACTGGTGACCGCGCAAAGCGACGACGAAGTGAAGTCGCGCGCGGGTGCCGTGGGCCTGGGCGGCTCGGTCGGTGGCGCGGGCGCCATCGCCATCAACGACATGCACGCCGCCACCACCGCACAGGTGAGCGGCAGCGGCACGCGCGTTACCGCGCTGGGCAACGGCGCCGCCGCGCAGGTGGACAACGGCCTGCTCGCCGGCAACGGCTCGCTCGACACACGCCAGCAGCAGGACGCATTGCGTGGCGTGGCCGTGGTGGCCTCGTCCACCGCCGAGCTGGAAAACATCGCGGTCAGCGCGGCCGGTGGCGGCAGCGCCGCCGTGGCGGCCACCGTGAGCGTGGCGCTCATGGGCGGCAGCACCACCGCCCAACTGAGCGATGGCGCACAACTCAACGCCAGCCTGGGCAACGCGGCGCAGCAAGCGCGCGTGGCCGCCTTCCACCACGATGCCATCGTCTCCGGCACCGGTGGCGGTGCCGTGGGCGGCAACGCTGGCGTGGGCGGCGCGGTGGACACCATCACCGTCTCGCACACCACGACAGCCCGCGTGCAGGACGCGGACGCGCAAGCGCGCCAGGCACTCGCGGTGCAGGCGCGCGCCACCACGGACATCACCCAAGCCGCCGTGGCGGTGGGCGGCGGGGTTTACGCCGGCCTGGCCGGCACGGGCGCGCTGGTGCTGCTCAACGGCAGCACACAGGCCCTGGTGAACAACGCCAACCTGGCCTCGCAAGGCAGCCTGAGCGTGAAGGCCGAGGCCGACACGGTGGTCGACATCGTGGCCGGGGCGCTTGCCGTCAGCGGCGCGGTCGGCGTGGGCGTCACGGCAGCGGTCACCGTGGCCGAACAGAACACCACCGCGCGCGTGGACGGCAACAGCACGCTCAACGCCAACGGCAGCACCGAGATCAACGCCCAAAGCGCGTTCGAACAAACCAACCACGCCTACACCGCCGCCGCAGCCGGTGGCGCTGGCGTGGCCGGCACGGTGAGCGTGTTGGTCGCCAAGAGCAGCACCACGGCCGAACTGGGCGGCACCGCCAGCATCAACGCCGACAGTGGCTACACCGGTGCGGCACAGGATGTCGCCATCACCGCCTACGACAGCACCGCCGTGAACAACCGCCTGGGCAGCCTGGGCGTGGGCGGCGTGGGTGTGGGCGCGGTGGCCGACGTGATCCTGGTGAACACCAGCGCCAGCGCGCGCGTGGGCAACGGCACCCGCATCGACGCCGACCGCGACATCACGCTCTCGGCCATCAGCGAGCGCGACATCGAATCGCTCACCACCGCCGCCGCGGGTGGCTACACGGCCGGCATCGCGGGCGCCGTGTCGGTGATCTCGGTGGGCGCACGCCCCGATGGCGATGCGCGCGACAACACGTCCAGCTCGGTGGACAAAGCCGGGCAGATGGTCAGCGGCAGCGCCACCGGCGACCAGCTCGCCGCCGACAACAGCGGCGCCAGCGCCTCGGCACAGCGCGCCAACAGCGCGCGCTCGGGCGTGGCACTCAACAGCGATTTCAACGCCACACCCACGGCCACCAGCGCCGCCGCCACGGTGGCTTCGGGCGCCACGCTGGCGGCCGGCAACAACGTGAGCGTGCAGGCCATCAACCAGACCACGACCAACGCCACCGCCGTCGGCGCGGCCATCTCGGGCGGTCTCTCGCTCGGCGGTGGCGTGGCCATCGCGATGGTGGACGACCGAACCCAGGCCACACTGGCCGGCAACACCACGGCCGGCGGCAATGTGATCGTGCAGGCGGCCGACGCGCAGACCGGGGCGTCCACGCTGCGCACCTATGCGGGCGGCGCCGGCCTGGCCGGCCTGGCGGCCAGCTTTGCCTGGCACGACAAGTCCTCCACCGCGCAGGCCCAATTGGGCGGCACGGTGATCGCTTCGGGAACGGTCACGGTGAGCGCCTTGCTCGATCACGAACTGAACGCCATCGGTGGCGCGGGCGCGGCCGGCGTGCTGGGCATCGGCGCGGCCATCGCCAATGTCGAGCAGGGCAGCACCGCCCGCGCCGACCTGCTGGACAACGCCAGCGTCTCGGCCACGTCCCTGACCGTGAACAGCTCGGCCCAAACGGAGAGCACCGCCGACGTGGTGGCCGCCGCTGGCGGCATCGTGGCCGGCGCGGTGGGCGCGAAGTCCGACGTGAGCGACAACAGCCAGGCGCAGTCCAGGATCGGCGACAACGCCTTCATCCGCACCGGCAGCGGCACGGTGCTGGTGCGCGCCGACGTGAACCCGATGGCGCGCGCCGAGTCGCTCGGCGTGGCCGTCTCCGCCGGCTTGTCCATCGGCGCTTCGCTGGCCGATGCCCAGGTGAACACCGTGGCGCGCGCCAGCACGGGCAACGATGTGGACATCGTCGCCGGCAGCATGGAGGTGCGTGCGCGCACCCAGCGCAGCGGCGACACCGCGGCCAGCAAGGCCACGGCCGCGGCCGGCGGCCTGCTGCTGGGTGCCAGCGCCACCGAGGCCACCGCCCGCGTCATGTCCACGACCGACGCGGCGCTCGGCGATCGCAACGACATCACCACCGGAGGCGACCTCGGCGTTCAAGCCCTCTCGTCCACCAGCGCCAAGGCCGACGCCACTGGCATCAACATCGGCCTGCTCGCCGCCGGCAGCAACACCGCCCATGCCAGCACCAACACCCAAACCCTGGTAAGCGTGGGCGACGCCGCCGTGCTGGTCGCGGGCACGCTGAACCTGCAGGCCCAGGGCAGCGACACACTGCGCGCCAGCACGGTGGCCGGTGCGGGCGGCCTGGGTGTGCTGCTCGCCTCCAAAGCCGAAACCGATGCGCTCGCCCGAACAGCGGTTCGTCTGGGCACCGCCACCGGCGCCGGCGGCACCGTGGTGGCCGACAGGGTCGACATCGACGCCGTGCAACACGTGGACTTCGACGCCACGGCCGACTCCACCAGCGCCGCCGCCGTGGGCGCTTCCGGTGCCCGCGCCATCAACGACGTGGACAGCCAGGCCCTGGTCAACATCGGGCCGAACCTGACCATCTCCGCACAAGACCTGTTCAGCGCGCGCGCCGGCAATGACATTCACAAGTCCTCGGCCAACGCCACCGGCTACAACGTGGACTCCGGCTCGGGCGGCGTGCTCAACGCCGCGGCGGCCGTGTCCGAAAGCCGCATCCGCACCGACGCGCAGGTGAACCTCGCCACCAACACCCTGATCGGCGTGAACAACGCCGCCGTGAACGCGGTGCTCAACCCCAGTGGCCAGCTGGTCAACGTGCCCGTGAACGGCCTGCTCGAACTCGCGGCCTGGAACGACGTGGCCGCCTACGACCGCGTGCGCCTGGACTCGGGCGGCGCCATCGCCATCGCGCGCGCCGAATCGACCATCGACAACGTGAACACCGCGAGGGTGGACGTGGGCGATGCCTCGTTGCTGAGCGACGGCAACATCGAACTCTCCGCGCGCACCAACGCCACCGCACTGACCCGCGCCCATTCCAAGACCTACGGCCTGGCCGGCGCCGCCGAGGGCACGACGCGCGCGACCATCACCGCCGACCAGTCGGTGCGCATCGGCGATGGCGCCTTCCTGGAAGCACAGGAAAACGTCCACCTCATGGCCGGCACCGACCGCACGCAGGCCAACAACCTCAACGCCGACGCCGAAACCCGGCTGTGGAACCGCACCGCCATTCCGATCGAGACGGACCCGAACGCGCATGGCCAGGTCGTGCAGCACAACGACGTCACCGTCGCGCAGAACGCCCAGGTGCGCGCGGTGCGCGACGTGCACCTCACGGCCACCGAAGGCACGCACAGCGCGCGCGGCTACGGCGAAGGCACCGACCTGTACCGCGAGGTGCTCGCCGCCCTGGCCGAGTTCTTCGGCGCCGACAGCTCGGCGCTCAAGATCACCGGCGGCTCCACCTACGACAACGCCAACCTCGTCTCGCCCGCGGGCGGGCCGTCGTCACACGTGCAGGTCGCGGGCACGGTGCAGGCGGGCATCTGGAGCCAGCAGTGGATCAACATTGCTGCGGACGGCACCATCACGTCCTCTGAAGCACTGGAAGGCGTGGCGAAGAAGACCGATGGCCAGAACGTCGCCCAGCTGCTGCAGCAGGAAATCGACGATCTGGAAGACGCTGCCGATCGCAAGCGCGAGCAGTACGACAACTTCAAGGGAGGCAGTGCCGCGGCGGCGGCGCTGGACAAACAAGCCGCCGCGCTCGCCGAACGCAACGCCGCACAACAGGCGCTGACCGACGCCACCGACACCCGCACCGACGTGCGCGGCTTCTCCGACACCGCGCGCAACGCCGGCACCTCTGCCAGCGCCGCGGCCGCAGCCGCGACCAACGCAGCGACCCTGGCCGCGGCGCAGGCCGCGACCAACACCGGGGAAACCGGCACCACCGCCGGCGTGCGCGTGGCCGCCGCGGCCACCGCCACGGTCACGGCCGCCAGCGCGGCCAACGCCACAGCCGCTGCCACCGCGGCCACACAGGCCGAAGCCGTGGCCAATGACCTGACCCAGGCCGCCGCCGGAGCCACGGGAACAGCCAAGACCTACCTGCAGACCATGGTCACGAGCGCGACGGACGCCGCCACCAAGGCCCGCGCCGTGGCCACTGCGCTCGCGGCCGAAGCCGCCCTGCCCGGCAATGCCTCCGCCGGCGACCGGGCCACGGCCGCCACCAACGTCGCCAATGCGCGCACGGCGGCCAACACCTCGGCCAAGAGCGCGGCCATCGTCGCCGCCATCGACGCCGACACCACCGCCACCCAGGCCGTCACCCGAAACACCACCTGGCTGGCCACCGCCAACACCCAGCTCACGCAGGCCAATGCCGACGTGGTGGCCGCGCAGAACGCCGGCAGCAGCTCCGACGCGGCGCTGGGCATGTACGCCGACGCACAGTTCCTCTCCAGCCAGCTGACGCAGATGCAGGGCGCCACCAACGTCGACTTCATCGACATCGGCGCGGCCGGCGACATCATCACCGCGCGCACCGGCAACGTGCGCGTCAGCGGCAAGGCGCTCACCGGCAACGGCGCGCTCTCGGCCCCTGGCGACGCGAAGATCGAGATCCAGAACGCGTCCAGCCGCTTCCTGCGCGTCAATGCCGACCTGCTCATCCCCGACGAAGGCGGTGGCCAGGTCACGTTCAACGGCATGCGCGTCTCCAGCGCCGCGGACATCAACCAGCGCAACGCCATGGGCCAGAGCGCCGGCCTGAGCGTGACCGACGCCCTGAACTCGGCCAAGCCCTTGATCCTGGTGGAGAACACGAACACCGCCAACAGCGGCAACGCCGGTGGCCCCGCGCAGCTCTGGCTCTACGGCAATGTCACCAACCTCGGGGGCGTTGCCAAGGCCACCAGCCACGGCACCATGCGCGTGGCCGGCAACATCAGCGCCGAGACCGTGAGCCTGGCCACGGGCGGCGACTTCATCAAGACCTGGACCCCGGGCTACACACACCAGGGCGGTGACCCGATCGCGCGCCTGGGCGCCCTGCCCGGCCAGAAAGAAGCCATCAAGGCCGACTATTCGCAAAACGGCCTGCCCGACTGCGACGACGTGGCCTGCGGTTCGACCATCGCCGGCAACAACGTCTACATCAGCGCCGAAAAGCTCAACATCAATGGTCTGATCCAGGCCGGCCTGCCCGAGCGCGGCATCGCCATCACCGACGCGCTGCTGTCGACCGCCAACGTCACCAACCCGGCGCTCACCAACACCCAGGCCATCAGCGCGGCGCGCGCGGCCTGGCAGGCCAACCCGAGCACCGCGCAGCGCTACATCGACCTCACCAACCCCACCGCCGATGGCATCGCCGACAGCGGCGCGATCAAGCTGCGCTACGACGCGCAGTTCGACCGCCTGGAGCTGGCCGACGTGCGCATGGGTGGCGGGCACATGGAGCTGTTTGGCGACATCTTCTCCACCGGCAACGGCGAACTGCGCGTGATGGACGGCTACGGCCGCATCAACATCACCAACACCACCACGTACGACCTGGCCGTGGGCCGCCTGGACACCGGCCCCGGCGTGGAAGGCATGATCCGCATCACCGACACCGCGCGCGACGCCAGCGGCAACTACCGCGGCTCGGGCAACGCGCCGCTGGTGACCGAAATCACGCGCGTCAACGGCGTGGCCACCACCCGCACCAACACCGGTGCGGGCGGTGCGATGCAGGTGGTGGACACCGCCACCACCAACAGCGGCCGCGAGACCGACTACAACCCCATGGCGAACCGGCGCTTCAACTGGATCAACGCCGAGACCACGAAATGGGAGCGCACCGAAACCTACAAGAGCAAGACCACCTGGGGTGCCGACTGGCTCGGGCGCGACCCCGGCGGCCAGCCTGACAGCGTCAGCTCCAGCAGCACCTACGTGGGCCGCGTCTCGGGCGACTGGCTCTCCATCGTGGCCACCCAGGGCGCCGACTACCAGCTGGACTACAACAACAGCAACAGCGCCGAGGTCAAGACCGACCTGCCTACCACCAGCTACAAGACCGACTGCTTCTGGGGCGTCTGCCACAGCCGCATGTACGTCTCGCAAGAGAAGTACAGCTGGACGCAGTCCGAGAGTTACCAGCACAGCCTCAACGCCTCGCAGTCGGTGGCGGTGAAGTTCACCGGCTACGACACCTCCGAGGTCAAGGTCGACACGACGGGCCAACTGGTGTTCTCGGGCCTGGTGCGCAGCGCGGCGGGCGACATCACCGTCAATGCGGGCAAAGGCATGAGCAGCGCCAACGCCGACGCGCGCCTGTTGGGCGAGCAGATCAACCTCACCGCGTCCGCCGGCGCCATCGGCACGGAAGCCGCGCCCGTGCGCGTCGAACTCGTCAACGGGGGCGCGCTCACGGCCAGCGGGCGCGACGGCGTGTCGGTGGCGACCACGCGCGGCGACCTGCTGATCAACAGCGTGACCGCCACGCAGGGCGACGTGCACCTCAGCGCCGACGGCCACATTCGCACGCAGGCCGCCGGCACGGCGGTGACGGGCGAGAACGTCTCGCTGGTCTCGCTCAACGGCGGCATCCACGGCCTCATGGACAACCTCGCGCTGCAGGTCGAAACCCTGGGCAACGACAGCACGCTCTCGGCCCGCGCCGCTGGCGACATCCGCCTGCAGGAAGCCACGGGCGACATGCGCGTGAAACAGATCGCCTCCGTGGCGGGTGACGTGTTCCTCACCACGCCGGGCCGCCTGCTCGACGCCAACACGGTGGAACAGGTGGACGAGAAGACGCGCACCGAACTGCTGTCCCTGTGGGCCGACATGGGCCTCACCGGCCAGGAAGCCGACGACGCACTGGACCGCAGCCTGAAGTCCCAGAAGGCCCTGTTGCAGCAGCAGTACGAAAACTACTACCGCATGCGCAACCTCAAGCGCCAGGACAATGGCGGCTTCACCGCCGACGCCTACAACCCGAACTTCCAGTTCCACCTCACACCGGTGCAGGCGGCCTCGCTGCAGAGCGTCAACCCCGGCTGGGGCGCGGCCGAGCTGGCGAACTACGAAGCGCAGCAAACCACCGCGTACCACGCGGCACATGCCCGCTTTGGCGACGGCGCTTACGTGGCGAACTACCAGCCCACCTTGAGCGCCACGGAAACCGCCGCACTCTCCGAAGGCTGGAAGTGGAAGGACTCGGAACTGGCCAACGGCCTGGCATCGGGCCTGTTCCGCCCCACGTCGGACACCGACATCCGCCTCGAAGAAGCCAACGTCGTCGGCCGCAACGTGACGTTGAGCGCGCAGAACGGCATCGGCCTGCAGCACGCCGCGCCCGCGGTGATCACGCTGGACGCCAACGGGCTGTTGAGCGACGAGCACAAGCTCATCCTCATGACGGCCGAGCGCAGCGACATCACGGTCGACGGCAACGGCCAGATCCGCGTGAAGCAGTTCGAAGACCTGGACGTGACCGCCACCGGCACGCTCAACGCCAGCACCACGACCGGCAGCGCCCTGCTCGGCTCCGAGGCCGATCTCACCATCGGCCAGGTCAGTGCGGTCGACGAAGTGCGCATCAAGACCGGCGCCAGCCTGTTGGGCGCGCCCGGCCAGACGCACGTGGTGGCCAACAGCGCCGTGCTCGAGGCCGGCCAAGGCCAGGTCGGCAGCGCGCTCACCGCGTTCACGGTGGACCTCGGCGCCACCGGCACGCTGACGGCGCGCGCGAACACCGACCTGTTCGTGCGCGAACTGCAGGGCGACATGGTCGTCAACACCGTGTTCGCCAAAGGCAACGCCACGCTGGAGGCACAAGGCAGCATCGTCGAAGCCCGCCCGGACAACCTGCTCGACGTGCGCGCCACCAGCGTCACGCTCAACGCGGGCGACACCGTGGGCAAGCCCGGCGGGCAGAACGCGATCGACGTACAGGTGCGCAACCCCGGCGTGCTCAGCGCCAGCGCGCCCAACGGCATCTACCTCAACACCATCGGCGGCTCCGGCACGCTGGGCAACATCACCACCCAGGGCCAGTTCAACCTGAGCTCGGGCGACGGCAGCATCACGCTGGGCGGCACGGTGCAGGCCGGCGCGGGCGTGGAGCTCACCGCTGTCGACGACATCCACTTCGCGGGCGGCAACATCCGCACCAATGGCGACGCCGCCCTGCGCGCTGGCACCGATGGCACAGGCAACATCACCCGCACGGGTGGCGCCGGCCCCGATGTGCGCGCCCTGGGCTCCGTGTTGGCCAGCGCGCCCGATGCGCTCGGCGGCCCCGACCCGCTGCGCGTGGTCTCGGGCGGCCCGCTCACGCTGCAGGGCCGTTTGATCGATGTGGCGATGAGCCCCGTGGTCCCGGGCGCTGGCGCGGTGGTGCATGTCACCGGCATTGGCGGCGGCGTGGCACAAGACGTCAAACTGGACGTGCGCGGCGCGGGCGACCTGCAACTGCCCACCTTCGTGGTCGGCAACGCGCTGGTGACCACCGACGCCCCCACGGTGGGCGTTCCCGCCGGCCACGTGGGCGATGCGGCCACCTTCGTCACGCCGTTCTTCACCGCCCGCATCGACCACCAGGACCGCCCACCCGCGCCCGACGGCACCACGGTTCGCGGCTTCACGCTCAACGGCGACTTCTCCCTCAGCCTCACGCCCACCCAGGCCACGGTCGGCAGCTACGTCATCACCCACGACCTGCGCCGCCATGTCGCCGGTTCACCCGCCGGCAGCGCCGAACGCACCATCGGCGAGAGCCTGTTGAGCACCAACGCCAAGCCCGAGGACGAAGAACTCGCCACTGGCAGCGGCGGTGGAGAGAATGGCCGCGACCTCGTCAACATCAACCTCGACGGACTGGACCAAGACCTGTGACCCGAACGACACCGCTTGCCCGTTGCTGCGCGCTGGCCATCCTGCTGGCCAGTTCCACCGTTCACGCGCAGGACGCTGCGGGCGAGATCGGCGCCATCCAACGGCTGGAGCGCGAACAACTCGAACGCCTGCGCCAGGAGCAGCGCCTGCGACAGCGCCCGGTCACGCCGGGCATCGTGCTGCCGCCCACGCCCGCGCCCAGCGCGGCCTCGCAGGAGCGCAACATCGCCGTGAAACGCTTCGAGGTGGACCGCTCGGAGATCCTGAGCGAGGCCGAGATCCGCGCCACGCTCGCGCCGTACGAGAACCGCACCGTCAGCCTCGAAGACCTGTTCGGCGCCGTGGCCGCACTCAACCAGCTCTACGACCAGAAGCAGATGCCCACCGCCCGTGCCGTGCTGCCACCGCAAGACGTGCGCGACGGCGTGGTGCGCATCCGCCTGGTGGAAGCCCGTGTGGGCGAGGTCAAGGTCGAGTCGGCCAACCAGGTCTCGTCTGCCTTCGTGCGCGACCGTGTGCGCGTGCAGGAAGGCCGGTTGCTGTCCGTGCCCGAACTCGAATCCGACCTGGTCCGCTTCAACCGCCTGCACCAGGCCCAGTTGCGCGCCAACGTGCGCGCTGGCCAGGCTCCTGGCACCACCGATGTCGCACTCGAATCGGTGGAACCCAAGCCCTACCGCTTCTCCGTGTTCACCGACAACGCCGGGCGCACCACCGTGGGCCATCTGCGGCTGGGCGTGCTCGCGCAGTGGAACGGGCTGGCCAGCCGCGACGACAGCCTGTCACTCTCGGCCGTGCGTGCCAAAGGCAGCGAGAGCCAGTACATCGGCTACTCCACCCCCCTCACGCGCGACGACCTGCGGCTGGAGGCCAGCTACAGCGAAGACGACATCAAGGTCATCCGCGGCCCGTTCGTGCCGCTGGACATCGGCGGCGAATCCAGCAGCCTCACCGTGGGCCTGAGCCAACCCTTCGTGGTCGACGCGCGGCGCCTCTGGCGCGCGTATGCGCGGTTCGCGGACCGCCACAGCAAAAGCACGTTTGGCGGCTTCACGCAACAAGACACCCACCTCACGGTGCTGACCCTCGGCACCTCGGGCGACTACCAGGGCGATGGTTCGGTCTGGACGCTGGACCTCAACCTGAACCTGGGCGAGAAATCCCTGGGCAGCGACCGCAACTTCGTCGCGCTGCGCGCCAACACCGCCTGGCTGGCGTCGCTCACACCCAAGACGCAACTGCTGCTGCGCTTCGGCCTGCAATACAGCCCGACCGATCTGCTGCCCTCATCCGAGCAATACCAGCTGGGTGGCAGCGTCAGCGTGCGCGGGTATTCCGAAGGTTTGCTCACCGGCAACAGCGGTTACCTCGCCAGCGCGGAGTTGCGCCAACAGCTGCTGCAACTGGGTACGGGCGGTTTCACGCCAGCGCTCACCGGCTTCGCCTTCCTCGACCACGGCGGCGCCTTCCCCTACCGCCCGAGCCCACTGAAAGACGTGGTCAAGAACGACTTTCTCAGCAGCGCGGGCATCGGCCTGCAAGCCGACTGGAGCCAGCGTGTGCAAGCCCGCATGACCCTGGGCTGGCCGCTGCGCGACAACCCGGGTGAAGTCAACCTGCGCCGGCCGCGGCTGCACGCCTCATTGACGTACAGCTGGCCTTGAAGCGCCCCTTCAACGTCTTTCGGCCAGCCCGGCCGTGCCCTGTTCACATGGGTGGCATTTTGTCGACAACGGGCAGCGCCGGGTCTGGCGGGTCCCAGGGCAGCCCGCGCACACCGTAGGTCACCAATTGGGGCTTGTAGCGAGAGGGGTCGTCCAGGCTCCCGGCGTGGACCGTGAACATCACCGGCGAGGCCGCAAACGTCAGATAGACCGGCGTGCCGCAAGTCGGGCAGAAAGCCTGGTGCTTCACCTGGCCGCTATCGGCGACAACGTCCCATTGGCGGGCCTCACCCTGGAGCGTCACCCGCTCCCTGGAGGGGAAGGTCAGGTAAGACCCATGCCCGGTGCCGCTCTTGCGCTGACAGTCGCGGCATTGGCAGTGGTTGGAGAAAATCGGTTCGTCCGAGATTTCATAACGGATGGCGCCGCAAGCGCATCCGCCGGTGTAAGGCTGGCCCATGTGTTTGTTCCTTCCAGGCGATGAATGGATGGGATCAGTGCAGCTCGCCCGAAAGCGTGTCGATGTGCTGCACCACGTGCTTCCAGCCTTCGCCCATCTTCTGGAAAGCAGCGTCGTTCTTGCGCACAACGAAGCCGGCGTGCACGAGGCGAAGGCGCGTGCCGCCCTCCACCGGCGTCAAGGTCCAGGTGACCACGGTGTCCAGGCGCGACCCATAGCCTGCGTTCGTTTCGTGCCCGCCCTGCCAGCTGTAGACCAGGCGTTCATGGGGCACAACGTCCAGCACCTGCAAGTGGATGACCCCATCCCATGCGCCACCCGGCGTGGTCTGGAAGGTGAATTGTTTGCCCTTCACCGGCTCGAAGCCGGTGGGCACCATCAGCCAACGGCCGATCAGCTCGCTGGTGGTCAAGGTCTTCCAGATGGTTGCCGGCGCGTGGGGCAGAACCTGGTCGACCACGATGTCTTGCGTTTCCGGTTTCAGGGCGGCGTCGTTCATGGATCGATTTCCTTCAGGAGGGTGCGGAGGTGGGTAAAGCGCTCGCGCCAGAACACGCCATAAAGGCCCATCCAGTCCACAAGCGGCGCGAGCCCGTTCGGCTCGGCTCGGTAAAAGACGTTGCGCCCCTCGGGACGCTCGGCGACCAGACCGGCCTGCTTCAGGGACTTGAGGTGCTGGGAGATCGCGCCTTGCGTGACGCCGCTTCCGCGCGTCAGCTCGGCCACGGTGATCTCCTGCGAACCGACGATGCGCTCGAACACGGCCCGCCGCGTCGGGTCGGCCAGCGTGCGCATGACGGTATTGATGGCGGCGGGTTCAGACATGGACACATATTAGCCATGGCTAATTCATTAGTCAATGCTAATTTTTGTGTTCCTCAAGGTTGGCATGAACGTGCGCTGGGAAGCGCTTCACCCTTGTCCCGATGGTCTCCGGGCGCAATCCCTCGACAGCGCTGTTGCTGGCCCTGAAGCGTCAGGCGGTGTCCCAACCGCCGCCGATGGCACGGATCAAGCGCACCGTGGCCTGCTGCTGCGCCGCTTCCACGCGCTGCGCCTGCCGGCGGTTGAGCAGTTCGTTGCGGCGCGCGTCGAGCAGCTCGAGCTGGCTCACCAGGCCGTTGCGGTAGCGCGTTTCCGAGATCGCGCTGGCGCGCTGCGCGGCGCTGACCGCGCGGCCCTGAGCCAACGACTGGTCCTGCAGCAGGCGCAGCGCAGACAGCTGGTCCTCGACCTCGCGGAAGGCGTTCAGCACCTGGCCCCGGTAGCTCGCGGCGGCGGCGTCGAGCTGCGCCTGCGCGCCCTGCACACCGGCCTCGCGCCGGCCACCGTCGAACAGCGGCAGCGACATCAATGCGCCGATGCCCCAGGCGCGCGCCGACCACTTGAACAGGTCACCGATGTCGGGCGAGGCATAGCCCGCAGCACCGGTCAGCGACACGCTCGGGAACCACGCGGTCTGGGCCACGCCCACGCGGGCTTGTGCGGCCAGCAGAGAAGCCTGTGCGGCGGCTACATCGGGCCGCCGCGCGAGCACCGTGCCCGGCACGCCAGCGGGGATCACCGGCAGGACGCGAGCGCCACTGGTGGCGGCGAGCGCGAAGGCCGATGCGGGCTCGCCCACCAGCACAGCCAGCGCGTTTTCCAGCTCGGCGCGCTGGCGGCTCAGCGCGATCACTTCGGCCTCGGTGGCGGCAAGTTCGGTCTGGATGCGGATCACGTCAAGCTCGGCCACGTCGCCGGCCTCGAAGCGGCGCTGCGTGAGGCGCAAGGTGTTGCCGTAGGCGGTGGCGGTGTCCTGCACCAGCGTGCGTTCGGTGTCGGCTGCGCGCAGGGCCAGATAGGTCTGCGCCGTTTCGGCCTGCACCAGCAGTCGCGTGCTTTGCAGCAAGGCTTCGCGCGATTGCGCGTCCAGCGTGGCGGCGTCTTGCGCGCGCGCCAGCCGCCCGAACAGGTCCACCTCGTACGAGAGGTTCACGCCCGCTTGCAACAGCGTGGCCGGCGTGGATCCATTGGCGGTGTTGGCACCGGCGCCGCGCGACGCATCGGCGCCCACGCCGATCTGTGGCGCGCGGTCGGCCTGTGCGCCGCGCACCAGCGAACGCGCCTGGGCCAGGCGGGCCGCGGCTTCCTGGATGCTGGTGTTGTTCGCGCCAGCGCGTTCGGCCAGGTCGTCGAGCACCGGGTCGTTGAACACCTTCCACCAGGTACCCCGGCTTTGCGCCTCGGCGGGCTGGGCAATGGCCCAGTGTCCACTGCGCTCCTTGAAGTACTGCGGCGCTTCGATGGGCGTGGGCAGCGGCGGCAGCGCGGTGGCGCAGCCGGCCAGCAGCAGGGCTGCGGCGAGGGGAATCAGGTGATGAAGCTTTTTCATGGTGTGCACCTTCAATGCGTCAAGAGGTCAACGGGGGCTGCCGGCACGGCGCGCGCGCTGCCACCACCGCCAGAGGCAAAGCCCTCCAGATGCGGCACAGCACCGTGCAGCTTGAGCGCGCGGTTGCCGGCCAGGCGGCGCAGCAGCACGTAGAACACCGGCGTAAGGAACAGGCCGAAGGCGGTCACGCCGATCATTCCGGCGAACACGGCCACGCCCATGGCCGAACGCATCTCGGCACCCGCGCCGGTGGCCAGCACCAGCGGCAGCACGCCCATCACGAAAGCCAGCGAGGTCATGAGGATCGGGCGCAGCCGCAAGCGGCTGGCTTCGATCGCGGCCTGCACCGGCGACCTGCCGGCAAACTCCAGCTCGCGCGCGAACTCCACGATCAGGATCGCGTTCTTCGCCGATAGCCCGACCAGCACGATCAACCCGATCTGCGTGAACACGTTGTTGTCACCGCCGTCCAGCCACACGCCGGTCATGGCCGCGAGCAGGCCCATCGGCACGATCAGGATGATGGACAGCGGCAGCGTCAGGCTCTCGTACTGCGCGGCCAGCACCAGGAACACCAGCAGGATGGCGAGCGGGAACACCCACAGCGCGGAGTTGCCGGCCAGGATTTCCTGGTAGGTGAGCTCGGTCCACTCGTAGCCGATGCCCTGCGGCAGCGTCTCGGCGGCGATGCGCTCGATGGCGTCCTGCGCCTGCCCCGACGAAAAGCCGGGCGCAGGACCGCCGTTGATGTCGGCCGACAGGAACCCGTTGTAGCGCATGGCGCGCTCGGGGCCGAAGCTGGAGTTCACCTTCATCAGCGCCGACAGCGGCACCATCTCGCCCGAGTTCGAGCGCACCTTGAGCAGGCCCACGTCTTCGGCGCGCGCGCGGTACGGCGCATCGGCCTGGGCGCGCACGCTGTAGGTGCGGCCGAACTGGTTGAAGTCGTTCACGTACAGGCTGCCGAGGTAGATCTGCATGGTGTCGAAGATGTCCGTCACCGGCACGCCGAGCTGGCGCGCCTTGGTTCGGTCGATGTCGGCGTAGAGCTGCGGCACGTTGACCTGCCAGCTGGTGAACATACCGGCGAGCTCGGGCGTCTGGTAGGCCTTGGCCATGAAGGCTTTCACCGCCGCGTCCATCGCCTCGTAGCCGAGCGAGGCCTTGTCTTCCAGCTGCAGCTTGAAACCGCCCGTGGTGCCCAGGCCCGCCACCGGGGGCGGCGGGAACATCACGATGAAGGCGTCCTGGATCGCGCCATAGGCCTGGTTCAACTGACCCGCCACCGCACCGCCGCTCTGGTCGGCACGCTGGCGCTCGGCAAAGGGCTTGAACGTGGCGAACACGATGCCGGAGTTCGAGCTGTTGGTGAAGCCGTTGATGGACAGGCCGGGGAAGGCGATCGCGTCTTCCACGTTCGGGTTCTGTTTGGTGATCTCGCCCATGCGGTGGACCACCTCTTCGGTGCGGTCCAGCGTGGCGCCGTCGGGCAGTTGGGCGAAGCCGATCAGGTACTGCTTGTCCTGCGCCGGCACGAAGCCGCTGGGCACCGCCTTGAACAGGCCGAAGGTCACGCCCACCAGCGCGAGGTAGACCACCATCATCAGCGCCTTGCGCGAGATGACGCGCCGCACGCCGCCGCTGTAGGCCTCGGCACCGCGGCTGAAGAAGCGGTTGAAGGCGCGGAAGAAGCCACCAAACACGCGGTCCATGCCCCGCGTGAGCGCGTCCTTGGGTGCGTCGTGGCTGCGCAGCAGCAGGGCCGAGAGCGCAGGCGAGAGCGTGAGCGAGTTGATCGCCGAGATCACGGTGGAGATCGCGATGGTCACCGCGAACTGCTTGTAGAACTGACCCGTGAGGCCGCTGATGAAGGCCAGCGGCACGAACACCGCGACCAGCACCAGCGCGATCGCGATGATGGGCCCGGACACTTCTTTCATCGCACGGTAGGTGGCATCGCGCGGCGACAGGCCGGCCTCGATGTTGCGTTCCACGTTCTCCACCACCACGATCGCGTCGTCGACCACGATGCCGATCGCCAGCACGAGGCCGAACAGCGAGAGCGCGTTGATCGAGAAACCCAGCAGGTGCAGCACCGCGAAGGTACCCACCACCGACACCGGCACCGCCAGCAACGGGATGATGGACGCGCGCCAGGTCTGCAGGAACACGATCACCACCAGCACCACGAGCGCGATGGCTTCGAGCAAGGTAGTGATCACCGATTTGATGGACGCACGCACGAACTGCGTGGGGTCGTAGGCGATGCGGAACTCCACGCCCTCAGGCATCTTCTTCTGCAGCTCGGCCATGGTGGCGCGCACCTCGGCCGAGATGTCGAGCGCGTTGGAACCCGGCGCCTGGAACACGCCCATGCCGACGGCGGGCTGGTTGTTGAGCAGCGAACGCAGCGAGTAGTCGGCCGCGCCCATCTCCAGCCGCGCGATGTCGCGCAGCCGGGTCACGGCGCCGTCACCCCCGGTCTTGACGATGATGTCGCCGAACTCTTCTTCGGTCTGCAACCGGCCCTGGGCGTTGATGGACAACTGCATGTCCACGCCGGGCAAACCCGGCGAAGCGCCGACCACACCGGCGGCGGCCTGCACGTTCTGGCCGCGGATGGCGCTGACCACGTCGCTGGCCGAGAGGCCGCGCTGCGCCACCTTCTGCGGGTCGAGCCAGACGCGCATGGAATAGTCGCCACCCCCAAAGATCTGCACCTGGCCCACACCCTGGATGCGCGCGAGCCGGTCCTTCACGTTGAGCACCGCGTAGTTGCGCAGGTAGTTGATGTCGTAGCGGTCGTTGGGCGAAACCAGGTGCACCACCATCGTGATGTCGGGCGCGCTCTTGACCGTGGTCACGCCCAGGCGGCGCACCTCCTCGGGCAGGCGCGGCTCGGCCTGCGACACGCGGTTCTGCACCAGTTGCTGGGCCTTGTCGGGGTCGGTGCCGAGCGCGAAGGTGACGGTGAGCGTCATCACGCCATCCGTGGTGGCCTGGCTGCCCATGTAGAGCATGCCTTCGACGCCGTTGATGGACTCCTCCAGCGGCGTGGCCACGGTTTCGGCGATGACCTTCGGGTTGGCGCCGGGGTACTGGGCGCGCACCACCACGGAGGGCGGCGACACCTCGGGGTACTCCGAGATGGGCAGACCACGCAGCGCGACCAGACCGGCGATCAGGATCAGCAGCGAGAGCACGCCCGCGAAGATCGGCCGGTCGATGAAGAATTTCGAGAAGTTCATGGTGTTCTTTTCATGGGCACGGCGGCTCAGGACTTGGCCACGGCCACGGCGGGCGCCGGTGTATCGGCGCGGGCATTCATGGGTACGTTCTGCGGTTGCACCACGTCACCGGGGCGCACGCGCTGCAAGCCGTTGACGACGATGCGCTCCCCGGGTTTCAGGCCACTGAGCACGGTGCGCAGACCCTCGACGGACGCGCCCAGGGTGACTGTGCGGTACTCGGTCTTGTCGCCCTCGCCCACCACCAGCACGTACTTCTTGTCCTGGTCGGTGCCCACGGCGCGTTCGCTCACCAGCAGGGTGCGCGCGGTCTGCGGCTGGCCCATGCGGATGCGCGCGAACTGCCCCGGCATCAGACTGCCGTCCTTGTTGTCGAAGACGGCGCGCACGCGCACCGTGCCGCTGCGCGGGTCGACCTGGTTGTCGATCAGTTGCAACTGCCCGGCATAGGGCGTGTCGCTCGTGGCCGAGGTGCCCATCTGCACGGGGATGCGTTCGACGGCGGGACGCGCGCCGCGCGTGAGGCCCTTGAGCGCGCCGGCCACGGTTTTTTCATCGGCGTCGAAGCTGGCGTAGATCGGACTGACGGAGACCAGCGTGGTGAGCACGGGCGCGCCCGGGCCCGCGGCAATCAGATTGCCCACGGTCACTTCCAGCCGGCCGATGCGTCCGGCCACCGGGGCGCGCACCTGCGTGTAACCCAGGCTCAGGCGCGTGGTCTGCAACTGGGCTTGCGCGGCCTTCAGGTTGGCCTCGGCCTCGCGCAGCACGTTCTCGCGGTCGTCCAGCTCGCGCTGGGCGATGGCCTTGTCGTCCCACAGGCGGCGTGCGCGGGCGTGCTCGTTGCTGGCGTGGGTCACGCGGGCCTGCGCCGCCACGGCTTGCGCTTCGGCGCGCGCCACTTCGGCTTCATAGGGCGCGGGGTCGATGGAGACCAGCAGATCGCCCTTGGCCACCAGCGCGCCTTCGCGGAAGTGCGTGGCCTGCACCACACCCGCGACGCGGGAGCGGATGTCCACCCGCTCGACGGCCTCCAGTCGGCCCGAGAACTCTTCCCAGGCGGCGATGTCGCTCTCGGTCACGGTGGCGACGGACACCGGCATGGGGGGTGGCGCGCTCGTCGGCACGCTGGCCCGGGCCACGCTGGCCTTCTGCAGGAGCAGCATGCCCCCGACGGTGATGGCAACCAGGACGACCGCGGTGGGCCACCAGAGGCGGAGCTTGAATGGGGGCTGTTGGGACATGGTTTTTCCTTTTTGAGGGCGAGCGGAACCGTTCCCGGTGGATCACCGGGTTGGGCGTTTCAGGGTGTTGAGAAAGGGGGCGCGGTCCGTCAGGACGGCGGTGGTGGTATCGCGGCCTGGAAGAAGGCACGGACGTGTTCGCGCACCTCGACGGCGCACGGACATTCCTCGGCAGGCTGTTCGCTCAGCGATTCGGGCCAGCCGGTGGTGGGCGGCAGCACGCCGCTGCGCACGTCGATGCCCGCACCGCGCAGTCGCTCGGCATAGGCCAGGGCCTCGTCGCGCATCGGGTCGTCGCCGCCCGTGAGGATCAGCGTCGGGGGCAGGCCGGCGAGGCGCTGCGCGAGGCCGGGCACGGCGTAAGGATGTTCGGCGTCCATCGGGCCACGCAGGTACTGCTGCCAGCCATCCATCCACTTGCAGCCGGTGGCTTCGCCCATGGTCTGGCGCAGCGAGGCGGTGGCGTTGCAAGGGTTCAGCATGGGCGCGACCAGGATCTGGCCGGCCAACGGCGGGTGGACGCGGTCCCGCACCATCAGTGCCACGGCTGCCGCGATGTTGCCGCCGGCCTCTTCACCGGCCACGAACAAGGGAGCGCCCGTTCCCGCCAGGCGGGTGCGCTGTTTGTAGAGCCACTCCAGCGCGGCGTAACCGGCTTCCACCGCGTCGGGGAAGCGGTGCGCGGGCGCCAGCGGGTAGGCCAGCGAGGCCACCACCGCACCCGAACTGGCCAGCAACTCGGCCAGGCAGGCGCCGCTGTCCAGATCGCCGGAAACAAAGGCGCCGCCATGGAAGTGCAACACCAGCGGCAGCACGTGGCCGCGCGTCTTCTTGCCCCAGACGCGCAACGCCAGCGGGGGTGTGCCCGGTACCGACAGCGTCTGTGTCGGCGCCGGCACGGCAGAGGAAGCGGATGTTGAGACCATGGGCAGGACTATAGGCACACCTTCTCTGCGGATAAAGCCACCATCCACCAGATGTCTGTTTCGATTGCGCGAACAATCCGGGCCACAAAGAAGCACATCAAGGACCGAGGGAATGGACCAGATTCAATCGATACGCGTGTTCGCGCGGGTGGTGGAGGCCGGCACCTTCACCAAAGCGGCGGAGTCGCTGGACCTGCCCAAGGGCACGGTGACCAAGCTGGTGCAGCACCTGGAGTCGCGCCTGAAGGTCAAGCTGCTCAACCGCACCACGCGGCGCGTGACCGTCACGCCCGACGGCGCGGCCTACTACGAGCGCACGGTGCGCGTGCTCAACGACCTCGACGACATCGAGGCCAGCATGACCAACGCCCAGGCCCGCCCGAGCGGTCGCCTGCGCGTGGACGTGGGCACCTCGGTGGCGCGCGAGATCATCATCCCCGCGCTGAGCGACTTCTACCGCCGCTTCCCCGACATCCAGCTCGACCTGGGCGTGACGGACCGCTCGGTGGACTTGCTGGCCGACAACGTGGACTGCGTGATCCGGGGTGGTGAACTGCTGGACCAGTCGCTGGTGGCACGGCGCGTGGCCAACGTGCCGCTGATCGCGGTCGCGTCGCCCGCGTATGTGCAGGCGCACGGCATGCCCACGCACCCGGAGCAGCTGGAAACCGAACACACCGTCGTGAACTACTTCTCCACGCGCAACGGACGTCCGTTCGCGAACGAATTCGAAAAGGACGGTGAAAAGCTGGAGATCGCAGGCCGCTACAAGCTGTCGGTGAACGAGAGCAATGCGATGACGGCAGCGGTGCTGGCCGGCCTGGGTGTGGCGCAGGTCGCGGCAATGACCGCCATGCCGTTGATCGAACGCGGCGAGCTCGTGCGCGTGCTGAGCGACTGGACCTGCGAGACGATTCCTCTGTACGTGGTCTACCCGCCCAACCGGCACCTGAGCGCAAAAGTGCGCGCCTTCGTCGAATGGGTCGCGGAATTGATGGCCACGTTGCCCCACACGACGCGCTAGACCTGGAAAAACCGTGCCGAGGCCCGCCAGCGGACGGTCTGTCAAAATACCCGGTCCCCCATTCCAACGCCCCACGACCGCCCGCCATGTCGACCATCAAGCAAGCTGACCTGATCGAATCCATCGCCGCCGCCCTCCAGTACATCAGCTACTACCACCCCGCCGACTACATCGCCCACCTGGCCCGCGCCTATGAGCGCGAGCAGAGCGCTGCGGCCAAGGACGCGATCGCGCAGATCCTCACCAACAGCAAGATGAGCGCGACCGGGCACCGCCCGATCTGCCAGGACACCGGCATCGTCAACGTGTTCCTCAAGGTCGGCATGAACGTGCGCTGGGAAGGCTTCACCGGCAGCCTGGACGACGCCATCAACGAAGGCGTGCGCCAGGGCTACAACCACCCCGACAACACCCTGCGCGCCTCGGTCGTGGCCGACCCGCAGTTCGCCCGCAAGAACACCAAGGACAACACGCCCGCCGTGATCTTCACCGAGCTCGTGCCCGGCGATTCGCTGGACATCACCGTGGCCGCCAAGGGCGGCGGTAGCGAGAACAAGAGCAAGATGGTCATGCTCAACCCGGGCGACTCCATCGTCGACTGGGTGCTCAAGACCGTGCCCACCATGGGCGCCGGCTGGTGCCCGCCCGGCATGCTGGGCATCGGCATTGGCGGCACGGCCGAGAAGGCGGTGCTGATGGCCAAGGAAAGCCTGATGGACGACCTCGACATGTACGAGCTGCAGGCCAAGGCGTCCAAGGGCGAGAAGCTCACGCAGGTCGAGGAACTGCGCCTGGAATTGCACGAGAAGGTCAACGCACTGGGCATCGGCGCGCAAGGCCTGGGTGGCCTCACCACCGTGCTGGACGTGAAGATCAAGATGTACCCCACGCACGCGGCCAGCAAGCCCGTGGCCATGATCCCCAACTGCGCCGCCACGCGCCACGCGCACTTCGTGATGGACGGCTCCGGCCCGGTCTACCTCGAAGCACCGAGCCTGGACCTGTGGCCCAGCGTGAACTGGGTGCCCGACACCCAGAAGAGCCAGCGCGTGAACCTCAACACCCTCACGCCCGCCGAAGTGGCGAGCTGGAAGCCGGGCCAGACCCTGCTGCTCAACGGCAAGATGCTCACCGGCCGCGACGCCGCGCACAAGCGCATCAAGGACATGCTGGCCAAGGGCGAGAAGCTGCCGGTGGACTTCACCAACCGCGTCATCTACTACGTCGGCCCGGTCGACCCGGTGCGCGACGAGGCCGTGGGCCCCGCCGGCCCGACCACCGCCACGCGCATGGACGGCTTCACCGAGATGATGCTGGCCGAAACCGGCCTCATCGCCATGATCGGCAAGTCCGAGCGCGGCCCGGTCGCCATCGAAGCGATCAAGAAGCACAAGAGCGCCTACCTCATGGCCGTGGGCGGCGCGGCCTACCTCGTGTCCAAGGCCATCAAGCACGCCAAGGTGGTGGGCTTCGAAGACCTGGGCATGGAAGCCATCTACGAGTTCGACGTGGTCGACATGCCGGTGACGGTGGCGGTGGATGCGGGCGGCACGAGCGCGCACATCACCGGCCCGGCCGAGTGGCAAAAGCGCATCGCCACGGGCGAGTTCAAGGGCATCGAGGTCGCGGCCGCTTGAAAACCGTCGGCGTGTTCGACAGCGGGGTCGGCGGCCTGAGCGTGCTGCGGGCCTTGCTCGCCGAACTGCCGGGCCAGCGCTTCGTCTACGCCGCCGACAGCGCCTTCGCGCCCTACGGCGAGCGCACGGCCGCAGAGGTGTCGGAGCGCACGCACCGCGTCACACAACACCTGCGCGAGGCCTACACCATCGACGCGCTGGTGGTGGCCTGCAACACCGCCACGGCACACGCCATCGACGATCTGCGCCGGCAGTACCCGCACATGCCCATCGTCGGCGTGGAGCCCGCGCTCAAGCCCGCTGCGTCGCTCAGCCGCAATGGCCGCATTGGCGTGCTGGCCACGCGCGGCACGCTGGGCAGCGCGCGCGTGGCGGCCTTGCGCGATCGCCTGGTGGCGGCCTCTTCCCGTCCCCTGCATTTCAGCTTCCAGCCGTGCGATGGCCTGGCCGCTGCCATCGAGCGCCACGACACCGCCGCCATCGAGACCCTGAGCACGCGCTATGTGAACGAACTGCTGCGCGGCGACACGCAGGATGAAGAGCCGATCGACACCGTCGTGCTGGGTTGCACGCACTACCCGTTCGCGGCCGATGTGCTGGGCCAGTTGAGCGGCCCAGGCGTCATGCTGGTGGAAACCGGGGTGCCGGTGGCGCGCCGCACGCGCGAAGTGCTGGAACTGCCAGCGCCAGCCGAGGGCATGACGCCTTCCTCGACCACGCTGCTGTCGACCGGAGACCCCGTGGCGCTGGCCGAGGCCGCGCACCGCTGGTTGGGGCTTCGGGCGAACGCACAAACGTTGCCGGTCTGACGGCACACAGGAAAACGCCCGTTCCCGACGGAAGGGACTCAAGAAGACGGGCCGTCTGTGAGACTGCCAAATGAAATTTTTGTGCGCAGTCGCTGCTGAAGCGCCTCTTCGGCGGCAACGCGGATACCTTCAACGACAGGATCGTCCAGGTTGCTCAAGTAGTTTTCCACCCCTTTCGCCAGGGCCTCCACGTCAACTTGCGGCATGTTGATCAGTCGCTTGTTCAAGCGGTCCTTGTACATGTCGAAAGCAGCGCCATCGCTGACAGCCGTGCTGCTGTTGGAGGGCTGCATGGCCTTGACGAAATTTTCGACACCCATACCCGCCTTGATGTCGTTGTTCGATCGAAGTGCGTCGAGGACTTCTTTCATGGGCGTGTCCGCGGCCGCCAACCGCATCAGCTTCTCAACTTTCGCATCATCGCGCCGCTGAATTTCAGTTTTCAATGCGAGGCCGACGCGCTCAACCAGCGGATTCTCTTTGTCGGGAAATTTCGATGCAAACCGGTGATAGGCCTCCAGCGTCTCGATCGCCATCTCCTTCACCCGCGATCTCAAGCGCTCACCGTAGATGTCGGCCGTAAAGGGTTTGATCATGCTGTGCCTGGCGATCGGTCTCGCCATCTCTTGACGGAAACTCACATCCATCTCGTTGGCGAGTTTCACGTTCTTTGAAGACAGCGCCGCGAAGACGTACCAGAGGTGATCCTCTGCGGCATATTCGGGCGTCGGAAAGCCACCCATGTTCGGTGCACGGTCCCACGGGTGTGGCCATTCATCGAGATCGCTCGATCGACGCGCAGGCAGAGGTGTGTCGATGCTCGCGGTGCCCAGGTGAACCTGACCTCCCAGAGGCGAGCTGGACACCTGCCTTTGATGCCTCGGCCATTGAGCGCCCGACTGCGACACGACGTCCCCCGGCTTGGCCCCGCCTCTGCCCGTTCCAATCACCACGAACGACCTGTTCCCGGTCGTCACGCCCCGGCTGGATCGGGATTCGTCTTGCGAAGTGCCGCCGGGACCTGATGAGGGATCTTTCGGTAGAGGGGCGGTCAGTTTGTCCATGGTGGCTCTTTCGTCGGGTCACCAGTCGCGCAGAGATGGGCACTGGACCGACATACCCCAATGGGTAACCATCCCACGCATCTGGTTCAAACTCGTCACCTTGCTAGCCAGAGAACACCGTTGAACCCTCCGGCTCGCTGAGCCGGTTGCCCCATCCGTCCACCGTCTCGCGCAGCATGCGCGCGACGATCTTGCTCGCCGGTGTGAGCTGGCCTTGTTTGGGCAGCGCGAGCGTGACGTGCCGGCGCAGGTCGGGGTTCACCACGCGCGCGGCTTGCAGGTGGCCCGCGCGCAACTCCGCGTCGATGGAGAACGGCCCCAGCAGCGAGTACAGCCCGGGCGTGTGCGCCACCAGCTCCTTCTGCACGCGCAAGGAGTCCGCCTCCACCTCGGCCTGCAGCACGAAGCCTTTGCTGCGCGCTGTCTCGTCGAGCACCGCGCGCCAGTGCGCGGGCCGGCGGGGCAGCACCAGGCGCAGGCCGGCCAGGCGTGAGAACTCGAACGACTCGTGTTGGGTCAACGGGTCGCCCGGCCGGGACACGAGGTAGGTGCCGGCGACGGCGAGCAGTTGCTCGTCCGCCCCCGTGGGCTTCTGGTAGCGGAACAGGATCGCCATGTCCACGCTGCCCATGTCGAGCAGCGCATCCAGCTCACCACCCTGCCCTTCGCGCACGTTGAGTTTGATCTTCGGAAACTCGGCCTTCAGGCGCAGGAACACGTGCGTGATCAGCGGGTGTGCGGCCGAGGGCAGGATGCCCAACCGCACCTCACCCATGGGCTCGCCGGCGTCGACGCGGATGTCCGCCAGCAACTGGTCGGTCTCGCGCACCCAGCTGCGCACGCGTGCCTGCACGTGCTGGCCCAGATCGGTCAGCGTCACGCCGCGTCCGGTGCGCCGGAACAGCGCGCCACCGCACTGTTTTTCCAGCTCGCTGATCTGGCGGCTGATGTGCGACTGCACCGTCTGGCGCAGCGCCGCGGCCTTGGTGAAGCTACCCAGTTCGGCCACTTCGAGAAACAGGCGGAAGTCGTTGGGGTTCATGGGCATATCTCCGCGCCAGTCATGCCGATCGTGGCATGTCTGAAATCTAAGTTTGCATTCTATGCAGATGGCAGGCGCATTTCTAGACTCCGTTCCCATCACCCCTCGCGCTGTCCTCAGCGCCCTACTCGGAGACCCAACCGCCATGCGTTTCGCCAGCTTTGAGACCGACGGCCGCGCCACCTACGGTGTGGTCGGCAACGACGGCCGCTACACCCCCGCCCCCGCCGCATTCCAGGCGCGCCACGCCGATCTGAAAGCCGCCATTGCGGCCGACGCGCTGGGCGAGTTGCAGGCTGCACCCGGCGAGTCCCTCGCGCCGGAACAAGTGCGCCTGCTGCCCGTGATCCCCAACCCCGGCAAGCTGATCTGCGTCGGCCTGAACTACAAGACCCACGTGGCCGAAACCAAGCGCGCCGACAGCGAACACCCTTCGCTGTTCCTGCGCTTCAACGACAGCCTGGCCGCGCACGGCGACGAGGTGCAACGCCCTTCGTTCTCCGAGCGCTTCGACTGGGAAGGTGAACTCGCCTTCGTGATCGGCAAGGGCGGGCGCCACATCGCCAAGGAAGACGCGTTCGACCACATCGCCGGCTACGCCTGCTTCAACGACGTGAGCGTGCGCGACTGGCAACGCCACACGCACCAGTTCACGCCCGGCAAGAACTTCCCCGGCACCGGCCCCTTTGGCCCGTACATGGCCACGCGCGATGAAGTGCCCGACGTGACGACGCTGCAACTGCAGACGCGCCTGAACGGCAACGTGGTGCAGAACGCCAGCGTGGGCGACCTGATCTTCGACATCCCGACCATCGTCGCCTACATCTCGCGCTTCACGCCGCTCTCACCCGGCGACGTGATCGCCACCGGCACGCCCGGCGGCGTGGGCGACCGCCGCGAGCCGCCGCTCTACATGAAAGAAGGCGACGTGGTCGAGGTCGAGATCACCGGCCTGGGCATCCTCCGCAACCCCATCGGCGTCGCGGCCTGATCCGCCACACACACCATGAGCAACACGAACCTCACCCCGCACGACGCACGCCTGCGCGTCGCCGTC
This sequence comes from Hydrogenophaga sp. 2FB, assembly GCF_005503365.1. Lineage (GTDB taxonomy): Bacteria > Pseudomonadota > Gammaproteobacteria > Burkholderiales > Burkholderiaceae_C > Hydrogenophaga. The sequence continues at coordinate 114,703 of NZ_SCML01000001.1, forward strand.
GACATCGGCGGCACCTTTACCGACATGGCCGCGTTCGACGAAGTGACCGGCCAGCTGCTGTTCGGCAAGGCCTTGTCCACGCACGGCCAGCTGGTCAAAGGCATCCAGGCCACACTGGACAGCGCCGACATCGACCTGCGCGACGGCCACCTGTTCCTGCACGGCTCGACGATCGCCATCAACACGCTGCTGGAACGCAACGGCGCCAAGACTGCGCTGCTGATCACCGAAGGCTTTCGCGACATCTACGAGATCGGCCGCGTCAACCGGCCCGACGCCTACAACCTGTTCTTCAACAAGCACGAACCGCTGGTCAAGCGCTCGCTGCGCTTTGAGGTGGCCGAGCGCCTGCGCGCCGACGGCAGCACGCACAAGGCGCTGGACGAAGTGGCCGTGCGCGAGTTGGCGCGCGAACTCGGCGGCAAGGACATCGAAGCCGTGGCCGTGTTGCTGCTGCACTCGTACCGCAACCCGACGCACGAGCAGCGCGTGAAACAGATCCTGCAAGAAGAACTGCCCGGCGCCTTCGTCTGCGCCTCGCACGAACTGAGCCAGGAATACCGCGAGTTCGAACGCGTCTCCACCGCCGTGGCCAATGCCTACGTCGGCCCGCGCGTCTCGGCCTATCTCGGTGAACTGGAAGAGCACCTGGCCAACAAGGGCTTCGAGGGCGACTTCTACGTGGTGCAGTCCACCGGCGGCCTGTTCCCCAGCGAACATGCGCGGCGCGATTGCGTGCGCATGCTCGAGTCCGGCCCTGCGGCCGGCGTGATCGGCGCGCAGGCCATCTGCGCGCAACTCGGCATGGGCGACGCGATCGCGTTCGACATGGGCGGCACCACCGCCAAGGCCGGCGTGATCAGCGAAGGCCGGCCACTGACCACGGGCAGTGCCTTGATCGGTGGCTACGAACGCGCCCTGCCGATTCAGATTCCGATGATGGACATCCACGAAGTCGGCACGGGTGGTGGCTCCATTGCCCGCGTGGAAACCGGCAACGCCTTGCGCGTCGGCCCCCAGAGCGCGGGCTCCATTCCCGGCCCCGTGGCCTACGGCCGCGGCGGTACCGAACCCACCGTGACCGACGCCAACCTGCTGCTCGGCCGACTCGACGCCGATCACTTCCTCGGCGGCGAACTCCAGCTCGACCTGCCCGCCACCCAACGCCAGATGGACGAGCGCGTGGCCAAGCCACTGGGCCTGGACGCAACGGCCGCCGCCGACGGCATCTTGCGCATCGCGGTAACGCAGATGTCGCACGCGGTGAAGGCCGTGACCACCGAGCGCGGCCTGGACGCCGGCAGCTTCACCATGGTGGTGTACGGCGGCGCCGGCCCGCTGCACGCGTCGGCGATTGCGCGCGAGATCGGCATCCGCAAGGTGTTGATCCCGTACGCGCCGGGTTACTTCTCGGCCTACGGCATGCTGTTCTCCGACCTGCGCTACGACTACGTGCGCTCGGTGTTCCGCAAGCTCAACGACGTGTCCTTCGACGAGATCGAAGCGCTCTACAAGGGCATGGAAGACGAAGGCCGCGCCGCGCTGGCCGCGTCCGGCATCACGCCCGACGGCGTGGTGATCGAGCGCGCCGCCGACATGCGCTACGTCGGCCAGGAGCACGCGGTCACGGTCGACTTGCCCTCAGCCTTCTTCGCCGACAAGGACCGCTCGGCCATCAAGAACCATTTCGACCAGGTGCACAAGGTGCGCTACGGCACGTCGGCGCCCGCCGAACCGGCCGACCTTGTGAGCCTGCGCGTGACCGTGCTCGGCACCATGAAAAAACCGCCACGCCACCACGTGGACGAAGGCGCGGCAACACCGGAAGCCGCGGCATTGCGCGGCACCAAACCGGTGTATTTCCGCAGCGGCGGCTGGGCCGACACCCCGGTGTACAAGCGCGACGCGCTGCGCGCCGGCAACCTCATCACCGGCCCGGCCTTGATTGAAGAACACGCCTCCACCACCGTGGTCCAGCCCGGCGACGAACTGCGCGTCGACGGCCTGGGCAATCTGCAAATTGCCATCGGGAGCGACCGCTCATGAACACACGAGACCTGAAAAGCACGGCGGCCATCGACCCAGTCACCGTCGAGATCATCCGCAACGGCCTGTTCGCCGTGACGGAGGAGATGAAGACCAACCTCACGCGCACCGCGTACAACCTCATCATCTACGAGGCACTGGACTTCACGGTGGGCTTGTTCACCAAGGAAGGCGACACGGTCTCCATCGGCCTGGGCCTGCCCATGTTCATCCGCGGCATGGCGGAAACGGTGAAGGCGAAGATCAAGCACTTCGGCTATGACAACATCAAGCCGGGCGACATCCTCGTCACCAACGACGCGTACACCACCGGCAGCCACCTGAACCACTTCACTTTCACCATGCCGGTGTTCCACGAAGGCCAGCTCGAAGGCTTCACCTGCTGCATGGCGCACTGGCTGGACGTGGGCGGCACGCTGGGCAACGTGACCACCGACATCTTCAGCGAAGGCATCCAGATCCCGATCGTGAAGTACCAGCGCGAAGGCGTGGTCAACCAGGACCTGATCGACATCATCGCGATGAACGTGCGCATGCCCGAGCGCGCGCTGGGCGACCTGCGCGCGCAGATCACCGCCATCACCACCGGCCAGCGCCGCTACGTGGAACTGCTGCAGCGCTACGGCGCGGACGCGGTGAACGGCTCGATCCGCCAGATCATGGACTCGAGCGAAGCCGTGGCGCGCAAGAACACGCTGTCGATTCCCGACGGCGTGTACGAAGCCGAGTCCTACATGGACGACGACGGCCTGGACATTGGCAAACGCATTCCCATCCGCGTGAAGGTCACGGTGACCGGCGAAGAGATGACGGTGGACCTGTCCGACGTGAGCAAGCAGGTGCGCGGCTTCTACAACTCCGGCTTCACCACCGGCATTGCCTGCGCGCAGGTGGCCTACAAGTGCCTCACCACGCCGACCGACTACCCGGTCAACGACGGCAGCTTCCGCTCGCTCAAGGTCATCATGCCCATGGGCACGGTGATCAGCGCCGAGCGCCCGTACCCGATGCGCGTGTGGATGACCTTCCCCATGACGGTGATCGACACCATCTTCAAGGCGCTCGCGCCGGCCATTCCCGACCGCGCCATCGCCGGTCACCACGCCGATCTGGTGTTCCCCAACATCCACGGCATCTCGCCGGAAGACGGCCGATTGTTCATCGTCGGCATCGGGCCACTCGGCGGCGGCTGGGGCGCGAAGAGTTCGGAAGACGGCGTGTCCGTCACCGTCTGCATCAACGACGGCGACACGCACAACAGCCCGACCGAACAGCTCGAAGCCAAGTACCCGGTGCTGGTGGAGAAGTACGAGATCCGAAAGGACAGCGCGGGCGCGGGCAAGTACCGGGGCGGCCTGGGCGCGGAGATGGTGGTGCAGGCGCTCTCGCCTTTCACCGTCACCACCCGCATCGACCGCGTGCATTGCAAGCCCTGGGGCCTGGAAGGCGGCGGCGACGCCATGGGCAACGGCCTGGCCGTGCGCCACAAGGGCGAATGGAAGAGCGACCACCTCAACGCCAAGATCTTCAACGTGCGCCTGGAACGCGGCGACGCCTACAAGATGCTCTCGGGCGGTGGCGGCGGCTTCGGCAGCCCGCTGGAACGCGAGGCCGACAAGGTGGCCGAGGACGTGCGCGAAGGCTACGTGAGCGCCGAGGTGGCGCGCGAGGTCTACCGCGTGGCGCTGGACGTGCAGCACAACGTCGACACCACCGCCACGGCCCAACTGCGCGCTGCGGCTGCGCAGGCCTGACATGGAAGCCGCCACCGTGGCCGACCCGCGCGCCGCCCACCTGCTCGGCCTGTGGAGCCGCCTGAGTGCCCAGCACGTCACGCTCGGCTCGGGCTGCGGCTGTGGCGTCGGCGGGGTCAGCGTTTCGCTGCAGGACTTCGAACTCGACATCGCCGACTACCTCTGGGCCGAGAGCGAGCGCCTGGGCGAGAAGAGCGTGGAAGCCTTCCTGCTCCAGCCCGGCCCCATCAAAGCGCAGCGCCAGGCGGTGATGAACCTGCTCACGCGCCTGGAAGCGGGCGAGGCCGAAGAGCGGGACGCCGACTGGCTGCTCACGCGCCTCGCGCGCACGCTCGAATCGTTCGCCAAGCTGCACGGCCCGATGGGCACGGCGTCTTGAGGGATTGAACATGCCGTTCATCCTGCCGCGCACCGACACGCCTGCTGTGCCCATCGCCACGCGCGTGCCCGTCACCGTGCTCACCGGCTTCCTCGGCAGCGGCAAGACCACGCTGCTCAACCGCCTGCTGCGCGGCCCCGACATGCACGGCACGGCGGTGGTCATCAACGAGTTCGGCTCGGTCGGCCTGGACCACGACCTCGTCGACCACACCGAAGAAAACATGGTGCTGCTGGCCAATGGCTGCATCTGCTGCACCATCCGGGGCGATCTGGTCGAGGCCTTCGAACGCCTGGCGCAAACGCCCGCCGCACAGCGCGGCGAACTGCGCCACGTGGTGCTGGAGACCACCGGCCTGGCCGACCCCGCACCCATCCTGCACACGCTGATGGGCGATCCGCGCCTGCACAACGCCTGGCGTCTGGCGGGCGTGGCCTGCACCGTGGATGCGTGCCACGCCATGGCCACGCTGGACCAGCACCCCGAGGCGGTGAAGCAGGCGGCGGTGGCCGACCGGCTGCTACTCACGAAGACCGATCTGGTGTCCGCCAACGCGCTCGATCCCATCGTCGAACGCCTGCGCGGCATCAACCCGTTGGCCGAAGTGCGCAGCGATCCCGACGGCGCATTGCTCGCGCTGCGGCAACTCCTGGCGCGTCCTGCCAGCGCCCTCACCGCCATGCCGGGCGAACGCGCGCCGCTCTTCTTCACGGTGGCCGCTGGCGACGGCCACGACCCCAACCGCCACGACGACCGCATCCGCTCGCACGTTATCGTGCGCGACCGGCCGCTCTCGCGCGAAGGCTTCTTCGCCTGGCTCGACATGATCGCGCGCCTGCGCGGCGACGACCTGCTGCGCGTCAAAGGCATCGTGCACCTGGACGACGACCCCGAGCACCCGCTGGTCATCCACGGTGTGCAGCACCTGTTCCACCCGCCCGAGACGCTACCGGCCTGGCCCAGCGACGATCGGCGCACCCGCATCGTGTTCATCACGCGTGGCATCGACGCGGAGGACATCGACGCCACGCTCCGTGTTTTCGAACGGCGCCGCGCACGCGCGCCCACCCCTCAACCCGACTGACCCCAAGACCCTGAAGGAGACAAGCATGAAGTTGAAGCAATGGATCACCGGCCTGGCGCTCGCCGCCGTGGGCACCGCGCCCGCGCTGGCGCAGAGCGCCAAGTTCCCCGACAACATGATCAAGATCATCGTGCCCTTCGCCGCCGGAGGCGGTGTGGACAGCGCGGCGCGCCTGCTCGCCAAACAGTTGCAGACCGACCTGAACGTGAACGTGGTGGTGGACAACCGCACTGGCGGCAGCGGCACCATCGGCGGCAAGGCCGTGCAGACCGCGCACCCCGACGGCTACACCCTGCTCTTCTCGGCCGCCACGCATGTGCTGGCCAGCCACGTGCTCGCCACGCCGCCGTACGACCCGCAGACCGACTTCGCACCGGTCGCCCGCGTGGGCGAAGCGCCGCTGCTCATCGTGATCCCGCCCACCGCGCCGCAGAAAAACCTGCGCGAAGTGGTGGACGCCGCGGGCAAACCCGGCGCCAACTGGAACGCCGCGATCCCCGCGCTCGGCGCACCCAGCCACCTGGCCACGCTGCTGCTGGCCAAACAAGGCAAGATGAATCTGACCATGACGCCGTACCGCGGCACCGCCCCCGCCGCGACCGACGTGGCCGGCGGCCACGTGCAGTTGCTGGTCGACTCCATCATCTCGCTGCAACCCATGGCCAAGGGCGGTCGCGTCAAGCCCATCGCCACCACCTCGGCCAAGCGCAGCAGCGTGGCACCCGACGTGCCTACCGCTGCCGAGAGCGGCTTCCCCGGACTGGTCTACGTGTCGTGGTATGGCCTGTGGGCGCCCAAGGGCACGCCGGACGAGCGCGTGCAGTTCCTCAACAAGGCCGTGAACAAGGCGGTGGACGAACTGGCCAAGGCCGGCTCCTTCGCCACGCTGGGCATCGACCCGGTGAGCGAGTCGGTGGACCAGTTCCGCAAGTACATCGCCGCCGACGTGACACAGAGTGCCGAGCTGTTGAAGGGTGCGGGGTTCAAGCCGGAGTGAAGCCGGCGCCGGCCTGGCGGGGCGCGGCGTCCAACGCGGCCGCGCGCCCACGCTGCATGTTGACCGGCATCAGCAACGCCAGCCCCGCCACAAACAGCACCGCAGTGAACCCGATCGCCAAACGCTGATTCCCGCCAGTGGCCCATGTGATGGCGCCGTAGCTCAACGGACCGACGATGAAGGCCACGCGCGTGGCGAACGTCCACAAGCCAAAGAACTCGGCGAGTTGCGCTGGCGGCGCGAGCATGCCGGCCATGGCGCGGCCCGAAGACTGGCTCGCGCCCATGCACACGCCGGCGATCGCGGCGGCGTACCAGAAGCCGCCCTTGGTGGTCGTTAGGGCCGCGATGATGCAGGTCGCGACCCAGCCCACCAACGTGATGCCCAGCGCCAGCTTGTGGCCCAGGCGGTCCTGCCAGTAACCGAACGCGAATGCACCCAACGCAGCGGCGATGTTGAGCACGAAGATCAGCACCATGGTTTCCTGCTGCACGAAACCGATCACCTGCTCCGCATAGATCGCCGCCAGCGTGATGGCCACCGCCACGCCACCCTGGTAGGCCGCCACGCAGGCCAGCAGCCACATGAAATCCTTGTAGCGGCGCGCCGCGTGGAAGGTGCGCTGCAGTTGGCGCAGCGACTCACGCCACCCGGCCACACCTGCGGCCTGCGACGTGGGTTGCGCGCGTTCGCGCAGCAAGGTCAGCGTGAACAGGGACGCCACCGCGAACACGCCCGCGGTGATCAGCATCGTCACCGGCACGAACTGCGCCGCCTTTTGCCCCTGCGCCTGCGCCCACAACACGTACCCCAGGCTCAATCCCAGGGCCAGCATGCCGCCCACGTAGCCCAGGCTCCAGCCCCACCCGCTCACGCGCCCCATCGCCTCGGGGCGCGCCAGTTCCGGCAGGAAGGCCGCCACCAGCGATTCGCCCCAGGCGAAGAATACGTTGGAGACCACGATGAGCACCACGCCCAGCACCACCGCACCGGGTCCGACCAGACCCAGTGCCGCCGTCGCCAGCACGCAGCCCAGCGTGGTCAGCATCAACAGGCGCTTCTTGGCCGCGTGGCGATCGGCCCAGGCCCCCATGGCGGGGACGGTGAACATCACGATCAGGTGGGACAGGCTCAGCGCGGCCGTCCAGGCAAACGTGGCCCAATCGGCGCCACCGGCCACCGCGCCCACGAAATAGGCCGCGAACACGGCGGTGAGCACCACCGTGGTGTAGCCCGAGTTGGCGAAGTCGAACATCGCCCAGCCGAAGACCTCGCGTTTGCGCACGCCAGGATTCAGGGCATCGGTCGAGAAAAAGGCCATGCAGACTCCCCATCGCGAGGCGATCGGCTCGCGCTGAGCCGGAGTCTAGTCGGTGCTGCCGGCCGGCCCGTGACAGGCCTCCTGCGCTGCGTTCAATGCAGGTGGCGCGGCTTGCGCGGACCACCGTGGCCCGACTGGCCACCATGGCCGCGCGGCGGCTTGCCCAGTTGCATGGAGCTCACCAGGGCGTCAAAACGCTGGGTGAAGAGTTTGTCGATGGAAGCCACCACATCGCCGAGTTCGGCGGCGTCGAAATGGCGCTCCATGATGTGCAGCACGTCCTGCACCAGCAGATCGCGTTGCACCTGCATGATGGCGGCGGGCGTGGGGCCCACGAAGCACATCAGGAAATCGTCCCGTGCTTCTTCTTCCGAGGCCTCGTCTTCTTCGTCGAACTCGGCGTCGTAGAACGACACCTCGAGCGGCGCGCCGGCGGAGGCAATCTCGTTCAGGCCCATGCAGGCCTCTTCGATCACCTGGCGGAAGTCTTCGTCGCCCGGCACGGTCCAGCAGATTTGCAGCACGTGCGCTTCGGCGTCGAAACGGATGCCCGGTTCGTCTTCGTAGCTGCTCTCGGCCGCGGCCGCCAGCGAGCGGGCGCCAGCGTATTGCCACACGGGCTTGAGGGCGTCCTGGATCTGGGCATAGGCCACGTCCTCGCGCAACGGAACGTCCCCGTGCACATGGATTTCGAAGGGCGCGTTGAATCGGGTCATGGAAAACTCACTGTAGCGGCGAAACCGCAAAAAACCTAGCGTGGTGCCTCGAAGCGGACTCGAACCGCTAAGTCTTGCGACGGGGGATTTTAAGTCCCCTGTGTTTACCGATTTCACCATCGAGGCTCGCGGGGAATTGTCGCACTTACAAGATCCGGGTCCGGCCATGTCTAGGTGGGCAAAAAAACACTGTGCAATCAACGGCTTAGCGCCCATGAGGGCCGCCATGCGAGCACCCGCGCGCCCCCGGTGCCGGGCAACTTTTCAACCAGTGAAAACTTGAAGAATTGGACTTGAACCGCCCCCTTCAGCGGCGCATGATCGGCGTCAAACAGAGACAACCTCCCCCACGCCATGCCCATCACCAGTGCCACCATCCGGGCGGTCACCGCCTCGCTTTACGAGCGCTCGCTCAAGAAGATTCCCGACGACACGCGGGCCGTGCTGGGCAAGGCGAGCGAGCGCGAAACCGACCCGACGGCGCGCCGCACCTTCAAGATGATGCTGGAGAGCGCGGACAACGCCGCGGGCAGCGGCCAGCTCATCTGCAGCGACGTGGGCATTCCCACCTACAGCGTGAAGATCGGCACCCGCGTGCAGTTCGACGGCCCGGTGCGCCAGGCCATGGTCGACGGCCTGGCCGACATGGCGGCGAACATCGATCCGCCCATCCTCAAGATGGTCACGCACCCGCTGACGCACGAACGCAGCTACGCAGGCAAGGACATCCCCATCGTCAGTTTCGATGTGATCGACGACGCCGACTACATGGACATGGTCTGCGCGCCCAAGGCCATGGGCACGGGCCGCTGGGAAGCCGTGGAAGCCTTCGTCTACCCCACCGTCGAGGACGTGGAGAAGTACGTGCTGGACGTGATTCTTCGGGCCGGCTCGCAACCGTGCCTGCCCATCGTGGTGGGCGTGGGCATTGGCGGCACGTTCGACCAGGCCACGCGCCTGGCCAAGGAAGCCGTGCTGCGTCCTCATGGCAAGCCCCAAACGGACCCGCTGCTGGCCGGCATTGAAACGCGCCTGCTCGACGCGATCAACCAGATGGGCTTTGGCGCCATGGGCACCGGTGGCGATTGCAGCGCCATGGCGGTCAACGTCGACTATTCGGCCAGCCACGGCTTCGTGCCGGTGGCCGTGTGCCTGAACTGCTGGATCAACCGCCGCACGGCCGCGCGCATCCACGGCGATGGCCGCGTGGAAATGCTCCACGAGTGAGGCGCACACCATGAGCCGCTTGCACGAACTGACCCTGCCCCTGTCCGAAGCCCGCGTGCGCGAACTGCGCGTGGGCGACATGGTGACCCTCACCGGCGCGGTGACGGTGAGCATCGGCATCCCCACCCACAAGCGCATGGCCGACGCCGTGCGCAAGGGCGAGCCCCTGCCGGTGGACCTGAACGGTGGCGCCTTCTTCCACCTCAGCACCTACGTGCGCGAGCAGGACGGCGTCTCGGTACCGCTCTACCTCAACCCGAGTACCAGCACGCGCTACAACGCCTGGATGCCCGACCTCGTGCGCGGCCTGGGCCTGCGCATGGTGGGCGGCAAGGGCGGACTGGACGACGCCAGCGTCGCCGCGCTGCGCGAATGCGGCTGCGCCTACCTGTCCTTCCTGGGCGGTGGCCTGCCGCTGCTCTCTCGCGCGCTGCGCGGCGTGCGCAGCTCGCACTGGAACGAATACATCTCGCAATTTCGCCTGCTGACGCTGGACGTGTCCGAACTCGGCCCATGCACCGTGGCCATCGACGCGCACGGCGGCAGCATCTACGACAACCTGCGCGACCGCGCACAAGGCCGCATGCCCGAGATCCTCGAACGCATGCGCCGCGCGCGACAAGCGACGTGAACGCATGGCCGCGATGGCGGCCACCTTTCCCTTTTCCCTTCCCCCTTCCAGGAGACACCATGAAACGCAGAACCTTCCAGACCGCCTTGACCGCCGCTTGCCTCGCCGCTGGTTTCGCGGCCAGCGCACCCGCGCTGGCCCAGGGCAGCTGGCCCAACAAGCCCGTGCGCCTGATCGTGCCCTTCCCGGCCGGCGGCAGCACCGACGTGGTGGCGCGTTTCATCGCCCAGGGGCTGAGCGACAAGTTCGGTCAATCCTTCGTGGTCGACAACCGCGGCGGCGCGGGCGGCAACATCGGCACCGACGCGGTGGCCAAAGCCGCACCCGATGGCTACACCATCGGCCTGTCCACCTCCGGCCCGCTGGTGAACAACAAATTCCTCTACAAGGACATGCCGTTCAACTCGGACAAAGACCTCGCTCCCATCGCGCTGGTCTGCGAAATCCCGCTGGTGATCACGAGCAACCCCAAGGTGCCGGCCAAGAACCTCAAGGAATTCATGCAGCAGGCCAAGGCCAAGCCGGACGCCTACACCGTGGGCCAGCCGGGCAACGGCACCATCGGCCACCTGGCGCTGGAACAACTCTCGATGGTGACCAACACCAAGCTCGCCTCCGTGGCCTACCGGGGCGACACCCCGGCCCTGACCGATCTGCTCGGCGGCAGCATCCAGGCCTTGTCCGCCCCGATCACCGCCTTCATTCCCAACCTCGCCTCGGGCAAGCTCAATGGTCTGGCCGTCACCTCGGCCACGCGCTTCCCCGGCCTGCCCAACATTCCGACGGCCAAGGAACAAGGCATCGACATGGTCGCCACGGTGTGGTTCGCCGTCGTCGGCCCGGCCGGCACGCCGCCCGAAGTCATCAAGGCGCTCAACGCCGAGATCAACAACATCGTCAGCTCCACCTACGGCAAGGCCAAGCTGCAGACCTACGGTGCCGTGGTCAACGTGGGCGCGCCCGACCTGCTGCGCAAGATGATCAACGAAGACTCCAAGAAGTGGCAGAAGGTCATCTCCACCGCCAACATCAGCCTGAACTGACCTGACGCCCTTTCAACCGTGGCCCCTCGGGGCCACCCTTATTTCCGGATGACCATGAGCGATTCTTCCCGCCCCCTGCTGTTCGATGCCCACGCCCACCTGGTGGCTGACGACCAGACCGCGTACCCCCGCAAGCCGATGCAACGCGCGGCCAACGCGCCGCCGCGCATGCCCGGCGTGATCGGCACACCTGGCGGCCACCACGGCCCGACACCCATCAACGAAGTGCCCGACGTCGCGCGCATGCTGGTGTGGATGAAGGAAGAAAACGTGGACGGCGCGGTGGCGGTGCAGAAGCGCATGATCTACCGCTACGACAACAGCTACATCCTGGACTCGTCGGACCAGCACCCGGATATCTTCTCGGCTGTGGTCATCCTCGACGCCGAAGACGCCGGCACCGCGCCTCTGGTGCGCCAGTACGTGAAACACCACGGTCTGGCCGGCGTGCGCCTGTTCGGTGGCCGCGAGCCCGACGGCAGCATGCCCTGGCTGAACTCGCCCATGGCGCTGAAAACCTGGGAAGTGGCCAACGAATTCGGCTTGGTCATGAACCTCGAAGTGCTGTCCGTCGGCGGTGGCGGCCCCTCGGTCCCGGCGCTGATCGAGCTGACGAAGCAGTACCCCAACGTGAACATCGCGATCGACCACCTGCTCGAACCCGAGATGGAAAAAAGCGGGCACTACGGTCTGGACGAAAACTTCGAAGCCCTCGTGCCCTGGAAGAACATTTCCTTCAAGTGGACGTCGATCAACCTCGACATCTGCCGTGAGGAAGGCATCCCGGCCGACAAGGTGCTGCGCCGCGCGGTCGACCTCTACGGCGCGGACCGTTTGATGTGGGGCTCGGACATCGGCACCTCGTCGGGCACCTACAAGGACATGGTGCAACGCGCCCTCGACTCGGCCACGCTGCTGACCGAAGACGAAAAACGCGCGCTGTTCCACGACACCGGCCGCCGCATCTTCCAGAAGGGCGGCAGCGGCCGCCGCGCCTGAGCACGAGACTTTTGACGATGTCCCAACCCGGCTTCACCACCCTGGACGCCACCACCATGGACACGGCCACGGCCTACCGGCTGCTGGTCGGCGCCGTGGTGCCGCGCCCGGTGGCGTGGATCACCACGCGCAGCAAGGATGGCGTGGTCAATGCCGCGCCCTTCAGCTCCTACAACTACGTGGCCCACAGCCCGCCCATGGTGGCCGTGAACATCGGCACCAAGGACGGCCAGCTCAAGGACACGGCGCGCAACATCGTCGAGACCGGCGAGTTCGTGGTCAACGTGGCCACGCTGGACACGATGGACCTGATGCACGGCTGCAGCGCCGACTACCCGTCGGAGACCAGCGAGATCGAAGCGCTGGGCATCGAGCTGATCCCGGGCGAGCGCATCGCCGTGCCCCGCGTGGCCGCCTCGCCCATCCAGATGGAATGCCGTCTCGAGCGCGCCATCACGCTCGGCCGTGGACTCAACACGCTCTACATCGGTGAAGTGCTGGTGTTCCACCTTTCCTCCACCGTGTTCGACGGCCGCTACGTGGACAGCGTGAAGTTGCGCCCGATCTCGCGCCTGGGCGGCCCGCTCTACGCCGAGCTCGGCGAGCTGCACAACCGGCCGCAATTGCAGAAACCCCCGAAGTGAACCACCCGCAAGAGCTCTGACCATGACCCAAGCCTACCAACTCGGCACCTTCGTCAAGACCGCCTCGCCCCACATCATCGAGGTGCTGGGCACCACGAAGCTGGACTTCGTCTGCATCGACGCCGAACACGCTCCCCTTGACCGCGCCACGCTCGACATGATGGTGCTGGCCACACGCGCCACCAAGCTGCAAGCCTTCATCCGCATCGCCGAGGTCAACCCCGCCGTGGTGCTGTCCGCGCTGGACATCGGCGCCACCGGCATCCTGGTGCCCCACGTCGACAGCGCCGAAGACGCGCGCAAGGTAGTGGCCATGGCGCGTTACCGCGACGGCGCGCGCGGCTACTCCAGCTCGCCCCGCTTCGCCGGCTACGGCAGCCTGGGCATGAAGGAAGCGCTGCGCATCGGCGACGAAGCGCAGGTGATCTGCCAGATCGAATCCGACGCCGCCGTGAAGGAAGCCGAAGCCATTGCTGCCGTGCCCGGTGTCGGCGGCCTGTTCGTCGGCCGCGCCGATCTGGCTCTCTCGATGGGCCTGGACAACCCGCGCGACCCGCGCGTGCTCGACGCCACGCGCCACGTGCTGGCCGTGGCGAAGAAGGCCGGCAAGCTCGCCGGCATGTTCGTGGCCGGCAATGCCGAACGCGACGAGTTCGCCGCGCAGGGTGCCGACTGGTTCATCGTCTCGTCCGACCAGACCCTGCTGCGCCAGGGCGCCCAGGCGATCGCGCACGCCAACTGAACGATTGAGGAAACCGACATGCCCCTGCTGCCCTCCCAACTCGCCACCTACGCCCGCCACCACGAGCAGGAACCCCGCGCCGTGCCGGGCGACAGCTGCCCCGCGTGGATCACGCGCGGCGCCAACTTCGTCGTCGTGGTCTCGCGCGTGCAGCCCGGCGACACGCTGCAACGCGACAACGCCGACGAGTACGTGCTGCTCGTGCCCGACACCGCGGGCCTCTCGCTGCAGGTACAGGCCGGCGCCGAATCGCTGCAGGCCGGCCCCGACAGTCTGACCATCGTGCCGCCCGGTCCGAGCACGCTGCGCGCGGAAGGCTCGGGCCTGGTGGTGCGTATTTTTTCCAGTGACGTGACCGACCTGCTTGCGTTGGCCGACAACCACGCCACCTACGCCACGCCCAACCCCGACGCCGCGCCCCTCGTGGCCTGGCCCGAGCCCGTGGGCGGCTACAAGCTGCGCCACTACCGCCTGGCCGACTACGCCACCGAAGGCAGCCAGATGCGCATCTTCCGCACCCGCAAGCTGATGGTGAACCCACTGCTCAAACGCCCCGTGGCGCGCGACGTGCGCAAGCTCAGCCCGCACAGCCACACCGATTTCGAGCAGGGCTCGCTGGCGCTGTCGGGCACCTACGTGCACCACCTGCGCTATCCGTGGGGCGCTGACATGACGCTGTGGCACGAAGACGCGGCCGAGCAGATGGGCAGCCCTTCGCTGCTGGTCGTGCCGCCCAAGGTCGTGCACACCAGCCGCAACATCGATGCGCCCGGCGTGCTGGTGGACATCTTTGCGCCACCGCGCTGGGACTTCTCGAAGAAGGGTGTGGTCTGCAACGGCGACGAATACCCGATGCCACCGGAGCCGGTGGCGGCCTGAGGGCACGCCCGACCCCGGCACCTGGCTGTTGTGCCGGGGTCGGGGGTCGGGGTGAGGAGGTCTACTCGACCTTGAACCCCGAGGCCTTGATCGGTGCCTCCCAGCGCTTGAGCTGGCTGGCCTGCACGCTGGCCAGCTCCTGCGGGCCACCGTGGTCCGTCATCAACCCGGCGGCCAGGATCTTCTCGCGCACCTCCGGCTGCGCCAACACCTGGGCCACTGCGCGGTCGATGCGGTTGACCGTGTCGGCGGGCATGCTGGCCGGGCCGTAGAGACCGAAGAAGTTGTCGATCGCCAGGTTCACGCCCGCCTCCTGCAGCGTCGGCACATCCGGCAACGCCGGCAGGCGCGTCTTGCCGGTCACCGCCACGATGCGCAACTTGCCGGTGCGGTGCAGGTCGATGGTGGTGCTGGTCGGGCTGTCGATCATCATCGGAACGTGGCCACCAATCAGTTCCTGCTCGGCCTGAGGGCCACCTTTGTAGGCCACATGGGTGAGCTGCACGCCCAGCGTCTGCGCCAGCAGCAGGCCCGAGAAATGCGGCACCGAGCCGGCGCCCGAGGTGGCGTACATCGCCTTGGTGGGGTTGGCCTTGACCCAGGCAATCAGGCCCCTGAGGTCGGTCACCGGCGCGGCCGGGCCGACCGAGACCACGAAGCTCAACGAGGTCACGCGCGACACCGGCGTGAAGTCCTTGACCGGGTCGTAGCCCAGCGTGCCCGGATACAGCCACGGAAAGATCACCATCGCGCCGCCGGCGGCCAGCACCAGCGTGCGGCCGTCCGGGCGCGCACGCTGCACCTCACCGAGCGCCACGCGACCGGTCGCGCCGGGCTTGTTCTCCACGATCACGTTCATGCCCAGCGGCTCCTTGAGCCGTTCGGCCAGCAGCCGCGCCACCGCGTCCACCGAGCCTCCCGGCGAGAAGCCGACGAGGATGCGCATCGGTGCGCCGTCCTGGGCCATGGCCGGCAGGCCGGTCACGCTGGCGGCGGCCAGCGCCGCGAGTCGGGTGTTGAAATGTCGTCGTTGCATCGTCGTTGTCTCCGGTTGTTTTCGTTGGGGAAAAATCAGGACAGCAAGGCTTGCGCGAGCCGGAAAGCGGCGAACGAATCCATGTTGTTTGAACCGCGCGCAGGGTCGCGGCCTTGTCTCGTTGTTGTGCCGCTGCGGTGGCCAGCGGTCTGGAATGGGAGGGATTCTTCTCCGGTTCCCAGGGCACAGCAACGACAAACTTCGGACTTTTCAACTGTTGAAAAGTCCGGTTTGCGGACTTGTGACGCCTAGGGGTACAGGCCGGCGCCACCCGCGCGCAGACAGGCCAGCGCAAACACGTCCTGCAAACGGGGCACGGGCAGTCCGACCGCCTGCGCGCATTCGATCGGCGCACCCAGGATGGCATCGAGCTCCACGCTGCGACCGGCGTCCAGGTCCTGCAGCATCGAGCTGCGGATGGCACCCAGCCGGCGCGTCTGCGCCATGCGCAGCTCGGTCGTGGTCTCCAGCGTCAGGCCCAGGCGGCGGCCCAGGGCGATGCACTCTTCCATCATGGCCGCGAACAACGCACGCACGCCCGCGTCGTCCAGCATGCGGTCGGTCGTCGCGCCGGTCAGCAGGCTCAACGGGTTCGCACAGATGTTGCCCAGCAACTTGAGCCAGATGTCGGTGCGGATCTGCGCACTCGCCACCGCGCCCAGCCCCACCTCCGCCAGCACGCCGGCCCACAACGTGGCGCGCTCGCTCACGCCACCCGCCGGTTCGCCCAGTGCCAGGCGCGCGCCGGCGCTGTGCACCACCACGCCGGGCTCGGGGCAATGGCACGAGACCATGATGGTGCCGCCCAGCACGCGCGACACGTCCACCGCGCGTTCGGTGTCGCCTTGCGGGTCCACGCGCTTCAAGCGTTGGCCTTCGAACGCTTGGCCGGGCACCAGGAAATACCACCAGGGTAAACCGTTGTTCAAGGTGAGCACGGGCGTGTCGGCGCCCAGCAAAGGCACCAGCGTCGGCACGACCGTCGGCAGGGCCTGCGATTTGAGCGCGAGGATGACCAGGTCCTGCGCGCCCATCGCTTCTGGCGACGCTTCGGCGTGTACCTCGTAGCGCTGCGTCGGTCCGCCCGCGGTGGCGTACCGCAGGCCATGGGTGCGCACCGCTTCGAGCGTCGCGCCGCGCGCCAGCAGCGTGACCTGGTGGCCTGCGCCCGCCAGCCGCGCGGCCACGTGGCCCCCGATGGCGCCCGCGCCCACAATGCCGATGCGGCGGGGATGGGAAGTCGAAGCCTGCGTCATGAAAACGTCTCTCGAAAAAATTACAGATTGGCCAGCCGTGCGCTGATGAGCCGCGACAAGTCCTGCAACGGCTCCAGGTAGCGTTCCACCGCTTGCTCGTTGCTGACGGCCGACGCAATCCACGTCATGCCGATGGTGGCCACCACGCGCTGACCTTCCATCACCGGCACGGCCAGCGTGCCCGACACCGGCCGAATGCCGGGTGCACGCAGCGCGTAGCCTTGTTGCCGGATCTTCTTCAACGCGGCCAACACCGCCGGCCGGTCGTGCGCCATGGCGTCTTCTTCGTTGGTGGACAGCCGCAGGATGTCGAGCAGCGCGCGCCGCTCCTCGCGCCCGCAGAAGGCCAGGTACGCGCGGCCCATGGCACGCCCGACCAGCGACAGGCGCATGTTGATCGTGGAATGGAGCAACGACAGCGGCGAATCGGGAATGGTGCTGTAGCGCACCACGACCGCGTCGTAGTCGGGCACCGCCACCGCCAACGGCCACTTGATCTTGCGCGTGAGCGCGTTGGCCGGCGCGGCGGCCGCCTCCACGATGCGCGGCTCGCCGTGGTAGCCCGCAGCGAGCATCTTGACGCCCGAGGACAGGCTGTACGCGCCGTACTGCGGCGCGCGCGCCACCAGGCCCTTCTTCTGCAAGGTTTCCAGCAGCCGCACCAGCGTGGGCTTGGGGATGCGCGTCTGCTGGTACAGCAGGTCCAGCGAACAGACCGGCTGGCGGTTCAACGCCAGCAGCACGTCCACGGCGCGCTCGACCGAGCGGATGGGCGCGAATGAAGCCATGGCGGGTACGTCCGGTCCGGCCTGGGCCGCCTAGACTTCGTCCACCATCACCGCCATGCCCTGCCCCACACGCAAGCGCATCGTGAAGCGGCCGCCGATGCGGTGTGGTTGGGCCCGCGCCATCCTCAGGACCCGCCTCAGTCCGCGCTGGCGCCGGATTCTTTGACGACCTTGCCCCACTTCGCGGATTCCGCCTTGATGAAAGCAGCGAACTGTTCGGACGACTCGGCCACCACCTCACCGCCCTGGCCGGCGATCTTCTGCTTCACCTCGGCCTGGTTGAGCACCTTGAGCAAAGCCTTGTTCAGTTGGGCCACGATCGGCGCCGGCGTACCGGCCACCGTGAACAGGCCGAACCACGACGTCGCCTCGTAGCCGGGCACGCCCGCTTCGGCGATGGTGGGCACATCGGGCAGTTCCGGCGAGCGCTTGGCCGTGGTCACCGCGATCGGACGCAACTTGCCGGAGCGCACATGCTGGATGGCCGAAGGCATGTTGTCGAACATGATGGCGATCTGGTTGCCCAGCAAATCGCTCACGGCCGGCGCACTGCCCTTGTAAGGCACGTGCACCATGTCGACCTTGGCCATCGACTTGAACAGTTCACCCGACAGGTGAATGGAGCTGCCGCTGCCTGAGGAACCGAAATTGATCCGACCCGGGTTCGCCTTGGCGTAGGCGATCATCTCCCGCACCGTCTTGAACGGTTGGGATGGATGGGCCACCAGCAGGTTGGGCACGTTGGCCACACGCGAGAGCGGCGTGAAGTCCTTGACGGGGTCGAAAGGAATCTTCTTGTACAGAGACTGGTTGATGGCGTGCGTGCCCACGGTGCCCATGAACAGCGTGTAGCCATCGGCCGGCGCGCGAGCTGCGGCCTGAGCGCCAATGTTGCCGCCAGCCCCTGCACGGTTGTCGATGATGACGCTCTGGCCCAGCTCTTCCGTCAGCGCCTGGCCGACGATGCGCGCCAGGATATCGGTGGTGCCGCCCGCCGAGAACGGCACGATCATGGTGATGGGCTTGCTCGGGTAAGCCTGCGCGCTGGCGGCCAGTGGCAGCAAGCTGGCGCCAGCGCAGGCGACTGCGATCAGGGCCAGGCGGCGGGTAGATGATGAAGGCTTGTGCATGATGGTCTCCTTGAAATGCACGGTAAAAATGGGGCGCGTTCAGATCGGCGCCACGCCCAGGGTCGTTCCGCCGCACACGTAGAGCACCTGGCCGGTCACGAAGCCATTCTCGGGCGCCAGGAAGAACAGCACGGCACGCGCCACGTCTTGCGGTGTGCCCATGCGGCCCACAGCGATGCTCTTCAAGATGCGTTCGGTCTGCGGTGCCCCTTCGGGGTTGCTGCTGCGGAACAGCTCGGTGGCGATCGGCCCGGGGCCGATCGCATTGACGGTGATCGCGTCCGGGCCCAGCTCCATGGCCAGCGTGCGGGTCAAGCCGATCATCCCGGCCTTGGTGGCCGAATACACGACGCGATCGCCCTTGCCCAGCGCGGCACGCGAGGACATGTTGACGATCCGGCCTTCACCGCTGGCGCGCAGCGTCGGCAGGAACGCCTGCACCAGCAACAGCGGTGCACGCAGATGCAAGCCCACCACGTCGTCGAGCTGGCCCGTGGTCGCCGTGTCGATCGTGCCTGGGCGCGTGGCACCGGCGTTGTTGACGAGCGCGGTGACGTTGTACCGCGCCGCCATATCCTGAGCGACCTGGCGCGTCGCCGCTTCATCGGTCAAATCCACCTGGAAGGACGCCAGCAGCGGGTGGTCCCAGTTGGGCAGCGCATGGTCGAGGTTGACCACAGGCCGGCCCGTGTCCAGCAGCGCCTCGGCGATCGCACGACCGATGCCGTTGCTGGCACCCGAAACGACGGTGACGGGCCGGTCTTTCGCAATGCTCACACGCGCTCCAGAATGACCGCAATGCCTTGTCCCACGCCGATGCACATCGTGCACAGCGCGTAGCGACCGCCCAGCCGGTGCAACTGGCTCGTGGCCGTGGTCGCCAGGCGCGCGCCGCTGGCGCCCAGCGGGTGGCCCAGCGCGATTGCGCCGCCCCACTGGTTCACGCGCGCATCGTCGTCCTTGAGGCCGAGGTCGCGCAGCACCGCCAAACCTTGCGCGGCAAACGCTTCGTTGAGTTCGATCACGTCCATCTGCGCCAGCGAGAGGCCGGTGAGTTCGAGCACCTTGCGCGTGGCCGGTGCCGGGCCCATGCCCATGATGCGCGGCGCCAGGCCCGCCGTGGCCATGCCGACCACACGCGCCTTGGGCGTGAGGCCGTATTTGGCGGCTGTAGCTTCGTTGGCCAGCAGCAGCGCGCAGGCGCCGTCGTTCACGCCACTGGCGTTGCCCGCGGTCACGGTACCGTCAGGGCGCACGACGCCCTTGAGCTTTGCCAGCGTCTCCATGCTCGTTTCGCGCGGGTGCTCGTCCTTGTCGACGACGATGGCATCGCCCTTCTTCTGCGGGATCGTCACCGGCGTGATCTCGGCCGCCAGATGGCCAGCCTTCTGCGCGGCCACGGCCTTGAGCTGGCTGGCCAGCGCCATGCGGTCCTGTGCTTCGCGCTCGATCTTGAAATCGGTCGCCACGTTCTCGGCGGTCTCGGGCATCGCGTCCACACCGTACTGCGCCTTCATCAGCGGGTTGACGAAGCGCCAGCCGATCGTCGTGTCGTAGACGGCGTTGTTGCGGCTGAAAGCGCTCTCGGCCTTGGGCATCACGAAGGGCGCGCGGCTCATGCTTTCCACACCACCGGCGATCATCAGCGTGGCTTCGCCGGACTTGATGGCGCGCGCGGCCGTGCCCAAGGCGTCCAGGCCCGAACCGCACAGGCGGTTGATGGTGGCGCCGGGCACGTCCATGGGCAGGCCCGCGAGCAGCGCGGCCATGCGCGCGACGTTGCGGTTGTCTTCACCGGCCTGGTTGGCGCAACCGTAGATGACGTCGGTGATCGCGGCCCAGTCCACGCCGGGGTTGCGTTCCATCAGCGCCTTGAGTGGCACCGCGCCGAGGTTGTCGGTGCGCACGCCGCTGAGCGCGCCGCCGTAGCGGCCAAAGGGTGTGCGGATGGCGTCGCAGATGAAGGCTTGGGACTGGGTCATGGTGTCTCCGGGTTTTAAAACAGGTTGAAGAGTGGGTGGTTCAGGCCGCCACAGGCAGACCGATCAGTCGTTCGAGTTCGGCGCGGTCCAGGCCCTCCACCGCATCGATCAGGCGCAGGCCTTGTGGCGTGCACTCGAGTGTGGCCAGGTCGGAATAAACGCGCTTGACGCAGGCCACGCCCGTGAGCGGGTAGCTGCACTGCTCGACCAGTTTGCTCTGGCCCTGCTTGGTCAGCAGGTCCATCATCACCCAGGTCTGGCGCGCGCCCACGGCGAGGTCCATCGCACCGCCCACCGCGGGAATCGCATCGGGTTCGCCAGTGCTCCAGTTCGCCAGGTCGCCTTTGACCGACACCTGGAACGCGCCGAGCACGCAGATGTCGATGTGGCCGCCGCGCATCATGCCGAAGCTGTCGGCGTGATGAAAGAAGCTGCCACCGGCCAGCAGCGTGACCGGTTGTTTGCCGGCGTTGATGAGGTCGTAGTCCTCTTCGCCCGCGGCGGGCGCGGGGCCCATGCCGAGGATGCCGTTCTCGCTGTGCAACACCACCTCGATGCCCGGCGGCAAATGGTTGGCCACCAGCGTGGGTTGGCCAATGCCGAGATTGACGTAGGCGCCGTCGTGGATGTCGCGGGCCACGCGTTGGGCCAGTTCGACCTTGGTGCGTCGTGTGTAACTCATGGGTTGTTCCTCGTTCAAGCAGCGGCTTTGAAACCACCCGCGCGCGTCACGGTGCGCGCGATGCGCACCACCTGGTTCACGTGGATGCCGGGGGTGATCACGGTCTCGGGATCCAGCTCACCGAGTTCGGCGATCTCGTGCACCGTGGCCACGGTCTTGCGCGCGGCCATGGCCATCACCGGGCCGAAGTTGCGCGCGGCCTTGCGGTACGTGAGGTTGCCCCAACGATCGCCGCGCTCGGCCTTGATGAGTGCAAGGTCGCCGTGAATGGGCGTCTCGAACACATAGCCCTTGCCATCGATGATGCGCGTCTCCTTGCCCTGGGCCAGTTCGGTGCCGTAGCCGGTGGGCGTGAAGAAGCCACCAATGCCCGCGCCCGCCGCGCGCAGGCGCTCGGCGAGATTGCCCTGTGGCACGAGTTCGAGTTCCAGCGCGCCGCTGCGGTACAGGCCGTCAAACACATGGCTGTCGACCTGGCGCGGAAAGCTGCAGATCACCTTGCGCACGCGCCCGGTCTTGAGCAACGCGGCCAGGCCCGTGTCGCCGTTGCCGGCGTTGTTGTTCACCACCGTCAGGTCGCGCGCACCGTGTGCGATCAAGCCGTCAATGAGTTCGTCCGGAATGCCCGAGGTGCCGAATCCGCCGATCAGCACGGTGGCCCCATCGGGGGTGTCTGCCAGTGCCGCCTCGATCGAGTCGGCCAACTTGTTGATCATCTTGATTCCTTCTGTTTTCCATCTGTTCGTATGTCGAACATTTGTTCATAATAAGAATTATAGAAAACTTCCCTGCATCACGCCATGTCCCCCTCTCCGAAAGCCACACCGCCCCGTCCCGGCGACACCTACGTGCAATCCTTCGCGCGCGGTCTGCAAGTGGTGCGCAGCTTCAGCGCGCAAGCACCCGAACAGACCTTGAGCGAAGTAGCCGATCGCGCGGGCCTCACGCGCGCGGGCGCACGCCGCATCCTGCTCACGCTGCAGACCTTGGGCTATGTCGAGTTCGACGGCAAGTGGTTTCGACTCACGCCGCGCATCCTTGAACTGGGTTTTGCGTATCTGTCGTCGATGCCGATCTGGGACCTGGCAGAACCCGTGGTCAAGGCCCTTGTCGACCGCGTGAACGAATCGAGTTCGATCGCGGTGCTCGACGGCGCCGACATCGTCTACGTGATGCGCGTGCCCACGCACAAGATCATGAAGATCTCACTGGGCATCGGGTCGCGGTTGCCCGCCTTCTGCACCTCACTGGGCCGCGTGCTGCTGGCGCAACTCGACGACGAAGAAGTCGTGCGCCGACTGGAGGAGTCGCCACGCACGGCCTTGACGCGCCACACGGTGACGGACACCTCCACGCTGCTCAAGCGCATACAGCAAGTGCGCCGACAGGGTTGGTGCGTGGTCGACCAGGAACTGGAAGAAGGCTTGATCTCGGTGGCCGCGCCGATCCACGGCTCGGACGGCCGCGTGAGCGCCGCCATCAACCTCAGCGGACAGGCCAACCGCACGAACGCGCGTGCGGTGCAGGAACAACTGCTGCCGCCCCTGCTGGAAGCGGCGCAGGCCATCACACAGTTGCTTCAACGCAAGACACGAACAGGTCGTTGAGGGTAACGTTTCCAGGTGCCCAATTTCTCAGCAAGGCGTTGCAAGCCAGGCCGGCTGCGGCCTGCGACGCTTGTTCATGCCGTTATCCACAAGCTTGGGCACAGTTGCTGGGGAGAACGCGGCATGCACCGCCGACGCGGACAGCGCGTGCGTGCACAGACGAACGAAGCTCGCGATCGATGAGCCAATAAAAAAAGGGAAGCCGAAGCTTCCCTTTGAGAATGTGGAGCGGGAAACGAGATTCGAACTCGCGACCTCAACCTTGGCAAGGTTGCGCTCTACCAACTGAGCTATTCCCGCATTTTTCCGGTTGCGTTCCGGTGTTTGGAGGCGCGATCCGGAGTCGAACCGGACTAACCGGATTTGCAATCCGGGGCATAACCGCTTTGCTATCGCGCCATCAAAATCAGCACCCCAAAGCGCCGACTTGAACCCTGACAAAAAAGGGAAGCAGAAGCTTCCCTTTTTTAAAACTGGAGCGGGAAACGAGATTCGAACTCGCGACCTCAACCTTGGCAAGGTTGCGCTCTACCAACTGAGCTATTCCCGCACATTTTTACCGCTTGGTTTGCGTCTACCGATGCTTGTCGGCAAGCCAGCATTCTAACCTGAAAAATAACGCTCTTTCAAGCCCGCGTCATTTTTTCATTCAATGTTTGACGGCATCGGGCAGGGTCGCAGGCTTGCTCATGTTCGCGGCCGCAATCTGCGCGGCAACCTCTTCCTCGGTCAGAGGAACAGGCTGACGCTCGAGCGCGATCGCGAGCACCTTGTCGATCCATTTCACGGGCACGATCTCGAGACCTTGCTTCACGTTCTCTGGAATCTCCGCGAGGTCCTTCACGTTCTCTTCCGGAATGATCACGGTCTTGATGCCACCGCGCAATGCGGCCAGCAGCTTCTCTTTCAAGCCGCCAATGGCCGTCACTTCGCCGCGCAGCGTGATCTCACCGGTCATGGCCACATCGGCGCGCACCGGGATGCCGGTGATGGCCGACACCAAGGCCGTGGTCATCGCCGCGCCCGCGCTCGGGCCATCCTTGGGCGTGGCACCGTCGGGCACATGGATGTGGATGTCGCGCTTGTCGAACTGTTCGTCCTTGATGCCGAGCAGACGTGCGCGACTGCGCACCACGGTGCGTGCAGCTTCCACCGATTCCTTCATCACGTCACCGAGTGAACCGGTGCGCGTGATCACGCCCTTGCCGGGCATGATCGCAACTTCGATGGTCAGCAGGTCACCGCCCACCTCGGTCCATGCCAGGCCCACGACCTGACCCACCTGGTTCGTGGCTTCGGCGCGGCCGTAGCTGTACTTGCGCACACCGAGAAACTCGTTGAGGTTCTCGGCGTTCACCACGACGGTCGGCGTGTACTTCTTCAACAACAAGCCCTTGACCACCTTGCGGCAGATCTTGGACAGCTCGCGCTCCAGCGAGCGCACGCCGGCCTCACGCGTGTAGTAACGAACGATGTCGCGCACCGCGTCGTCTTCCACCGTCAGCTCGCCTTCGCGAATGCCGTTGTTCTTGAGCTGCTTGGGCAACAGATAACGGATCGCGATGTTGGTCTTCTCCTCTTCGGTGTAACCCGAGAGGCGGATCACTTCCATGCGGTCCAGCAGGGCCGGCGGAATGTTCATCGAGTTCGAGGTCGCGACGAACATCACGTCGGACAGATCGAAGTCGACTTCGACGTAGTGGTCGCCAAACGTGTGGTTCTGCTCGGGGTCCAGCACCTCCAGCAGCGCGCTCGATGGATCACCGCGGAAGTCGGTGCCGAGCTTGTCGATTTCGTCGAGCAGGAACAGCGGGTTGCGTGTGCCGACCTTGGTCAGGCTCTGCAGCACCTTGCCCGGCATCGCGCCGATGTACGTGCGGCGGTGCCCACGGATTTCGGCTTCGTCGCGCATGCCACCGAGCGCCATGCGCACGTACTTGCGGCCGGTCGCCTTGGCCACGGACTGACCCAGCGAGGTCTTGCCCACACCGGGTGGGCCCACCAGGCAGAGGATGGGCGCCTTGACCTTGTCCACACGCTGTTGCACCGCGAGGTACTCAAGAATGCGGTCCTTGACCTTCTCCAGGCCATAGTGGTCTTCATTGAGCACAGCTTCGGCGTGGGCCAGGTCGTGCTTGATCTTGGTCTTCTTGCTCCAGGGCAAGCCGACCAGCGCATCGATGTAGTTGCGCACCACGGTGGCCTCGGCCGACATGGGCGACATGAGCTTGAGCTTCTTGAACTCGGCGTCCGCCTTCTTGCGCGCTTCGGCGGGCATCTTGGCGAGCTTGATCTTTTTCTCGATCTCTTCGATGTCCGCGCCCTCTTCGCCTTCGCCCAGTTCCTTCTGGATCGCCTTGACCTGTTCGTTGAGGTAGAAGTCGCGCTGGTTCTTTTCCATCTGGCGCTTCACGCGGCCACGGATCTTCTTGTCGACGTTGAGGATGTCAACCTCGCGCTCCAGCTGCTCGAAGAGGTTTTCCAGGCGCTTGTTGACCTGGTCGAGATCGAGCACGACCTGCTTGGACTCCAGCTTGAGCGGCAGGTGCGCCGCGATGGTGTCGGCCAGGCGGCCCGGATCGTCAATGCTGGAAATCGAGGTAAGGATTTCCGACGGAATCTTCTTGTTGAGTTTGACGTACTGGTCAAACTGCTGCATCACCGCGCGCCGCAAGGCTTCCAGCTCGTTGACCTGCAGGTTGGCCTGTTCCAGCGAGGGGTCGAGCGGGCTCACGTTCGCCACGAAATGGCTGTCGCCGTCGTGGATATCGAGCACCTTGGCACGCTGCACACCCTCCACCAGCACCTTCACGGTGCCATCGGGCAACTTGAGCATTTGCAGGATCGAGGCCACGCAACCCATCTCGAACATGTCCTCGGTCGAGGGCTCGTCCTTCGCGGCGGCTTTCTGCGCCACCAGCATGATGCGGCGCTCGGATTCCATGGCGGCCTCAAGTGCCTTGATGCTCTTGGGTCGCCCGACAAAGAGCGGAATGACCATGTGCGGGAACACCACCACGTCGCGCAAGGGCAGCAACGGGAGTTCAACCGACGTACTGGGCAAAGGGGTCTGTCCGGACATTTCAACCTCGACTGGAACGGTAAATGGGGTCGGTGCGGGCGATCTCAACCAGACGCATCCGTGACGGGCCGGCGGGCAAATACCCCACCGGCAACCGTTCAAGCCTGCTTGGCCGCTTCGCGGTACACCAGCAGGGGCGGCTTGTTCTCGTCGATGGTCGACTCGTCGACCACCACCTTTTCAACATTGCTCATGCCTGGCAGATCGAACATGGTGTCGATCAGCGCGTTTTCCAGTATCGATCGCAGGCCACGCGCGCCGGTCTTGCGCGCCAGTGCCTTGCGGGCGATGGCCTTGAGCGCGGCGGGCCGCACTTCAAGTTCAGCCCCTTCCATGGCCAGCAAGCGGGAGAACTGCTTGACGACCGCGTTCTTGGGCTCGGTGAGAATTTCGACCAGGGCGTCTTCGCTGAGTTCCGACAAGGCGGCAATCACCGGCACGCGGCCGACCAGCTCGGGAATCAGGCCGAACTTGATCAGATCCTCGGGCTCGATTTCCTTGAACGTTTCGGTCAGGCTGCGCTGCTGCTTGCTCTTGACCAGGGCGCTAAAACCCATGCCCGAAGCCTCGGTGCGGTTTTCGATGATCTTTTCCAGTCCCGCGAACGCACCACCACAGATGAACAGGATGTTGGTGGTGTCGACCTGCAGGAAATCCTGATTGGGGTGCTTGCGCCCGCCTTGAGGTGGCACCGAGGCCATGGTGCCTTCGACGAGCTTGAGCAGCGCCTGCTGAACACCCTCGCCCGACACGTCGCGCGTGATGGACGGGTTGTCGGACTTGCGCGTGATCTTGTCGATTTCGTCGATGTAGACAATGCCTTGCTGAGCGCGCTCGACATCGTAGTTGCAGCTCTGCAGCAGCTTGGCCACGATGTTTTCCACGTCCTCGCCCACGTAGCCGGCTTCGGTCAGCGTGGTGGCATCGGCCATCACGAACGGCACGTTGAGCATGCGCGCCATGGTCTGGGCGAGCAGCGTCTTGCCGGAACCCGTGGGGCCGATCAAGAGGATGTTGCTCTTGGCCAGTTCCACGTCGTCCTTGCGGGCGTTCTGCTTGTGGCGCAGGCGCTTGTAGTGGTTGTAGACCGCCACGGCGAGGGCGCGCTTGGCGTGCTGCTGGCCGATGACGTAGTTGTCCAGGTTCGATTTCAACTGGGCCGGCGTGGGCACGTCGTCGCCCGAAGCCTTGACCGATTCGAGGCCCGGCAACTCGTCACGGATGATGTCGTTGCACAGGTCGATGCATTCATCGCAGATGAACACCGAGGGGCCGGCGATCAGCTTCTTGACCTCGTGCTGGCTCTTACCGCAGAACGAGCAGTAGAGCGCTTTTTCGCTGGAGGTGCCTTTTTTGTCGGCCATAGATCTGAGTGCGTAAGACGAGGTAAGAACAATGATAGTTCAAGCCCCGAGAGGGCCAAATGGGCAAAAACCACCCCATTTCATGCCGTCTTCGGGGCTTGATGGGCCTCAGACTGCGCCTGGGCGCTTGTCGATCACCTTGTCGATAAGGCCGTACTCGGCGGATTCGGCGGCCGAGAGGTAGTAATCGCGCTCGGTGTCGCGCTCGATCTTCTCGAGCGGCTGCCCGGTGCGCTCGGCCAGGATCTTGTTGAGCTGTTCGCGCGTCTTGAGGATTTCGCGGGCGTGGATCTCGATTTCCGTGGCCTGACCCTGCGTGCCGCCCAGCGGCTGGTGGATCATGACCTTGGAGTTCGGCAGCGCAAAGCGCTTGCCCTTGGCGCCAGCGGCCAGCAGGAACGCGCCCATGCTCGCGGCCATGCCGATGCACAGGGTCGACACGTCGGACTTGATGAAGTTCATGGTGTCGAAAATTGCCATGCCCGCGCTCACCGACCCGCCGGGCGAGTTGATGTAGAACGAAATGTCCTTGTCGGGGTTTTCGCTTTCCAGGAACAACAACTGCGCCACCACGAGGTTGGCCGACTGGTCGTTGACCGGGCCCACCAGGAAGATCACACGCTCCTTGAGGAGGCGCGAATAGATGTCGTACGCACGCTCACCGCGGCCCGACTGCTCGATGACCATGGGCACCATGCCCAAACCTTGAATGTCCATTGCGCTCATGCGTTTCTCCGTGAATTAAGCCAACCACTTCACACTACTGTAACCAACCCGCTGAGCCCCTCCGGCCGCTCCGGTCCAAGACCGGAATGACCACAGGGGCGCCGGTGGTGACAGATGGGGTGGATTCCAGAAAAAGAAAGGGCGGATTGCTCCGCCCTGCTCTGCCACTGTGCGACGCGGCTCGATCAGCCTTGCTGCGCCATCAGTTCGTCGAAGCTGACGGCCTTCTCGGTGACCTGCGCCTTGGACAGCACGAATTCGGTGACGTTGTTCTCGATCACGATGGCCTCGACCTCGGCCATGCGGCGGTTGTCGCCCGTGTACCAACGCACCACGTCGGCGGGCTTCTCGTAGGAAGCAGCCAGCTCGTCGATGTGGGCCTTGATCTGTTCGGGCTTGGCGTTCAGCTCGTTGGCGCGCACCAGTTCGGCCACCACCAGGCCCAGGCGCACACGGCGCTCGGCTTGCGGGCGGAACAGTTCTTCGGGGATCGGCGCCTTGTCGGCATCCTTCACGCCGCGCTGCTTCAGGTCGGCGCGGGCGCCTTCCACCAGACGGTCCAGCTCGGCTTGCACGACCGACTTGGGCAGGTCGAGTTCGGCCTTGGACACCAGGGCTTCCATCACGGCTTGCTTGTTGCGGGCCTGCAGGCGGAACTTGACTTCGCGCTCGAGGTTCTTGCGGATGTCGGCGCGCAGGCCTTCAACCGTGCCGTCGGCGATGCCGAGGGCTTTGGCCAGGGCTTCGTCCACGGGGGGCAGGTTGGCGGCTTCGAGCTTGTTGACGGTCACCAGGAAGTCGGCGGTCTTGCCGGCGACATCCTTGCCGTGGTAGTCAGCGGGGAACGCCAGCGGGAAGGTCTTGGACTCGCCGGTTTTCATGCCGCGCACGGCGTCTTCGAATTCCTTGAGCATCTGGCCATCGCCAACGATGAACTGGAAGGCTTCGGCCTTGCCGCCTTCGAAGGGCTCGCCGTCGATCTTGCCGGCGAAGTCGATGGTGGCGCGATCGCCGTCCTGTGCGGCCTGGTCTTGCGCGCGTTGCGCGAAGGTGCGGCGCTGCTTGCGCAGGATTTCAACGGTGCGGTCGATGGCGGCGTCGTCGACTTCAGCAGACACTTTTTCCACGGTGGCGGTGGACAGGTCTTCGATCTTGACTTCGGGGTACACCTCGAACACGGCGTCGAAGGTCAGCTGGCCTTCGGGCGCGCCTTCCTTCTCGGTGATCTTGGGCTGGCCGGCCACGCGCAGTTGCGCTTCGTTGGCGGCGCTGGCGAAGGCTTCGCCCACCTTGTCGTTCATGACTTCGTAGTGCACCGAGTAGCCATAGCGCTGGGCCACGACGTTCATCGGCACCTTGCCGGGACGGAAACCGTCCATCTTCACGTCGCGCGCGATGCGCTTGAGGCGGGTGGACACCTCGTTCTGGATCACATCGGCCGGCAGCGTGAGCGTGATCTTGCGCTCGAGCTTTTCCAGGGTTTCAACGGTCACGGTCATGAAATTCTCCAAATGGAAGGGGGTGGGCCAGCCGGACGGGCCGAGCCTTGAAATGTTCTTGTCCCAGGCGGGTCTGAGGGGTTGATGCAAGCCGTTTCAAGGCCTGCACGGTGCGTATCCTTGGGCAAATCAGGACCCGCTCCGGGCCATTCCGTTCACCAAGACAGCCCGACATTCTAGCCAATCCGGGGATGCCGCCGCCGGGCGGGCACCTTGGTCAGGCCGGGCCGACGTGCGCGCTGGCAAAGCTGAAGGTGCCCTGACGCTCCATGCGCGCGAACTCCGCCATCACCAGGTCGTGCACCACGGACAGGGATGGGTTCGGTCGCGGATCAAGCCGCGTGGCCAGGACCAGCAGGCGGTTGAGCTGCACGCCCGATATCTCGGACATCACCACGGGCTCCTGGTGCAGGTGCTCGCGAAACACCGACACCGGCATGATGGTCGCCCAGCGGCCGCGCAGGACCATCTCCCGAATCGAATCGACCGAATCGATCTCGGCCTGCACCTTCAGGGACTTGCCCAGGCTGGCGAGCTGGCGGTCCACCAGCCCCCGGTGCAGGCTCGTCATCAACAGTGGGATGCGCGCCAACTGGCTGACGGACACCACTGGGCCGATGCCCATTTGGGCGTGCGAGACCAAGGCAAACGGCTCGCCGAGCAGCGGTTGAAAAGAGAGCGCGTGGCCTGGCTCCGGGTTGGTCAGCACCGCCACGTCGATCATGCCTCGCTCCAACCAGTCGATGAGCTCGGGCGTGAACGCTTCGCGCGCGCGCAGCTCCAGGTTGGAAATCGCAGCGATGCTCTTTTCGAACAGGCCGGGCAGCAGCAAGCGGGCCAGGGTCGGTGACGCGCCGACCACGACGGGCACCAGATCGCGCTGCTGGCTGTGCGCCAGGCGCCGGTCCAGGCGCGCGGCCTCGGACAGGATGCGCTGGGCGGACTCGTACAGCGTCACGCCCGCTTGCGTCAGCCGCACGCCGCGCGGCAGGCGCTGCAGCAACTGAACGCCCGTTTCGCTCTCCAGGTCGCGCATCTGTCGGGTGAGCGCGGGTTGCGCGATCGGTATGGCGGCCGCGGCGGCGGTCAGGCTGCCGCTTTCGGCCACAGCCACGAAATAGCGCAGGGTTTTCAGGTTCATCTTGAGGCCTTCCGATATCAACATGATATGGCAGGGCGCAAATTCAGCATTAGACAAGCGGGGCCGGCGTCCCTAATCTGCAGGCTCCGATCCAGCCACGCACTGGACACACCACAACGATACGGAGACACCGCATGAAACTGTCTGGCCCCATAGCGCTGGCCGCCCTGCTGGCCCTGCCTCTTGTAGGCCAGGCTCAAAACAGCTATCCGAACAAGCCCATCCGCATGATCGTTCCGCTGGCCGCTGGCAGCGCCGTGGACAACGCCGCGCGCCTGGTCACGCAGAAGATGGGCGAGTCCATGGGCCAAGGCATTGCGATCGAGAACATGGCGGGCTCGGCCGGTGTGATCGGCGCCGAACGCCTGGCGCGCGCCGCGCCCGACGGCTACACCATCGGCGGCTTCAACGACAGCGTCCTCACCATGGTGCCCCACCTCACGGCCAAGATGCCGTGGAACGCGCTCACCGATTTCGCGCCGGTGTCGTTGGTGGGCACCATCGAATGGGGCCTGGTGGTGAAGGCCGACTCGCCCTACCGCAGCCTGGCGGACTTCACCGCGGCCGCCAAAGCCGCGCCCGGCAAGCTGAACTACGGCAGCGGCGGCAACGGCAGCCCGCAGCACATCGGCATGGCGCTGATCCTGGACCGCGCGCACATCGACGTGATGCACGTGCCCTACAAGGGCGCCACGCCGGCGGCTGTGGCCGTCGCGGCCGGCGAAGTGGATGTGTCCATGCAAGGTCTGGGCACCGTGACCTCGCTGGTCCAGGGCGGCAAGCTCCGGCTGCTCGCGGTGTCCACGGCGCAGCGCCTGCCGCAGTTTCCCAACGTGCCCACCTTCCATGAAGCGGGCATGGCGAACTTCACGTTCAACTCGTGGTTTGCCATGGTCGCGCCCGCGGGCACGCCGCCCGCCGTCATCACACGGCTCAACCGGGAGGTGCGCGCAGCGGTCGACGACCCCACCACGCGCGACAAGTTGCTGGCGATGGGCGTGACGCCCCGAGGCACGAGCGCCGCCGAGTTCGGCGCGGCCACGAAAACCCAGTACGAGCTGTACCGCAAAGTGATTCAGGACAAAGGCATCACCGCCGACTGATGGCCCGCACGCTCGGGCCACGCACACCTTTCCCCTCACCAACCTTCACATGACCTCCTCCATCGTCACTGCAGAAGCGCTGCAGCAATTCATTCACTCGGCCTTCGTCCAGCAAGGTCTGCCGGACGCGGACGCCGCACAGGTGGCCCGGCTCATGACCGAGGCCGACCTGCAAGGCTCCGACGGCCATGGCGTCATCCGCCTGCCGCAATACATCAAGCGCATCCAGGCCGGCGGCATCAACAAACACCCGAACATCCGCACCGTGGAAGAGCGGCCCGGCATGGCCGTGGTGGATGGCGACAACGGCATGGGCCATCTCGTCGTCAGCCGGGCGGTGGACATCGCGATTGAAAAGGCCCGCACCTGCGGCGTGGCCTGGGTCAGCACACGCTACAGCAACCACGCGGGCCCGGCGTCGCTCTATGCGCGCCGTCCGCTCGAGCACGACATGCTCGGCCTGTACTTCGCGGTCGGCAACGCCAACCACCTGCCGCCATGGGGCGGCATGGACATGCTGCTGTCCACCAACCCGATCGCCGCCGGCATTCCCACGGACGAAGAGCCGCCGGTGGTGCTGGACATGGCCACCACCGTGGCCGCCTATGGCAAGGTCAAGGCCAAAGCCAAGCGCGGCGAGCCCATGCCCGAGGGCTGGATGATCGATCGGGAAGGCAAGCCCCTGCTCGACCCGAACCGTTCGAATGAAGGCTTTCTGCTGCCCATCGGCGCGCACAAGGGCTATGGCCTCGCGCTCATCGTCGGGCTGCTGGCCGGCACGCTGGGGGGCGCGGCCATGGGGCGCGATGTGATCGACTTCAACGCCGACTTCAAGACCGTCACCAACACCGGTCAGGCCATCCTCGTGATCGACCTGTCCGCGTTCGGCGATCCCCAGGTGTTCAAGCACAACGTGGACCGGCTGGTGCGCGACATCCGCGACAGCGCGCGACTGCCCGGCGTGGAGCGCATCTGGCTGCCCGGCGAACAAAGCCATGAAAAGCGCGCGCGCTACCGCGAAGACGGCATCCCCGTCTCGGCCGGGCTGATGAGCGAACTGCACACCCTCGCCGCCCAACTCGACATTCCCGCCTTGAAAGAAACGGCCTTCGCATGAGCATCGATTCCATCAACCCCGCCACCGATGGCGTTCTGGCGCAATTCGACGCGCACGACGCCGCCACGGTCGACCGCAAACTGTCCGAGACATCGACAGCGCAACGCGAATGGGCGAACACGCCGATCGCCGAGCGCATGGCCTTGCTGCGCCGCGTGGCGCAAACCCTGCGCGCGCAAAAAGCCGAACTCGCGCCCCTCGCCACCCTGGAGATGGGCAAACCGCTGAGCGAAGCGCTGGGCGAGGTGGAGAAATGCGCCTGGAACTTCGACTTCTACGCCGACGCCGCTCCCGGCTTTCTGGCCGACGAAGTGGTGGCCAGCAGCGCGACCGACAGCCGCATCGTGTACGACCCGATCGGCACCGTGCTCGCCGTGATGCCGTGGAACTACCCCTATTGGCAGGTCATGCGCGCCGCGGCGCCGGTGCTCGCGGGTGGCAACGCCATGGTGCTCAAGCACGCGAGCAATGTGCCGCAGTGCGCGCTGGCGCTCGAGGACATTTTCAAGCGCGCGGGCGCGCCCGCCGGGCTGTTCACCACACTGCTGGTGGGTTCGGGCGAAGTGGCCGGCCTCATCGCCGACCCGCGCATCTCGGCAGTGACCTTCACCGGCTCCACCCCCGCAGGCCGCCAGATCGCTTCGCAAGCCGGCCAGGCGTTGAAAAAACAGGTGCTGGAGCTGGGCGGGTCCGACCCGTTCATCGTGCTGGCCGATGCCGACATCGAAGCGGCCGCGGCGGTGGCGGTGAAGGCTCGCTTTCAGAACACCGGCCAGAGCTGCATTTCGGCCAAACGCTTCATCGTCGAGCAGGCCGTGGCCGAGCGCTTTGTCGAGGCCTTCTGCGCGGGGGTGCGCCAGCTGGTCGTCGGCGATCCGATGCAGGCGCGCAGCACGCAAGGCTCCATGGCCAAGCGCCGCCTGCGCGATGAACTGCACGCGCAGGTGCTGGCCAGCGTGCAGCAAGGCGCCCGCTTGCTGACGGGTGGATCGCCGGTGGACGGCCCGGGTGCGTTCTACGCCCCGACGGTGCTGGACCACGTCACGCCCGACATGGTCGCCGCGCAGGAAGAAACCTTCGGGCCGGCCGCAGCCATCCTGCGTGTGGCCGACGCCGAAGAGGCCGTGCGCATCGCCAACGCGACGAACTTCGGCCTGGGCGCCGCGCTCTGGACCAGCGACCTGGACCGCGCCGGGCAACTCGCCCGCCGCATCGAGGCGGGCGCCGTGTTCGTCAACGGCCTGGTCGCGTCCGACCCGCGCCTGCCGTTTGGCGGCATCAAGGAATCGGGTTACGGCCGCGAACTGGGCAAGCTCGGCCTGGTCGAGTTCACCAATACCAAAACCGTGTGGACCGGCCCAGCACGCACCTGACGACAACACAAGGAACTCCCATGACCACTCCCACGAAATACGCCGTGCTGCGCCCCGATCAGATCCAGAGCCACGACCGGGGCGGCGGCGCCCGCACCACGCCGCTGGTGTTGCCCTCGGTCGGCGCCAGCACGTTCATCAACGGCATCACCGAATTCAGTGGCGGCACGGCGATCCCGTTCCACAGCCACAACTGCGAAGAAAGTGTGGTGCTGCTCAGCGGTCATGCGTACCTCGACATCGATGGCGACGTGCAGGAACTCAAGCCGCTGGACACGACCTTCATTCCGCCGAACGTCCCACACCGCTTCCGCAACATGTCGGAGACGGAGCCCATGAAGATTCTCTGGATCTACGCATCGGTCCATGCCACGCGGACCTTGATGGACACCGGGGAAACGCGCCCGGTCGCGGCCGAACACGCCAAGTAATACCCACAACACGCTGGAGACATCGCCATGGGACTTCGATTTCTGGAGCACGCGCTCATCCTCACGCACGACCCCGAGGCGACGCGCGACTGGTTCGTGGAAAACCTCGGTTTTCGCAATGGCTACCACCCCGAGTTCGGCTTCCCGGTGTACTGGCTGTACATCGGCGACCAGGACGTGATCCACATCGGCAAGGCGCGCCACTCCGAGCACCAGGACACCTACCTGAAAACGCCCTCCGATGGCGACCGCGACTTCTCCGCCGCGGGTGTGCTCGGCTCGGGCCGCATCGATCACATCTGCCTGAACTGCGACGGCATCGAAGAGTTCATCGACCGCCTCACCCGCAACGGCGTGGAGTTCAGCGAGCGCAAGGCGCACAACTCCAACCTCTACCAGCTTTTCATGCGCGAGCCCATCAACGGCCTGAAGATCGAACTCAACTTTGCCTGGCACGAAGCGGCTCGCATCGGCCGTGTGCCCGAATGGACCGATGCCGGTCAGAACGAAAAGCCCGCGTCGGACGTGATGGCACAAGAAGCGCCGATCAAGGCGTCCACGTTCTGAGACCTGTCCACGTGCAACAACCGGAGACAAAAAATGATCGATCGACGTCAACTTCTGGCCTGTGGCGGCGCCGCCGGCCTGGGCCTTCTCGCCCCGCTATCCGCCCGGGCCCAGGCCTACCCAGGCGGCGCCATCACCATCGTGCTGCCGCTGCAGGCGGCCTCCGCATCGGATGTGGCCGTGCGCCACATGGCCGACCGGCTCGGCCAGCGCATGAACGGCAACAGTTTCGTGGTCGAGAACGTGGCCGCGGCGGCCGGTCTGGTGGGGCTTGAGCGCATCAGCCGCGCCCGCCCTGATGGCCGCACCGTCGCCGCTCTCAACAACAGCATCCTGACCATCCTGCCCCATCTGCAGGGCAAGAACATGAAGAGCGACCCGCGCAACGAGTTGGTGCCGGTGGCCGGCATTGCCAACATCCCCACCTTCTTTGCGGTGCAAGCCAGCTCGCCGATCAAGACCGTGGACGATCTGGTCAAAGCCGCCAAAACGCAACGCATCACCTATTCCTCGGGCGGGGTGGGCAGCCCACAACACCTGGCCACGGAAATGTTCAACGCCTACACCGGCGTCAAGCTGGAGCACATCCCCTACCGCGGCGCGAGCCAGGCCGCCCTGGCGGTGGCCACGGGCGAAGTGCAGGTGATGTCGATGGCGCTGACGATGGCGCAACCGTTCGTGGCCGATCAGCGTGTGCGCCTCATTGGCTACTGCGGCAGCGAGCGCCATGCCCAGTACCCCGACCTGCCCACCTTGCAGGAGGCGGGCGTCAAGAATTACGAGTACGCGTCGTGGATCGCCTTCTTCCTGCCCAAGGAGGTTCCTCAAGACGCACTGGTCGAACTGCGCCGGCACGTCCAGGCCGTGTCCAAGGACCGCGACTTTCAGGCTCAACTGGTCCGCTCCGGACTTGAACCCTGGGTGCGCGACGAGAAGCAAGTGGCGCAGATCACGGCGCAGGACTACGTGCGCTGGGAAAAGATCGTCCGCGACGCCAACATTCCCACCAGCTGACGACGTGCTCAAACCATCCCACGAACCGCTGCATCTGGCGGGCTACCAGGGCGGCGCTTCCATCCTGAGCGCCGCGCTCACTGCCTTGGCGCGGCGTCTGGATGGCTCCTGCGTCGGCATTCCGCATCTGCTGCCCGATGTCACCACGCTCGGCGAAAGCGCGGCCTCCTTGTTTCGTTCCGTCGAAAGTGGTGAGCGCCAGATCGGCTACATGGCCTCGGGCTATCTCTCGGCCCGCGTGCCCGAGCTCGCGGTGCTCGATCTGCCCTTTACCGTGCAGGACCGCCAGGCCGCGCTGGACGCGCTGGACGGTCAGGCCGGCGCCCTGCTGCGGCAGGCGGTGGCGCGCCAAAGCGGCTTTCACGTGCTGGCCTTCTGGGACAACGGCTTTCGCCACATCTCCAACGCCGTGCGGCCCCTCACCACGCCTGAGGATTGCCAGGGCCTGGTGATCCGCACGCTCGACAGCGACCTGTACCGCCGCGCCCTCACGGCCCTGGGCTTTACCGCCATCACGACCGATGTGAAGGACCTGGTGCGCGTCGTTCAGGACCGCACGGTGGACGCTCAAGAAAACCCGTTGACCAACCTGCTCACGTTCGAACTGTGGAAACACCATCCGCACGTGAGCCTCACCGGTCATTTTTTTGGCGTGCTCTTGCTGGCGTGCCCGCGCAGCTGGTACGAGCGGCTCAACCCGACACAGCGCGAGGTGCTGCAGCTGGCCGTGAACGAAGCCACCGCCTTGCAACGCGCCAGCGCCACCGAGCAGGACGCGTCGGCGCTGAGCCGCCTGCGATCGCACGGCGTTCACGTCACAGACGTAGAAACGCTGGACATGGCGCGCATGCAGCAGGCCACCTCGGGCGTGAGCAAACGCTTCCTGTCGCAATTGCCCCCCGAGCTGGTGCATGCCTACCTGCCCGCTCTGGCTCACGCATCCCCGACCTGATCCCTGTCCCCAAGCAACTTCAAACCATGAGCTATCTCTTCTCCCCCACGCCGGTCACCGGCGTTCCCATCGTCGGCAAAAGCGAGCTGTTCCCTGTGCACCGCGTGTACTGCGTCGGCCGCAACTACGAGGACCATGCCAAGGAAATGGGCTTCACCGGTCGCGAGCCGCCGTTCTTCTTTCTCAAGCCGGCCGACACGGTGCTGGTGGTCCCCGCGGGCGAGACCGGCCGCATGCCGTACCCGTCGCTGACGAAGAACCTGCACCATGAAATCGAGCTGGTCGTCGCCATCGGCAAGGGCGGCAAGAACATCAAGGCCGCCGACGCGATGTCGCATGTGTATGGCTACGCGGTCGGCCTGGACATGACACGCCGCGACTTGCAGAACGACATGAAGAAGCAAGGCCGCCCGTGGTGCATCGGCAAGGGCTTCGAGCTGAGCGCGCCCATTGGCCCGATCACGCCGGCGCAGGCCGCGGGCGACATCGTCAACGCCGAGATATCGGTCACTGTCAACGGCAGCGACCGCCAGCGCAGCCACATCCACAAGCTCATCTGGAACATCGCCGAAACCATCGAACACCTCTCCAGCGCATGGGAGCTGCGGCCGGGCGACCTGATCTACACCGGCACACCCGAGGGAGTGGCCGCCGTGGTGGCGGGCGACACGATGGAGGGGCGCATTACCGGCCTGACCGACTTGCGCGTGCAAATGGTCTGAGGCATCTGAGGCGAGCGTCCAAGAAAAAACGCGTTGGTCCGAGGGGCCAACGCGTTTTCTTTTTTTCTTCGAGTCGATGGTGCGCGGGGGGGGACTCGAACCCCCACACCATTGCTGGCGTCAGGACCTAAACCTGGTGCGTCTACCAATTTCGCCACCCGCGCATCTCGCATCGAGGTCACCGGCGCAGCACAGACATGCGCTTTGTGGCCGGTTGTCCTCTTCGCGGCAACCCGAGATTCTATCCGCTGCGCTTCCCCACATCGGACGCCCTCACGCCCCCAGCCGATGGCGCAGCGCCCGCACCGCGCTGCCCGGTGTGGTGAGCACGGGAATACCCACCGCCCGGTGCACGGCGAGCTGCGCGCGCGCCATGCTGAACTGCGACAGCGCGATGACGTCGCAGCCCTGTCCCATCAGCCAGCGCGCGCCCTCGACCACCCGTTCGTCGTGGCCGGCATCGTCGCCCCGGTTGAGCGCGTCCATCGCGCTCTCGACCAGGCAGGTGAGCAGTTGGGTGCCGGCCGGAAACTCCGGCGGCATGGACGTCAGCGTGGGCGCGAACGACGCCACCAGGCCGATCTTGCCCCCCCGCGCCACCGCGACGGCATCGGCCACCATGGCCTCGTTCGGCTTGAGCACCGGCATGTGGGGCCGGCGCGCCGCCACCGCCTCGATGCAGGTTCCGAAGGCCGAGCAGGTGAACAGGATGGCGTGGGCGCCCGTGCCTTCGGCATAGGCCGCCAGGGCCTCGAAGCGCTCTTGCATGGCCCCATCCAGCCCGGTGCCCTTGCGCACCAGGTCGGCCGACAAGCTGTCGTCCATGAGGTTCATGCGCTCGGCCTCGGGCCAGGCGCGCGCGAACTCGTCGTTGATGGGCGCGACAGAGTGCGCCAGCGCGTGAATGAGCGCAATGCGGGTCATGGCGCAAAGGACGTGGCACGGCGGCGCAGGCGAACGCCCTGCAACCACCACAAGGTCAGCGCCAGCAAGCCCGCCGGCAGCAACACCCAGTGCGGCGACGGGCGCGCCGGATTGGGCAACAGCAAGCGTTTGATCTGGTAGCCCTGTTCCACGCCCAGCTTGCGCGCGCGGCTGCCGAACTTGACGCTGGCCACCTCGATCTGGTCGCCCAGTTGCGTGAGGGTGACGCCCCCATCGCGCAGCCGCTCGCGGCCATTGGCGCCCTCGCCCATGGGCAGGGCCACGGTCTTGGTGATGTCCTCCCCTTCGATGTTGGTGCCGGCGATCGCCACCACCAGCCAGTCTTCCGGGTTGAGCTTGTCGGCCACGGCATAAAGCTCGCTGGCCGGCGCCTCGATGTACTTGGGGGCGACGCGGTCGATCACCCAGTCGGGCCGGAAGAACAGGAAAGTGGCGACCAGCAGCAGCCCCACCTCCAGCCAGTTGCAGCGCGTGCGGAACCAGCCCATGGTAGCGGCCGCGAACAGCAGCGAGGCCGCAATGCCGCCCGCGCACACCAGGACCACGTCGACCCACGAGCCCACACCGATCATCAGCAGTTGCGGGTTGAAGATGAAGACGAAGGGCAGCACGGTGGTGCGCAGGCTGTACCAGGTGGCTTGCCAGCCGGTGGCGTTCGGGTCGTCGCCCGAGATCGCGGCGGCGGCGTAGCTCGCCAGCCCCACCGGCGGGGTGACGTCGGCCATGATGCCGAAGTAGAAGACGAACATATGCACCGCGATGAGCGGGATCACCAGGCCGCTGCGCGCACCCAGCTCCACCACCACCGGCGCCATCAGCGTGGCGACCAGGATGTAGTTCGCCGTCGTCGGCACACCAGCGCCGATCAACAGGCAGATGAAGGCCGTGAGGAACAGCATCACCAGCACGTTGCCGGCCGACACGGCCTCGACCATGTCGGTCATCATCAGACCCACACCGGTGAGCGTGATGGCGCCCACGATCAGGCCGGCGCTCGCGCAGGCCACGCCGATGCCGATCATGTTGCGCGCGCCCAGCACCAGTCCCTTCCACAGGTCGGACACCCCTCTTCTCAACGCCTGCGCCGGCGTGCCGATGCGGCGGAACACGCACTGCATCCAGGGGTTCACCAGCACCAGCAGCATGGCCGCCACCGTGGCCCAGAACGCCGACAGACCGGGCGAGAGCTCCTCCACCATCAGGCACCAGAGCAGCACCACGATGGGGATGAAGAAATGCAGGCCGGCACGCACTGTGGGCCAGGGCAGCGGCAGGTGCACGGCCGGGTTGGTGGGGTCGTCCTGCGGCACATCGGCGTGGCGCGACGAATACGCCATCAGGCCCACATAGGCCAGCACCCCGGCCCCCGCGAGCACCCAGGCCGCGGCATCGCCCGCCAGATACTTCAACCCGGTGATGCCGTAGTAGATCAGTGCCAGTGCGATCACCGTGCCGCTGGTGCCCAGCGCCCAGCCCAGCACGCGTTCGCGCCAGCTGGGCACGCGCTCGCGCGACAGCGGCTCGATGCCGTACTTCAGCGCCTCCAGGTGCACGATGTAGAACAGCGCCATGTAGGAGATGACGGCCGGCAACAGCGCGTGCTTGACGATCTCCGAATACGGGATGCCCACGTACTCCACCATCAGGAAAGCGGCCGCCCCCATCACCGGCGGCATGATCTGTCCGTTGACCGACGAGGCCGCTTCGATGGCGCCGGCCTTCACGCCCGAATAACCGGTGCGTTTCATCAGCGGGATGGTGAAGATGCCGCCCGACACCACATTGCTCACGCTGGAGCCCGACACCACGCCGTTGAGCGCCGACGACACCACCGCCACCTTGGCCGGCCCGCCGCGCAGATGGCCCAGCAGCGCCAGCGACATCTGCAGCATGAAGTTGCCGGCGCCGGCGATATCGAGCAGCGTGCCGAACAGCACGAACAGGAAGATGAACTGCACCGACACCCCCAGCGCCACGCCGTAGACGCCCTCGGTGGTGAGCCACATGTGCGAAACGAAGCGCTGCAGCGACGCGCCCTTGTGCAGCACCACGTCGGGCATGAAAGGGCCGGCGAACACGAAGGCGATGAACAGGCCGGTGGTGATGAGCATGCCCATGCCCATCGCGCGCCGCGTGGCCTCGAGCATGATGAGCACGCCCACCACGCCGGCGGCGATGTCCAGCGTGGTCGGCTGGCCGGGCCGGGTGGCGACCTCGCGGTAGAACAGGAACAGGTAGGCCGCGCAGAAGGCGCCCACCACGGCCAGCACCCAGTCGGACCACGGCACCACCTTGCGCGACGAGTGCTTCCACGCCGGGTAGGCGCAGAAGGCCAGGAACACCGAGAACGCCAGGTGGATGGCGCGCGCCTCGGTGTCGTTGAAGATGCCGATGCCCAGGACGAAGGGCAGCGGCGACGCGTACCAGAGCTGGAACAGCGACCAGCCCGCGGCCACCACGGCCAGCAGCTGGCCCACCGTGCCACCAGGCTCCCTCCCACCGAGGTCGGCCTCCTTGACCAGTTGATCGAGTTCGGCGACGGAGGCCTTCTGCAGGGCGGTCATGGCGTGTGCGCTCGGGTTCGCAGCAAGGGGCGTCGCTTACTTGATCCAGCCCTTTTCCTTGTAGAACTTCGCCGCGCCCTCGTGCAGCGGTGCGGAGTTGCCATTGGCCACCATGGCTTCGGGCGTGAGGTTGGCCAGCGCGGGGTGCAGCTTCTTGAACTCGTCGAAGTTGTCGAACACCGCCTTCACCACCTGGTACACCGAGTCGGCCGGCACCTTGCTGGACGTGACCACCGTGGCCAGCACGCCGTAGGTCTGCGCCGGGTTGGGGTTGTTGGGGTACAAGCCACCGGGGATGGTGGCCTTGGCGTAGTAGGGCTTGTCGGCGATCAGCTTGTCGACCGCCGGACCGGTGATGGACACCAGCTGCGCGCCGCACGAGGTGGTGGGGTCCTGGATGTTGGCGCTGGGGTGGCCCACGCCATAGAAGAAGCCGTCGATCTTGCCGTCGCACAGCGCCGGGCCGTGCTCATCGGCCTTGAGTTCGGACGCGAGCGAGAAGTCGCCCAGCTTCCAGCCCATGGCACCCAACAGCTCTTCCATCGACGCGCGCGTGCCCGAGCCGGGGTTGCCGACGTTGAAGCGCTTGCCCTTGAAGTCGGTGAAGGCCTTGATGTTGGCCTCCTTGCGGGCCAGCACGGTGAAGGGTTCGGGGTGCACCGAGAACACGGCGCGCAGGTCGGTATAGGCGGCGTCCTTGAACTGGCCCACGCCCTTGAGCGCGTTGAACTGCACGTCGGACTGGGTGAAGCCCAGGTCCAGTTCACCGGCCTTGATGGTATTGACGTTGAACACCGAGCCGCCCGTGGATTCCACCGAGCAGCGGATGCCGTGCTTCGCGCGGTCCTTGTTCACCAGACGGCAGATGGCGCCGCCGGCCGCGTAGTACACGCCGGTCACGCCACCGGTGCCGATCGTCATGAACTTCTGCTGCGCCTGGGCCGGCGCCATGGGCGCCATCAGGGCTGTTGCGGCGGCCAGCGTGCTCAAACAGATCCGGAATTTTTTCATGGTGAAAGCTCCTGCAGTTTTCTGCGTGGGTTGAACAAACGTGATGCCCCGGTGGGCCTGTGCGGCTTGGCCATGGATGCGCCAAGCAAGCTTCGTGCAGAGCCGCTGTCGCGGCGACGGGGTTTACCCCAGCGCCCGGTCGATCGCGCCGGCGAGCCGGTCCACGATCTGCGCCAGCTCGGCGGGTGTGCTGATGAAGGGCGGCGCGAGCAACACGTGGTCGCCGCAGCGGCCGTCCACCGTGCCGCCCGAGGGATAGACCAACAGGCCACCGGCCATGGCCTCGCTCTTGATGCGGGCGTGCAGCTGGCGCGCGGGGTCGAACCACTGCTTGCGGCCACGCTCGGCCACCAGTTCGATGCCCCGGAACAG
This sequence comes from Hydrogenophaga sp. 2FB, assembly GCF_005503365.1. Lineage (GTDB taxonomy): Bacteria > Pseudomonadota > Gammaproteobacteria > Burkholderiales > Burkholderiaceae_C > Hydrogenophaga. Next base: position 157,629 of record NZ_SCML01000001.1, read on the forward strand.
GCCACGCCCGCGGATGTCGCCCACGTGCGGATGGCTGTCAAACCGCTGGTGCAGCAGCGCCTCCAGCTGCGCACCCCGCTCGCGCACCTGCGCCAGCAACCCGTCGCGCTGGATCACGCGCTGCACCGCGAGCGCGGCAGCGCAGGCGACCGCATGGCCGAGGTAGGTGTGGCCGTGCTGGAACAGGCCGCTGCCCTGGCGAAAAGCGTCCACCAGCCGGTCCTGTACCAGCACCGCGCCGATAGGCTGGTAGCCGCCGCCCAGGCCCTTGGCGATGGTCATCAGGTCCGGCACCACCCCTTCCTGCTCGCAGGCGTGCAGCGTGCCGGTGCGGCCCATGCCGCACATCACCTCGTCCAGGATCAGCAGGATGCCGTGGCGGTCGCACAGCTCGCGCACGCCCTTGAAGTAGCCGGGCACCGCTGTGAGCACACCGGCGGTGGCCCCGCCCACGGTCTCGGCCACGAAGGCCATCACGTTCTCGCCGCCAAGCTGGTCGATCGCATCGGCCAGCTCGGCCACCAGACGCTGGCCATACTGCTCGGCGGTCTCGTCGTCGCGCCGGTGGCGGTATTCGTAACACGGCGCCACGTGCGTCACGTCGATCAACAGCGGCTTGAACTGCTCGCGCCGCCAGGCGTTGCCGCCGACCGCGAGCGCGCCCAGCGTGTTGCCGTGGTAGCTCTGGTGGCGGGCGATGAAGTGCCGACGCTGCGGCTGGCCGATCTCCACGAAGTACTGCCGCGCCATCTTCAGCGCCGCTTCCACCGCCTCGGAACCACCGCTCACGAAGTACACGCGGCTCATGCCGGCCGGTGCCGATTCGATCAGCACGTCGGCCAATTCCTCGGCCACCTCGGTGGTGAAGAAGCTGGTGTGCGCATAGGCCAACTGGTCGATCTGCGCGTGCATCGCGGCGACCACGTCCGGGTGGCCGTGGCCCAGGCACGAGACGGCCGCGCCGCCCGAAGCGTCGAGATAGGTCTTGCCGCTCTGGTCGGTGAGGGTGATGCCCTGCCCGCTCACGGCGAATGGCAGGGGATGGCGCAACTGGCGGTGAAAGACGCGGGAGGTGGTCATGCAGGTGTTGGAGCTGTGACGTCCGCAGCAGTGTAGGCAGCGCGGGCGCGCCGCGAAAAATGCCTTTTTCGCCCCGATCCATGCCTTTCGGTTATGGCCTGTTCACGCGTTGGCATTTTTCGCCGGCACGCGGTTTGCCTACAGTGCGCAGCATGAACGTTCCCCCCCACTCTGCGCCGCGGGTGTGCGTGCTCGGCGCGGGCATCGTCGGGCTGGCCGCGGCCTGGCAGTTGCGGCGCGACGGCTTCGAAGTGACCGTGGTCGACCGCGCGCAGGCCGGTGCGGGCGCGAGCGCGGCCAACGGCGCCCAACTGAGCTACGCCTACGTGCAGCCGCTGGCCGACCCCGGCATCTGGCGCCAGTTGCCCAAGCTGCTGTTCGCGGCCGAATCGCCCCTGAAGCTGCGCCTGCAGCCCGACCCGCACCAGTGGGCCTGGGGCCTGCAGTTCCTTGCGGCCTGCCGCGCCAGCGTGTCGCGCCGCACCACGGCCAGCCTGCTCGCGCTGGCGGCGGAAAGCCGCGCTGGCTTCGAGCGCCTGATGGCAGAAGAAGCCATCGAATGCGACTTCTCCGCCACCGGCAAGCTGGTGATGTATGCCGACGAAGCGAGCTTCGCGGCGGCGCGCCGGCAGATGGCGCTGCAGCGCGAACTGGGCAGCAGCGTGCAGCACGCGCTGTCTCCCACGGAATGTGTGGCCATCGAACCCGCGCTGGCCGGCTATGCGCCCCGCTTCGCCGGCGCCATCCACACGCCCAGCGAGTGCGCGGCCGACTGCCACAAGGTCTGCATGGAGCTGCTGCGCCTGCTGCGCGCGCAAGGCGTGCACTTCGCATTCGACACGCCGGTCACCAGACTCACGCGCGCGGGCGAGCGCATCGTGGCGGCCGAGACGCCGCGCGGCCCGATCGAGGCCGATGCCTTCGTGGTCGCGCTCGGCACCGCGTCGCACCCGCTCGCGCGCACGCTGGGCCTGCGCGTGCCGGTCTACCCACTCAAGGGTTACAGCCTCACGGTGGACGTGGGCGACGCACCCGGTGCCGCGCCGCGTGTGAACGTGACCGACGCGGCACGCAAGGTGGTGTTCGCACGCCTGGGGCAGCGGCTGCGCGTGGCCGGCATGGCCGAGCTTGTGGGCGAGAACACGCACATCCCGGCCGACCGAATCCACTCGCTCGTGGCCAGCGCACGCACGCTGTTCCCGGACGCCAGCCGCTACGACGACGTGAGACCCTGGGCCGGCCTGCGCCCCGCCACGCCCACGGGCTTGCCGGTGCTGGGCCAGCTGCGCGGAGGGCCACACAACTTGTGGTTCAACACCGGGCACGGTGCGCTGGGCTTCACGCTGGCGTTCGGCAGCGCACAACGCATCGCCGCGCAACTTCGCGCGCAGCACGCGACCAGGCTCAGGCCGTCTCCTGCAGCGCCTGTTGCATGCAGCGCGTGAAGGCGCGGGTGGTCAGCGAGTTCGGCCGCGCGGTGGGCCGCAGCATGCGCACCGTAGTGGGCACGGTCGGCTCGAGTTTGAGCACGTCGACCTTGGCCGGGTCGGCCGAGGCCGCCGTGCAGCTCTCCACCATGGCCACGCCCACGCCATGGTGGGCCAGCGCCAGCGCGACGTGGTAGGTCTGCACGGTCATCACTTCCTGCAGGCCGGCACCACTGTCGCGCACGGTGTGGGCCAGCAGCAGGCCCAATGGGTCCTGTCCATCGAGCGCGATCACCGGCAGTTTCGACAACTGGGCCAGCGTGATGGTGCCGGCCTTGACCTGGCGCGCGGTCAGCAGGCCCTTGGGCACCACGCACACCACATGGCGGTCGGCGAGCTGTTCCTGCACCAGCGCGGGGTGCGACACCGCGCTGAACACATAGCCCACGTCGGCCTCCTGCAGCACCAGCGCGGAAATGATCTGCGGTGAATGCAATGCTTCGTGGTGCACCCGAACCGAGGGATGTTTCTCGCGGAACAAGCGCATGGCGCGGGGAAAGACTTCGTAGCTCAGGGCCAACACGGTCAGCACACGCAGCTCGCCCTTGCCCCGCCCCGCCTTGAGACTCGCGGAGAGGCGTTGCACCTCGTCAAGCTGGGCGAACAGGCGTTCGATGTGCGGGTACAGGGTCTGCGCTTCGGCCGTGGGCCGCAGGCGTCCGCCCACGCGTTGAAAGAGCTGAAAGCCGAGCTGGATCTCGGCATGCTGCAAGGTGCGGCTCACCGCCGGTTGCGTGACGTTGATCATGCGGGCGGCCGCGCTCACGCTGCCGGTGAGCATCACCGCGTTGAAGACTTCAATGTGTCTTAGTCGCATGCGGTCTATTGTTGACCATGTTTTTTTCTCCGGATGATCCGGTCCTCGGCGACCACGGGGCACGGCTCCGCGGGTGTCCTCCGACGGCTGGAGCCGTCTCCCCCTTTACCCCGCTACGCCGTACCCCATGGCCACCGATGACCTCGTTGGTGTGCGGAGGAGCGCAGCGTCGCGGCTCTGGTCGCCGATGACCTCGCACGTGATTTGTTCGTGCCACCGCTCCTTCTGGCGCGGAGGCGGGTGGCGTTCTGCGCAGCGGGGTAAAGGAGGAGCCGGCTCCAGCCGGCGGGGGACACCCGCGGAGCAGAGCGCCGCCCGCCTCCGCGCCCGCGAGGGTCAATGCAGGAAATGCAACTCAGACAGGCCGCTTCACCCGGAACCACGCGGCATACATGGCGGGCAAGGCCAACAAGGTCAACACCGTCGCAACGATGAGGCCACCCATGATGGCCACCGCCATCGGCCCCCAGAACACACTGCGCGACAAAGGAATCATCGCCAGCACCGCCGCTGCAGCCGTCAACACGATGGGTCGCATGCGTCGCACGGCCGCTTCCACGATTGCATCCCACGCCGGCACGCCGCGCGCGCGGTCTTGCTCGATCTGATCAATCAGGATCACCGAGTTGCGCTGGATCATGCCCATCAACGCGATCACACCCAGCAACGCCACGAAGCCGAACGGCCGGTTGAGCAGCAGCAGTGCCGCCGCCACACCCGCCATGCCCAACGGGCCGGTGAGAAACACCAGCATCGAGCGGCTGAAGCTTTGCAACTGCAGCATCAGCAAGGTGAAGACGATGAACAACATCAACGGCACGCCGACCACGATGGACGCCGAGCCCTTGCTGCTCTCCTCCACCGCACCCGCCACCTCGATGTGGTATGCGCTCAAGCCGCGCGCGGCCCAGCCGTCGCTGATGGTTTTCAGCTTGGGCTGCAACTCCGCCGTGACGGTCGCACCCTGCAAGCCCTCGACCACATCGCCCTGCACGGTGATCGCGTAGTCGCGGTTCTCGCGCCAGAGCACACCGGGCTCCCAATCGAACACCGGCTTGGCAATCTGCAGCAGCGGAATCGCCTGGCCACTGGCCGTGGGCAGGTAGGCGTTGGCCAGGTCGGTGATGGCGTCGCGCTCGTCCAGTGGCTGGCGCAACACGATGTCGATCAGCTTGTCGCCTTCGCGGTACTGGCCCACCGTCGTGCCCGAGAGCAAGGTGCGCGAGGCCTGCGCGATCGACTGGCTCGACACGCCCAACGCGCGCGCCTTGGCCTGGTCCACTTCGAGCCGCAGCTTCTTCACCGACTCGTTCCAGTTGTCGTTCACGCCGCGCATGTTCGGGTTCTGGCGCATCGCCTGCTTCACCTCGTCGGCCAGACCACGCAACACCTGCGGGTCGGTGCCGACCACGCGGAACTGCACCGGGTACGGCACGGGCGGGCCGTTGGGCAGCAGCTTCACGCGCCCACGCACTTCCGGGAATTCGGTGGCCAGCAAGGCCGGCAACGCCTTGCGCATGCTCTCGCGCGTCTTCAGATCTTTCGGCAGAACGATCATTTGCGACACGTTGGTTTGCGGAAAGATCTGGTCCAGCGGCAGGTAGAAGCGCGGCACGCCCGAGCCAACCCAGGTCGTCACGCTGCGCACGCCCTCTTCTTTCGCCAGTCGGGCTTCCACGCGGCGCGTCACCTCGTCCATGGCGTGGATGCTGCTGCCTTCGGGCAACCAGATGTCCACCAGGATTTCCGGCCGGCTCGAATCGGGGAAGAACTGCTGCTGCACCTGGCCCATGCCGGCGATGCCGAGCACGAAGGTGAGGATGGTTGCCCCAATCGTCAGCCAGCGGTGCTGCACGCACCAGTCCACCACGGCGCGAAAACGCACATAGAACGGGCCGTCGAACACCTCGTGCGTCTCGCCCTCGGCGTGCGGCTTGACCTTGAGCAACAACACGCCGAGATACGGCACGAACAGCACCGCGACCACCCAAGAGATCACCAGCGCAAGCACCGTCACCGCGAAGATGGCGAAGGTGTATTCACCGGTGACGGAGTTCGCCAGGCCGATCGGCAGGAAACCCGCAGCGGTGATCAACGTGCCGGTGAGCATGGGCATGGCGGTCGCGTCCCAGGTGAAGGTGGCCGCGCGCACCATGTCGTAGCCCTCTTCGAGTTTGCGCACCATCATTTCCACCGCAATGATCGCGTCGTCCACCAGCAGGCCCAGCGCGATGATGAGCGAACCCAGCGAGATCTTGTGCAGGCCGATGCCCCAGTAGTTCATGGCCAAGAAGGTGATGGCCAGCACCAGCGGAATGGTGATGAACACCACCAGACCAGGCCGCATGTCGAGCACGTAGCGGCGCAAGCCTTTGCCGCCCGGGCGCCGGTGCAGCCCCAGCGCCAGGAAGCTCACGGCGAGCACGATCAACACCGCCTCGATCAGCACCTTCACGAACTCGTTGACAGAGTTCGTCACCGCGCTGGGTTGGTCTTGCACCTGCGCCAGCGTCATGCCCGCGGGCAGCGTGGCTTCGATGTCGGCCACGGTGGTCTTGAGCGCCTTGCCCAGCGCGATGATGTCGCCGCCCTTGGCCATGGAGATGCCCAGCGCGATGCTGTCCTTGCCCTCATGGCGCACCAGCGTCTGCGGTGGGTCGACGTAACCCAGGCCGATCTCTGCGATGTCGCCCAGGCGGATCTGCGTGCCGCTGGCGGCGCGGATCGGCATGGCGCGCAGTTGCTCCACCGAGTTGAAGGCACCCGCCACGCGCACCTGCACCACGTCGGCCGGCGTCTGCACCGCGCCTGCCGACTCCACGGCGTTCTGCTGGCCCAAAGCCTCCAGCACCTGCGGCAGGTTCAGGCCCAGCGTGGCCAGGCGCTTCTGCGAAATTTCGATGTAGAGCTTTTGGTCTTGCACCCCGAACAGCTCGACCTTGCTCACATCGCGCACGCGCAGCAGGCGCTGGCGCACGTCGTCGGCCACCTGCTTCTTGTCGGCGGGCGAGAAGCCTTCGCCCTGCAACGCGTAGATCACGCCGTACACGTCGCCGAACTCGTCGTTGAAGAACGGCCCCACCACGCCCTGCGGCAGCGTGCCGCGCATGTCGCCCACCTTCTTGCGCGCCGTGTACCAGATCTGCTGCACCTCGTGCGGTGGCGACGAGTCCTTGAGCTGGAAGATGATGAGCGTCTCGCCCGGCTTGGAGTAGCTGCGGATCTTGTCCGCGTAGGGCACTTCCTGCAGCGTCTTTTCAATGCGGTCGGCCACCTGTTCGGCCACCTGCTCGGCGGTCGCGCCGGGCCAGTAGGCGCGCACCACCATCGCACGGAAGGTGAACGGCGGGTCTTCGTCCTGGCCGAGCTGGAAATAGGCCGCAACGCCCAGCACCATCAGCACGATCATCAGGTAGCGCGTGAAGGCCTGGTGGTCCAGTGCCCATTGCGAGAGGTTGAAACGCGAGACCCACGAGGTGGGTTCGCCGGCGTTGGTCGTCGTCGGTGAGGCGTCGTGCATGCCGGGCCTCACTGCGTCGCGGCCGCCACGAAACGCGTGACCTTCTGCCCCGGCGAGAGCACGTGCACGCCCGCGGCCACCACCTCCTCACCCGGCTTGAGCCCGGCGACGATCACCGCGTCGTTGCCGTCCGCGGTGGCCACCTGCACCTCGCGCGGCTGCACCGTGCTGGCTGCCGGGTCGAACACCCACACCGCCGTGCCCGTGCGCTCGCCCGCTTCGGAGCGCATCAGCGCGGTGGTGGGCAGCTTGATGGCGGTGGCCGCGGCGGCGCCGTTGCCGAGCGTCACATAGGCGGTGGCGCCCAGGGCGACCGCAGCGGTGTCGGGCAACGAGAGCTTGACCTGGTAGGTGCGCGTGGCCGGGTCGGCGCTGGCCGCCACTTCGCGCACCGCTGCCTCCAGCGGCGCGCCGCCGGGCGCCGCGCCCACGCCTGCCCACAGGCGCACCTGCGCCACCGCGCCGGGCTTGATCTGGCCCACGCGGTCCTCGGGCACGGCAATGACCACATCGCGCGCACCATCGCGCGCCAGGCGCACCACGGGCGTGCCGGCCGCCACCACCTGGCCCACCTCGGCGTCCACCGCAAGCACCACGCCCGCGCCATCGGCCAGCAGCCGCGCATAGGCGGCCTGGTTGCCCTGCACCGCGCCCTGCGCCTTGGCCTGGCGCAGCGTGGCCTCGGCCGACTGCAGCGTGGCCTGGCGGCGCTGGATCTCGGCCCCGCTCACGAAGCCCTGCGCCTGCAGGTCCTGATAACGCTTGAGATCGGCCGCGGCCAGGTCGCGCTGCGTTTGCGCGGCGCTCACCTGGGCCTGCGCGGCCTGGCTGGAGAGCGCCAGGTCCTGTGCGTCGAGTTGCGCCAGCAACTGGCCCGCCCGCACCCGCTGCCCCACCTCGGCCGGGCGCTGCACCAGCTTGCCGCCGACCCGGAAACCCAGGCGCGATTCGGTGCGTGCCCGCACCTCGCCAGCGTATTCGTGGTGCATGGCCACGCCACTCGCACCCACCGTGAGCAGCTTGACCGAACGGATCGGCTCCTGGGGTGGTGCCGGGGGCGTGCAGGCCGCGAGGGCCATGGCGGCGGTCACGATCAGGACAAAATGCGGTGTTTTCATGCTGGACTCACTAATGACTGACCGGTTAGTAACAAAAATTGTAGTTCAAAAACAGGACACGTCTTCATGACAACGGCGTCATCCAGCGGGGCCGATGCCATGCCCACAGGTTCGGGTGTCGGCCACTACGAAAACTTCCCCGTCGCGTCCTGGCTGTGCCCGCCAGCGCTGCGCCCGGCCGTGGCCGCCATTTACCATTTCGCGCGCACGGCCGACGACATCGCCGACGAAGGCGATGCGCTGGCCGAGCAGCGCCTGGCCGATCTGGCCGACTACCGCCACGAATTGACCCTGTGCCTGGAGCGCACCGACATAGCCACACCGCGCTGGCAGGCCATCTTCGGCCCGCTCTCGCTCGCCGTGCAGCGCCACGCCCTGCCCGGCCCCTTGCTGCACGACCTGCTCAGCGCCTTTGAGCAAGACGTGCGCCACACCGCGAACCGCCACCGCTATGCCGACACGCCAGAGCTGCTGGCGTACTGCCGCCTGTCGGCCAACCCGGTGGGCCGGCTGCTGTTGCACCTGTATGGCGTGCGCGACGAGACCGCTCTGCAACAGAGCGACCAGATCTGCAGCGCGCTCCAGCTCATCAACTTCTGGCAGGACATCAGCGTGGACCTGCCGCGCAAGCGCTGCTACTTGCCGGCCGACACCTTGCAGCGCCACGGGGTGGGCGTGGCCGATTTCGAATCGGACGACACGAACCAGTCAACCGCCATGGCCACCGTGGTGGCCGAGTTGTGCGCCGAGGCACGCGCGCTCATGCTGCAAGGCGCGCCCCTGGTCCACCGCGTGCCCGGGCGCGCGGGCTGGGAACTGCGCCTGGTGGTGCAAGGCGGCTTGCGCATCCTGGATCGCATTGCGGAACAGCACCACCGAAGCTGGCAGACGCGCGTGAAGCTGGGCAAGGGTGACGCACCACGGCTGGCGTGGCGCGCGCTGGGGATGTGAGCGGCGGGAAAACGCCGCTCAGGGCTCACCGATGTCTTCGTTCCAGAGCTGTGGCTCGGCGGCGATGAAGTCGCGCATGAGGTGCACGCAGGTCTCGTCCTGCAACACCTTCACGCTCACGCCACGGCTGCGCAGCCAGTCTTCTTCGCCCATGAAGGTCTGGTTCTCACCCACCACCACCGTGGGAATGCCGTAGAGCGCGATCGCGCCGCTGCACATCGGGCACGGCGAGAGCGTGGTGTAGATCACCGATGCCTTGTAGATTCGCGCCGGCAGGCGGCCGGCGTTCTCCAGCGCGTCCATCTCGCCGTGCAGGATGGCGCTGCCCTGCTGCACGCGGCGGTTGTGGCCGCGGCCGATGATGCGGCCCTCGTGCACGATGACCGAGCCAATCGGAATGCCGCCCTCCGCACGCCCGAGGCGGGCTTCGTCGATGGCGGCTTGCATGAAGGGGTCCATGGGTGTCCTCTTTCAAAAATGGGGGTCGAGGCGGTGGTCGGCCGCACCCCTAAGGCGAGCGAGACGTTTTCATTTCCTCGGCACCGCCCTGCGCCGGCCCGGCCGAGGCATCGGCGGCGATCGGCGCTGGCGGCTCGGGCTGGTCCAGCTCGGCCCGGTGGCGCGGCAGGTAACCGGGGTACTCGCGTTGCACAAAGTCGATCAGCTGCTCGCGCACGTGGCAACGCAAGTCCCATGCCGCCGACGCGGAAGCGGCCGTGACCAGGCAGCGCAGTTGCATGGCCTTTTCGCCGGCTTCAACCACCTGCAGCCGGGCGAACCGCCGGTCCCAGTGCGGCGAGTTCTCGCAGGCGTGCGCCAGGGCTTCGCGCAGCGGCGCCAGCGGCATGCGGTAGTCCACCCAGAGAAACACCGTGCCAATGAGCTCGGAGGTGTTGCGCGTCCAGTTCTGGAACGGCTTCTCGATCCAATACTGCAGCGGCACCACCAGCCGGCGCTGGTCCCAGATGCGCACCACCACGTAGGTGCCGGTGATCTCTTCGATCACACCCCACTCGTTCTCCACGATCACCACGTCGTCGATGCGGATCGGCTGGCTCAGCCCGATCTGCAGACCGGCGATGAGGTTGCCCAGCACCGGCCGCGCGGCGAAGCCGGCGACGATGCCCACCACCCCGGCCGAGGCCAGCAGGCTGGTGCCGATCTGGCGCACCGCCGGGAACGTCATGAGCATCAGCGACACACCGATCAGCACCACAAGACCCTGCACGGTGCGCGAGAGCACCATGGTCTGCGTGCGGATGCGGCGCGCCGCGAGGTTGTCCGACACCGCCATCGGGTTGGCCTCGGCCACGCCGCGCGCCACGCCATGCACGGCCCGGGCGATCAACCACGTCATCACGGCGATGAGCAGCAACGTGAGCAGGCGCTCGACACGGGCCTGCCCCGCCATGCCGATCGGCACCTGTTGCCACGCCAGGTTCAAGGCCAGCAACTGCAGCGCCACGTGGGCCGGCGCCTCGATGGCGCGGCCCACGCTGGCCACCATCGGCGCATGCTGCGAGGCGCGCCGCACCACGCGCCGGCCCACGCGGAAAACCAGCTCGGCGAGCAGCATCAGGGGCAGCACCAACACCAGCGCGGGGAACCCGTCGGCCTGGAACAGAGGGAGTCGTTCGGAGAGCCAGTCGATCACATTCATGGCCCATGGTAGCCAGAACGGCGGCGCGGCCGGATTGTGAAGGGATGTATCCGAAGCCGGTGCGTCCCTCAGGGCGCCACGGCCATGTCCGCGGGCGTGGTGCGCCCGCGCCGCCAGGTCGCCGGCGGCACGCCGTACTCGCGCCGGAAGGCGCGGATGAAGGCGGTGTCGGTCTGGTAACCCACGTCCTCGGCAATGCGCGCCAGCGGCGCCTTGCTGCCGCACAGCAGGTTGGCCGCGAGCATCATGCGCCACTGGATCAGGTACTGCATGGGCGAGATGCCCACGAGGTGCTGGAAGCGCTCGGCCAGCACCGAGCGCGAGGCGCCGGCTTCGCGCGCGAGTTCCTCCAGCGTCCAGGCGTGCGCCGGGCGCTGGTGCAAGGCGTTGAGCGCCCCGCCCACCACGCGGTCTCCCAGCCCCGCGAGCCAGCCGGTGCGGCCCGCGCTCTGCTCGTTGATGTAGAGCCGCAGCACCTCGATGAACAAGACCTCGGCCAGTTTGGACAGCACGCCCGAGCCACCGGGACGCGGTGAGCGCGCCTCGGCCAGCGCATAGCGCACCGAGGCTTCGAGCCAGGCGCCCGCGTTCGATCCACGCACGTTCACGCGCACCAGCGGTGGCAGGCCGGCGAGCAGCAAGCGGGCCAGGCGCGCGTCGCACGCGAGGTAGCCGCACAAGAGCCGCGTGGTCGCGCCACCGCCGCCGAAATTGAGTTGCCGGGGCCGGCGCTGCAGCAGTTCCTTCAAAGGCCTGCCCGGCGCGGGCTCCAGCCCCAACGCCGAGCCCATGCGGTGCGCATCACCTTGCGAAAACACGATCACGTCGCCCGCGGTCAACCACGTCGGCGGTTGCGACGGCAGCTCCACCACGCATTCACCCTCGGTGATCATGTGGAAGATCACCACCCGCTCCGCGCCCGGCTCCAGCAGCGGCGCGGCCGCGTCGGCCGGCGGCGACTGGTAGCACCACGGCGCGGTGAAGCGGCCTTGCAGAAAAATGGCGCCCACCAGTTGCACCACGCGCAGGGTTTCGGAGAGCGCGTCCATGGCGGGTTACGCCGTGTCGATGCGCAGCGCCAGCGGGGTGGCGCTCTGCAGGGCATTGGGGATCGGCGAGCGGCCTACGGCGGCCTGCACCAGGCTGCGCAGGCGTTCGTGCGGCACGCCGTCGGCCTGGATGCGCACGGCCAGCTGCACGTCGCCCGGGCCGGCGGGCACGGGTTGGTCGTTCGCATCGGGCAGACCCAGCAGCCCCCGTGAATCGGACCAGCTGGAGGCTTTCACTTCCAGGCTGGTGAGCTCAATACCTTCGGCCACTGCGGCCAGGACGATGGACGTGGTCGCACAGGACGCGAGCCCGGCGCGGAACAGCCAGCCCGGCGTCACCTGGTCGCCGGTGCCACCGAGTTCGCTCGGCATGTCGGTGGGCACCTGTGTGCCGTTGGCATGGCTGGCCACCACGCGCGTGCCACCGGCCCAACGCGAGGTGGCGGGGCCATCCTCATGCCAGCCGGCCTCGGGGCGGCGCTGCAGCACCGCCTTGACACGCTCCAGAGCATCTGCAACGGCTTGTAGCTTCATGGTGCGGCACCTTCCGGGGCGGGTGTGTGCCCCTCGGCGGATTATGGGCGCCGGGGATTCGCAACACCAGCGCAGCACGTCGGGCGGACGCCGGGTCAGCATTCCGGGACGCGCGGCCAACCGCGCCGGCGTACCGCGCCAGTTCCGGACGATCGGGCAGGCGTTCGCGAGGTTCGGGCAGGACACCAGGGGGCCGCGCGCGCTCCACTGCATGCCGGGTTGTTTGCAGGGTCGCGGCAGCCCGTATTCCAACCACCCTTCCGTGAGACAAACACCATGAACGCACCCACCGACTTCGTCGCCATCAAAACCCGCCAGCAGGCCGCCTGGGCCAGCGGCGACTACGCCGTAATCGGCACCACCCTGCAGATCGTGGGCGAGTCGCTCGCCGAGGCCTGCGACCTGCGCACCGACGAGCGCGTGCTCGACGTGGCCGCCGGCAACGGCAACGCCACGCTGGCGGCCGCGCGCCGGGGCGCGCAAGTGACCTCCACCGACTACGTCGACACCCTGCTCCAGCGCGGTGCCGAACGCGCCAGGGCCGAGCGGCTGGACGTGACATTCCAGGTCGCCGACGTGGAGGAACTGCCGTTCCAGGACGCCAGCTTCGACGCCGTGCTCTCCACCTTCGGCGTGATGTTCGCGCCCGACCACGCCCGCAGCGCGGCCGAGATGGCGCGCGTGTGCCGCCCCGGTGGGCGCATCGGCCTGGCCAACTGGACGCCCGAGGGCTTCATTGGCCAGTTGTTCAAGGTGCTCGGGCGCCATGTGCCACCACCCGCCGGCGTGCAACCGCCCTCGCTGTGGGGCACGGAATCACACCTGCGCGAGCTGTTCGGCGAGAGCGCCGCGAAGATCGACGCCACGCCCCGGACGTTCAACTTCCGCTACCGCTCGGCCGCGCATTTCATCGACGTGTTCCGCACCTGGTACGGGCCGGTGCACAAGGCCTTTGGCGCGCTGCCACCCGACAAGGCCCAGACGCTGGAGAGCGACCTCACCGAGCTGCTGAACCGCCTGAACCGCGCCGGGCCCAAGACCTTGGTGGTGCCCAGCGAGTACCTCGAAATCGTCGTCACCCGCCGTTGAACCAGCGCGCCATGGAACCCCGCTTGCAACGCCGCGTGCAGCGTTACGGCTGGGACCTGGCCGCGGACGACTACGAAGCCCTGTGGCAGGCGCAACTGGCCGACGCACAGGCTCGCATGCTGGCCGAGGTCGCGCTGCGGCCCGGCGAACAGGTGCTCGACGTGGCCTGCGGCACCGGCCTGGTCACGCTGCAGGCGGCACGGGCCGTGGGACCACACGGGCACGTGATCGGGGTCGATCTCTCGGCGCGCATGGTGCAGGCCGGCGAGCAGCGTGCGCAGGCGCGGGGACTGCACAACGCCCGCTTTGCGCGCATGGACGCCGAGCAACTGGCGCTGGCCGACACCAGCGTCGACGTGGCCCTGTGCGCCCTGGGCCTGATGTACGTGCCCAAGCCTGAGCGAGCGCTGCGGGAAATCGTGCGCGTGCTGCGCCCGGGTGGCCGCGTGGGCCTGGCGGTGTGGGGCGAGCGCGAACGCTGCGGCTGGTCGGCGCTCTTTCCCATCGTCGACGCCGAAGTGGCCACCGAGGTATGCCCGCTTTTTTTCCGCCTCGGCCAGGGCGACACCCTCGCGCGGCTGTGTGCCAATGTGGAACTTTGTGATGTGCGCGCCGAACACATCAACGCCACACTGCGCTACGCCGATGGCGAAGAAGCCTGCCGCGCCGCGTTCGCCGGAGGACCGGTGGCCCTGGCCTGGTCGCGGTTTGACGCCGTGGCGCGTGCGCGGGCCTGTGCGCGCTACCTCGACGCCATCGCGCCGTGGCGCACGGGCGCGGGCTACGCGGTGCCGGTGGAGTTCGTGATCGTCACGGCGAGCAAGACTGTTCCATTCTGAGACTGCGCTTTTGTCGTCTACAGTGGATGCAATTTTCCATTGAGACAACACACATGCAGCAACGGATCGTGATCGTGGGTGGCGGCGCAGGCGGCCTGGAACTGGCCTGCAAACTCGGGCGCAAGCTCGGCGCGGAACAGGTCACCCTGGTGGACATGCAGCTCTTCCACATCTGGAAGCCCTCGCTGCACGAGGTGGCCGCCGGCACGCTGGACATCCACCAGGAAGGCCTGTCGTACGAGATGCTGGCGCACGACAACCGCTTCACCTTCTGCTTCGGCGCGATGAACGCGCTGGACAGCGCCGGCAAGACCGTGACCGTGTCGGCCGTGACGGACGACGACGGCGAGGAGCTCGTCCCCGAACGCACGCTGCCGTTCGACCAGCTGGTGATTTCCGTGGGCAGCACGGCCAACCATTTCAACGTGCCCGGCGCGGCCGAGCACACCTTGTCGCTCAACCGCCCGGCCGACGCCGAGCAGTTCCGCCTGCGCATGCTCAAGCTGCTCACCGCCGCCGAGCTGCGCAAGAGCGCGGGCAACGAGGCGCAGGTGCGCATCGTCATCATTGGCGGTGGCGCCACCGGCGTGGAGCTGGCGGCGGAACTGCGCGAAGCCAGCGTGGTGCATTCGCGCTATGGCTTTCGCCGGCTCGACCCGAACGCGGACGTGCGGATCACCCTGCTCGAAGGTGCTGATCGCATCCTCGCGCCCTTGCCCGAAAAGGTCTCCATCGCGGCGGCACAGTTGCTCAAGGAACGCCATGTGACCATCGAGACGAACTGCCGCGTCGCGCGCATCACCCCCGAGCAGGTGGAAGACGCCGCGGGCCGCGTGTTCGGCGCCGACCTCGTGGTGTGGGCCGCCGGCATCAAGGCGCCCGACCTGCTGACCGAGCTGGGCCTGCCCACCAACCGCTCGGGCCAGCTGGAGCTGGAAGGCAATCTGCAGGTCAAGGGCCAGACGAACATCTTTGCCCTGGGCGACTGCGCTGCCTGCCCGATGGCCGACGGCAAGCTGGTGCCACCGCGCGCACAGGCCGCGCACCAGCAGGCGAGCTACCTCGTGACCCGGCTGATGCGCCGCGCCATGGGCCAGCCCGAGCGCGACGACGCCTACGTCTACAAGGACCACGGCTCGCTGGTGTCGGTGGGCACGCAGACCTCGGTGGGCAACCTCATGGGCAACCTGTTCCGCTCCACCTGGTACGTGCAAGGCATGCTGGCGCGCACGATGTACGTGAGCCTGCACCTGATGCACCACCAGGCCGTGCTGGGAACGCTGCGCACCGGCGTGCTGGCGGTGGCGCGTTTTCTGGTGAAACGGGCCACGCCGCTGGTGAAGCTGCACTGAGCCTGGATGTTGAAAGCTAGAAGCCAGCGGCCAGTCCGTCACGGCGTGGATCGCTGGCCATCTGATAGCCCTCGACAGCAGGGTCGCCCATGCGCCAGATGAACTGACCCGCGCCGAAGTCTTGGTACGGATCGTCAATGACCTCCACTTGATGCCCGAGTGCCTGCAAGCCCATGACCGCGGCGGGGTCCATGCCACCCTCGACGTTGATGGCCAAGCCTTCACTGAAACGCCAGCGAGGCGCATCACACGCGGCTTGAGGCGACTGCCGGTAGTCGAGCATCCGCACCAGCGTTTGCACATGTCCTTGGGGTTGCATGTTGCCGCCCATAACGCCGAAACTCATCACCGGTTGCCCGTTCTGCGTCAGGAACGCCGGAATGATGGTGTGAAAGGGCCGTTTGCCGGGGCCGACCAGGTTCGCGCGATTGGGCCCGTCGGGGTCCGCGCTGAACCCGAAGCCCCGGTTCTGCAAACTGATGCCGAAGGTGGGCTCCACCACACCCGAGCCGAAGCCCGCGTAGTTGCTCTGGATAAAGCTGACCATCATGCCGCGCTCATCGGCCGCGCTGAGGTAGATGGTGCCGCCCCGGACGGGGTTGCCTGCCTTGAAGTCCTGCGCGCGCGTCGGGTCGATGAGCCGGGCGCGCGACGCCAGGTAGGCGTCGTCCAGCATCTGCTCGGTCGTCACCTCCATGCCCGCATCGGCGACGTAACGCTGCACATCGGCAAAGGCCAGTTTCATCGCTTCGATCTGCAGGTGCTGGGACGCAACCGAGTCCACACCAAGGCTGGCCAAATCGAAGTTCGACAGGATGCCCAGGGCGATCTGGGCGGCGATGCCCTGTCCTCCCGGTGGGATCTCGTGCAGGGTGTATCCGCGGTAGTCCTTGGCCAGCGGCGTGACCCACTCCGCCTTGTGCTGGGCCATGTCCGCCAGGCTCAGGCAACCGCCATGTTGCTGGACGAATGAAGTCATGGCCGCGGCGATTTCACCTTCATAGAAGGCCTTGCCCTTGCTCGCGCCGATCGCGCGCAAGGCTCGCGCGGCGGCGGGAAAACGAAACAGCTCGCCCACTTCGGGCGGCCGGCCCCAGGGCAGGAAGCTCTCCCGGAATCCGGGCTGGGACGCCAGCTCGGGAGCGCCCGCTGCCCACTTTTGCTGGACGACCGGCGGCACCAGGTAGCCACGCTCGGCAATGTCTGCCGCCGGCTCCATCAGCGTGGCAAAGGGCAGTTTCCCGAAGCGTTCATGCAAGGCAACCCACGCGCTGACAGCGCCCGGCACAGTGATCGAGTCCACGCCGCGACGCGGTGGTTGGGCCTGGCGGCCATAACGCTTGTCAAAGTAGTCAGGTGTCCAGCCGGCCGGCGCGCGGCCGGAGGCATTCAGGCCATGCAGCTCTTTTCCGTCCCACAGGATGCAGAAAGCGTCCGAGCCCAGGCCGTTGCTGACCGGCTCGACGATGGCCATGGCCGCCGCTGCTGCAATGGCCGCGTCGACGGCGTTCCCGCCGTTCCACAGCATGCGCAGGCCGGCTTGGGCACCCAGGGGGTGGGAGGTGGAGACGGCATTGCGCGCGAAGACGGGGACGCGCCTTGAGCCATAGGGGTTGCCAGGAAGAAAGGATGAAGTGGTCATGGCTCGTGGCCTGTCAGTCCGCCGTGATGCCCATCGCTTTGGTGTCGCGGGCCCAGCGGGTGAGTTCGCGGTCGATTTGCTGCTTGAAGCTCTTGGGATCGCTGGTCTCCGGGTCCAGGCCCTGCGCAATGAGCTGCGCCTGCACGTCAGGGCGATCGATGATCTTGCGCACTTCCTGTGCCAGCCGCTCGACGATGGCCGGGTCGGTACCACCGGTGGTGAACAGGCCGTACCAGGACGAGAACGCATAGCCCGGCAGGCCGGCCTCGGCGACGGTGGGCACGTCGGGCAATGACTTCACCCGTGCCCGCGTGGTCACCGCCAGGATGCGGGTCTGACCTGTTTTGGCCGACACGATCGCCGGTGGGATGCCGGAGAAGATGGCTTGCACCTGCCCGCCCGACACATCGGCGATGGC
Organism: Hydrogenophaga sp. 2FB; assembly: GCF_005503365.1. Lineage (GTDB taxonomy): Bacteria > Pseudomonadota > Gammaproteobacteria > Burkholderiales > Burkholderiaceae_C > Hydrogenophaga. The sequence goes on from NZ_SCML01000001.1 coordinate 175,185, forward strand.
CGGGCCGTTGCCACGGTAGGGGACGTGCACCAGGTTCACACCGGCTTGCTCGGCGAACAAGGCACCGGCCAGATGCAGCGTCGAGCCGTTGCCAGAGGACGCGTAGTGAATCGTGGCCGGTGCCTTGCGGGCGGCATCGATCATTTCCTGCACGCTCTTGTAGGGCAGCTTGGCGTTCACGAGCAGCGCGTTGCCGGACTCGGCCACCAACGTGATGGGCTCGAGGTCCTTGCGCGGGTCGAAAGCCAGCTTTTTGGCCAGCACCGGTGCAATGGTGTTGCTGCCGATGGAGCCGAGCAGCAAGGTGTAGCCATTCTTGGGTGCGTTGGCAACGGCTTCGCTGGCGATCAACCCACCCGCGCCCGAGCGGTTCTCCACCACGACGGGTTGTCCAAGGCTCTGGCTCAGCTCCTTGGCGACGATGCGCGCAATTAGGTCGTTGGCACCGCCGGCGGCAAAACCCACCAGGATCCTGAGTGGTTGTGAAGGCCACGCGTCTGCAGCGGCGGCGGGCGCCGCCAGGCCAGAGGCGCCGAACGCCAGCAAGGTGGCACAGCAGGTGAACAGTCGGCGGGACAGGGGTTTCAGCATGGGGATTTCCTGAGGTGAATCGGACGGTGGCAGTGCGGGCGATTTTGATGGTGGAAAAGTTTTTATAAAAGCTAGAATTTCTTCCGAATCTTGAAAGAAAAACTTTTATGCCTAGTCTTCGGGTTCTTCGCACGTTTCTCGCGGTCGCCTCGGAGGGTTCCTTCACCGCGGCCGGACAGCGGGTCGCGCTCACCCAGGTGGCGGTGGGCCTGCAGATGCGCACGCTGGAGGAAGACCTCAAACGCAAGCTCTTCGCACGCCACGGCAAACTGGTGACGCTCAACGAACAGGGGCGGGCTTTGGTGCCGATCGCCACCCAACTCGTGGCGCTCTATGAGCAAGCCAAACACGGCACCCAGGCCGACGCGCCATTGGCCGGCACGGTGCAGTTTGGCTCCATCGTGTCCGCGTTGAGCCAGCTGGTGCGCGCCACGCTGGAACTCAAGCGCCATCACCCGGCAGTGGATCTTCACGTGGTGTCGGGCAAGTCCCACCGGTTGATCACGCAGGTGGAAAACCACGAACTGGACGCGGCGGTGGTGGTGCACAACCCGGCGCTGAAACGCCCCACGCTGGTCTGGACGCCACTGTACGCAGAGCCCATGGTGCTGTTGACACCCAGCGCTTCAAGGCCGGCCGAGTCACGTGTCATGGTGGAACGTTATCCGTTCATCCGTTTCGACCGGACCGAGCACACAGGGGAACTGGTTGAACGCACGCTGCGCCGCCTGCGCGCCAAGCCGCAGGAGTTCCTGGAACTGAACTCGATCGACGCCATTGTGGAACTGGTTCGCGACGGGATGGGCGTGGCGATGCTGCCCAACCTGCCCCGACAGACCTGGGGCGATGACCCCCGGTTGCGGGTGTTGCCCATTCCTCAAGCGGCCGAAAGCCGATCGATCGCCCTGGTGCAGCTTCGCACCGCGCCGCGCGCGGAAATCATCACCGCCGTGGGGCAGCAATTTGTGGCCGCGTTGGGATCTGCAGCCCGCGCGGTCTGACCCAAGAAGCCCAGGCCTTCCGACCAAAGGCGGATACGGGGCTTCAAGAAACGGGAGGGAGGTGCCGATACGGAGGCATCAACTTCTCACCACGGACCCATGGACGCCCTCCACACACCCGCCTCTACCAGCCCATCTTCCAGCGTCGCTTCGCGCCGCCCAGCACCGGCTCTCGCCAGTGCCGGTGAATTCCTGAGTTTTCGCCTGGGTGCCGAGGAATACGGCATCGACATCCTGCGCGTGCAGGAAATCCGCTCCTACGAAGAGCCCACCCGCATCGCCAACGCGCCCGCGTTCATCAAGGGCGTGGTCAACCTGCGCGGCGTGATCGTGCCGGTGGTGGACATGCGCATCAAGCTCAACTGCGACAAGGTCGAATACAACGACTTCACCGTGGTGATCGTGCTCAGCGTGCTGGGGCGCGTGGTCGGCATGGTGGTCGATTCGGTGTGCGACGTGATCGAGCTGAGCAAAGACCACATCAAGGAAGCGCCGCAGATCAGCAGCACGCTGGACGCCAGCTTCATCACCGGCATCGCCAGCGTGGGCGAGCGCATGCTCATCCTCGCCGACATCGAAGCCCTCATCGGCAGCGCCGACATCGGCCTGGCCGACACCAGCCTTTCCCTTCAGTAAAGCCGCGCCCCGACAGCGCGGCGTGGCATGCCACGTTGCGCTGCCATGCGTTGCGCGTTATCCCGCTTTCCTTTTCCCGAAACTTCCATGACCTTCTTCCGCAATCTCTCCGTGGGCGCCAAGCTGTGGGCTGGTGTCATCGCCATCATCGTCGCGCTGTTCGTCGTCGTGGGCACCGCCGGCTCGCGTTCCACCGCGCTCAACGAAGCCTCCGAGCAGGCCCTGTCCAGGCTGGCCGAGAAATTCACCATCGCCGCCGAATGGGCCGCGCTCACCGAGCTCAGCGTCACCCGCACGCAAGCTGCCGTGGTCAGCAGCGACCCCGCCGTGGCCGAGATGTACAAGGACCTGGTGCCCGCCGGCATTGCCGCCATCAGCGAGCTGCAGAAGAAGCTGCAGACGATGGAGATGAACGACGCCGAGAAGGCGCAGCTGGCCAAGATCGCCGACCTGCGCAAGGTGGTTCTGGCCTCGCATGCCAAGGCCATCGAGATGAAGAAGATGGGCGACATGGAGGGCGCCGCCAACGAAATCCGCACCCACTTCAACCCGGCCGTTGTGCCGTATGTGGCCGGCCTGCGCGATTTCGGCAAGATGCAGGGCGACATCCGCATCGCCGCGCAGAAGACCTTTGACGAGCAACGCGCCAGCAGCCTCATCATCGCCACCGTCCAGGTGTTGGGCCTGATGGCCGGCATCGCCATCGGCGCCTTCTTCCTGATCCGCAACATCCGCAACCCGCTGCGCGACGCCATGGCGTTTGCCGAGAAGATCGCCAGCGGCGACCTGACCGCGCAGATCCAGAACGACCGCAAGGACGAGTTCGGCGCGATGACCGCGTCCCTGATCACCATGCGCGACCGTCTGGTGAACGTGGTGTCCGACGTCAAGCGCGGCACCGAGAACATCACCGTCGCGGCCAAGGAAATCGCCACCGGCAACAACGACCTTTCGGCCCGCACCGAGCAGACCGCGTCCAACCTGCAGCAGACCGCCGCCAGCATGGAGCAGATGTCGGGCGCGATCCGCCAGTCCGCCGATTCGGCCCGCGTGGCCAACCAGCTCGCCGATGTGGCCGGCCAGAGCGCCCAGCGCGGCGGCGAGGTGGTGCACCAGGTGGTGAGCACGATGGAAGAGATCAACCACTCCTCGCGCAAGATCAGCGACATCATCGGCGTGATCGACGGCATCGCGTTCCAGACCAACATCCTCGCGCTCAACGCCGCGGTGGAAGCCGCCCGCGCCGGTGAACAAGGCCGTGGCTTCGCGGTGGTGGCCGGTGAGGTGCGCAACCTCGCGCAGCGCAGCGCCCAGGCCGCGAAAGAGATCAAGGTGCTGATCGGCGCCAGCGTGGACAAGGTGGCCGCCGGCACCGAACTGGTGAACCAGGCCGGCAAGACCATGGGCGAGATCGTCGAGAACGTGGTGCGCGTGCGCGACATGATCGGCGAGATCGCCAGCGCGTCCGGCGAACAGGCCGATGGCGTCAACCAGATCAACTCGGCCGTGTCCAACCTGGACCAGCTGACCCAGCAGAACGCCGCTCTCGTCGAGGAAAGCGCGGCAGCCGCGTCGAGCATGAACGACCAGGCCGAGCGCCTGGCCGAAGTGGTGCGCGTGTTCCGGGTGGACGCCCGCGCCGCCGCCCAGAGCACGATCACCCAGATCCGCTCGACTGACCTGCACAAGAAGCCCGCGGCCAGCGGTGTCGCGGCCCCCAAGGCCAAGCCCGCACCGGCAGCGCCCAAGGCGGTGACCGCGGTGGCGCCCAAAGCCCCTCCTCTGCTCAACAAGCCGGTGCTGGCCAAGGCCGCCGATGCGGCGCCCGGCTCCAGCGGCAACGCCTCGGACGATTGGGAATCCTTCTGATCTTCGGGGGATGACGCCAGCGGGTGGCCATCGCACAATAGCGCGATGACCACCCAATACTGGCTGATGAAGTCCGAGCCCAACGAGTGCTCGATCGACGATGCGCTGGCCGCGCCCAAGCACACCGTGCCCTGGACGGGCGTGCGCAACTACCAGGCGCGCAACTTCATGCGCGACGCGATGCAGGTGGGCGACGGCGTGCTGTTCTACCACTCGAGCTGCCCTGAGCCCGGCATCGCTGGCCTGGCGCAGGTGGCGTCCACCACACGGCCCGACCCGACCCAGTTCGACCCGAAGTCGCCCTACTTCGACCCCGCCTCCAAACCCGATGCGCCACGCTGGCTGCTGCTGGACGTGAAGGCCACGCGCAAGAAGCGGCTGATCGGCTTGCCCGAACTGCGCGCCATTCCAGCATTGGCCGACATGATCCTGCTCAAGCGCGGCAACCGGCTCTCGATCACGCCGGTGAGTGCCGAGCACTGGAAGCTCATCACGGGTGAGCTGATGAGCCGCTGAAGTAAAAATAACCTACTTACCACGTTCTCGGCGTTGGCGGGCGGTGCAGCCCTGGGGTTTGACTTTGACGACATCGTGAAGGTCGTGATGTCGCTCACCCCGTCGGACTTCTACAAAAGCATGACATGAAATGCCCTCACTGCGGTGCCGCGAAGCTGGTGCACGGCACCCGCGATATGCCTTACACCTACAAAGGCGAGACCACCCGCATTCCGGCCGTGATGGGGGACTTCTGCCCTGCTTGCGGCGAGGTGGTGCTCGAGGCGACGGAGTCCGCCCGCGTGAGTGCGGCCATGCTGGAGTTCAACAAACAGGTCAACGCGTCCGCTGTGGACCCGGCCTTCATCGTCCACGTCCGCAAGAAACTCGCGCTGGACCAACGCGAGACTGCCGAGATTTTTGGCGGCGGTGTCAATGCGTTTTCTCGCTATGAAAACGGCAAGACCAAACCACCGTTGGCGTTGGTGAAGTTGCTCAAGGTGCTGGATCGGCACCCGGAGTTGTTGAGCGAAGTTCGGGCGGCATGAACCGCGCCTGAACATCCTCAGCCGCGCAGCGGCAGCGCCAGACCGATGGCCACGAAGATGCCGCCGCAGACCTGGTTGAACCGCTTGCCCACCCGGCGCAGCCAGGGGCTGATGCGCGCGGCCATGCCGGCAATGAGCAGCTCGGTGATGGCCTCGACCAGCGCGAACGTGCCGGCCATGATCAGAAACTGCAGCAGCAGGCTGCGGTGCGGGTCGATGAACTGCGGCAGAAAGGCCGCGAAGAACAGGATGCCTTTGGGATTGGTCGCCGCGGACAAGGCACCTTGCCGGAACAGCGACCAACCCGAACGCACGGGCTCCGCCGGGCCACCCGTGAGCTGCACGCCCACCGGCGGCGAGCGCCACACCTGGATGCCGAGCCACACGAGGTAGGCGCCACCGAACCACTTCAAGGCGGTGAGCCACACCAGCGAGGTCTGCAGCAGCGCACCGATGCCGAACATCGACAGCGCGATGATCGCCACGAAGCCCAGCGTGCCGCCGAAGATGGTGAACAGCGTCTTGCGCTGGCCGTGCAGCACGCCGTGCGTGAGCGCGAGCAAGCCGTTGGGGCCGGGCGAGAGCGAGAGCCCGATGGCCGCGAGCAGGTAGATGAGCCAGGTGTCGATGTTCATGGCGACCATGCTATCGCCAAGCACGCCATGCGTCTCCATGGCATCAATGAAAATCCCGGCTCACGGTCGACAACCCGTTGAGCAAGGGCGTGAGGTCTTCCAGGTGGCCCGCGATGAGATTCGTCACCTCGCCTTCGCGCTGCCACTTGCCGCGCACCGCCAGCAGGCGTGCGTTCGTCAGCACCGCGCGCTGGCGCTCGCGCAGGTGGCGCCACACGATCACCTGCACCACACCGGTTTCGTCCTCCAGGCTCACGAACACCACGCCCGATGAGGTGCCAGGCTGCTGGCGCAAGGTGACGATGCCGCAGTGGCGCACCAGGCGGCCGTCGGGCGCGCTCTTGAGTTCTTCGGCGGTCATGAGGCGGCGCTTCTTCAATTCGGCCCGCAGCAGCGCGAGCGGGTGGCGGCGTAGGGTGAGACCCGTGCTGGCGTAGTCCCACACGATGGCCTCGCCTTCGGGGGCTTCGGGCAGCGTCCATGGGGCCTCGTCCACCGGCGCGGTTTTCAGCAGGGCCGGTGCCGAACGCAATGCCGCGGCGTCCCACACCTGCTGGCGGCGGTGGCCGCTCAAGCCTGTGAGGGCATCGGCGGCGGCCAGGGCTTTCATCTGGGCTTGGTCGAGGTGGGCGCGGCGTGCGAGGTCTTGGGCGCTTTGGAGGGGACGTTGGGCGCGGGCATCCGTGATGCGCTTCGCCGTGTCGGCCTTGATGCCGGAGATGAGGTGCAGGCCCAGGCGAACAGCCCTCTCCCGCGAGCGGGAGAGGGGGTCGGGCACGTCGCTCGGTGCATGGCTTTCTTCGATGGTGCTGTCCCATTCGCTGTGCAACACGTCCACTGGGTGCACGGTCACGCCGTGGCGTTGCGCGTCCTGCACCAGCTGGCTCGGCGTGTAGAAACCCATGGGCTGGCTGTTGAGCAAGGCGGTGAGGAATTCGGCCGGGTGGTGGCACTTGATCCAGGCGCTCACGTAGACCAGCAGCGCGAAGCTGGCGGCGTGGCTTTCGGGGAAGCCGTAGCTGGAGAAGCCTTTGATTTGCTCGAACACGCTGCGCGCGAATTCGGCGTCATAGCCGCGGTCGGTCATGCCCTTGACCAGGCGCTCTTCGTACTTGTGCAGGTTCCCGGTGCGCCGCCACGCGGCCATGGCACGGCGCAAGCCGTCCGCCTCACCGGGCGTGAACCCGGCAGCGAGCACGGCGATCTGCATGCACTGCTCCTGGAAGATGGGCACGCCCAGCGTACGCCCCAATGCCTCTTTCAATTCCGGCCCTGGGTAGCTCACCGGCTCTTTCTTCTGGCGCCGATTCAGGTACGGATGCACGGCCCCGCCCTGGATCGGCCCGGGCCGCACCAGCGCGACCTCTATCACCAGGTCGTAGTAGCAGCGCGGCCTCAGACGCGGCAACATGCTCATCTGCGCGCGGCTCTCGATCTGGAACACGCCCACGGTGTCGGCGGCGCAGATCATGTCGTAGGTCGCCTCGTCGCCGCGGGTCGCATCCGGCATGGTGAAGACGCGGCTTTCTTTCTCGCTGATCAAGGCCATGGCCTTGCGCAAGGCGGTCAGCATGCCCAGCGCGAGCACGTCCACCTTGAGCAAGCCCACGGCATCCAGGTCGTCCTTGTCCCACTCGATCACGGTGCGGTCCTTCATGGTGGCATTCTCGATCGGCACCAGGCGCGAGAGCGGCAACTGCGTGAGCACGAAGCCACCAGTGTGCTGCGACAGGTGGCGCGGAAATCCCATGAGCTGCGAGGTGAGTTCCAGCAGCTGGCGCACGATCAGGCTCTGTGGGTCGAGCCCGGCCTCCTGCAAGCGCTCGGGCGCGATGGCGTGCCCGTCCCACCAGCGCGATTGCCTGGCCAACGCGTCGAGCGTGCCCTGCGCAAAGCCCAGCGCCTTGCCCACGTCGCGCAAGGCGCTGCGCGGGCGGTAGCTGATGACGGCGGCGGTGAGCGCGGCGCGTTCACGACCGTATTTTTCGTACAGGTGCTGGATCACCTCTTCGCGCCGTTCGTGCTCGAAGTCCACATCGATGTCGGGCGGCTCGTTGCGCTCCTTCGAGATGAAGCGTTCGAACAGCAGGCCCGTTTCGTCCGGGTTCACCTCGGTGATGCGCAAGCAGTAGCACACCACGCTGTTGGCTGCCGAGCCTCGGCCCTGGCACAGGATGTCCTTCGAACGCGCGAAAGCCACGATGTCGTGCACCGTCAGGAAGTAGTGTTCGTACGCCATGTCGGCGATCAGCGCGAGTTCGTGCTCGATCTGCTGGATGCGCTGCGCAGGTATGCCCTGTGGCCAGCGCGTGGCCGCACCCTCCCACGCCAGCCGGCGCAAGTAACTCGTGGGCGTCTCGCCCTCGGGCACCACTTCGCTGGGGTACTGGTAGCGCAATTCGTTGAGCGAGAACTGGCAGCGCGCGGCCACCACGCGTGTTTCGGTCAGCAGTTCGTCGGGGTACAGCTGGGCCAGCGTCAGGCGCGATCGCAGGTGCTGCTCGGCACTGGGCTCCAGCGCGAAGCCGCACTCGGTAAGCGGTTTGCCGATGCGCGTGGCGGTGAGCACGTCGTGCAGCGGCTTGCGCGAGCGCACGTGCATGCGCACGTCGCCCACGGCCACCAGCGGCACGGCCGTGAGCGCGCTGCTCTGGCGCAAACGGTGCAGGCGCATTTCATCGTCGAACCGGCGCAGTTGCTCCACGCCCAGCCAGCAACGGCCCATGAAGTGTTGCAACAGCCAACGCGCGACGGTGTCCATCTGGTCCTGATCGCTGCCAGGGTTGGGCACCGCGATCACCACGCAATCGGCCAGGGCGTCGGCGTTGATGTTGTTCCGCGTCAGGTGGTAGGTACCCTTGGGCGCACTGCGGCGCAGGTGCGTGATGAACTCGCACAGGTTGCCGTAGCCGTTGAGGTTGCAGGCCAGCACGACCAGGGTGAAGGGGGTGTCGCACTGCACGCGGAACTGGCTGCCGACCAACAACGTCAAGGCCTGCGCTTTCGCGGCCACGTGCGCGCGCACCACGCCGGCCAGGGAGCATTCGTCCACCAGTGCCAACGCGCTGTAGCCCAACGCTTTCGCGCGGTCGACCAGCTCCTCCGGGCGGCTCGCGCCGCGCAGGAAGCTGAAGTTGGAGAGGCAACGCAGCTCGGCGTAGTCGGGCAGGACAGCCGTACTCATGCAAAGTGCCCATGCAAAAACCACGCAGGCGCCCCGTCCAGCCGCGTCTGGAACACCCACAACACCCCCGCCTGCGCGGACAAGGCCACCCAGTAATCGCGCACCACGTTGCGCATGCGGTCTTCCTCGCCAACACGGTCCCACCAGCCACCTTCCACGCGCTGCGGGCCGATCAGCAGCATCAACTCGCCGAGGTACAACGGCCGGTGATCGCGCACCAGCAACTTCAGCGGCGCGGGCAACAGGAACCCAGGCTGCGGCAGATCGGTGCCGGGCGCGCCTTTGCGCGGCAACGGCAACGCAGCGCTCTGCCAGCGGCACATCCACTCCGGTCGATGGTCTTCGCACAACACTGGGCGCAGCACGCGCTGCGGTCCCAGGCGCGCGGCCAGCCGCTCCAGCACCAGGCCCAGCGCCTCGCCCTGTTGCACCGTGTCGGGCAACAGGGCGCCACTCACGTCGCGCAGTGGCTTCACCTCGGTGGCCACCAGCCGCAGATCGCCCACCGGCGCGAGCAGTTGCACCCGCGCCAGGTGCTCGGTCAGCAGGCGGCACAGGTGCGTGGTGTCGCGCGTGGGCTCTGCCGTGCGGATGGTGATCTCGCCGCCCTCGCCCGCCGCGCGCGCGCGCATCGCGTCGTGCGCCCAGTGCAGCGTGAAGGCCGTGACGCCCGCGCGCCGGGCAAACAGCCAGGCACTGAGCACGCGCAGCAGGCGTTGCGCGCCAAACACCAGGGCCGGCGCCTGCTCCACGCGCGCCATGAGTTCGAGCCGCTCTTCGAAGTGCTCGGGCAGTGCCACCCATTCGTGCACCTCGGGCGCCAGGCCATAGGCCTGGTCGAGCGCGTGCAGGAGCTGTTGATCGAAGCGCCGGCTCACGCCTCCCCGCGGCAAGGCGCGCACATCGCCCAGCGTGCGGCAACCGACGTGTTCGAGCGTGAGCCGGTGCGGGTGCACCGCGCTCAGCGTCTCCATGGGCAAGGTATCGAGCCGGTCCGCCAGCGGTGGCGTCACGCCGTTTGCGACACCGGCGCGCGCCAGTGCCAGCGCGGCCAGGCCGTTGGGCGCCCAGGCCAGGCGGTCCACGCCCAGCGCGTGCGCCTCGGTCCGCACGCGCTCGCACAGCGCCCGCCGCCCGCCGAACAGGCGCACGCTGGCGGCCAGCTCCATCAGCACGGCTTCGTCGGCCAGCGCCACGCGCGGCGTGAACTGCAACGCCCACAACGCCAGCGCGCGCTGCGCCACGGCGTCAGTGGGTGGGGCTGCCGTGCCGTTGCTGGGAGAAATGGGCAGGAGCGCGCACCACAACATGGCCGTTGCTCTCCTTCTCTGTGTGCGAGGACATGAGCGCCGCGCCGGGCCGTTCCCAAGCAAGCTCGCACCGCAGCCCGCAGGGCAAAGGTACTCCGGTGAGCCGGCTGGGCTGGCGCATGCGTGGCGTGAGGATGTCGGACAGCGCGCCCGGCACCGAGGCCAGGCGCAGCGTGTGCTCCAGCGGCGGCCCTTTGCGCTTGACGATGTCGACGTGCAGCATCCAGTCGATGTCCACCCGGGCCTGCAGCCGCAGCGGCGCGGCCGACGACTCGCGCAGCGCAGCCAGGGGCCGGCACACGAAGACCGGCGCCTCGAAGCCGGTGGCCAGCACCTGCAAGCGGCGGATCTGCGCCGCCCTGGCTTGCGGCAACCAGGCCACCAGCGCGCCGCAGGCCTGGGCCTTGATGAGTTGTTCGGCCGACCACAGACGCTCGGCCGCGGTGTCGGCCCGCACCCAGACCAGCTGGCGCTCGTCGATGCCGTCAAAGCGCAGGCCTGGCAGGTGCGGCGGCATCGGCGGGCCCACCAGCACCACCGGCCGCCCGGCCCTGCAGATGTGGCGCAACGCTGGCCCAAGCAGGCGCCATTCCAGCGTGCCGCTGTGCGGCGTGAGGATTTCGGTCAGCCCATGGCCGGGCCAGCCGCCGCCGGGCAACTGCGCGTCCAGGGCGGCGAAGCCGCTGGGCCACACGGTCGAGACGGCTGTGCCGAGTTGGTCACCACGCCACAACGCCGCCGCCACGGCCGCCGACCAGCCACCCGCGGAAGGCGGCGGGCGAACGGGTTGGGGGGCCGGGGACAGATCGTCCTCCTGGCAGGAAAAGGCGGGCTGCATGTTGAAACTCAAATACTGTATTCATGTACAGTATATGAAAGTCAAACTGCCGTCCAGCTGGGTTTACAGAGACCTTCATTGACCGTGGGAAGATGCGCGAACAGCCTGCAGTAAGGTAACTACCCGCCCAAGGCAACCGTTGCGAACGCAGCACCATTCAGGAGAGTCTGCATGCCTAGAAAAGACTTTGAAGCCGAAATGACCAAGCTCGAAAAAGAGCTTGAAGAATTCGAACGCTGGGAAGCGGCGAATCCTGCTGCTGGCGACTGGGCGTCTGCCAAGTTGGCGGGTGCCACGATCAACAGCGTTTACACCGGCATGGAGACCATTCTGGAAGCGGTTCTCAAACGGACCGACCTGCCCCACGAACAGGACCAGGCGTACCACGCGCGTTTGATCAAGGCCGCAGCAACCGCCACCGAAACGCGCGATGCGCTGATCAGCGAAGCGCTGCGTGCGCTGCTGGATGACTTGCGCGGCTTTCTCCACATGGGCCGAAGGCTCTACGGCAGCGAGATCGACCCGGACCGCGCCAGGCTCGTGCTGCACCACGCCCAGAAGGCCGCCCCGGTGTTCCGCCAGGAAATGGCGCTGGCCATCACGGCACTGGAAGAAGCGCAGGCCATTGCCGAGGCTGAGCGGCTGGAATCCAGGAAGTCCGAGAGCCACACCAAGAAGCGCTCCGGCTGACGGTGCGGCCTCAGCAGTCCCTCACACCGCCTGCCCCAACCGCCCCACGCCTTCCTCGATCTTCTCCAGCCCCACGGTGGCGAAGCTCAGCCGCAGCGTGGCGTGGTCGGGGTGGTTGGCGTAAAACGGCGCGCCCGGCACGAAGGCCACGCCTTTGTCGATCGCGCGCTTGGCGAATTCGCCGCCGTCCTTCACCTTGCCGCCCGCGCCCGTGAGCCGGGCCCAGACGAACAGGCCGCCCTGCGGCTGCACGAACTCGATCGCATCGCCCAGTTCACGGCGCAGCGCGTTGCCCATGGTGGCCGCGCGCTCGGCGTACACCGTGCGCACCTTGTCCAGGGTGGCCGGCATGCGGCCGGCCTTGAGGTATTGCGCGGCGGTGGCCTGCGCGAAGGTGCTGGTGTGCGCGTCGCTGAACTGCTTGCACATGGTGGCCTTGGCCAGCAGTTCGGCCGGGCCCACCATCCAGCCCACGCGCAGCCCCGGGCTGAGCACCTTGCTCAAGCTGCCGCAATGCACCAGCCGCTCGCGGCTGCCGGGCACGGTGGGGCTCAGCGCGAGCAGGCTGGGCGGTGGCGCGGCGCCAAAGTACAGGTCGCCGTACGGGTCGTCTTCCACGATCAGCGTGTTGTGCTTCACCGCCATCGCCAGCACGGCCTTGCGGCGCGCCAGGTTGAGCAAGGCACCGCTGGGGTTGCCGAAGGTGGGGATCAGGTAGACGAACTTGGGTTTGTGCTCGGCGATGAGTTGCTCGAGTACATCGGTCTTCACGCCATCGCCATCCACCGGCGCGCTGATGAGTTCGGCGCCGTAGAGGCGGAAGCATTGAATGGTGGCCAGGAAGGTCGGGCCTTCGACGATGACTTTGTCACCGGGCGAGATCAGCGTCTTGCCCAGCAGGTCCAGCGCCTGCTGGCTGCCGGTGGTGACGATGAGGTCGTTCGCGGCCACGTCCTTCGCACCCTTGCTGGCCATGAAGGCGGCGAGCTGTTCGCGCAGGGGCTGGTAGCCCTCCGTCGCGCCGTATTGCAGCGCACCGCCGGCCTCTTCGGTCAACGCCGCGTTCACCGCTTCGCGGATGCCGTCGACGTCGAACATGGCGCTGTCGGGGAAGCCACCGGCAAAGCTGATGATGCCGGGCTTGCCCAGCAGCTTGAAGAGTTCGCGGATGGCGGAGGTTTCGACGTTGTTGAGGCGGTCGGCGAAAGGGATGGCGAAAGACATGGGCGGTTTCCGTGAGGTCGTGAACAACGGCCTCCATTCTCGCGCACCCTGCGGGGCACACCGCCTCAGGCCAGCGCCGGGCTCGCCGCACCACCGCGCAGGCGTCGCGGCAGCCAGCGCCAACGTGGCGGCGCGGCAGGCGCCGCGCCAGGCAGCGCTTCGATGCGCAGCACCGCCGTGTGCAGCGCGTAGACGATCACGCGGTCTTGCGGTCGGGTGATGAAGTGATCGCCCTCACCCAGGATCACGTCTTGCTGGTCGTGGTCGAGCGTGAGCCAGACCGAGCCCTCGCGGCAGACCAGGCGCAACGCGCCCTGGGGGATGGATTGCAACGCCCGGCGGGGCATGTTCACGTCAACGGTCAATCTTTCGGTGTTCATGACTCAGTCCTTTCACATCAGTTATGTGCATGACTGTACGGAGCCGTCCTATACTGCACAAACGCTCATTTCGAATGTTTCGCATGCCATTCAAGAATGTGAAAGTCGAACCCCTTCCACGCTCGCAGATGCTGCGGCTGGACCTGTTGCCCTGCTTCGACGCAGCGGCGCGCACGCTGAGCTTCACCCTGGCCGCGCAGGAACTCAACCTCACACAGTCGGCCGTGAGCCGACAGATCCAGTTGCTCGAAGACAGCCTGGGCACGCCGCTGTTCGAACGGCGGCACCGCGCGCTCGCGCTGACCGAAGCGGGCGAGGTGATGCAACGCGCCACGCGCGATGCGCTGGAGCGGCTGCGCGACGCTGCGGCGCGCGTGCGCCCCGGCCCGCGCCTGCGCCAGGTCGCCATGACCTGCACGCAAGGCTTCGCATCGCTGTGGCTCATCCCCCGCCTCGCGCGCTTCGCGGCCAACCACCCGCAGGTGGACGTGCGCATCTCCGCGACCATGGACATGATGGACCTGGAGCGCCATCGGCTCGACGTCGCCGTGCGCTTCGTGCCCTCCAGCGCCGGGCGCGGGAAAGCGCTGTTCGAGGAAACGGTGCTGCCCCTGTGCGCGCCCGCGCTGTTGCGCAACAAGGCCGCCCCCCTGCGCCAGCCCGCCGACCTGGCGCACCACACGCTGCTGACGGTGGAACGCCCCGCGGGCCACGCCATCACCTCGGACTGGGACCCCTGGTTCCAGGTGATGGGCCTGCAAGAGATGCGCATGAAGAACGCCGTGCAATTCACACAATACGCCGATGCGGTCACCGCCGCCGTGGCCGGACAGGGCGTGGTGATTGGCCGCCTGCCCTTGCTGCAGTCGCTGGTGGACGAGAAGAAACTGGTCGCGCCCTTCCGCAGCGGCGCGGCCACGCAGCGCGGCTATTACGTGGAGCTGGCGGCCCATGCGCACAACAACGCCGACGCGCAGGACTTCGCGAACTGGTTGCGCGCGGAAGCCGAACGGGGCTGAGCCCATGGGAGAATCCGCGCCCATGACGCCCCCCCAGATCGACGGATTTTTCGCCACGCTCAAGGCGGCCAACCCCACGCCGCAAACCGAGCTCGAATACACCAGCGTGTTCGAGCTGCTGACCGCCGTGCTGCTCTCGGCGCAGGCCACCGACGTGGGCGTGAACAAGGCCACGCGCAAGCTGTTCCCGGTGGCGAACACGCCGCAGGCCATCCTCGATCTCGGCCTTGAAGGGCTGGAGGCTTACATCAAGACCATCGGCCTGTACCGCAGCAAGGCCAAGCACCTGATGCAGACCTGCCGCATGCTGGTGGAGCAACATGGCGGCGAAGTGCCCGGCACGCGCGAAGCGCTGGAAGCCTTGCCCGGCGTGGGCCGCAAGACGGCCAACGTGGTGCTCAACGTGGCCTTCGGCGAACCCACCATGGCGGTGGACACGCACATCTTTCGCGTCAGCAACCGCACCGGCCTCGCACCCGGCAAGACGCCATTGGCGGTGGAACTCCAGTTGCTCAAACGCGTGCCGGGCGCCTACGCGGTGGACTCGCACCACTGGCTCATCCTGCACGGGCGCTACGTGTGCCAGGCGCGCAAACCGCTGTGCCCGCGCTGCGCGGTGAGCGCTTATTGCGACTTCAAAGACAAGACGGTCGCACTGGACTAGCGTCCTGAATTAGAAGCTCGCAAGGAAAGTCGTTCAATGCTGACGAGAATGTCGTCGGCAGACTTTTGCTATCGGTCCAGGCCGGCCGCTTTGACGGTCTGCGCATACCGCGCGATCTCCGTGCGCACATAACCGGCAAAGGCCTGCGCATCTCGCGTATCGGGCTCCGCCCCGATGTCGCGCAAGCGTTGCGCCATGGCGGGGCTCTGAAGGATCTGGGCCATGGCGCCGGAGAGTTGGCGCAACACCGGCTCGGGCAGCTTGGCGGGCGCGAACAGCCCGAACCAGGCGCCGACCTCGAAGCCGGGCAGTCCGCTCTCGGCCACCGTGGGCACATCGGGCAGCAGCGGGCTGCGCTGCAAGCCCGTGACGGCCAGCGGCTTGACCTTCTGCGCCTTGATGTTGGGCAAGGCCGTGGTCTGCAGGTCGAACATCAGGGGTACGTGGCCGGCCAGCACATCGGCCAGCGCGGGCGCGCTGCCACGGTAAGGCACATGCAGCAACGACACCTGGGCGGCATGGGCGAGCATTTCGCCCGCCAGGTGGTTGGACGTGCCCGGTCCGGCCGACGCGTAGCTGATGCGGTTGCCGTCGCGCTTGGCAGCGGCGATGAGTTCGGCCACCGTGTTGTAGGGCGCGGCAGGGTTGGCCACCAGCACGAACGGAATGGAGGTCAGTGCGCTGACCGCCACGAAATCCTTGGTCGGGTCGTAGCCGACCTTGCTCATGGCCGGATTGATGGCTTGGGAACTCACTGTGCCCATCAGCAGGGTGTAGCCGTCGGGCTTGGCCTCGGCAACGTAGCGCGCGCCAATGGCGGTGCCGGCACCGGCCTTGTTCTCGACCACGATCGGCTGGCCCAGGCGGGTGGCGAGTTGCTCGCCGATGGTTCGGGCCAGGATGTCGGCCGAACCACCGGGCGGGTAAGGCACTACCAGGGTAATGGGACGGGTGGGATAGGTTTGCGCATGGACGGCGGCGGCGCCAAAGGCGGCGGCCAGCATGAGCGCGGCGGCGGAAAACTTGTTCGGGAAACGCATCGTGGGCTCCAGGTTGTCATCGGGCTTTTGCCCGTATGGGATGGCCGCATGGTGCAAACAGCCAGGCCCATCTGTCCAATACCGACTTCAGACGAAATCCATACATGGATCGAATCACCAGGCGCCCAGGCCTATCGGGGCCGCGAGCCTTCGACCACCTTGCTCGCCACCGACAGGAAGGACTGGATCACCGGGTTGTCGTTGTCCTGGCTGTAGGCAAACGCCAGCGTGTAAGTGGGTGGCGAACGCAGATCGGCGACATCGAGAAAGGCCACGTCCGTCATGGCCAGCATGCGCATGGATGCCGGCACCAGGGCGATGCCCAGCCCACCCGCCACCAGGGTCAGAACGGCCTGCATCTGCGACGCCTCCTGCACCACTTTGGGCGAGAAGCCGGCAGCCTTGCAGGCGCCCATCAACGCGGCCGCGAAGCCTGCGCCTTCGGCCGCCGGAAAGGCGATGAAGCGTTCCGCCGCCAAGGCCTTGATCCGCACGGACTTCTGCTCCGCCAGCGCGTGGTTGCGTGGCACGGCGATGACGAATCCCTGGGCCTTGAGGTCGACCAGGACCAGATCGGACACCTCATGCAGCGGCCCCACCACCAGCGCGAGGTCCACCTCGGCGCGCCGCAGCGCCTCCACCTGGCGGGTGGTGGTCTCGGCCGTCACCTGCAGGTGCACGGTGGGGTAGTCGTGCTGAAAGCGCTTGAAGATGTCGGGCAGCAGATCGATGGCCGCGCTCGGCACGAACGACAGGCTCAGCGAGCCTTCCTCGCCCAGGGCCGCACGGCGCGCCCGCTCGATGGCCACGTGGGTCTGCTGCAGGATTCGGCGGGCGTCCTTCAGGAAGACCTTGCCCGCGGGTGTCAGGCGAACATGGTGGCGGCTGCGGTCCAGCAGCAAGGTGCCGACCGTGTGCTCCAGGTTGCGGATGGCCACGCTCAGCGGCGGCTGCGACATGTGCAGCTTCTCCGCGGCACGGCCAAAGTTGAGCTCTTCGGCCACCACCACGAACTGGCGCAGTTGCCTGTATTCGATCATCGTCGGGTCCTCTGAAAAGGGCAGGTGTTCCATGCAAGCACGGAGGATGCCTGCCAAGGCTCATGGAGATACTCAAATCGGATCACCACTGAACTCAATCGGTATTGGATGTATCAACGCGGGCTGCATAGCATAGCCATCGATTCCCAACAATGCATCCAGGAGCCCCACCATGCAGCCCTCCCTTCTCGAGGAAATCCCCGCGGTCCCGAACCCCTACCCGGTCGTCTCCAAGGTCGAGTACCCGGAGGTGTGGCGCCTGTGCACGCAGGCCCGCGACCTGGCCTGGGATCCCGTCAAGGACATCGACTACTCGGACCTGAAGGACGCCGACATTCCGCCCGAGGTGCGCACCGCCGGCGCCGAATGGTGGAGCCTGCGCGCCTGGATGGAGCATGGGGCCACGCCCTACGGCGCCGAGCGTCTGCGCGACGCCATCTTTCAGCACCAGCCCTTCGAAGTGAAGCAGCACATCACCAACTTCATTGCCGAAGAATTCCGCCACCACGAAGCGAGCTTTCGCATTGCCGACGGCCTGGCCGCCTACGAGCCGATGCCGCGTTCGGACTACTTCAAGGACATCATCCCGCGCTTTCACGACGAATCGGACGAGAAGGCCATGAGCTTCTTCGCCGGCCTCTCGGTCAACACCCTGTTCGAACAACTCTCGGGCGACCTGCTGCAGGCGCGCTACGAAAACGCGCGCTTCGCGTCCATCAAGGAGGTCTGCCGGCTGGTGCTGCGCGACGAGGCGCGGCATATCCAGTTCGGCCGCATCATCATGCGGCGCTTCTTCAGCGAGTTGTCCGCGGACGAGAAGCGCCTGATCGGCCTGAAGGTGGCCAAGAAGCTGCGCGGCAGCCTGCTCAACGGCGTCTATGCGGTGGTCAACCTGCCCGACGCAGAACGCGCGCGCTCCGGCCGCAACCGCGCCCTGGCCGCCGACCACGGCCTGGGTGCCACGCACCCCGATGAGGAGATCGGCATCATCCGCATGGGCGTGAACAAGATCCGCGAGGACATCGGCGTGTACGGCGTGGAGATCCCGACCATCCCCGAGATCGACCAGGTGGTGCACTGAAATGGCCATCTCCCAACGCATTGCACCCGACACGGTGGCGCCCCCGGTCGGTCCTTACAGCCATGGCATGTTGACGCAGGGGGCCGGTCGTTGGCTCCACGTCGCGGGCCAGATCGGTACCGACCGCACAGGCCAGCTGGCCCAGGGCTTCGAGGCCCAGGCCCACCAGGCCTGGACCAACCTGGTCGGCGTGCTGCAGGCCGCCGGCATGGACGCATCCCATCTGGTCAAGGTGACCACCTACCTGACAGATGCCGCCGACCTGCCGAAGCTGGGCGCGGTGCGTGCCAGCTACCTGGGCACGGCGCGGCCCGCGTCCACCCTGGTGGTGGCCGCGGCGCTGGCACATCCCGACTGGTGCTTCGAGGTCGAGGCCGTGGCCTTTTTGCCGGGTTGAATGGCCATGGGGGCTGCCGCACGTTCAGGAGATCTGGATCGGCTGCTGCGGGACGTCGGTCCCGTGTGGCAGCAGGACATCCGCAGCGCGGGAGACCGCGTCAAAGCGGCTTACCTGCCCTTGCTGATGGCGGCGCCACGCGAGGGTGTGGCCGTGCACCGCGACCTGCCCTACGGCGCCCATGCGCGCCAGGTGCTCGACGTGTACCAGCCCCTGGGCGCGCGCAAGGCCCCGGTCGTGGTCTTCGTGCATGGCGGCGCTTTCGTGCGCGGCGCCAAGGACATCAACGCCGCCATGTACGGCAACGTGTTGACCTGGTTCGCGCGCCAGGGCTGTGTGGGCGTCAATGTGGAATACCGGCTGGCACCGGAAGCCCGGCATCCCCACGGAGCGCTGGATGTGGCCGCCGCCTGCGCCTGGGTGGCCGAGCACATCGGCGAGTTTGGTGGTGACCCGGCCAGCATCTGCCTGGTAGGCCATTCGGCCGGCGGCACCCACGCCGCCACCTACGCCGGCGACCCGGTGCTGGACCCTTTGCGCCGCGACATCGCCTGCCTGGTGCTGGTGTCGGCGCGGCTCAGCGCAGACACCCTGCCGGAGAACCCGAATGCCGCTGGCGTGCGGGCGTACTACGGCGAAGACACGCAGTGCCATGGCGCTCATTCGCCCATGGCCCACGCGGCGCGCCTGGCCATGCCGGTGTTCGTGGTGAATGCGCAGTACGAGAACCCCCTGCTCGATGTGTATGCGGCCGAATTCACCCACCGCATCGCGCAGGCCCGCCGTGTCGCGCCGCGCCACATGAGCGTGGCAGACCACAACCATGTCTCGGTGATGGCCCACTTCAACAGTGGCGAGCAACTGCTGGGCGAGCAGATCCTGGACTTCTTTGAAGCCGCGCGCCGCTGAGTTCGTTCGCCAGTGCCCGCGCTGCGCGGTGTCGGCCTACTGCGGCTTCAAAGAAAAAACCGTCTACCTTTGACTGACGGTTCCACGCCGGCCTTTCCGCCGAGCTAGGCGAACGGCACGTTCGTCGTCAACCAGCCATTCGGCTGTCCTTTACCCGGCCAAGATGACGTCTTCCATGGAATCCATACGAGCATGAAAGCATTGCATCTCTGCGCATCGCTGGCGCTTGCGCTGATCGCCGGCGCATCCCAGGCCAAGGACTTGGTCCTGGCCATCAGCGAAGGGACATCGGGCGGCACCGACCACGCCCGCGTGATCGCCAAATACCAGGGCCTGGCCGATGTGATCGGCAAAAGCATCAACCAGAAGGTGAACGTGGTGTTCATCCGCGAATTCGCCTCGCTGGAAGAAGGCATGAAGGAGCGGCGCTTCTCCCTGGCCATGGCGCGCCCGAGCGACTTCCCGGCGCGCGGCATGCGCGACTACGGCTACAAGTACGTGGCCTCCGCCAAACCCGATGGCCAGTGCCTGATCGTGGTGCCCAAGGATGCGCCCTACAAGACGCTGGCCGACATCAAGGGCAAGCGCCTGGTGCTGCCCGAAACCGCGGCCTACATGGCCAAGTTCTGCGCCTCGGCCCTGCGCGACGAAGGCATCGACATTGCCAAGGAGAACGTGCAGCGCGTGCGCGAACAAGGCGCGGTGCCCTTCTTCCTGAGCAACAAGTTCGCCGACGTGGGCGGTGTGGCCTCGTACTCGGGCGTGGCCAAGTCGCTGGAGAAGACCGGCCAGCGCGTGTTGTTCACCAGCCAGTCGCAGCCCTACTTTCCGCTGATCGCGGACCGCGAGTTCACCGCGGCCCAGATCGATGCCATGCAGCGGGCCTTGCGCGCCATGCCCGACAGCGAAGAAGGCCAGAGCGTGCTCAAGAACGTGGGCATCAAGGCCTTCGACACCTCCGCCGAGAAGAAGCTGGGCGAGTTGCTGGCCTGGCTGGGCCTGTAGGCACGACCATGGCGCTGCTGGGTCAAGGCGCTCTTGCCATGTGGTGGGAGATCGCGCCCGACCGCAGGGCCGAGTTCGAGCACTGGCACACGCACGAACATTTTCCGGAGCGCATGCGCATTCCCGGGTTTCTTCGCGGTTCGCGCTGGGCTGCCGCCGACGGCGGCGAGGGCTTCTTCGTGATGTACGAACTGCAGGCCTACGAGACCCTGGTGTCCCCCGCTTACCTGGCGCGGCTGAACGCGCCCTCGCCGTGGTCGACGCAGATGATGCCGCACCACCGGAACATGGTGCGCAGCCAGTGCCGCTTGCTCGAGAGCTGTGGTGGCGGGCTCTCGCGGCACGCGTTGACGGTGCGGCTCTCGCCCGCGGAGGGCGGTGAGGATCGCCTGCGCATCTACCTGCGCGAGCTGGCCCGCGCGCTGACCTCGCGCCCGGGCACCACGGCGGGCCACTTGCTGCAGCACCAGACGCCCGTGATCGAGACCACGACCGAGCAGAAGATCCGCGGCGGCCTCGACGCGGTGGCGGACTGGATCTTCATCGTGTGCGGCTACGAGCGGGCGGCGCTGGAAGCCTTGCTGCAGGCCGAGCTGTCGGACATTGCGCTGTCGGCGGCGGGCGCACGCGAAGGGGCGTTGTGCGGCCTTTACGCGCACTCGCACTCGAACACGTCAACGGACGTGGGCTGATCGATCTATTGCTCCGGGTCGAGCCCCAGCTCGGTGATCAGCTTGCGGACAGCGACATCAAGCTCCGTCTCCTTGGCCGGCCAGGTGCGCTTGAGCACCGACAGCGTTTCGCGTATCTGCCCTTCCCGGGAGGTAGGCACCTTCCCCTCACCGATGAGCTCCTCCATTCGATCGATCTCCGAGTTCAACGATGCGGCAAGACTGGTGAGCACGGCGCGAAGGCTGTTGCGCGTGCTGACGATCGCCCGCGCGTCGATCATGGCCTGATCACTTGCGGGCTGTGAGGCCGCAATCAGCTTCTTGAGCTCGGCCGCAAACTGCTTGACGGCCGCTTCGCGCTTCTGGGCAAAACGTTTGCGCTCGCTCCTTGCGCCCCAGTACCGACCCGCAGCCCCCGCAATACCCGTCACGATCAAACCAGCAAGGATAGTTTCGAAAAAACCCATGATTGCGCTCCTCCGGTGTATTGCCATGCATTGTGCCCCGCCAGGTCGGGTGTGTCGCCCCCCTGCAGCACGCGCAAGCTCACCCGCCCGACCGATCTCCGAGCCGCACCACATGCGCTTCTTGCGGACCGACCTTGCCCGCATGCAGGTCGGCGATCACCGTCTGCGCATGCGCAAAGCCATTGCCCCGCGCGAGCGCCATCCAGCGGTTGCCGGGCTGGGCGAGCGTCGCGATGAACTTGCCTTGCGCCTCGTTGAAACGCCGGTTCACTTCCTGCGGGCCCCAGTCGGCGTTGCGCTTGCGGATCTGCTCGGGCGCGAAGTAGAGCTTGGGCTGCGGGCCGGGCAAGCCGGTCTGGCTCAGGAAGGCGGTGTTCTGCGCCGAGCCGGCGTAGCAGTCGTACACCAGCGCATTCCCGAAGTGATGGTGCACGGTGGCGCGCAACGCGTCGTTGCCCGCGAAGTCGACATACAGCGTCGGCACATCGGCCGGCAGCGCGGTCACCTCGCCGTAGTCCACCACGCGGTCGTAGCAGCCGAGGCCTTCGACATAGGCGCGATTGCCCGCCGAGGTTGCACCGATCAGCGTGAGGCCGGCGCGCGCATCGAGGCAGAAGGCGGTGCCGTACGCGGTCTTGCTCGACGCGCTCGACACCACGATCTGCTTCGCGCCGAAGAAGCCGTTGTCCGCCAGGAAGTCGGCGAGCATGAACGACGTGATGAAGAGCGGGCGCACCAGCATCTGGTGGTCCTCCAGCGCCGCCGAATAGCCCGCATCGCTGCTGCAGCGCATGTACTGGTTGTAGGCGGAGACCAGGTCGGCGCGGTGCGGGCTGCCGTCGTAGAAGCCGCGGGGCGTCACGCGCACCGGCTGCATGCGCCAGTGGCTCGCGATCGGGAAATAGCCGTAGAAGCGTTCGCCGACCTCGACACCCTCGACCGTCGAGGCCACCACATCCGCAAAACCCCAGACCGGCATGTGGCCCCAGTCGGCATCGCCGGTCGGGAAGAACGACCAGTACTTCATCTGCGCATCGCCGAAGGCGGCGTAGGTGATGTTGTTGGTGGTGAGCGCGAAGCGGTCGATCTTCAGCAGCACCTCGCCGGGCCGCAGCGCGCCGTCGTCCTGCGTGGTCACGACACGGGTGGTGCCGAGGGCGTTCTTGCGCGTTTCGAGACGGGTTAAAGTGAATGCGTTGTTCATTCGCAAACTATATGGTGGCCCGCATCGCAGCGGGTTCGGAAAACCCGCCGATGCCGGACGCGCCCCGCTCCAAGCCGCTGAAACGCCCCACGCAGACACGCAGCAAGTTCACCGTGCAGGCGATCTACGACGCCTTTGTTCGGATTTGGAACGCGCACGGCTGGGAGGGCGTGACCACGCGCGCCGTGGCGCTGGAAACGGGCATTGCGGTCGGTACCCTGTACGACTACTTTCCCGACAAGGAAGCGCTGCTGTCGGGGTATGTGCGGCATTGCGTCGATGCGCTGCTGGCCCGGCTCGACGCAGAGGCCATCGCGCCGTCGGACGTCGCATGGCAAGCGCGCTTGAAGCGCCTCGTTCGCATCACCTGCGACGCGCGGCTCGACGGTCTGCCCGCGTTCGACCACGAGATGATGATGCTCGAACACCGCGTGGCGGAGCCCAAGCACCACCGCCGTGTCTACGACGAACTCGCCAGCCGTTGGGAACAGGCCTTCGCGGCCTGCAAGGACCTGCAACCGCCGCTCCCATCCGCCACGGTCCACGCGCTGCTGACCGCCGCCTGGGGCGGCCGCCGCTACCGGCTGCTGGTGCAGCCTGAATCTGACGGCCTGGAATGGGCCGGTGAAATGGAAGCGGTGGTGATCGCGCGCATTGCCATGCACCTGTCGGCGCGCTGAGTCAGAGTTCGAGCGTCACCCATTCGCCCGGCTTGGGCCCCTCGACAGGCCACTCGCTCGCCTCGCGAATGTGCACGCCGCCGCTGGCCACGATGTGCCGCACCGCGCGGATCACGCCCCCGTGCGTGACCCACACCACGTCGGTGCTGGTCGCGGGGCGCAGATCGCCGAGCGCCGCGGCCACGCGGTAGAGCAGCATCTGCGTGCTTTCCGCGCCGCCGAAGCGGTGGTGCGCGAAGTCGGCCATCCATTCGTCGAACGCGGCCTGGGGCACCGCGTCCCAGCGGTTGAGTTCCCAGGTGCCGAAGTCCATCTCGTTGAGCCGCGGGTCGATGCGCGCGGCGCCCAGGTCGGGCCGCTGGGTTTGCAAGGCGCCCGCCATCTGCTGCGCGCGCAGCAGGCCCGACACCCACACCGGCGTGCCGGGTGGCGGCAGCGGTGCGAAAGCCTGCGCCACTTCGCGGGTGATCGCCGCATCGGCGGGCACATCGCTCGCGCCGTAGCACAGCTCCGCTGGCAACAGCACCGGCGCGTGGCGCAACAACCAGAGCTTCATCGAATCGCCAGGGCCAGGCCCAGGTAGAACAACACTTCACACACCTGCTGCGTCGCGCCCAGGCCATCGCCGGTGAAGCCTTGCAGGCGGCGGTTCAACAGCCGCCACATCCACGCCAGGCCCAACAGCGCGCCCAGCACCGCCATGGCCCAGGGCGCGGCCGGCAACAGCCACCACGCGAGCGCCAGCGACAGCGCCCACCAGAGCACGCCCGCCGCCAAACCGGCGTTGGACAGGCTCTCGGCCAGCGGTTTGCTCTTGGATTGCGCGGTGTCGCCCACGTGCGGCAGCGTGCGAATGATGAACAAGGGCATGGTGCGCGAGGTCACGTGCGCCGCGAACAGCGCCACCACCGCGAGCCAGGCGCCGAGTTGCGCCAGCAAGGCGAGCAGCGCGACCTTGGCCAGCAGCGCCAGCACCAGCGCGATCGCGCCATAGCTGCCGATGCGCGAGTCCTTCATGATGTCCAGCGCGCGCTCGCGTTGCGCACTGCCGCCCAGGCCATCGCTCAGATCGGCCAGGCCGTCTTCGTGGAAGGCGCCGGTGAGCATCACGCTGAAGACGGTGCACGCGATGGCCGCCACCCAGGGCGCGGCGGGCCGCAAGGGCAAGAGCCACAGCGCGCCGTACAGCACGGCGGCCGAAAGCAGGCCCACCACCCAGCCCACGCCCGGAAAATGCGCCGCGCTCGCGCGCAGCATCGCCGGGCTGAAACCGACCCACGCCGCCAGACGCCCCGTGACCGGGATGCGCGTGAAGAACTGCAGCGCGAGCAGGAAGTGACGGGCGAACGAGGTCATGTCACGGGTTCGCGGGGGCGGTTTCGTCGCTGCGCGACACGCCCGCCGATTCGAAGCTCGCCATTTCGCGCAGCACCGCACAGGCGCTCATCAGCAGCGGCCAGGCCAGCGCGGCGCCCGAGCCTTCGCCCAGGCGCAGGCCCAGGTCCAGCAGGGGTTCGGCGCGCAAATGCGCCAGCATCAAGGCGTGGCCGCGCTCGCCCGAGCGGTGGGCGAACACGCAGCGCTGCAGCACATGCGGCTGCAGGTGCGAGGCCACCAGCACGGCCGAGGTGGCGATGAAACCATCAACCACGATCACGCGGCGCTCTTCAGCGGCCTGCAGCACCGCGCCCACCAGCGTGGCGATTTCGAATCCACCGAACGCGGCGAGCGCGTCCAGCGGTGCCTTGGCGTCGGCGTGGCGCGCGAGCACGTCGCGCAGGATCTCGATCTTGCGTTGCACCGCCTGCGCATCGAGGCCGGTGCCCGCACCGGTCACGTCCGCCACGGCCAGCCCGCCCAGGCGCGCGAGCAGCATCGATGCGGCGGAGGTGTTGCCGATGCCCATTTCACCCAGCAGCAAGGCGTTGCCCGGCAAACCGCGCACCACCCCGCGGCCGTTATCGATGGCTTGTTCGCATTGCGCCGCCGTCATTGCCGGGCCTTCGAGCGCGTCGGCCGTGCCCGGCGCGACCTTGCGGATCAGCAGACCGTCGCGCTCGGCGAAGTCGTGCCGCACACCGCAGTCCACCACGGTGAGGCCAATGCCATGCTGGCGCGCCAGCACGCTCACGGCCGCGCCACCGGCGAGGAAGTTTTCCACCATCTGCCAGGTGACGTCGCTCGGGAAAGCCGAGACGCCGCGCGCGGCCAGGCCATGGTCTGCCGCGCACACCAGCATCTGCGGTGCGTGCAGCTCGGGCGCGGTGGTGCCCAGGATCAGGCCGATGCGCTGTGCCAGCGCCTCCATGCGGCCGAGCGAGCCCAGGGGTTTGGTCTTGTTGTCCAGCGCGTGTTGCAGGGTCTGCGCGAGTTCGGGCTGCGTGATGTCGAGGATGTCGGTGATGGGGTTCATGGTGTTCAGGGTGCAATGAGTTGATCGAGCACGCCCGGTTTCACATGGGCGTGGATGTAGTCCGCCAGGCCGTCGAACACGGTCTCCAGCGTGGGCGCGGTGGCGCCGAACAATGCGTGCAACACACGCGGGTCTTCAAACAGGCCGTGCAGGTACACGCCGAGCACGTTGCCCTGCGCGTTCTGCCAGCCCAGGCCATCGGGCAAGGCCTCGCGCGCCACGTCACCGGCCGCGGCCATGGCCGCGTGTGGCAGCGTCTGGCCATGGTGGATTTCGTAGCCCGCCGCTGCCACGCCCGAGAGTGCGGCCCAGACCCCGGTGAGAGAACCGAAGTGGGTCTGTGTGTGGCGCACGGTTTTCTGGGGATCGAACTGCGTCACCAGCGGCAGCAGGCCCAGGCCGGGTGCGTTGCCCAAGTCCATGGGTTCGATGCCGTGCGTGTCGATGAGCGCCTCGCCCAGCATCTGCAGGCCGCCGCACACGCCCAGCACCGCACCACCCCGCGCGGCGTGCGCGGCCACCGCGCGGTCCAGCCCTTGCGTGCGCAACCAGGCGAGGTCGGCCGCGGTGGCCTTGCTGCCGGGCAGCACGATCCAGTCGGCCCCGGCGCAGTCGGCCGGTGTGCGCGCCCAGACCAGGCGCACGCCGGGCACGTTCTTGAGCGGCTGGAATTCGTCGAGGTTGCTGATGCGCGGATAGGCGATGACGGCGATGGTCTTGTTCACCACACCGGCCGCGCGCGTGCGGTCGTCGAACACGCCGTCTTCTTCCGGCAGGCCGTGTTGCCACCACGTCGGCAGCACCGCAACCGTGGGCACGCCGGTGAGGTCCTCCAGTTGCTCTGGCGCGGGCGCGAGCAGCGACGCGTCGCCGCGGAACTTGTTGAGCACGAAGCCGTGGATGAGCGCGCGTTCTTCGGGTGGCAGCAAGGCCCAGGTGCCGTAGAGGTGGGCGAAGGCGCCACCCCGGTCGATGTCGGTCACGAGCAGGCAGCGCGCCTGCGCGTGCAGCGCCACGCGCATGTTCACGATGTCGCTGGCGTGCAGGTTGATCTCGGCCGGTGAACCTGCGCCTTCGATCACCACCACGTCGTTCTCTTCGCGCAGCGCGTCCAGCGCGGCGGCAATCTGCGGCCACACGTGCAGGCTGCGGCCGCGCCAAGGCATGTGGGAGAGCGATTCGCTCACCTGTCCCATCAGCACCACCTGGCTGTGCGTGTCGGCTTCGGGCTTGAGCAGCAGCGGGTTCATGCGCACCTCGGGCTCGGCCTGTGCGGCGAGCGACTGGAAGTACTGCGCGGAACCGATTTCCCCTCCGGCCACCACGCGGGCGTTGTTGCTCATGTTCTGCGCCTTGAACGGCGCCACCTTCAGGCCCTGGCGTGCGTAGTAGCGGCACAGCGCGGTCGTGAGCCAGCTCTTGCCCGCACCGCTGGTGGTGCCGAGCACCATCACGCAGCGCGCCGTCATGCCACGCGCTCCTGCTGGGCGAGCAACGCAGTCTGCAAGGCGGCCAGTGCTTTGGGCGGCTGCGCGCTCAGGCGGAAGTGACCCGGCAGGCCGAAGGACGTGGTGTCGCGCAGCTTGATACCGTGCGCGCGCAAGGCCGGCACGTTGAGCGGGTGCGGCGGTGCGGCGCAGAAGAAGTTGGCGTCGCTGGGCAACACGGTCCAGCCGAGGTCGGCCAGCATGGCACCCAGGTCCCGTTTCCAGGCGCGCAAGAGGGGCAGGCTTTGCGCCAGCCAGTCTTGCGACGCGGGCGACACCCAGGCGTCGAGCAGTGCGACGGCGTGTGCGCCCAGGGGCCACGATGGCGCGAGCTGGTCGAGCGCGCGCGCCTCGGCCAGCGCGTGCTCGGGCGCAATGGCGTAGGCGCCACGCACGCCCGTAAGACCCAATGCCTTGTTGGGCGTCCAGAGCTGCCACACGCGGTTCTGCGCCACCGGGTCCAGGCTGCAAAGACCGCGCAGGCGCAGCGGCTCGTAGGCCCGGTCCAGCACGACCTGTGCGGCCGAACCCTCCACGGAGTGGGCCAGAGGCTCGGGGCCACCCAGGGGACTGGCAGGTTCACACAGCCAGGCCAGGTCTGCCTGCGCCACCTCGTTCGTGCGCTGGAGTTGCCAGGCATGCGCGGCCTGCGCGTAGTCGCCATAGGCCAGCGCCGGCCACCAGGCGCGCCGGCCGCCTTCGCGCGCCACCCAGGCCGTGATGCGCCCGATGAATTCGCTCGCGCTGCCGGCGAGCACGATGCGCGCGGCGTCCACCGCGTGAAATGCCGCGATCGCTTCGCGCAAGGCCGTGTACGCGGGGTCGGGGTAGTGGCGCGCATCGGCGCGCTGCACCGCCGCCAGCGCCCTGGGGCAGGGGCCGCAGGCGTTGGCGTTGGTGGAAAAATCCCAGGCCGGCACGCCGAGTGCGTCGGGGCCGCCGTGTGTGCTTGTCATGCTGTCCACCTCAAAAAAGAAAGAACCGCCCACGCGAACGCGCCGGCGGCGAGCACCCGCACCACGCGGCCGGCCAGCTGCAAGGCCTGCGTGGTGTCGGTCGCCTGCGCGAGGCGGCCATCGCCGTGCAGTTCGTACACGCCGGGTTTGCACAGGCGCACGTCCAGCGCCAAGGCCATCGCGGCCATGGGCCAGCCGCTGTTGGGCGACGGTGTGCGCCGCGCCTGCGCGGGCAAGGCGCGCAAGCGGTGCGTGGCACCGAGCAGGCCCAGCAGCGCGCCGGTGAGGCGCGCGGGCAACCACGACAACACATCGTCCGCGCGCGCCGCCCATTTGCCCGCCCAGGTCCAGTCACGGCCGTGGCGCTCGCCCTTGTAGCCCCACATGGCGTCGGCGGTGTTGGCAAAGCGGTAGAGCGCCGCGCCGGGCAGGCCGGCGATGGCGAACCAGAACAGCGGCGCGACCACCGAGTCGTTGAGGTTTTCGGCCAGCGATTCGATGGCGCTTTCGCGCACCTGCGCGGCGTCCAGCGCGCTCACGTCGCGGCTCACCAGCCAGGACAGGCGTTCGCGGCCGGCTTGCAGCGATTCGCCCAGCGCCGCTTCGACCGCGCGCACCTCGTCGCGCAACATGCGCCAGGCCAGCAAGGGTTTGAGCAGCACGCCCACAGCGAGGGCCTGCAGCCACACCGGCCCGTGGCCCACGGCCCACACCAGGCCCAGCGCGATCGCCACCACGAGCACGGCACCAACGGTCCACGCCAACGCGCCGCGCACGAACGCAGTTCCCGCGACGGGCGAGGCGCCCCAGGCCGGCGCCACACGCCCGCTCAGCGCGCCGAGGTAACGCCCCATCCACACCACAGGGTGCCAGCGCGGGGACGGTTCGCCCCAGCACCGGTCCACCAGCAAGGCCACCAGGATGGCGGTCGGTGCCAGCAGGGAGTGGGCGTCCATCGGCATGGTCAGGCCGGCAGCGCCGCCGTGACGGATGCGGCGACGCGCAAGGCGCGCAGCAGCACGTCGATGTCCTCGGGCTGGTGCGCGGCCGACAACGCGATGCGCAGCCGCGCCGTGCCCAGGGGCACGGTGGGCGGGCGGATCGCGGGCACCCACAGGCCCTGCTCGCGCAGCGAGGCCATCACGGCCAGCGCGTCGTCGTTGTCGCCGATCACCAGCGGCTGGATCGCGGTGGTCGAGGGCATCAGGGACCAGCCGGCCGCGTCGATCGCGGCATCGACCCCCGGTGCCAGGCCCTCGCGCAGTTGCGCGATGCGCGCGCGCAGGTGTTGCCGGCGGCGTTCGCCATCGGCGCCCAGCACGCAACGCAGGCCCGCGCGTACGGCCTCGGCGAGCAAGGCGGGCGCGGCGGTCGCGTAGGTGTAGCTGCGGGTTTTCTGCAGCAGCCATTCCACCAGGCGATCGGGCCCGGCCACGAAAGCGCCGGCCACGCCCAGGGCTTTGCCCAGCGTGGCCATGTAGACCACGCGTTGGGACATGCGCGGACCGGTGAGGCCCGCGGCGGCCAGCGCGCCGCGCCCCTGTGGCCCGAGCAAGCCAAAGCCGTGCGCGTCGTCGAGCAGCAGCAGCGCGTCGTGCCGTTCGCACAGCGCGTGCAGGCCCGCGAGGTCGGCGATGTCGCCGTCCATGCTGAACACCGTGTCGCTGATCACCAGCTTGCGCCGCGCCGGGCTGGCCGCCAGCAGCGCGTCGAGCTGCTGCAGATCGGCGTGGCGGTAGCGGTGCACGGTGGCTTTGGACAGGCGCGCGCCGTCGATCAGGCAGGCGTGGTTCAGCGCGTCGGAGAACAGCGCATCACCCTCGCCCACCAGCGCCGGCACGATGCTGGCGTTGGTGGAATAACCGGCGTAGAAATACAGCGCGCGCGGCAGGCCCACGGCCTCGGCCAGTTCACGCTCCAGCGCGCCATTGGCGGCGCTGTGGCCGCTCACCATGGGCGATGCGCCGGACCCGACGCCGTAGCGGTCCACGGCGGTGTGCACCGCCTCGCGCAGCAAGGCGGACTGTGCAAGGCCCAGGTAGTCGTTGCTGCAGAAGGCGAGCAGGGATTCGCCGTCCACGTTGAGGCGCGCGCCCTGCTCCGGCACCACCTCGCGGCGGCGGCGGCGCAGCGACTGGGCGTCGAGTGCGGCCAGGCGGTCATCGAATTCGTTCAACCAGGTCATCGTGTGTTCCTTTATCGCCAGGCCTCGGGGAGGTCCAGCGCGATCTCGCTCGCGTTCGGAGCGGTGGTGTGCCACGGCACGCTGCCCAGCAGGGGTGCGGGCAGCCAGTGGCGCAGCGTGTCGATGTTGTCTTCGCGGCAGGGCATGTCGGGGTCGATGGCATTGGCCACCCAGCCCGCCAGTTCCAGGCCGTCGGCGCGGATGGCCTCGGCCGTGAGCAGCGCGTGGTTCAGGCAGCCCAGGCGCATGCCCACCACCAGCACCACCGGCTGGCCGATGGCGCGTGCCACGTCGGCCAGCGTTTCGGTTGGATTGATCGGCACGCGCCAGCCGCCCGCGCCTTCGACCAGCACCACGTCAGCGTGCGCTTGCAGCGCGCGGTGCGCGGCCAACAGCTCGGCCACGGTCACGGTGCGCCCCGCGCGCTCGGCCGCGAGATGCGGTGCCATCGCATCGGGCAAGGCCACCGGGTTGTCGAGATCGGCGGGCACGCGCACGCTGGAAGCGGCGCGCAGCGCCAGCACGTCTTCGCTGACCCACTGGCCTTGGTGATCGATCAGCCCCGCCGCCACCGGCTTCATGCCGACCACGCGGCGGTGGTGCCGCGCGAGAGTGTGCAGCAGCGCCGCGCTGACGAGGGTTTTGCCCACGCCGGTGTCGGTGCCGGTGACGAAACAGCCGTCAAACGCCATCGCGCGCGCCCTCCACCTTCGCCGCGCTGCCGTCTTCCTCGGCCAGCGTGGCCTGCAGGGCCGCCAGTGCGCCCCGCGCCAGAAAAGCGCCTTCTTCTTCGTTGATCACGTAAGGCGGCATGGCATAGAGCGTACGGCCAATCGGCCGCAGCACCAGGCCTTGTTCCAGTGCGTGGCGCGCATAGCGGCGGCCGAAGTCGGGCAGGCTGCTGGCGACATCCCACGCGAAGACCATGCCCTGTCGGCGCGCGTGTTGAACGCGGGCATGTTGCGACAGCGGTTCGAACAACGCGGCCAGGCGGTCGCCGGTGGCCACGTTGCGCCGCAGCGCGTCGGTCTGCTCGAACAGGTCCAGTGTGGCCAGCGCGGCACGGCAGGCCAGCGGGTTGCCGGTGTAGCTGTGCGAATGCAGGAAACCGCGCGCGACCTGGTCGTCGTAGAACGCGGCGTACACCGCATCCGTGGTAAGGACCACAGACAGGGGCAGCGTGCCACCGGTGAGGCCTTTGGAGAGGCAGAGAAAGTCGGCGCGGATGCCGGCCTGCTCGTGCGCGAACAAGGACCCCGTGCGGCCAAAGCCCACCGCGATTTCGTCCAGCACCAGGTGCACGTCGTAGCGGTCGCACAGCTCGCGCGCGCGCCGCAGGTAGTGGGGATCGTGCATGGCCATACCGGCCGCGCACTGGATCAAGGGCTCGACGATCAGCGCTGCCGTGTCCTCATGGTGTGCTTCGAGCCAGTCGGCTAGCGCGGTGGCGGCACGCTCGGCCACGTCGGCGGCGGACTCACCCGGCGTGGCGGCACGCGCATCGGGGCTGGGCACGGTGGCGCCCAGGCGCACCAGCGGCGCATAGGCTTCGCGAAACAGCGCGATGTCGGTCACGGCCAGCGCGCCCACGGTTTCGCCGTGGTAACCACCGGCCACACCCACGAAGCGGTTCTTGCGCGCACGCCCGGCGTTGCGCCAGTGGTGCGCGCTCATCTTGAGCGCGATCTCGGTGGCGCTGGCGCCGTCGCTGCCGTAGAAGGCATGGCCCAGGCCGGTGAGCGTGGCCAGCCGCTCCGACAGTTCCACCACCGGCCCGTGCGTGAAGCCCGCGAGCATCACGTGGTCCAGCTGGTCCAGCTGGTCCTTGAGCGCCGCGCGGATGCCGGGGTGGTTGTGCCCGAACAGGTTGACCCACCAGGAGCTGATGGCGTCCAGGTAGCGCCGGCCTTCGTGGTCGTGCAGCCACACACCTTCGGCGCGCGCCACCGGCACCAGCGGCAGCGCGGCGCCCTCGGGCGCGTGCAGCTTCATCTGGGTGCACGGGTGCCACACCGCCGCGAGGCTGCGTTGGCGCCAGGACTCGTTGAGGGACATTCAGTCCGCCGAAACGTGGCGCGGCCGCAGGCCCAGCTTGGCGAGCAGGCCCATGTCGGCCGCCACATCCGGGTTGCCGGTGGTGAGCAGCTTCTCTCCGTAGAAGATGGAGTTCGCGCCGGCCAGGAAACACAGGGCCTGAACGGCTTCGCTCATCTGCTGGCGACCCGCCGACAACCGCACGCGGGCGCGTGGCATGGTGATGCGCGCGACCGCAATGGTGCGCACGAATTCGAGCGGGTCCAGGTCGGGCTGGTCGGCCAGCGGCGTGCCCTGCACTTTCACGAGGTGGTTGATCGGCACCGACTCGGGGTAGTCGGGTGCAAGGTTGGCGAGTTGGGCCACCAGTGCGGCGCGCTGCAGGCGCGATTCGCCCATGCCCACGATGCCGCCGCAGCAGACCTTCACGCCCGCGCCGCGCACGCGCGCCAGGGTGTCCAGGCGGTCCTGGTAGTCGCGCGTGGTGATGATCTCGCCGTAGAAGTCGGGCGCGCTGTCGAGGTTGTGGTTGTAGTAGTCCAGGCCCGCGTCGCGCAGGGTTTCGGCATGGCCTTCGCCCAACATGCCCAGCGTGGCGCAGGCTTCCAGGCCCTCGGCCTTGACGGTGCGCACGAGCTCGGCCACGGCGTCGACGTCGCGGTCTTTCGGCGCGCGCCAGGCCGCGCCCATGCAGAAGCGCGTGGCGCCCGCCTGCTTGGCGCGCTGAGCGGCTTCGCGCACGGCGTCCACGCCCATGAGTTTGCCGGCGGTGAGGCCGGTGTCGAAATGCACCGACTGCGGGCAGTAGCCACAGTCTTCGGGGCAGCCGCCGGTTTTCACCGACAGCAGCGTGGCGAGTTCCACTTCGGTGGGGTCGAAGTGTTCGCGGTGCACGGTCTGCGCGCGGTGGAGCAGATCGGAGAATGGCAGGTCGAACAGGGTCTGCACGTCTTCCACGCGCCAGGCGTTGGTGCCGGCGTCGGCCGCGGGCTTGGCCGGGGCGATGAAATGCAGGGGCTGCACAGCCTGGGAAGAGGCTGGGGTATCGATCGTGGTCGTCATCTTCGAATTCCTTTTTTCCGGAGGGAGGCCGCATTCTGCCTGTCGCCAGAGCGACAGGCAGACGGGGCCCATCAGGCGGTTTGCGGCAGCTTGCCGGCCGAGCCGAAAGCCGTTTTCAGCGCCGGTTGCACCCAGCGTTGGAAGGCCAGGCCGCCGGCCACACCCATGCAGGCCCAGAACGACAGCGAGATCCAGGTGGTGGCCCAGACGAACTGGTTGCCCAGGTCGCGCAGCACGGCTTGTGCTTCGCCCTGGAAGCCGGCCAGCGGATCGGCCGTGATGTGCGGCGCGCCGACCACGTAGGGCAGCGCGAGCAGTGCCGCCGCGATGACCCAGCGCAGGCGGCTGCGCATGCCGGCCGCGACGGCGCAGGCTCCGGCCGCGCTCACCGCCGCCAGGATCCACCAGCCTTGGCGCGAGCCCAGGCGGGCGGCGTCCATGCCGGGGATCTCGGCGTGCAGGCCGATCGAGGGCCAGAAGTGGAACACCAGCCAGCCGGCCGCCGCCGTCACCAGGGCCAGTGGCAGTGCGCGCAGCGTGGTCCCGCGCCACAGCGCCACACCCATCACCGCGAACACCAGCAGCGCCATGCTGAAGGCGTGCAGCACGTTGGCCGCGAAGGTCCATGCGGTGCGCTCGAAGCCGTCGGCCGGGGCCCACGCTTCGGCTTCCTCGGCTTGTGCGGCCATGGCATGGCCTTCGTGGCCAGCGTGTGCGGATGGCGCGGCTTCGGTGACGGGCGCTTCGATCTTCTGGTCTTCATAGACCTCGGCGGCCAGGATGATGGGCACGGCCTGCAGCTGCTGCACACCGGTCTGCACAAGGCCCACGGCGAAGGCCACGGCGAGGCTGGCCCAGATCAGTCGTTGAAAAATCATGGTGAGAACTCCAAAAAATGGTGTCGAGGCGAGATGCCTTGCCCAGAGGTGCCACGGAACTGGCTTTGCCAGGCCGCAGGCACCGCCCCCTTGAGGGGGTCGCGCGAAGCGCGGCGGGGGTGTTCGCTCAATGACAGGGCTTGACGGTCACGTGGCGCACGTCGTGCGCGGCGTTGTGCGCAACCGGGCTCTCCGCGAACGCCACGCCGTAGAGCACCACCAGCCCGAGGGCGGCGGCGGCGGCCAGTTGCAGCAGCAGGCTGCGCGCGGCGGATGAGGCGCCAGAGGACGCCGAAGTGCTGATTCCATTCATGTGGTGCTCCATTCAATAAAGAGGTTGAGGCGATGGGAAAAGGAAGCCATGGCGTCGCGCCTTTCGACGCCATGACAGGAAAAAAACAAAACGGGGCTCACTGGAGTACCTTGCCCGGTGGGCTGCGGTGCGAGCTTGCTTGGGAACGGCCCGGCACTGCGCTCATGCTTCCGAGACCTCCAGGCTGGGCGGCAGCCGCGCCAGGATGCCGCTGCGCAGGCGCTCGGGCCGCTGGTTGCGCAGCAGGTTGCCGTCGGGCGCGGCGGCGTGCATGCCGGCGCAGACCAGCACGTGCTCGGCGGTCTGCGCGTCGGGCACCAGATCGCCGAACAGGTACGTGTGTTTGCCCGGCGCTTGAAAGGCCACCGAGCAGGCGCGCCCGCAACTGCTGAGGCAGGCCATGCCGCGCACCCGCACCGAGGGCGGTGCCTGCAAGCGTTGCACCGCCTCGAACAGCAGCGAACCGGCCGCGGTTTCGTCGCGCGACGCGCCGGGCGGGCGGCAGGTGGTGCAGACGATCACCTCGGTCATCGGCGTGGAAGAAGGTGTGGACATGGTGTGTGGCATGGAACGTTCAAGCCGGCAGGCGGTGCTCGGCCTGCCAGCGCTCGGCCCAGGCCGCGCACCGGCCGATGGGCCGCAAGGGGTCGTCGAAATCCACCACGACGATGTGGCCCGCCGCCGCCGGGGCCGTGGGTTGTTCGAGCGTGCGGCCATCGGTGAGCAGCCACAGGCAATCCGTGCCCGCCGCTCCGCGCCGGTGCTGCACCTTGCGCAACAGGCGCTCGGCTTCGCGCAGACAGGCCGACAGCGGCGTGCCGCCGCCACCGCCCACGGGCCGCACGCGTTCGCTGCCCGCGGCGCGCGCCGGGCCGGGCGGCAGCAACAACTGCACCCCCAGGCCGCCGAAGCTCAGCAGCGCCACGTGCTCGCCCGCGCGCGCGGCCTGCTCGATCAGCCGCGCGGCGTAGCCCTTGGCCCAGGCCAGCCGCCCGCCCCGGCGCATCGAACCCGAGGTGTCGAGCGCGATCAAGTGCAGGCGGGGCACACGGGCGTTCAGCGGTGCGTGGCGCAGGTGCTCGGGTGCGAGGCGCTGCGCGCCCTTGGCCACCAGCGTGCGCACCCAGTGGATGCCCGTGCCCTTGCCATCGGCCGGGCGCGCCGCGTGCCGGGCCAGGCCCGGTCGCGGCAAGGGGTTCGGGGCCTGCCACCGCCAGCCGCCAGGCGCCGGGAGCGCGCGTGGGCTGGGGTGGCTCATGCTTTTTTTGGGGGCCATGCCCCCGTGTTCTTCACGCGCGCCATGGCGTCGGGCTGGGGCGGCAAGGCGCCCCAGTCGCCATCGGGCGCGGCTTCGTTCGAGGCAGCTGCGCCCTGCCCGTTCGGGGGCGTTTGCGCGGGTGCCTGCTGTTGGGGTGGCGGTGCGTGCGCAGAGCGGCGGTGCGCCAGCGCGAGCTCGGCCACGGTGTCCACGTCGTCCACGCCCACGGTGTCGCGCCCTTCGAGCGCTGCCAATGCGCGCGCGGCACGCAACATGACGAGGTCGGCGCGGATGCCGTCGACACCAGCGGCCAGCGCGAGCTGGGCGGCATGCCGCACGACGGCGTCGGACCAGTGCAACGCAGCCAGCGCGGCGCGCGCGGTCGCCAGTCGGGCCACCAGTTGCGCCTGCGTGTCGGCATGCTGCGCGAGCAGCGCCTGCGGGTCGGCGTCGAACGCGAGGCGCGCACGCACGATGGCCTGGCGTTGAGCGGCATCGTCCGGGTTGGCCAGCGCGACCGACAGGCCGAAGCGGTCCAGCAGTTGCGGGCGCAGTTCGCCCTCTTCCGGGTTCATGGTGCCCACGAGCACGAACTGCGCGGCATGCTGGCGCGAAACGCCGTCGCGCTCCACGGTGTTCACGCCACTGGCGGCCACGTCGAGCAGCGCGTCCACCAGCGCATCGGGCAACAGGTTGACTTCATCGACGTACAACACGCCGCCGTGCGCGCGCGCCACCAGCCCGGGCGCGAGGCGCACCGCGCCGTCGCGCAACACGTCTTCGAGGTTGAGCGTGCCCACCAGTTGTTCGAGGCTGGCTGCCAGCGGGAGCGTGACGAAAGGCGCCTGCGGCAGCAGCGCGGCCAAGGCGCGCGCCGAGGTGGACTTGGCCGTGCCGCGCGGCCCGCTGATGAGCACGCCGCCCATGCCGGGGTCGATGGCGGCGAGCAGCAGCGCGCGTTGCAACGACGCATGGCCCACCAGCGCGGTGAATGGAAAGGCCGCGCCGGACGCGGCGTGCAGTTCAGGGACGGAGGCGTTCATGGCGGAGTTCCTTGGTCTTCAAGCGTGTGTTCCAGCGCCAGCAAGTGCTGTTCGATGCGTTCGCGGTGCTCGCCCGGCTCGGCCCACAGGCCACGCTGCATGGCCTCCAGCAGGCGTTCGCCGATGCCGCGCAAAGCCTGCGGGTTGTGCCGCTGCAGGAAGTCGCGCGTGGCGTCGTCGTGCAGGTAGGCGTCGGCTACCAACACGTACTGGTGGTCGCCCACCACGCCGGTGGTGGCGTCGAAGGCGAACAGGTAGTCCACGGTGGCGGCGATCTCGAACGCGCCCTTGTAGCCGTGGCGTTTCACGCCATCGATCCACTTGGGGTTGACCGCGCGTGCGCGCACCACGCGCGCCACTTCCTCGCTGAGCGTGCGCACGCGCGGCGCGCCCGGCACGCTGAAGTCGCCGTGGTACAGCGCGGCGGGTGCACCCGCGAGTTGCTGCACGGCCGCGGCCATGCCGCCCTGGAACTGGTAGTAGTCGTCGGAGTCGAGGATGTCGTGCTCGCGGTTGTCCTGGTTGTGCAACACCGCGTCCACGCGCGCCAGGCGCTGCTCGAAGGCTTCGCGCGCGGCGGTGCCGTGGCCGTCCTGGCCGTAGGCGAACGCGCCCGCGCGCAGATACGCCTGCGCGAGATCGGCGCGCTCGCTCCAGCGGCCGCTGTCGATCAGTTCCTGCAAGCCTGCGCCATAGCCGCCCGGGCGCGGGCCGAACACGCGCCAGGTGGCGCTGCGCTGCGCATCGGCCTCGGCGGCACCGGCTGCCATGGCCTCGACGGCCTCGCGTTGCACGCGGGCGCGAATGGGGTTCACGTCGTCGGGTTCGTCTTCTTCGGAAATCGCGGCGACCGCACGCACCGCCGTGTCGAACAGGTCGATCACATTGGGAAAGGCGTCGCGGAAGAAGCCGGACACGCGCAGGGTCACGTCGATGCGCGGGCGATTGCGGATCGCCATGGGCAGCACCTCGATGTCCACCACCCGGTTGCTGCCGGGGGCCCACTTGGGCCGCACGCCGAGCAGCGCGAACGCCTGCCCGATGTCTTCACCACCGGTGCGCATGGTGCTGGTGCCCCACACCGACAGGCCCACCGCTTGCGGGAACGTGCCGTGGTCCTGCAGGTGGCGTTCGATCACGCGCTCGGCCGCCTGTGCCCCCATGGCGTAGGCCGTGGGGGTGGGCACGGCGCGTGTGTCCACCGAATAGAAGTTGCGGCCGGTGGGCAGCACGTCGGGCCTGCCGCGCGAGGGCGCGCCGCTGGGGCCGGCGGGCACGAAGCGGCCGGAGAGACCGCGCAGCAGCTGGCCAATTTCGTTCGGGCCGCAGGCGTCCAGCCGGGGGGCGAGGATCTCGCGCATGCGCTGGATCACCGGTGCGGTGTGCGGCCAGGCTTGCGCATCGAGCGGCGCGTCCTCGCCGCTCAGGTGCGCAGTGACGAAGGCTGTGGCCAGCAACTCCAGCCGCTCGCGCGTGTGGCCGGCGTGGCGCCAGGGCTCGGCGCTCAGCTGTTGCAAGGCCTCGGGGCGCGGACCTTGCCACGCCTCGGCCCACGCGGGATTGAGCGGGTCGAAGTCCTGCAAGCCCAGGTCGTTCGCCAACGCCACCAGCAGACTGGCTTGCGCCGCGCCGTTGCCACCCGGAAAACGCGCGAGCGCCACCAGCGTGTCGGTGCGCTGGCGGTCTTGCGGCGAGCGGCCGAGGATGTGCAGACCATCGCGGATCTGCGACTCCTTGATCTCGCACAGATACGCATCGAGCCGGGCCAGCAGTTGTTCGCGCTGCGCGTCGTCGGCCGGTGGTTCGAAGCCGAGTTCACGGTGCAGCTGGTGCTGGATCACCTGCGCCAGGATGCCTTCGCGCAGCAGCTTCGCGCGGCGCGGGTCGAGCGAGAGCGCTTCGTAGAACTCGTCCATCTGCCGCTCGAGTTCCTGCAGCGGGCCGTAGGTCTCGGCGCGCGTGAGCGCGGGCATGAGGTGGTCGATGATCACCGCCTGCGTGCGGCGCTTGGCCTGGCTGCCTTCGCCGGGGTCGTTGACGATGAAGGGGTACAGGTGCGGCAGCGGCCCGAGGATCGCGTCGGGCCAGCAAGCCGCACCCAGCGCCACGCTCTTGCCCGGCAGCCATTCGAGGTTGCCGTGTTTGCCGACGTGCACGACCGCGTCCACTTTGAGGACGCGGCGCAGCCAGAAATAGAAAGCGAGATACCCGTGCGTGGGCACGAGGTCGGCGTCGTGGTAGGTCGCCACCAGGTCCAGGTCGCGACCGCGCGCGGGCTGGATGCCGACGAACACCTGACCGATGCGCAGACCGGCCACCATGAAGCGGCCGCTGCGCAGCATCGGGTCTTGCGCGGGTGGACCCCACAGCGCGTTCACCGCCTGTTGGCTCTCCAGCGGCAAGGCCTCGAAATCCGCGAGGTAGTCGGCCATGGACAGGCTCTGCCCGGCCGGCCGGTGGTGATTCGCATCCAGGTCGTTGGTGACGCCTTGCACCAGCGCGTCCATCAGCGCGCCACTGTCGGTGGGCAGCGCGCCGGTGGCATAGCCGTGGGCCTGCAGCGCTTGCAGGATCACCATGGTGGACGCGGGCGTGTCGAGCCCCACGCCATTGGCCAGGCGGGCGTCGTCGTTCGGGTAGTTGGCAAGGATGAGCGCGAGGCGTTTGTCCGCGTTCGGCTTCTCGCGCAGCACGCACCAGCGGCGCGCGAGCTCGGCCACGAAGCGGATGCGCTCGGGTTCGGGCTGGTAGCGCACCACGTCGACCTCGGTGCGCTCGCAGCGCCAGGCCAGGCCCTTGAAGCTGATGGCGCGCGTGCCGATGCGGCCGTCCACCTCGGGCAGCACGACCTGCATGGCGAGGTCGCGCGGGGCCAGGCCGTGCGGGTCGGCCTGCCACTGTTCGAGCGAGCAGCCGGCGGTGATGAGTTGCAGCACTGGGGCGTCGCCGGCCAGGGCCACCGCGTCCGTGGCTTCACCATCGAGCGAGGCCACGGCAAAGCTGGTGGCGTTGAGCACCACACCCACGCCGCGCTCCGCAGCGAGGGTCTGCAAGGTGGCCAGGCTCTCCG
Source organism: Hydrogenophaga sp. 2FB (assembly GCF_005503365.1). Classification (GTDB taxonomy): domain Bacteria; phylum Pseudomonadota; class Gammaproteobacteria; order Burkholderiales; family Burkholderiaceae_C; genus Hydrogenophaga. The sequence goes on from NZ_SCML01000001.1 coordinate 215,462, forward strand.
GGTTCTTCAGCGAATCCACCGCCACCGCGATGGCGTTGAGGCCGTTGTCCGCCAACGCGGCGAGGACCGCATCAAACACGGCGGTATTGCCGGCCTGCAGGTGCGCGCGGTAGAACACCAGCATCGCCACGGGCGCGCCTTCGCGCCACGGCGCTGCCGCCTGCGGGGTGTAGGGCATGACTGGTGGCAAGGGCGCGGGCGGCGGCGGACGCGGACCGATGCCGAAAGCCGCGTGGCCGATGAGCGAGAAGAAGGCCAGCGCGTTGTCGCGCCCGCCTTCGCGCAGGCAGCGCCAGAGGCGGTCGCAGTCCTCCGGAGCGGCGGTGCTGCGCATGAGCAACTGCGGGTCCTGCACGTTGTCGCCCGAGAACAGCGCCAGCCACTGACCCCGCTTCGTCGCCAGCGACACGGCCTGCTCCACCACATAGGCCCAGTCGCTCGGCGCACCCAGGTGGTCGATAACCACCACGCGCGCATGGCGCAGCACGTCGTCCACATACATGTCGGTGGACGCGGGCTGGCGCAGCCACATCAGGTTGGCCAGGCGCACCTTGGGAAAGTCATCGCCCAGGCTCGCGGCCGCGTCGGCCAGCAGCGAGAGCGTGGTGTCGGCCGCGCTCAGCACGACGATGTCGCCCGGTGTCTGTTCGACACGAACGATGCCCTGCCCGCCGTCTTCGACGTGGCCTCCGGGGCGCGTGCTGAGCAGGTGCATGTCAGGCCACCGTGGCGTCGGCGCTCAGGACCGACTGGAGTTCTTGCTGCAGCGTGTCGCGGTCGAGGTGGTCGCCAATCAGCACCAGGCGCGTCGCGCGGGTTTCGTCGGCGCGCCAGGCGCGGTCGAAGTGGCTGTCGAAGCGCTGGCCCACACCCTGCACCACCAGGCGCATGGCCGCGCCGGGCAAGGCCACGAAGCCTTTCACGCGGTAGATCTCGTGGCGTTGCACCAGCGCCGTGAGCGCGTCGAGCAGGCGCTGGCGGTCGGCCACGTCCAGCGCGATCGACACCGAGTCGAACTCGTCGTGGTCGTGGTCCTCTTCTTCGTCGTGGTGGGTCTTGCGCTGGTCGATCACGTCTTCCACCGCGCGCTCCAGGCCGAGCAACACGCCCAGGTCGAGCTTGCCGTGTTGCGCGCGCACCAGCTTCACGCCGGCCGGCGTTTCGGCGCGGACGATGGCTTCCACCGCGGCCAGCGAAGCGGCATCCATGCCGTCGGTCTTGTGCACGATCACCAGGTCGGCGGTGGCGAGCTGGTCTTCGAACAGCTCGGCCAGGGGCGAGTCGTGGTCCAGGTTCTCATCGGCGCGGCGTTGCGCATCCACGGCGACAGGGTCTTCGGCGAAGCGGCCGGCGGCCACGGCGGGCGCGTCGACCACGGTGATCACGGCGTCCACCGTGAAGGCGTTGCGCAGCGCGGGCCACTGGAAGGCCTGCACCAGCGGCTTGGGCAGCGCGAGGCCGGAGGTTTCGATGACAAGGTGGTCGATCTGGTCGCGCCGCGCGGCGAGCTGTTCCATCACCGGCGCGAACTCTTCCTGCACGGTGCAGCAGAGGCAGCCGTTGGCGAGTTCGTACAACTGACCGTTCTCTTCTCCGTTCTCGTCGCAGCCGATGCCGCAGCCGCGCAGCAGTTCGCCGTCGATGCCGAGTTCGCCGAACTCGTTGACGATGACGGCGATGCGTTTGCCCTGCGCGTTCATGAGCAGGTGGCGCAGCAGCGTGGTTTTGCCGGCGCCGAGGAAGCCGGTGACGATGGTGGCGGGGATCTTGCGGGTTTGCATGGGGGGTCTCCAGA
>NZ_SCML01000020.1 GCF_005503365.1 Hydrogenophaga sp. 2FB
GTCGTCGGGGTGGGGGCGTACACTGTTTTTCACCGACACCACGCCCTGGCGCCGTCGCCTCTGGAGGACCCGTCCCATCGCCACGCCCATGACCGTCACCGCCACCCCCGAGACGTGGGTGTCCAAGCTGAGCCAATGGCGCCTGTGGGTCTATGCCGCCCTGGCCGTCCTCATGGGCGCGCTGGTGCTGCAGGCGGGCCGCAAGCTCATGACGGAGCTGAGCTACGGCGACATCGAGAGCGCGGTGCGTGCCACGCCGGCCATGGCCTTGCTGCTGTCGGTGCTGGCGACGGCAGCCAGTTATTACGCCCTCACGTTCTACGACCGCACGGCCCTGGCCTATGCGGGCGCGCAGCTGCCGCAGCGTGTCGTGGCCAAGACGGCGTTCATTGCCTATGCGCTGTCCAACACCATCGGTCTGGGTGTGCTCACCGGCGGCGCGGTGCGCATGCGGCTGTATGGCGCGGCCGGGCTGGAAGCGGGGCTGGTCTCGCGCGCCATCGTGTTCAACGCAGCCGGCTTCGGCGTCGGTGTGGTGGTGGTGGGCGCGGCCGCGCTGGTCTGGGGCGCGGGCACGGTGCAGGCGGTGTTTGGCACGCCACCGGGTGTGTTGCGCGGGGTGGCGGTGGCGGTGCTGCTGGCGGCGGGTGCGTTCATCGGGTTTTGCCAGCGCGGGGGCGAGACGGTGTTCCGCGGCATGGTGCTGCGCCTGCCGAGCGCGTCGCTGGCATCGCAGCAGTTGCTGATCTCGGCCATTGACGTGGTGGCCGCCGCGGCCGCGTTGTGGTTTCTGTTGCCTGCGGGCGCGATCGGATTTCCGGCTTTTGTCGGCTTCTTCGCCTTGGCCATCGCGCTGGGCGTGATCAGCCATGTGCCCGGCGGCCTGGGGGTGTTCGAGGCGGTGATGCTGCTCGCACTGGGCCACCATGTGCCAGCCGAGCAACTGGCCGCGGCGCTGGTGATGTTTCGCGTGGTCTATTACCTGCTGCCACTGGCGCTGGCGGTCACGCTGCTGACGAGCGCGGAATGGCAGCGCGGCGCGGCCACGCCGGTGGTGAAGGCCGCGGCCAGCCTGTCGCCGCTGCTGCTGTCGGCCTATACCTGGGTGGTGGGGGTGGTGCTGCTGGTGTCGGGCGTGACGCCGGCCACGCAGGAGGCGACCGACTGGTTGTCGCGCACCCTGGCGCTGCCGGTGGTGGAGGCCGCGCACTTTCTGGGCAGCATCGCGGGGCTGGCGTTGCTGTTCGTGGCGCGCGGCATGTTCCTGCGGCTGGATGCGTCGTGGTGGGCCGGTCTGGCGCTGGCCTTGTTCAGCTTGCTGCTGTGCCTGCCCAAGGGCATTGCGCTGTCCGAGGGGGTGTTGCTGCTGGTGCTGGCCAGCTCGCTGGCCTTGTCGCGCAAGCAGTTCAACCGCCGCGCCGCGCTGTTCTCGCAGGCCTTCACCTGGGGCTGGCTCGCGGCTGTGGGCGCGGTGGTGCTGGCGATCACGGCATTGCTGTTCTTCGTCTACCGCGACGTGGACTATGCGAACCAGGTGTGGTGGCAGTTCGAGTTCGACGCTTACGCGCCGCGTTCGCTGCGCGCCTTGGTCGCCGTGTGCCTGATCACCCTGGTGGTGGCCTTGAGCCGCTTGTGGCGGCGGCCGCAGGCGGTGATGGTCAAGCCCGACAGCGGCGCGCTGGACCAGGCCGCGCGCATCGTGCGGGCCCAGCCTTCGGCGGGTGCGGGGCTGGTGATGATGGGCGACAAGAGCCTGATGGTGTCGGACTCGCAGCGCGCCTTCATCATGTTCGGGCGGCGCGGCCGCTCGTGGGTGGCGCTGTACGACCCGGTCGGGCCGCAGAGCGAGTGGACCGAGCTGGTATGGCGCTTCGTCGAGCAGGCGCGCGAGTCGGGCGGGCGCGCCGCGTTCTACCAGGTGCGCGCCGAAGGGTTGCCGGTGTACCTCGATGCTGGCCTGCGCGTGCACAAGCTGGGCGAATGCGCGCTGGTGGACTTGCCCAGCTTCAGCCTGCAGGGCAAGCAGCGCGCGAACCTGCGCCACGGGGTGGCGCGTGCGCAGCGCGAGGGCCTGAGCTTCGAGGTGCTCGCGCCGGACGCCGTGGCGGCTGTGTACGGCGAATTGCAGGCGGTCTCGGACGCGTGGCTGAGCGACCACCAGACGGCGGAAAAGGCGTTCTCGCTCGGCGCGTTCCGCCGCGACTACGTGCTGCGCCAACCGGTGGCGGTGGTGCGACAGGGCGAGCGCATCGTGGCCTTCGCCACGCTGCTGCGCACCGACCAGCCCGTGGAGGCCAGCGTGGACCTGATGCGCCAGCTGCCCGACGCCCCGCGCAGCGCAATGGACTTCCTGTTCGCGCAGGTCATCCTGCACTTCAAGGCCGAAGGCCTGCAGCGCTTCAACCTCGGCATGGTGCCGCTCTCGGGCATGGCGCAGCACCCGCTCGCGCCGAACTGGCACCGCCTGGGGCGCCTGCTGTTCAACCACGGCGAGAACTTCTACAACTTCCAGGGCCTGCGCGCGTTCAAGGAAAAGTTCGACCCGGTGTGGGAGCCGCGTTACCTCGCATCGCCCGGTGGCTTTGCGCCGTTTTTCATTCTTGCCGACGTGGCCGCGCTGATCGCGGGTGGCCTGCGCCGGGTGATCGCCAAATGAAGACCTCTTTGCTTTTCAACATCTGCGTGGGGGTGGCCTTGTGTGGGCCCGGCCTGGCGCTCGCGCAAGCGCCGGCCAAGCCGGCTGCCGCTTCGGCCGCCCGTGCCGCCGAGACCCTGTCGCATGGCCATTTCAAGAACGTCGCGCTCTATCGGCCCCAGGGCGACGCGAAGGCCTTCGTGCTGCTCCTCTCGGGTGACGGCGGTTGGACGCCCACGCTCGCGGCACAGGCGCAGGCCCTGGCCGGGCAGGGCGCGCTGGTGGCCGGCATCCACACGCCGCGCCTGCTGGCCGCGCTCACCAAGGACGGTGGCGATTGCCTGCTGCCCGATGGCGACCTGGAAAACCTCTCGCACTTCCTGCAGGGCTACGCGCGCCTGCCGGCCTACTTCCCGCCCTTGCTGGTGGGCGAGGGGCAGGGCGGCGCGCTGGCCTACGCCATGCTCGCGCAAGCGCCGGCGGGCACCTTCGGCGGCGCGGTGTCGATGGGGTTCTGCCCGACGCTGGCGGTGAAGCGGCCGCTGTGCAAGGGTGAGGGTGTGCACTTCGCGCGCGGTGCCTCGCGTGCTTCGATCCACCTGTTGCCGTCGCCCCAACTGCCCGCGCCCTGGACGGTGTTGCAACGCGACGGAGACAAGGCCTGCGCGCCCTCGGCGGTGCAGGCCTTCGTCGCGCAGGTACGGGGCGCCGAGTGGGTGAACGCGACCGGTGCCGACGCCACGCCCGCGCTGCTGGAGGCGCAACGCAAGCTCGGCCACGCGCCCGCCGTGGCCGCCGTGACGGCACCCGCGCCCGACACCGGCGTGGCCGATCTGCCGCTGGTGCCCGTGCCGTCCACGGGCACATCGGACACCTTTGCCGTGCTGCTCTCGGGCGACGGCGGCTGGGCTGGCATCGACAAGGACCTGGCGGCCAAGTTCTCGGCCGCCGGTGTGCCGGTGGTGGGCTGGGATTCGCTGCGCTACTTCTGGTCGGCGCGCACGCCCGAGGGCCTGGCGCAGGACCTGGACCGCGTGCTGCGCAGCTACGCCGCGCAATGGAAGAAGGGCCGCGCGCTGCTGATCGGCTATTCACAAGGCGCGGACGTGCTGCCGTTCGCGGTGCCGCGCCTATCCGCCGCCTCGCGCGGTCTGGTGGCGCACACGGTGCTGATCGGGCCCGGCGAGAAAGCCTCGTTCGAATTCCGCCTGAGCAACTGGCTCAAGCGCGACAGCGCCGGCCGACCGCTCAAGCCCGAACTGCAGAAGCTCACGGCCGCCAATACCCTGTGCGTTTACGGCACCGACGACCGCGACACCATCTGCCCGCGCGTGCCCACCGACCAGGTGACGCGCGTGCCGCTGCCCGGCGACCACCACTTCAACGGCGCGTACCAGAAGTTGGCCGACGAGATCCTGCTGCGCACGCGCTGAGGCGCGGTCTCAGGCCGAGAGCCGCTGCCCGGCCCAGATCGCCTGCTCCACCACGCCCCGCACGCCCAGGCGCGCCGACTCGGCGAACAGCTGGCCTTCAGGGTCGAAGGCCTCGTTGGCGCGGGACAGCGCGAACTGCTTCGGCGTCAGCCAGCACTGCAAATTCAATAGCATTGGGCTAAGGTGGGATAAGCTTCTCAGGCCACCCAGGGCGCCCGGCGAGGCGCTGAGCAGGCCCACCACCTTGCCTTCGAACGGCTTGATGCCGTTGGTCCACTCGGGGTCGGACTTGACCGGGCTGGACACCCAGTCGATGGTGTTCTTGAGCAGGCCGGTGTAGCTGCCGTTGTACTCGGGCGAGCAGATCACCCAGGCCGGATGGGCATGGAAGATTTCCTTGAGGCGGATGGCGGCGGCCGGCGTGCCACGCGCTTCCAGGTCGGCGTTGTAGATCGGAAGTTCGTAGTCGGCCAGTTCGATGTGGGTGACCTGGGCGCCCGCGTTGCGCGCCATGTCGGCGGCGATGTGGGCCAGGCGGCGGTTGTGGGACTGGGCGCGGGTGCTGCCCGCGAAGATCAGAAGAGGGAGGGGCTTGGAGGTCATGCGGCGATTGTCGGTGGGCGGGGCGCAAGATGCCCATCGGTGGGACAATCCTGGGTTGCCCGGGGCGCCGGGCCGCAGCACTTTTCCAAGCGATCACCACCATGTTGTACCCACAGGAATTCGATGTCATCGTCGTCGGCGGCGGGCACGCCGGCACCGAGGCCGCGCTGGCCGCCGCGCGCATGGGCTGCGCCACGCTGCTGCTCACGCACAACATCGAAACCCTGGGCCAGATGAGCTGCAACCCGTCGATCGGCGGCATCGGCAAGGGCCACCTGGTGAAAGAGGTGGACGCGCTGGGCGGCGCGATGGCGCTGGCCACAGACGAAGGCGGCATCCAGTTCCGCATCCTCAACAGCTCCAAAGGCCCGGCCGTGCGCGCCACGCGCGCCCAGGCCGACCGCGTGCTCTACAAGGCCGCGATCCGCCGCACGCTGGAGAACCAGCCCAACCTCTGGCTGTTCCAGCAGGCGGTGGACGACCTGATGGTGGAGGGCGACCGCGTGGTGGGCGCGGTGACGCAGGTCGGCATCTGTTTCCGGGGCCGCACCGTGGTGCTGACGGCCGGCACTTTCCTCGACGGCAAGATCCACGTCGGCCTGAACAACTACGCCGCCGGCCGTGCTGGTGACCCGCCGGCCGTCTCGCTCTCGGCCCGCTTGAAAGAGCTGAAGCTGCCGCAGGGCCGCCTGAAAACCGGCACGCCGCCGCGGCTGGACGGCCGCAGCATCGACTACTCGAAATGCACCGAGCAACCGGGCGACGGCGTGCCCGGCGGCATGAACGCGGACCGGCCGGTGCCGGTGTTCAGCTTCATGGGCAGCACGGCGATGCACCCGCGCCAGGTGCCGTGCTGGATCACGCACACCAATCAGCGCACGCACGACATCATCCGCTCCGGCTTCGACCGCAGCCCCATGTTCACCGGCAAGATCGAGGGCGTGGGCCCGCGCTACTGCCCGAGCGTGGAAGACAAGATCAACCGCTTCGCCGACAAGGACAGCCACCAGATCTTCCTGGAACCCGAGGGCCTGACCACGCACGAGGTCTACCCCAACGGCATTTCCACCAGTCTGCCGTTCGACATCCAGTACCAGTTGGTGCGCAGCATGCCGGGGCTGGAAAACGCGCACATCCTGCGCCCGGGCTACGCCATCGAATACGACTACTTCGACCCGCGCTCGCTCAAGAACAGTTTCGAGACCCGGCAAATCAACGGCTTGTTCTTTGCCGGCCAGATCAACGGAACCACCGGTTATGAAGAGGCCGCGGCCCAAGGCCTGTTCGCCGGCATCAACGCCGCGCTGCAATGCCGGGGCGAGGAATCCTGGCTGCCGCGCCGCGACGAGGCCTACCTCGGCGTGCTGGTCGACGACCTCGTCACCCAGGGCGTGACCGAGCCCTACCGCATGTTCACCAGCCGCGCCGAGTTCCGCCTGCAGCTGCGCGAAGACAACGCCGACATGCGCCTGACCGAAGCCGGTCGCCGCCTCGGCCTGGTGGGGGATGCGCAGTGGGATGCGTTCTGCCGCAAGCGCGAAGCTGTTTCACGTGAAACAGAGCGTCTGAAGAGCACCTGGGTGAACCCGCGCAACTTGCCTGCCGAAGAGAGCGAGCGCGTGTTGGGCAAGGCGATCGAACACGAACACAACCTGTTCGATTTGCTGCGCCGACCCGGTGTGGCGTATTCGGAGCTGGTGGGCATGGACGGTGGGAAATACACCGCGCCGCAGGTTTCACGTGAAACACTCGCCGATTTGCTGGAGCCGGTGGTGGAGCAGCTGGAAATCGCCGCCAAGTATTCCGGTTACATCGACCGCCAGAAAAACGAGGTGGAGCGCGCCGCCCACTACGAAGGCCTGAAGCTGCCGGCCGACCTGGACTACCTGCAGGTGGTGGCGCTCTCGTTCGAGGCCCGCCAGAAGCTGGCCAAGCACCGGCCCGAGACCCTGGGCCAGGCCTCGCGCATTTCGGGCATCACGCCGGCGAGCATTTCCCTGTTGCTGATCCACCTGAAGAAGGGCGGCTTCAAGGGCTTCGCCACCTTGCCCTCTGCGGACATCGCCGCATGAGCGACTTGCGCACCACCCTGCAGGCTGGCCTGCAGCAGCTCAAGCTCGACCTCGACGCGCGCCAAGTCGACCTCTTGCTCGCTTATCTGGGGCTGCTGCAGAAGTGGAACAATGTCTACAACCTGACGGCGGTGCGCGACCCGGTCGAGATGGTGACGCACCACCTGCTCGACAGCCTGGCCGCCATCGGCCCGTTGCACCTGCAGACGGAGGGCAGGGCGCTGCATCTGCTGGACGTGGGCTCGGGTGGCGGCCTGCCGGGCGTGGTGATCGCCATCGTTTGCCCGCAGATCCAGGTGAGCTGCGTGGACACCGTGGCCAAGAAGGCCGCCTTCATCCAGCAGGCGGCCGCCACGCTCCAGTTGTCCAACCTGCGCGGCATCCACGCCCGGGTGGAAACGCTCAATGCCCTCTCCGGGCAAGGCTATGACGTGATCTGCTCGCGGGCGTTCGCCTCGCTGGCGGACTTCGTCAACTGGTCGCGCAGCGCGCTCAATCCCGACGGCGGCGTGTGGATGGCCATGAAGGGCAAATACCCGACCGACGAACTCGCGGTCCTGAAAACCGACGCCCCTGCGGTGGACGTGTTTCACGTGGAACAGCTCCAGGTGCCCGGCCTGGATGCCGAGCGTTGCATCGTCTGGATGCGGCCGGCCGCTGGCGCCGTGGCCTGAGTGTCACACCCCGGCGGACCGGGGCGCTGGAAGAGGGGCGGGCACCAAACCCTCACGTAAACTCGACCCTCCACTTCACGGGGTTCCACCATGTTCGGCATCGCAGATTACGGCGCTTTTGTGGCCGCCATCATCGTCTTTCTGGCCATTCCGGGGCCGGGCAATCTGGCGCTGATCACCTCCACCGGCAAGGGCGGTATCCGCGGCGGCATGGCCGCCACTTTTGGCGTGATCGCGGGGGACCAGGTGCTGATGTGGCTGGCAGTGGCTGGCGTGGCGGCCCTGTTGGCGGCCTATCCGGCGGCGTTCAGCGCGGTGCAGTGGCTGGGCGCGGCTTACCTGGCCTGGTTGGGCTGGAAGATGCTCAGCGCCAAGCCGGGTGATGCGCCGGTGCTCAACATCCGCCCGCGCCAGTATTTCCAGCAGGCGGCCGTCATCACCTTGCTCAACCCGAAGGCCATCGTGTTCTACATGGCCTTCTTCCCGCTGTTCGTGGACCCGGCCCGCCACCAGGGCCTGGCCACCTTCGGCGCGATGGCCGTCACCGTGGCCATCCTGACCTTTCTGTATGGCCTGACGGCCGTGCTGCTGACCCACTTCCTGGCCGCGCGCATGCGCGCCAACCCCACCATCGGCCGCACGCTGGAAAAGCTGGCGGGTGTCTTTCTCATCGGTTTCGGCATCAAGCTGGCCCTCTCCAAATAAGAAGCACGATGGCCAAAATCTTTTGTGTCGCGAACCAGAAGGGCGGCGTCGGCAAGACCACCACCACCGTCAACCTGGCGGCCGGTCTGGCCAAGGTGGGCCAACGGGTGTTGATGGTCGACCTCGACCCCCAGGGAAATGCCACCATGGGGTCGAGCGTCGACAAGCGGCAGATGGCGCTGTCGGTGTACGACGTGTTGCTGGAGTCGGCGTCGGTGGCCGAGGCGGCGGTGTTTTCGGAGAAGTGCGGTTACCACGTGCTCGGCGCCAACCGCGAGTTGGCCGGGGCGGAAGTGGAGTTGGTCGAGGTCGAGCGGCGTGAGAAACGCCTGAAGACCGCGCTGGCCGAAGTGGCCGACAGCTACGACTTCGTGCTGATCGACTGCCCGCCGTCCTTGAGCATGTTGACCCTCAATGGCCTGTGCGCGGCGCACGGCGTGATCGTGCCCATGCAGTGCGAGTATTTCGCGCTCGAAGGCCTCACCGATCTGGTCAACACCATCAAGCAGGTGCACGCCAACCTGAACAGAGACCTGGCCATCATCGGCCTGCTGCGCGTCATGTTCGACCCGCGCATCACCCTGCAGCAGCAGGTGAGCGACCAGCTCAAGGCCCACTTTGGCGACAAGGTGTTCAACACCGTGATCCCGCGCAACGTGCGCCTGGCCGAAGCGCCCAGCTACGGCCTGCCCGGCGTGGTGTTCGACCCGGCGGCCCGTGGCAGCCAGGCCTTCATCGCTTTCGCCAAGGAAATGGTCGAACGCATCGAGAAGCTATAGGACGTGTTTCACGTGAAACCTGACAACGTCCTCATCCTGCCGGGATGGCAGAACAGCGGCCCGGACCACTGGCAAAGCCGCTGGGAGCGCACTTACGGCTACCGCCGCGTTGACCAGCACGACTGGATGCACCCCAAGCGCGGCGACTGGATCGCCCGACTGGAAGAGGTGCTGCTGGGCTGCGACGAACCCGCCGTGCTGGTGGCGCACAGCCTGGGTTGCCTGCACACGGCGGCTTGGGCCTCTCATTCGCAGAACACTGGCCGCGTGAAGGCCGCGTTGCTGGTGGCCCCGGGCGACGCGGAGCGCGAAGACATGCGCCCGGTGTTGCCGAGCTGGTCGCCGATTCCCCTGCAACGCCTACCGTTTCCCAGCGTGCTGGTCGGCAGCCGCAACGACCCGTATTGCAGCTTCGAGCGCGCCCAGACGTTTGCCATGGCCTGGGGTGCGCGCTTTGTCGACCTGGGCGACGCCGGCCACATCAACGCCGAGTCCGGCCTGGGCGACTGGGCGGCGGGCCACGCGGTGCTGGCCGAACTCCTGAATCTCTGAACCGAACTTTTGAAGGCAAGACGACCCATGGTCACCAAAAAACCCAAGGGCCTCGGCCGCGGACTCGAAGCCCTGCTGGGCCCCAAGGTGGAAGAGGGCGCAACGGCGCAGGCCGCCGTGGCCGGCTCGCCCAACGCGCTGCCGCTGACCGAACTGGTCGCCGGCATCTACCAGCCGCGCACGCGCATGGACGAGGGCGCGCTGTACGAGCTGGCGGAGTCGATCAAGGCCCAGGGCGTGATGCAGCCGATCCTGGTGCGCCAGCTGGCCGACGGCCCGAACGCCGGCAAATACGAAATCATCGCGGGCGAGCGGCGCTTCCGTGCGTCGAAGCTGGCCGGCCTGGACAGCGTGCCCGTGCTGGTGCGCGACGTGCCCAACGAGTCCGCCGCGGCCATGGCGCTGATCGAGAACATCCAGCGCGAAGACCTCAACCCGCTGGAAGAGGCCCATGGCTTGCAACGCCTGGTGAAAGAGTTTGGGCTTACTCACGAGCAGGCTGCCCAGGCGGTGGGCCGCTCGCGCAGCGCCGCGAGCAACCTGCTGCGCCTGCTGCAACTGGCCGAGCCGGTGCAGACCATGTTGATGGCCGGCGACCTCGACATGGGCCACGCGCGCGCGCTGCTGGCCCTGGACAAGGCCAGTCAGATCACGGCCGGCAACCAGATCTCGGCCAGGAAAATGTCGGTGCGCGAAGCCGAGAGCCTGGTGAAAAAGCTCGGTGCCGAGTTCGCGCTCGCACCGCAAAAGCTCAAGAAAGAGAAGTCGCGCGACATCCGCCGCGTGGAAGAAGAGCTGGCCGACCTGCTGACCGCCGAGGTCGAGGTGCGGGTGAAGAAGCGCGTGAAGCGCCACGGCCGCTTCGAAGAGATGGGCGAACTGGCAATTCAGTTCGGCTCGCTGGACGAGCTCAACGGCCTGATCGACAAGCTGCGCGGCGCGCGCTGATTCAATCGCGGTTGCGGCGCTCGTCGCCGCGCCCGTTGCCGCCGCGCCCTCGTTCTTCCTCGAACCGCCGCTGACCGGGCTGCTCGCGGTCCTGACCCCGGTTCATGGGCTCGGCGCGTGTGGGCTGTTGCTGCTGTTGGGGTGGTTGCCGAGGCTGAAAGTCTGGTTGCCTCGGTGATTGCCATTGTGGTTGTTGCCGGGGCTCGGGCGCCGCGCGCCGTTCGGGTGCTTCAGGTCGGCGCTGCTCGGGTTCGAAGGGGCGCATCGGCGGCTGCGCCTCGCGCCTGTCGAAGCGAGGTTCGTTGCGCTCGACGGGCATGGGCGGCCGCTCGGCGCGCTCGGGTCGGCGCACACCGTCGGGCTCTCGTGGCGCCACCTGTTGCGGGGGCGCGGCGCGTTCGTCGAAGCGGGGTCCCGGGCGGTCCTGGCGCGGCATCGGCGCTGGTTCAACCCGATCGGGCCGGCGCACTTCCTCCCGCTGCAGCGGTCGGTTGTCGGGCCGTTGCGGTGATGCTGGCGGTGGCGGGGCCGCAAGCTGCGCCCGCACCGTCGGGTTGCGGGGCTGGTAGCGGTAGTGGTCGTTGCGGATGCGGTCTTGCACCGCGAATTGCGGGTAGCGGCTCTGCGGGTACTTGCGCTGGTAGTCCGGCAGGGGAGCGGGGGCGGGTGCCTTGGCGCGGTCCCAGTGGTCCCACCCCGAGCGGCGCTGCGCCCAGCCGGGTCCCCAGTGATCACCCCAGCGCGGCGGCGCGTCGACCCGCCAGTAGGTGAAGTACATGGGCGGTCGGCGGTAGTAACGCACCGGCACGCGCAGCAGGTACACCGGCACGTACTCGGGTCCGATGATGAACCACGGTCCGTTGTACCAGCTGCTGTAGTACCAGTTGTCGTCCTCGAAGACCCAGTACAGGCCGTCGTAGAAGAAGAAATTGCCCTGCACCTCTGGCGCGTAGTACACCGGGTAGCCGGGCACGAGTTGCAGTTGCGGGTACACCGGCAGGTGGATACCGATGTTGACGTAGACCTGGGCCTGCGCCGCGGGAGGGACGGGCAGCAGCAGGAGCGGCAGGGCGAGGAGCAGGTGGCGCATGGCGGTCTCGATCCATCGAACGTGCTCACGCCACGGGCCTGCCGCGGAATGCGTGGGTCGGGCGCGAGCCACAGGATCAACATACGCCGAGGAGCGGGTGCGGTCAATGCGCTGGCGCACACACCCTGATCCGCTGCGCCGCCGGCCTGGCCGCTGAATGCAAGGGGCGTTCCAGCGGCTCAGCGCATGCCCAGGCCGGTCGGACCCGGACGGACACATCAACCCACTTGCTCGGTACCCGGTCGGCGGTCGTTCACGACGAAGCGCGCGAGCGTGCTCACGCCGCTGGCCTCTTTGCTCACGTCGTCCAGCACGCGCAAGCTCGTGGTCCATTCCGTGGGCGTGACGTCGGCGATCACATAGCCGCGCTGGTCGCTGCGCGCCAACAGGATGTGCGGGTTCTTCGCGCGGATGGCATCGGTGGTCGACTGCGCCACGCCGCTGGCCGAGCTGAGCGAGGTGCCGCAGAACTCGCTGGCGATCACCGGTGAATCGGGCCGCGCGAAATCGGCATGCACTTGGCACACATAGTTTTGATGGATGTCGCCGCCCAGAAAGACCGCATTGCGCGGTGCCTTGGCCTGCATCGCGTCCAGCACGCGCTGGCGCGCGGCCGGGTAGCCGTCCCACGTGTTGGGGTTGAAACTCTCTTCGGGCGCGGCCTTGTAGTTGCGCTGCGAGAAGATGGTCTGCTGCGCCAGCACGCTCCAGCGCGTGCGCTCGCCCGCGGCATCCTGCGCCAGGCCCTCGTCGAGCCACCGCTCCTGCACGGTGCCCAGCAGGGTGCGCTTGGGGTCGGCGCGCGCGGGGCAGGTCTGGTTGGAGATGGCGCCGCCCGCACGTTCGCCGGGCACGCGACACGCCTCCAGGTCGCGGAACTGCCGCGTGTCCATCATGTGGAAGGTGGCCAGGCGGCCGTAGGACGTGCGCGAATGGACACGCACGGCCTCGTTCGAGCCCAGGCCTTGCAGACCGCTCACGAGCGCGCTCGCGCGCAAGGGCATGTTCTCGTAGAAGGCCTGGTAGCCGCCCTGGCGGCGTTGCAGGAACGACGCCTCGCTGCCCGTGCCGAACAGGCCGGCGTAGTCGTTCTGCACTTCATGGTCGTCCCAGCTCACCACCCAGGGGCACGCCCGGTGCATCGCCTGCAGGTGCGGATCGCTCTTGTACAGCGCGTAGCGGTCGCGGTAGTCCTGCAGGTTCTCCGCCAGGCGCAGCGTGTGCGTGCGCGCCAGCGGTGTGGCAGGCGGCCTGGCCGGCATGGCGTATTCGTAGATGTAGTCGCCCAGGAACAGCACCAGGTCTGGGTTGTCCTTGGCCATGTGGCGGTAGCCGGCGTAATGGCCTTGCTCCCAGCGCTGGCAGGAGGCGTAGGCCAGGCGCATGCGCGCCACCAGCGCATCGGCGGCGGGCACGGTGCGGGTGCGCGCCACGGGGGTGACCGCGTCGCCATGCATGAAGCGGTAGAAGTACCAGCGGTCGGGCCGCAGGCCCGTCACCTCCACGTGCACGCTGTGACCCAGCGCCGGCTCGGCCGTGGCCTGGCCCGATTGCACGATGCGCGTGAAGGCTTCGTCGTCCGCCACCTGCCATTGCACGGTCACGGGACCGGTCAGCGGCGCGCCCTCGTGGGCCGCGCTCGCGATGCCGGGCACGGGGCCGCCCAGCAAGCGCGTCCACAGCACGAAGCCGTCCGCGCTGGGTGCGCCGCTGGCCACGCCCAGGGGAAAGAGGTGGCGCTGCCGCAGCGTCTGGGACCAGGCCCAGCGCGGCAGGCTGGTGGCCACGGCCGAGGCCGCAGCGAGGCGCAGCAGATCCCGCCGGTTCGATGGGTGTGTCACTTTCCTCCCACTTGCGCAACGCGCGTCGCGCCCCGCTGAGTGCCGGGGTGCGGCTCAGAGCGCGAAGATCTTCCCCGGGTTCAGGATGTTGTCCGGGTCGAGCGCGCGCTTGATGGTGCGCATCATGTCGACCGCGCCGGCGCCGGCTTCGGTGACCAGGAAGTCCATCTTGTGCAGACCCACGCCGTGCTCGCCGGTGCAGGTGCCTTCCAGGCTGAGCGCGCGCGCCACCAGCTTGTGGTTGAGCTCCTCGGCCAGCGTGTGTTCCTCGGGCTTGTGGGGGTCGATC
The DNA here is from genome assembly GCF_005503365.1 of Hydrogenophaga sp. 2FB. Taxonomy (GTDB): domain Bacteria; phylum Pseudomonadota; class Gammaproteobacteria; order Burkholderiales; family Burkholderiaceae_C; genus Hydrogenophaga. The sequence continues at coordinate 13,622 of NZ_SCML01000020.1, forward strand.
AGGTAACCGAAGTGGAAGTTGCCGTCGCCCACGTGGCCGACCAGGAAATACGGCAGGCCCGAGGCGTCGGCCTCGGCCACCGAGTCGAGCAGGCAGTCGGCCAGGCGCGAGATCGGCACGCAGGTATCGGTGGAGATCGCGCGGCAGCCCGGCTTGCTCTGGATCGCGGCAAAGTAGGCGTTGTGCCGCGCAGTCCACAGGCGCGTGCGCTCCTCCGGCGTGTCGGCCCATTCGAACGCGTTGCCGCCGAATTCGCTGGCGATCTCCTGCACCGTCTCGGCCTGCTCCTTCACGCTCAATGGCGAGCCGTGGAACTCCATGAGCAACATGTTTTCTTCGCGCAGGCCCAGCTTGCTGTGCACGTTGACCATGCGCACGCTGTTGTGGTCGATCAGCTCGCAGCGCGCAATGGGCACGCCCAGCTGGATCACCTGGATGACGGTGCGCACGGCGGCCTCGATGGTCGGGAACGAGCAGGTGGCGGCCGAAATGGCTTCGGGCAGGGGATAGAGCTTGAGCGTGATTTCGGTGATCACGCCCAACGTGCCTTCGCTGCCCACCATCAGGCGCGTGAGGTCGTAGCCGGCGCTGCTTTTCTTGGCGCGGGACCCCGTGCGGATGACCTCGCCGCGCGCCGTGACCACTTCGAGCGCGAGCGCGTTGTCGCGCATGGTGCCGTAGCGCACCGCGTTCGTGCCGCTGGCGCGTGTGGCGCACATGCCGCCGATGGAAGCGTCCGCGCCCGGGTCGATCGGGAAGAACAGGCCTTCGCTCTTGACCGCCTCGTTGACGGCCTTGCGCGTCACGCCGGGCTGCACCGTCACCGTGAGGTCTTCGGCGTTGATCGACAGCACGTTGTTCATGCGGCTCAGGTCGATGCTGATGCCGCCTTGCACCGCGAGCAGGTGGCCTTCGAGCGACGAGCCCGCGCCAAAGGGAATCACCGGAACCCGGTACTGCGCGGCCAGTGCGACGGTGTCGGCCACGTCCTGCGTGCTTTGCGCGAAGACCACCGCCACCGGGGGCGGCACCTCGTAGACCGACTCGTCGCGGCCATGTTGTTCGCGCACCGCCATCGCGGTGGAACACTGGGCGCCAAACCGGGCCTGCAGCGCCGCGAGGAACTCGGGTGCAATGGCGCGCTGGTGGACCTCGGGCGCGAGATGGTTCAGGGTGGCGGGGGCGTTCATGGGGCTTGTCTCCAATCGCGGTGGGGAAATCCGCCGGCCAGTTTACGCCCTGGCACCGCCCCTGTGCGGCGCCTCGCAGGCCCCATCAGAGCCGCTGCGCCGTGGGGACGATCGTGCGGGAAGACAAGGGGACCGGGCGGGGCGCATCGGTCAGGCGCGAGGGCGTGAACGCCGAGATGGCATGGCGCGTGGGCGGGGCGACCTGCACGCTGACGATACCGGCCAGTCCCAGCGCGCAGGCGGCGATCAGTCGCACGCTGCGTTGCTCGAATTCGGAAACGGACAAAGGGGACTGGATGCGAAATCGGGACATGAGAGGACTCCTGTCGAAAGGTTGGAACGAGGGGGCATTACCGCCCGGTTCGCGCCCATGTGCCAGCGCTTTTGCCTGCCGTTGCCTGCGTCAATAGTCCTTTGCCTCGCTCACATTTCCCTGCATGTCGTTACGGGTGCACCCGCTCACGCACAATGGGTGCCGTTTCAAGGTTTTACATCCATCCGCAGCGAGAAAGAGAGAGGCAAACCCATGGGCAACCGACTTACCCAGATCGCCACCCGCACCGGCGACGCCGGCACCACCGGCCTGGGCGACAACACCCGCGTCTCCAAGGACAGCCTGCGCGTGCACGCGATGGGCGATGTCGACGAACTCAACTCGCACATCGGCATGCTGCTGTGCGAAGACGTGCCCGACGGCGTGCGGCTGGTGCTGGTGGAGATCCAGCACCAGCTCTTCAACCTGGGCGGCGAGCTGTCCATTCCCGGTTTCGAGTTGCTCAAGCCCGAGGCCGTGCTCGCGCTCGACCAGGCGCTGGCGACCTACAACGAAACGCTGCCGCGGCTGCAGGAGTTCATCCTGCCCGCGGGCAACCGCGCGGCCAGCCAGGCGCACGTGTGCCGCACCGTGGCGCGCCGCGCCGAACGCGCCGTGGTGGCGCTGGGCGACGCGGAAGATCTGAAGGAAACACCGCGCCAGTACCTCAACCGCCTGAGCGATCTGATGTTCGTGCTCGCGCGCGTGCTCAACCGCATGAACGGCGGCGACGACGTGTACTGGAAGAGCGAGCGCCTGGCCAAGTCCAACGACGCACCATGAAAGCCACGGCGCTGGTGGCACTGGGCGTCGCTGCCCTGTGCGTGGGTCCTGCGGTGGCGCAGGGCAAGAAGGCGGCCAACAACAAGCCCAGCGAAGTGACGCTGGTGTGCGAGGCCGCCTACCAGCCCGCGCGCACCACCTGGACGCGCAGCGTGCGCATCGGCTACGACAAGAAGCGCGTGCGCTCGGTGCACATCGACGGCGTGCCGGTCTACAGCTTCTCGGTGCAGGACACGGTGATCCTCACCTCGATCGACAACGAGCGCATCCAGATCGACACCGCCACCCAGACCTGGACCAGCGATTTTCGTGGGCAGGCGACCGCGCAGGGGCGGTGCGAGCGGAGTTAGCGGAACTGGCCGCGGCACGCGGCGTCAAGCCGCCCGGTGCCGCAACAAGCGCAGCCCGTTGAACACCACCAGCAGGCTGCCGCCCATGTCGGCGAACACGGCCATCCAGAGGGTGGCCTGCCCGGTCACGGCCAGCGTGAGGAAGACCACCTTGATGCCCAGGGCGAACGCGATGTTCTGCCACAGCACGGCGCGGGTCGCGCGTGAGAGGCGGATGAATTCGGCCAGCTTGCGCGGGTCGTCGTCCATCAGCGCGATGTCGGCCGTTTCGATCGCGGTGTCGGTGCCCGCGGCGCCCATGGCGAAGCCGATGTTCGCCTTCGCCAGCGCGGGCGCGTCGTTGATGCCGTCGCCCACCATGCCCACCACCGTGTTGCCCGCCGACAGTGCTTCGATCACCTTGAGCTTGTCCTCGGGCAGCAGCTCGCTGCGCACGTCGTCGATGCCCACCTGCCGCGCAATGGCCTCTGCCGTGTGGCGGTTGTCGCCGGTCAACATGATGGGCCGCACGCCCAGCGCCTTGAGTTGCGCGATGGCGTCGGCGCTCTCCGCGCGCACCCGATCGGCAATGGCGAAGATGCCGATGGCCTGATCGCCGCGCACCAGCACCACGGCGGTTTTTCCCTGCTCCTCCAGCGCGTCGAGCCGTGCTTCGAGTTCGGGTGTGCAGGCGCCCGATTCCTCCAGCAGGCGGTGGTTGCCGAGGCGGTAGCGCTCGCCGCCGATGAAGCCTTCGGTGCCACGTCCCTGCAGCGCCGTGAAGCCGGTGACCTCCAGCGCCACCGCGCCCTGCGGGCCGTGCGCCGCGATCGCCTTCGACACCGGGTGGTCGCTTCGGCCCGCGAGCGCGGTGGCGCGCGCGAGCATCTCGCTCTCGCTGCCCTGCAGCGTCAGCACATCGGTCACCACCGGCTTGCCCTGGGTCAGCGTGCCGGTCTTGTCCAGTGCCAGCACCTTGAGCCGGTGGCCTTGCTCCAGGTACAGGCCGCCCTTGACCAGGATGCCGCGCCGAGCGGCGGCGGTCAGGCCGGACACCACCGAAATCGGCGTCGACAGCACCAGCGCGCAAGGACACGCGATCACCAGCAGCACCAGCGCGCGGTAGACCCAGGTCATCCAGTCCGCGCCCATCAGGAGCGGTGGCAACACCGCCATGGCCACCGCTACCGCGAACACGGCGGGCGTGTAGTAGCTGGCGAAGGTGTCCACAAAGCGCTGGGTGGGCGCGCGCGTGGCCTGGGCTTCCTGCACGGCGCGGATGATGCGCGCCAGCGTCGAGTCGTCGGCCAGCGCGCCCACGCGGTAGAGCAGCTCGCCGTTCTGGTTGATGGTGCCGGCAAAGAGCTTGTCGCCCACGGCCTTGTCGACCGGCACGCTCTCGCCCGTGATGGCGGCCTGGTCCACCGCGGATGCGCCCGATGCCACCGTGCCGTCGAGCGCGATGCGCTCGCCCGGTCGCACGCGCACCAGGGTGCCCAGCGCGACCGACGCCGCGGGCACCTCGCGCCATGCCGTGCCTTGCTGCACGGTCGCCATGTCGGGCGCCATCGACATCAGGCCTTCGACGGCGCGTCGGGCGCGGTCAAGCGACTTGTCCTCGATCATCTCCGCGATGGCGAACAGCACCATCACCATCGCCGCCTCGGGCCACTGGCCCAGGATGGCCGCACCGGTCACCGCCACCGTCATCAAGGCGTTGATGTTCAGGTTGAAGCGCCGCAGCGCCACCAGCCCCTTGCGGTAGGTGTCCAGACCGGCCAGGCCGATGGCCGACAACGCCAGCGCCACCGCGGGCAACGACGCGTCGCCATACGCCAGCGCCGCGCCCTCGGCGGCGAGCGCCAGCACGCCGCCGATGATGAGCCTGGTGCTCGACGGCGCGGTGGCGTGATCGGCCGCGTGGTCGTGATGCTCATGTTCGCTGTGGTCGTGGTCGTGGTCGCCGTGCGCTGCGTGTTTCGCGGGCGGGGCTGCGGACGCAGGCGCGGCAGCGCCCACCGCCTTGATGGCGATGCCGCTCAGCCCCTTGCCCCGGGACGGTGGTGTGGCGGCGGCACCCAGGCGCACCTCGAAGCCCGATCGCGCCGCCGCGGCGACCAGCTCCGGCGCGGGCACCGCGTCGTGCTGCACGCGCACCGCGCGCCGGATGAAGTCCGGCGCGACCTCGCGCACGCCGCTCAAGCGGCGCAGCTCCTTCTCGACCACGTTGAATTCGGCGGCGCAGCACATGCTGGGCACGTGCAGCCACGTCGACGCGGCGGCAGTGGCAGGCTGGGGGTGGGGGGCGGTGTGTTTGTCGTCCATGGCCCGATTACAGACCCTGGAGTTGCTTCAGGGTCAAGCGGCCCCGCCGGATAGCCCTGACGCCAGGGGCGTCTTTCGCGTGGGCTTACCTCGGTGCCAACACCGCCATCGTGATCCGCGAGACGCAGGTCAACTCGCCCGCGTCGTTCGTCAGGTCGATCTGCCAGACCTGCGTGGTGCGCCCGACGTGCACCGGGCGTGTGATGCCGGTCACCCAGCCGCTGATGGCGCCCTTCAGGTGGTTGGCGTTGATGTCCAGCCCCACCGCGCGGTGGCCTTCGGGGCAGCTGTAGGCCGCGCCGCACGAGCCCAGCGTTTCCGCCAGCACCACGCTCACACCGCCGTGCAGCAGGCCGTAGGGCTGTTTGGTGCGCGTGTCGACCGGCACGCGCGCGCGGATGAAGTCGGGACCGACCTCGAGGAATTCGATGCCGAGGTGCTGCACGGCGGTGCCGTGGTGGATGGCGGTCAGTTCTTCCACCGAGATGGGTTTTTTCCAGAGGGACAAGGTCGGGCTCCTGTGAGTGAGGCCACCACTATAGGAAATATCCGGCGCCCCACGCGGCATGCACCTACACGGCAAGTCCGGCCGCGCCCGCAGGATGCACCCTGGAGCACCGTCCGCCATGAAACCCGCCACCCGCCGTTGGGTCATTGCCGCCACCGCCCTCGTCGCGCTGTTGGTGGCGGGGGTGTGGCTGGTGGCGCGGTCCTACGTGCCCAGCAACGAAGAACTCGCGCGACGGGTCGAGAAGGAATTTGAAGAACGCCTGGGGCATCCGCTCGTCGTGCGGGAAGCGCGCTGGCGTGTGCGCGGCACGCCGGTGATCGAGCTGCTGGACGCGCACACCGTTCAGCCTGGCGACGAGGCGATTCGCATGCGCCGCCTGGCCATCTATCCCCAACTCTTGCCCTTGCTGGACAAGCGCCTCGTCATCGACCGCCTGGAGATCGACGGCGCCGAGGTGCCGCGCGGGGCATTGGCCGCCTACCGCAACCGGACGCAGGATGCGCAGGGCGCCACGGTGGTGCTGCGATCCCTGGTCTTCAAGGACCTGACGTACACCTCGTACAGCGGCGTGCCCGTGCGTTACGACGGTGAGATCGCGTTCGACGACACCGACCGCCTGCCGCGCCGCCTGCTGCTGCGCCGTCCCGAGGCCCGCAGCGCGGCCGTGCTGGAGGCCACGCGCGAGGGCAAGACCGACGACGGCGCCGATGTCTACCGGCTGCAGCTGCAGGCCGGTGGCGGTACGGCGCGCGGCCAGGCGCGGCTGGCCATCTCGAAGCGGGGCCACATGACGCTCACGGGCGAACTGTCGCCGCGCCAGGTGGAGATACAGGCCCTGCTCGAGAGCTTCAACCGGCGCGCCTTCATCGGTGGCCTGGCATCGGGCGAGACCACGCTGCGCGCCGAGGGCGAGACCGTGGGTGAGCTGTTTCGCGCACTGCGCACGCGCAGCACCTTGCAGGTGGAGCGCGCACGCCTGTTGCGCATCGACCTGGACAAGGCGGTCAAATCGCTGGGCGAAGACCGCGCCGGCGAGACGCCGCTGGACAGCCTGGGTGGCGTCATGGTCACGCAGAACACGGCCCAGGGCCTGAAGACCACGTTCACGCAGGTGAAGGCGGTGGCCGACACCTACAGCGCCACCGGCGAGGCCACGCTGTACCGCGGCCAGATCGAAGCGCGGGGCAGGCTGGAAGCGGGTGGCGGCGTGGTGGAAGTGCCTTTCGCGGCGCACGGGCCGACACGGGACCCCACCTTCGAGATGGCCTGGGGCTCGATCGCCGGGGCAGCCATCGGCACGGCGGTCTTGCCCGGCATCGGGACCTTCCTGGGGGCCAAGATCGGCGGGGCGATGAGCGATCCGCCGCCGACCCCGCCGCCGCGTCAGCGGCGGTGAGGCTCAGCCCTCGCCGCGAGCGCGCGCGGTGCCACCGCGGTTGAGCAAGGCGTACAGGATGATCGCGCCAAAGGTCGCCGTTCCGATGCCACCCAGCGCGAAGCCGCCGAACTTCAGCGTGTAGTCGCCGGTGCCGAGGATCAGCGTGATCGCCGCCACCAGCAGGTTCTTGTTGTCGGAGAAGTCGACCTTGTTGTCGACCCAGATCTTCGCGCCGGCGATGGCGATCAGGCCGAACACCACGATGGACACGCCACCCATCACGGCCAGCGGAATGGCCTGGATCAGTGCACCGAACTTCGGCGAGAAACCCAGCAGCACCGCCATGAGGCCCGCCACGAAGAAGATGGCGGTGGAGTAGATCTTGGTCGCGGCCATCACACCGATGTTCTCGGCGTAGGTGGTCACGCCCGTGCCGCCCGCGCTGCCGGCCACCATGGTGGCCACGCCGTCGCCGATGAAGGCGCGGCCCATGTACTGGTCCAGGTTGCGCCCGGTCATGGCGGTCACGGCCTTGATGTGGCCCAGGTTCTCCGCCACCAGGATGATGGCCACCGGCGCGATCAGCAGCATGGCGTTCATCTCGAACACCGGCTTGCTGAAGTTGGGCATGCCCAACCACGCCGCATTGGCGATGCCCGAGAGGTCCAGCGGCTTGCCCATGCCGAGCCCATTGGTGAGCACGGCGTAGATGAGGCTCGCGATGATCAGGCCCATGAGGATCAGCAGGCGCTGCAGCATCCCGCGCGTGAACACCGCCACCAGCGCCACGCAGACGAAGGTGATGCCCTGCATCCACGCGTCGAAGCCGGTGGGTGCCATGTTCTTGATCGGGATGCCAGCCAGGTTCAAGCCGATCACCGCCACCACCGCGCCGGTGACCACGGGGGGCATGAAGCGCTCGATCCAGCCCGTGCCCACGGCTTGCACGATGACGCCGATGAGGGTGTAGACCAGGCCGCAGGCGATGATGCCGCCGAGCGCCACGCCCAGGTTGGCGTTGGGGCCAGGGCCGGCGTAGCCGCTGGCCGCAATCACCACGCCGATGAAGGCGAAGCTCGAGCCGAGGTAGCTCGGCACCTTGCCGCCGGTGACGATGAAGAAGATGAGGGTGCCGATGCCGCTCATGAGGATGGCGACGTTGGGGTCGAAGCCCATGAGGATGGGCGCGAGCACGGTGGCGCCAAACATGGCGATCAAATGCTGAATGCCCATCACGCCGGTCTGCGGCCAGGGCAATCGCTCGTCGGGCGCGATCACGCCGCCGTTGTTGAGCGTGGATGCGCTCTTCTCCGTCCAGTTGAACAATCCCATGCGGTCTTCTCCTCGTTGTTGATGTTGCTTGTCGGGCGCGGCTGCGCCGGCGGGCATTGTGCCCGGCAAATACCCCAGGGTGTTCATCCGCAGAAACCCGGCACCTGGTCAAAGTTGACCGTCGCCCTCCATTCGTCCCGAGCCTCCTGGATCGCAGCGAGACGATCGGGCCATTGTCTGCGCAATGCGCAAAACCGGCTTGTTCCAAGCGGGTGTGGCCGCCAGAATTTGCAGGCTGTTGGATGCGACACGCTGGCTTGCCAGGTGCGCATCGGGCAGGCGGGCTTCGTGCCCGAACTTCTGCAACCTTTGTGAGCGCTGAAAAATATGAAGAGACGAGAACTCCTGGGATACGCATCCCTGCTGGCGGCACCCCTCATGGCGCGTGCCGAGGACTATCCGAGCATGCCGATCAGTCTGGTCACGCCCCTGGCGGCGGGCGACGCCGCCGATCGCGCCGCGCGCCTCATGGGCCAGGAGCTTTCGCGCTTGCTGAGCACGGTCGTCACGGTGGTGAACCGACCGGGCGCGGGGGGCTCGCTGGGCACGCAGTCTGTCGTCCGCGCCCCCAAGGACGGGTACACGCTGCTGTATGCGCAAAACAGTCCGCTGACCATCCGGCGCGTGATCGAGCCGGAGGCCGCCAACTACGATCCGTTGAAAGACCTGGTGCCGTTGGCGTTGACCACGCGCAGCCCGTCGGTTCTGGTGGTGCACAAAGATGCGCCCTTCAAGACCTTGAAGGAGATGGTCGAGCACGCGTCGCGCAACCCCAACAGCGTTCGCGTCGGCAATGCCGGTCCTGGCTCCGTGGGAGACATCAGCGTCCAGCAGATCAACTCGGCCGCCGGCACCACGCTGACCTCCGTCAACTACAAGGGTGCGGCACCCGCGATCACCGATCTCCTCGGTGGCCATATCGAGGGCGTGATCCTGGCCCTCGGCGCGGTGAGCACGCACATGCGCAGCGGCAACTTGCGCGCCTTGGCGATCTCCTCGCCATTTCCCGAATTTCCCACTGTGCCGACGCTGCGCCAGCTGGGTTACAAGGCCGACATTCTGGGCGTGTGGTTCGGTTTCTTCATGCCGGCCGGTGTGCCCAAGGCCGTGGTCGACAAGGTCGTGACCGCGCTCGAAGACGTGACGCGCAACACCAGCATCTCGGCCCAGCTGCTGCCGGCCGGGATCGTGCAGGAGTGGGGTTCGGGCCGCGCGCTGTCCGACGAGATTTCCAACGAGTTCAGGGCCGTGAGCGAGTTGCTCCGCCCCTCGGCCAAGGCCACCAAATGAAAGATGTTGCTGTGAAATCCAAACGTATGCACGTAGCCATCGTGGGCGGTGGCATGGGCGGTCTGGCCGCGGCCGTGGCCTTGTCTCACCGAGGCATCAGCGTCGCGGTGTACGAACAGTCGGGCGTGCTGCGCGAGGTGGGGGCCGGCGTGTTCATCTATCCCAACAGCTTGCGGCAGATGGAGCGCATGGGCCTGGGCGATGCGCTCGCCCGCGTCGGCGCCAGGGTGGGCGCCGGCTCCGAGTACTACCGGATGGACGGCTCCGTGGTCGGCAAGATCCTGACCACCGACTCCAGCGGCTGGAACGGGATGTACGGCATGCACCGCGCCGACATCCTCAAGGTGCTGGCCGACGCACTGCCCGCGGGCGCGATCCACACCGGCCACAAGTGCATCGGCTTCAGCCAGGACGAGGCCGGCGCGCATCTGAGCTTCGAGAATGGCGAGGTCGCGCACGCCGATGCCGTGATCGCGGCCGATGGCATCAACTCGGTCCTGCAGAAGCACGTGGTGGAGCCCTCGGCTCCCGAGTACGCGGGTTTTCGCGCCTACCGTGGACTGATTGCGGCCGACAAACTGCCCGACTGGCGCCGCGAGGCGCACCAGGTCTGGATGGGCGATGGCAAGCACTTCATGGTGTTCCCGGTGCGCGGCGGCGAGCTGCTGAACTATGTCGGCTTCGTGCCGACCTCCAGCGAGACGGCCGAGTCCTGGTCCGCCGTCGGTGACCGCGACGAACTCGCCGCAGCGTTTGCCGGCTGGGACCCGCGCGTGACCCATCTGCTGGAGAAGGTCGAGACCTGCTTCTGGTGGGGCCTCTACGACCGCAAGCCGCTGGGCCAGTGGGTGAACGGTCGCCTGGCATTGCTCGGTGACGCCGCCCACCCGATGCTGCCGCACCTGGGGCAGGGCGCCAACCAGGCGATCGAAGATGGCACCGCCCTGGCCGTGATCCTGCAGGCCTGCACGCAAGACACGCCGGTGCACGAGGCACTCAAACGGTACGAGGCGCTGCGGCAACCGCGGACGTCCATGGTGCAGGCCGAAGCGCGCAAGAACGGTCTGCGCTACGACTCGAAGTACGCGGACCTGGCACAACGCGACAAGGAGATCGCCAACTCCGCGCAGCTGCGCCGATCCCTCTACGACCACGACATCGAGCAGGAGACCCTCAAGTTTCTGAGCCTCGATGGGGTGGCCGCATAAGGGTCCTCATCCCACCGCCGGCAGCACCTCGCCACGGCTTTCGCCAAAGCCGATGCGCGCAGCGCCCGGCTTCTCGCACCAGCCGCGCAGGATCACGGTGTCGCCGTCTTCGAGGAAGCGGCGCTCGCCACCAATGCCCGGCAAGGGCACGGCGCGCGTGCCACCGACGCTCAGTTCCACGATCGCGCCGGCTTCCGACGCCGTGGGGCCCGAGATCGTGCCGGTGCCCAACAGGTCGCCCGGTTGCAGGTTGCAGCCGCCGACGGTGTGCTGCGTGAGCATCTGCGCGATGGTCCAGTACTGGTGCCTGAAGCTCGTGGCCGAGAGACGGTCGGGCGCGACGCCGCGTGTGCGGTGTTCGCGCGACTCGAGTTGCACTTCGAGTTGCACGTCCACGCCGCCGCGCTCGGTGTTCGCCGCGCTGTCCAGGTAGGCCAGTGGCTGCGGTTCGTCGGCCGGGTGCGCGAACGGCACGCGGTAGGGCGCGAGCGCTTCCATGCTCACGATCCAGGGCGACACCGTGGTGCAGAAGTTCTTGCCCAGGAACGGGCCGAGGGGCGCCATCTCCCAAAACTGGTGGTCGCGCGCGGACCAGTCGTTGAGCAGGCACATGCCGAAGATGTGTTGCTCGGCCTCGGCCATCGGAATCGGTTCGCCCATGGCATTGCCCGGGCCGACGTAGAAGCCCATCTCAAGCTCGTAGTCGAGCCGCTTGCACGCGCCGTACACCGGGGCGCTCGCCCCGGGCGGCATGGCCTGTCCCATCGGGCGGCGGAAGGCGGTGCCGCTGATGACGACGCTGGAGGCGCGGCCATGGTACGCGATCGGGATCCACTGGAAGTTGGACGTGAGCGGGTCGTCCGGACGCATCACGCGGCCGACGTTGCGCGCGTGGTGGATCGAGGTGTAGAAGTCGGTGTAGTCGCCGATGCGCGTGGGCAGTCGGTGTTCCACCTCGGCCTGCGGCACCAGGCTGGCGCGCAGCGCGCTCACGCCGGGGCCGCTCGCGCCGGCCTTGAGCAGATCGAACAGCGCGTGGCGCAGGGCACGCCAGGCCGCGGGCCCCATGGCCAGGAAGTCGTTGAGCGCGTCGCCCGCGCAGGCATTCGCGGCCTGTGCGGCTGGGCCCGACACCGCGTTGTCGCGCGCGATGGCGGCCAGGTCGATCACCTGATCGCCGATCGCCACGCCGCCGCGAAACGCCTCGCCCGAACCCTTGCGGCGGAAGACACCGAAGGGCAGGTTCTGAATCGGGAAGTCGGTGCCCGGTGCGTGGGCCGATTCGAGCCAGCTGCGGGTGTTGACGTCGTGGGTGTGGTTGAGTTGCATGAGGTGTCCTGTGCGTGAGAAGAATGATCCGGCGCCGGGCCGCCCCAAGCCGGATCAGCCCCCGCGGGGGGCAGCGACCCGCGCAGCGGCGCAGCGTGGGGGCTATGCAGTGGCCTGCAATGCGTCGTCGAAGATGGCGACCGCGCGCGTCCAGCCGGCGGACGCGCCACGGATCTTGTGCGGGAAGCAGGAGATGGTGAAACCCGTGGGCGGCAGGGCTTCGAGGTTGTGCAGCTTCTCGATGTGGCAGTAGCCGATGTCGCGCCCGGCCTTGTGGCCTTCCCAGATCAGGCCGGCGTCCTGCGTGGCGGCGTACTTCTGCGCGGTGTACACGAAGGGCGCGTCCCAGCTCCAGGCATCGGTGCCGGTCAGGCGCACGCCGCGCTCCAGCAAATACATGGTCGCTTCGTAGCCCATACCGCAGCCGGCCGACACGAAATCGTTGTGGCCATAGCGCGAGCCGGCGCGCGTGTTCACCACCACGATCTCCAGTGGGCTCAGGGTGTGGCCGATGCGCGCCAGTTCGGCCTCCACGTCGGCCGCGGTCACCACGTAGCCGTCTTCGAAATGGCGGAAGTCCAGCTTCACGCCCGGCTGGAAGCACCACTCCAGCGGCACCTCGTCGATGGTGATGGCCGGCTTCTTCTCGCCCAGTGCCTTGTCCATGGTGCTGTGGAAGTGGTAGGGCGCGTCCAGGTGCGTGCCGTTGTGGGTGGACAGCTGCACCATCTCCACCGCCCAGACGTCGCCATCCGGCAGGTCTTCCTGCTTCAAGCCGGGGAAGAAGGGCGCCATCTGCTCGAACGAGTTCTTGTGGTCGAAGTACTGGATCTTGGGCGCGAACGCGGGCGGGTCGCTCACCACGTCGTTTTCAAGGTAGATGGACAGGTCGACGAATTTGCGGGGCATGGTTGTTCTCCGTGGGGGCGAGGTGAAATTCAGGGGCGCTGCCAGCGCAGCAAGGAGCGTTCGGCCAGTGCGAGCACCACGTTGCTCGCAAAGCCGAGCACACCGAGCAGCACGATGCCGGCGAACAGGTCGCTGGCCTGGAACGAGCGCGCGGCGAGCAGCACGGCCTGGCCCAGGCCGTCTTGCGAGGCGATCATTTCGCCCACCACCGAGACGATGAGCGAGACCGTCATCGACAGCCGCATGCCGGCCAGGATGTCGGGCATGGCGTTGGGCAGGCCGATCTTGAGCACGAAGGCCAGGTGGCTCAACTCCAGCGAGCGCGAGACCTCGCGCAGCTGCTTGTGCACGTTCGCCAGGCCGTGCAGCGTGGCCAGCAGCACCGGCCACATCGCACCGAACGCCACCACGGCCAGCACCATGCCGCCCGAGAGGCCGAACAGCGCAATGGCCAGCGGCATCACGGCCGAGGCGGGCAAGGGGCGGATGAACTCCAGCGTGGGTGCGAGCCATTCGCTGGCGCGTCGGGAGCTGCCGATGAGCGCACCCAAGGCAATGCCCAGCGCGCTGGCGAGCACCCAGCCGCTGAACATGCGGCTGAGCGTGGCCCAGGTGTAGCGGGCGAGGTCGCCACCGGCCAGGCCTTGCACCAGGCTTTGCAGCGTGGCTTGTGGTGTCGGCAAGAAGGCGCGGTTGACCCAGCCGCTGGTGCTGAGCGCCCACCACAGGGCGATGAAGGCCGCGAGCACGAAGACGGAGCCAGAGGCGTTGCCGATGGCGGCGAGGGACCGTTGTGTCTTGTTCATGCGGCCTGCTCCCCCATGCGGCGCGCGACGTGGCGTTGCAAGGCCAGCGCACCGACGTTGATGACGTAGCCCACGACACCGATCCACACCAGCCAGGCCAGCATCAGCGCCGGGTCCAGGCTTTGCTGCGCGATCATCATGGCGTAGCCCATGCCGTGCGGGTTGGCCGCGATCTCCACCGTGACGGCGACCACCAGCGCGATCGCCACACCCAGCCGCAGCGCGACGAACAGGCGCGGCACGATGGCCGGGCCGATGATCCAGGCGAAGCGCTGGCGCGGCGTGAGTTCGAGCGCGCGCGCCACCTCGAGCAGGCGCGGTTCGACCTGCGTGACCGCCGCCTGCGTGAGCACCAGCATGGGCCACAGGCAGGCGAAGGCGACCACGCTGAGCTCCATGCGCAGGCCGAAGCCGAACACCAGCATGGCCAACGGAATCAGCGCCACCGAAGGAATCGGCCGCGCCACTTCCACACTCAGAAAGCCCAGCCGCGCGGCGCGCCGGGACAAGCCGAGCAGCGTGCCCAGCAGCAGGCCGCCGAGTGCGCCAATCAACAGGCCGAGCGCGGCGGTGCCGAGCGTGAACGCGGTGGCTTCGAACAACGAACCATCGGTGATGGCGCCACCAAAGGCGCGCAACGCGGCCGAGGGTGGGGCGATGGCATCGCTGCCCTGGCCGGTGGTGCGCGCCCAGATTTCCAGCGCGCCGATCAGCAGCGCGGGGACCGCGAGCGATTTCAGGATCTTCACCATGGCGCTCAATGTCCCAGGTAGTGGTACAGCTCGCGGCGCAGGCGCAAAAATTCCGGATGCTCTTTGGTGCTGAGCTGGTCGCGCGGTTGCGGCAGCGGCACGTCGATCAACGCGGCCAGGCTGGGCGCTTCGGCCGTGGGATTGGCGCGCAGGGCGATCACGCGGTCGCCCAGGTACAGCGCCTCTTCCAGGTCGTGCGTCACGAACATCACGGTCAGGCCTTCCTCGCGCACCAGGCGCGCGAGTTCGTCCTGCAGCGTCTCGCGCGTCATCGCGTCGAGTGCGCCGAAGGGCTCGTCCATCATCATCACGTCGGGCCGCTGCGCGAGGCAGCGCGCGATCTGCACGCGCTGCTGCATGCCACCCGAAAGCTGTGCCGGAAACTTCTGCGCGTGCGCGCTCAGCCCCACCGTCTTCAGCACATGCGCGATGCGCGCGGGCCGCTCGGCCGTGGGCACGTTCGCCGCTTCCAGCGCCAGGCTCACGTTGGCCTGCACCGTGCGCCAGGGCAGCAGGGCGCGCCCGTAGTCCTGGAACACGAAGGCCACTTCGCGGCTGGGGCCGGTGATGGCCGCGCCCTTGCGGCGCACACTGCCGTGGCTCGGCGTCACGAAGCCCGCGGCGGCGCGCAGCAGCGTGGTCTTGCCGCAGCCCGACGGGCCGATCACGCAGACGAACTCGCCGCGTTTCACCGTGAGGTCGATCGGCGAGAGGATCTGGCGGCCGCCCAGTTCGATGGCCACGCCGTCAAAGTGCAGAACGGTGTCGGTCATCGCGGGAGCGGACGCGTGGTGTTCGGCGTGCTTCACTTGGCGATCAGGCGCGCAACGTCGGGCAGCGACTTGAGCATGTCCTGGTCCTTCATGAGGTTGACCCAGTAGGTGAGCTGCTTCTCGGTCACCACTGGCGCGGGCGGCGAAATCTGCGCCTTGGCGAGCACCTCGGGTGGCAGCTTGATGTACTTGCCGATGGCCGCGCGCACGGTGGCGTCGTTCTTCGGCTGCACCATGAAGGCGGCGGCTTCCTGCACCGCTTCGCGGAAGCCGCGCGCGGCGGCCGGGTTCTTGGCCACCCAGTCGCGTTTGGCCACGTGGATGATGGTGGGCTGGCCCTCCGGCAGGAAGGTCGAGTAGTACGAGGCCACGTAGCCCACGCCGGTGTCGGTGATGCGGCTCATGAACGGGTCGGCGCTGACCACGGCATCCACCGAACCGCCGCGCAGCAGGTCGCCGTGCTGCGGGAAGGCGGCTTCGACGAAGTTCACCTTCCTGTAGTCCACGCCCTGGTCCTTGAGCCAGGCGCGGAAGGTCACGTGCAGGAAGGCGCCCAGGCCCGGCACGCCGATCTTCTTGCCCACGCAGTCCTTGGCGCTGCGGATGCCGCTGCCAGCCTTGGCGATCAGGCCAAAGGCGGTGATGTTCTTCGAGGTCACGCCCGCGCCGGCCACGGCCACGTGGTCCAGCCCGCCGTCGACCGACTGCAGGAACACGCTGGGCGTGGGGCCGCCGATCTGCAGCGAGTCGGCCTGCACGGCCGCGGGGATGGTGGAGTTGATCGGGATGAATTTCAGTTCCACGTCGAGCGCGCGCTTCTTGAAGTAGCCGTTCTCGGCGGCCACGAACACCGAGGCGAAGTCGGTCACGGCGGTGTAGCCGAACACGATCCGGGTGTTGCTCTGCGCGAAGGCCGGCAGGCTCAGGGCTGCGGGAACGCTGGCCAGTGCGGCCAGGGCGGTGCGTCGTTTCATGTGGGTCTCCTTTTGGGTGTGGATGGCGAACGTGTGGGGGGCGGGGCGGGCAGCGCGGCGCGCAGACCACCGACGATGAAGCGCACCAGGCGCTCGGCGGCGGCCGGGTCGTTGGCGCGGTTCTGGTGGTGCGAGAGGCGCTCGACGCGGTTGTCCACCAGGTGGTGCAGCAAGGCGCCGAGCGCGAACTGGTAGCCCCAGGCCACGTCGGCGCGCGTGCTGTGGGGCAGGGCGGTGTGGATGGCGTCGATGAAGCGGTGCGCCAGCGGATCGAAGAAATCGTGCAGGACGCGCTCGGCTTCTTCGCTGTTGTAGGCCAGCTCGCGGCCCACGAGCTGCGCGTAGAACTGCCCCTCGGGACTGGAACGCATGCGGATCACCGGGTCGACAAAGGCTTCGACGATGCGCGTGAGCGTCTGCGGATCGGCCGGGTTCTGCGCGGCCACGTCCAGCGCGCTCAGCCGCTCTTCGATGGTATGGCCCCAGCTCGCGAAGACGGCGTGGAAGAGGTCCTGTTTCGGCCCGTAGTAATAGGCCACCAGCGCCAGCGGCACGCCCGCCTCTTCGGCGATCTGACGGATCGTCACGCCGTGGTAGCCGCGCTGCGCAAACAACTTCTCGGCCGCGAGCAGGATGGCCTGCTGCCGGTCCGGGCGCGGGGCGGCATCGCTCTTTCGGCGAGCGGCGGTGGATGGCGCGGTCTTGCGGGCGGTGGGCATGGCGATATTGAACACTTGTACAAAAATGTTGAACACCCGTACAAACCCTGGTGGGCGGTCTCGCCCATGCAACGCCGGACAACCGCAAAAACCCTAGGCGTGGCGCACTCGGCCGCGGTCTAAGCTCAGACCATGAACGCGCCCCACGTCCCCCAGATCCGCCTGTACCAACAATGGCTCGCCGAACACCGCGGCCTGCACTTCGACAGCTACGACGCGCTCTGGCGTTGGTCTACCACCGACCTCGACGGCTTCTGGCAAAGCATCTGGGACTACTTCGAACTGCAGTCGCCCACGCCGCACACCGCCGTGCTGGCGAAAAACGTGATGCCCGGCGCGCAGTGGTTCACCGGCGCGCGCGTGAACTACGCGCAGCAGGTGTTTCGCCACGCGCAGCCCGCGCACGAGGCCGGTTTTGCGGCCGTCGTCAGCCGCAACGAAAAGGGCCGGCAGGTTGAATTGAGCTGGCCCGAGTTGCGCCGCCAGGTGGCCTCGCTCGCGCAGCACCTGCAGGCGCAAGGCGTGCAACCGGGCGACCGCGTGGCGGCCTACCTGCCGAACATTCCGGAAGCGATGGTGGCCTTCCTGGCCACGGTGTCGCTCGGTGCGGTGTGGAGCATCTGCGCGCCCGACATGGGCACGAACGCCGTGCTCGACCGCTTTCGCCAGATCGAACCGGTGGTGCTGATCGCCTGCGATGGCGTGACCTACGCCGGGCGCGACCACGAGCGGCTGGGCGTGGTGGCCGAGTTGCGCGCGGCCTTGCCCACGGTGCGCCACGTGGTGATGCACACCAACCTGGCCGAGGACGCAGCGGCGCAGGCCGCGGCGCTGCAAGCCGCCGCGCCTTGCGCGAGCTTTGCCGCGGCGACCGCGCGCGACGATGCCGCCACCGCCGCCTTCGAACCCGTGTGGCTGCCGTTCGACCACCCGCTGTGGATCGTCTATTCCAGCGGCACCACCGGCCTGCCCAAGCCCATCGTGCACGGCCATGGCGGCACCCTGATCGTCGGCCTGGCGTTGAAGAACCTGCACAACGACGTGGGCTGCAGCTACCAGCCCAACAGCTGGGGCGAGCGCTTCCACTGGTACAGCTCCACCGGCTGGGTGATGTGGAACGCGCAGACCAGCGGCCTGCTCAACGGCACCACCTGCGTGATCTACGACGGCAACCCCGGCGGCAGCAAGGACAAGCCCGACTGGACCACGCTGTGGCGCTTCGCGGCCGAGCAGGGCGTGACCTTCTTCGGGGCCGGCGCGGCGTTTTTTGCCAACTGCCTCAAGTCGGGCGTGGACCTCGCGGCGTGTGGCGATCTTTCGGCCGTGCGCGCGCTCGGCACCACGGGATCTCCACTGTCGGAGGACGCTCAGCGCTGGGGCACGGCGCAGTTCCGCCGCATCGCGCGCAGCGCGGCGCAGCAGGACATCTGGTGGTGCAACATCAGCGGCGGCACGGACTTCGCCGGTGCCTTCATCGGCGGCCACCGCGAGTTGCCGCAAACACCCGGGCGCATGCAATGCCGCCTGCTGGGCTGCGCGGTCGAGGCGTGGAACGAACAGGGCCAGCCGGTGATCGACGAGGTGGGCGAGCTCGTGTGCGCGCAGCCCATCCCGTCGATGCCGCTGTACTTCGTGGGCGACCCGGACAACCGGCGTTTGATCGGCAGCTACTTCGACGCCTACCCACCCGGCCAGGGCCGCAAGCCCGGCGGCGGTGACCTCGACGCCGAGGCCGGCGCGGTCTGGCGCCACGGCGACTGGCTGCGCATCCACACCGACGGCTCGTGCGTGATCTATGGCCGCTCCGACGCCACCATCAACCGCCATGGCCTGCGCATGGGCACGAGCGAGCTTTACAGCGCGGTGGAGGCCCTGCCCGAGGTGATGGACTCGATGGTGGTCGACCTCGAGTACCTGGGGCGCGAGAGCTACATGCCGCTGTTCGTGGTGCTGCGCGAAGGACTCACGCTCGACGCCGCCACGCAGCAGCGCATCAACGACAGCATCAAGACCGCGCTGTCACCGCGCTTCGTGCCCAACGCCATCTTCCAGGTGGCCGAGATTCCGCGCACGCTTTCCGGCAAGAAGCAGGAACTGCCGATCAAGAAACTGCTGCTCGGCCAGCCGCTGGAGAAAGTCATCAACCGCGAGGCGATGGCCAATCCGGGGAGCCTGGACTGGTATGTGAGGTTCGCGGCGGCACGGGGCGCCTGAGCATCACAGCGTGAACAGCTTGACCACGCCCCAGGCCACCACGCCCACCTGCACGACGTTGAGCAGCATGCCCGTGAGGTGCAACCGCCGAAACTGAGCGATCGCGGTGGCGTCGCCGCTGTTGATCCGCTCCCGCAGCGCGTCCATGCGCGGGATGACCCAGCGGTGCAGCGAAAACGCCAACGCGGCCACACCGGCCATGGCCAGGGACAACCCGATGCGGCCGATCGCGATCTGCGCCAACGCGCCGATGCTGGCGGCGATCGCGATCACGGTGTAGTAGTGGTGGAACAGCCCCCGAATGAAACGCGCGTCTTGCGGCGTGTCGTGTTTGAGGATCAGCAAGGGTGGCGATGCGAAGGTGAAGAACAGCATCGGAAAGAGCAGCGCGACCGCCGACAACGCGGCGATGAGTTTGGGTAGCACCTGGACTCTCCTTGTCGCCGCTTTGGGGCGCTGCGCCATCGCGGAATGAGCGAGCGGCCGAAATCCTCACGCGCTGGACTGACGAGGGACTTACATAGGCCCCTCAGCGCTTCGACACCAGCACGATCCCCACCGCCACCCCGACCAGCGCCACCACCAGCTGCGGCGTGAGCGGCTCGCCCAGCAGCACCACGCCGAACACCAGCGCGAACACGGGCGTGAGGAAGGTGAAGGTCGACATCTGCGTGGCCGGGTAGTGGCGCAGCATCCACATCCAGGCGAGGTAACTGGCGAACGCGCCGATCACCGTTTGCAGTGCCACCGAGCCCCAGGCCATTGCGGAGTAGTCGAAACCCCAGCGCTCGCCCAACGCCAGCGAGATCACCGGCGCCACCAGGGCCGTGACGCCGAGTTGGTAGAACAGGGTTTTTTCCGCGCTGGCCGAGCTGAGCCGCGTGGCGCGGATGGTCAGCGTGGTCAGGCCCCAGAGCAGGCCCGCCGCCAGCCCCATCAGGTCGCCGCGCCATTGGCCCACCGCCGGCGAGCTGTGCAGGAAGCCTTCGCTGAAGGCGATGGCCACGGCGATGAAGGCCAGCGTCAGGCCGATCCACTGCACCTGGCGCAGCCGCTCGCCGGGTACCACGCGCGGCAGCAGGATCGCCACCACGAAAGGGCTGGTGTAAAGGAACACCGTCAGGCGCGAGGCGCTGGTGTGCATCAGGCCCAGGTAGATGAAGCAGAACTCGCCCGCGAACAACAAGCCGGCCAGCACACCAGCGCGCAAGGTGCCGTCGCGCTGGAACAGCGGCACGCCGCGCGCCGCGCACCAGGCCCAGAGCAGCGCGGTGGCGCCCACCATGCGGATGGACGCCTGCCACAGCGGTGGAATCTCCGCCACCGCGAACTTGATCAGGATCTGCTGAAAGCCCCAGAAGGCGCAGCAGACCACGAGCAGGGTGATCGCGAGGGCGTCGAGGTGGTTCTTGCGCTGGGGCGGTGTGGTCATGCGGGCGATTGTCGGTGTGCGTGGTGGCCCCGTCTGTCACAGGGGCTTGGGTTGCGCGAGCCGGCGCAGTTGCGCTTTGAGCCGACGCACCTCGGCCGCGCTCAATGTGCCCAGCGCCGCGGCCTCGTGCTCGCGCGCCTGCGCGATCAGCGGCGTCACCTTCTTCTGCCCGGCCGCGGTGATGCTCACCAGCGTGCGGCGCTGGTCGGCCGGGTCGTCGCGCAGCGTCACCCAGCCTTGGGCGGCCAGGCGCTGCACGAGTTTGGTCACGGTGGGTTGCTGGCTCAGCACCTCGAACGCCAGCTGGCCCACCGGCATGGGCGGCTGTGCGCTGAGGGTGGCCAGCACGCGCCATTCGATACTGCTCAGTCCGGCCTCGCGCACCACGGCGTCGAAGTCCTTGAACAAGGCGTGGTTCGCCTGGCCCAGGAGGTAGCCCAGGTAGTCGTTCACGAAGCGAGTCGTGCCCCCATGCTCCGCCGCTGCCCCCTGCGGGGGCTGATCCGCCTTGGGGCGGCCAGGCGGCGGCTCGGCTCGGCTGCTCACAACGGATGCTCGGTGTAGAAGCGCCCCCCATGGAACAGCAGGGGCGAGGCCTCGGGCCGGTGGTTGCAGCGTTCCACCTCGCCCACGAAGATCACGTGGTCGCCCTCGGCGTACTGGCTGCGGTTGAAGCATTCGAACGTCGCGGCCGCGCCATCGAGCAGCGGCGCGCCGCTGGCGCCGCCGGTGAAACCCACGCCGGCCCAGCGGTCGGTGCCGCGCGCGGCGAACTGTTCGGCCAGCGCCTGCTGGTCAGCGGCGAGCACGTTGATCGCGTAGTGGCGGCCGTTGGAAAACGCGGCCATCGAACCCGCCGCACGCGCCAGGCTCCAGAGCACCAGCGGGGGCGACAGCGACACGGAGTTGAACGAATTGGCGGTCAGGCCGACGAGCTCACCGCTGTCGGTGCGCGCCGTCACGATCGTCACCCCCGTGGCGAACATGCCCAATGAAGCGCGGAATTCCAGCGCCGAAAAATCGGGAGGGCGGGCCTGCAGGCCAGCGGAACGGGCAGGGGACATGGTTGGAATTTACATGAAAATTCATGAATAATGGGGCGACAAGGAGACAAGCCCATGCTGCAGGAGCGGACAGAACCCGCCTGGATCGACGCCTTCGAAACCGTGCTGCGCCGCTGCGCTGTGCAGCCCGGCGACACGGTGGCCATTCTCGGTGAAACCCAGAGCCGGCCGGTTTTGCTGGCGCTGGCGCAGTTGGCGGCGGCCCGCGTGGGCGCGCGCACCTTCACGCTCACGCTGCCGTCGGTGTTCGCCGCAGCGGGCGAGCCGGTGTCGCGCTCCACGGGCGCCAGCCCCGTCATCCAGCAGCTCGCGCCCGTCATCGCGGCATTGGCGGGCTGCACGCTGGTGCTGGACTGCACGGTCGAGGGCCTGATGCACGCGCCCGAGCTGCCGGCGATTCTGAAAGGCAATGGCAGCGCGCAGCCGCGCATCGTCTACGTGAGCAACGAACACCCCGAGGCGCTGATGCGCCTGCTGCCCGACGACGCCACCGAAGCGCGCGTGAAAGACCATGTGAAGCGCCTGCGCGGCGCCAGGACCATGCGTGTCACGTCGGCCGCGGGCACCGACCTGAGCATCTCGCTGCAGGGCGCGGTGGCCGGCGGGAACTGGGGCAGCACCACGCGCCCCGGCACGCTCACGCACTGGCCCGGTGGCCTGGTGCTGGCATTCCCCGCGGCCGGCAGCGTGAACGGCACGCTGGTGCTGGCCGAGGGCGATGTCAACCTCACCTTCAAGCGCTACGTCGAACGCGCGATCACGCTCACCATCGAGAACGACCACGTCACGCGCATCGACGGCAGCGGCGTGGACGCCGAGCTGCTGCGCAGCCATTACGCGGCCTGGAACGAAAAGGAAGCCTACGCGGTGAGCCACATCGGATATGGATTGAACGACGCCGCGCGCTGGGACAGCATGGCGCTCTACGACAAGCGCGATTTCAACGGCACCGAGCTGCGCGCCTTCGCCGGCAACTTTCTCTACAGCACCGGCGCGAACGAAGTCGCGGGCCGGCACACACGCGGGCATTTCGACTTTCCCTTGCGCCACTGCACGGTGCAGCTCGACGGCGCCACGGTGATCGACGCCGGTCAGGTGGTGGCCGCATGATCCCGAAGTTCACGACCCTGGGCAGCGGCCCCACCGTGTTGATGTTGCACGGCATCGGGGGCGGACACGTCGCGTTCGCGCCGCAGGTGGAAACGCTGGCCAATGCCGGCTACCGCGCGGTGGCCTGGGACATGCCCGGCTATGGCCACAGCGCGCCCATCGAGCCCTACACCTTCAAGGGCCTGGCGCAGAGCTGCCTCGACCTCATCGACGCCTTGCAGTGCGAACACGTGGTGCTGCTCGGCCACAGCATGGGCGGCATGGTGGCGCAAGAGGTAGTGGCGCGCTGGCCGGAGCGCGTGAGCCGGCTGGTGCTGTGCGGCACATCGGCCGCGTTCGGCAAGCGCACCGACGGCCGCAGCGCCGACGCGTGGGCGCAGCAGTTCATCGCGCAGCGCACCGCGCCGCTGGACGCAGGCCAGAGCATGGCCGACGTGGCGCAAAAGCTGGTGCCGCAAATGGTCGGCCCGGGCGCGCTGCCCGAAGGCCTGCGGCTGGCCGAGCATTGCATGGCGGGCGTGCCCGCGGCCACCTACCGCCGCGCGCTGGACTGCCTCGTCACCTTCGACCGCCAGTCCGCCCTGGGCCGCATCGGCGTGCCCACGCTGCTCGTCGGCGGCGAGTTCGACCGCGTCGCCGCGCCGGCCGTGATGCAGCAGATGGCGCAAGCCATAACGCACGCGCACTACGCCGAACTCAAGGGCATTGGCCACCTGATGAACCTGGAAGCACCCGAAGAATTCGACGGGTTGTTGCTCGATTTCCTGGCGCAGACGCGCGCCGTGCATTGACCTCACCCGCCGCGCGCAAGGAGAAGGCCATGAAACGTTTGCAGACCAGCGTGATGGCCATCCTCTTGCTGGGCGCGGGCGCAAGCCTCGCCGAGCCCGACGAAGCCTTGCTCGGCCAGGGGCAGGGCTATCCGGTCGGCAGCATCCAGACCTGGGCGCGAAACCCCTACCGCGTGGGGTCGTGGTCCGCCCTGGACCAGGTGCCTGGCGTGCGGGTCAACCGCGTCGCGCCGTCGTCGCAGGTGCGCCCGCTGCCGCCGATGGCGCAGCCGCCGGCCCTGCGCTACCGCTACCGCAACCTCGGCTATTCGATCGACGAGTACCTCGACCGCCAGCGCGCCACGGGCCTGCTCATCCTGAAGGACGGGCAGGTCGTGGCCGAGCGCTACCGCTACGCGCGGCCACCCACGGCGCGCTTTGTGTCGTTCTCCATGGCCAAGAGCGTGGTCTCTCTGCTGGTGGGCGTGGCGCACGCGCAGGGGCTGATCGCTTCGCTGGACGACCCCGCCGAGAAGTACGCCAAAGACCTCGCGGGCACACCTTATGGCGCCACCAGCCTGCGGCATTTGCTCAACATGTCCTCGGGCCTGACGTTCACGGAGCGCTACGACGGCAACGACGACGTGATGCGGATGGGCCGCGCTTTCGTGGCCGATCCGCAAGGTTCGATGGCCGTGTTGAAGACGATCCAGCAGCGGCACGCGCCCGAAGGTGAGCGGTTCGTGTACGCCAGCGCCGAGACCGAGGTGCTCGGCTACGCGCTGCGCGGCGCCACCGGGAGAAGCCTGGCGGGGCTGACGCAGTCGTGGTTGTGGGAGCCGATGGGCGCCGAGCACGAAGCGTTCTGGCGCACGGGCGCCGATGGCCAGGAAGGTGCGTTCGGCTTCTTCAACGCGAGCCTGCGCGATTGGGGTCGGCTCGGCGCGCTGCTGGCCGAAGACGGCCAGGTGGCAGGGCGCCAGGTCGTGCCGCGCGACTACCTGCTCGCGGGCACGGACGCCGCGCAACTGCCCGCTGCCTTGAAGCCCGGACGCGCCACGCCGTATTTCGGCTATGGCCACCAGTTCTGGGTGTTGCCCATGAAGGAGCGCACGTTCGTGATGCAGGGTGTGCACGGGCAGCGCCTGTACGTGCAGCCGGCCAGCCGCACCGTGATGGTGATCACCTCGGTGTGGGAGCACCCGGCCGGCGCGGCGACCGAAGGGCCGTCGCGCGAAACCGATGCGCTGTGGCGCGGCGTGTTGACCTCCCTGGGCGCCCGCACCGACTGAGACCCCGTTCGACCACCGACCTGACCACGGAACACCGCCATGGACGCCTTGCCTTCCCTCAGCTTCACCCCCGCCGTGGGCGACCTGCCGTTCACGCCTTTGCAACGCGATCTGCTCGCCAGGGCCCACGCGCTCGGTCGCGACCGCTTCGCCGCGCGCGCCGCGCAGTGGGACCGCGAGGCCAGCTTCCCGTTCGCCAACTACGACGACCTGCGCGAGGCCGGCTTCCTCAAGCTCTGCGTGCCCACGGCGCACGGTGGCCTGGGCGCCGACTACGCCACCTACATGATGGTGGCGGCCGAGATCGGCCGCTTCTGCGGCGCCACCGCGCTCACCTGGAACATGCACATCTGCAGCACCATGTGGACCGGCGTGCTGGCCGACGGCATCGCCATGACCGACGCCCAACGCGCCGAGCACCTGGCGCGCCGCGAGCTGCATTTCAAGCGCATCGTGGACGACGGCGCGGTCTACGCCCAACCCTTCAGCGAAGGCAGCGCCGCCGCCGCGGGCCGTGCGCCCTTCGGCACCACCGCGAGAAAAGTGGAAGGCGGCTGGCTCGTCAACGGTCGCAAGATTTTCGCCAGCCTCTCGGGCGCTGCCGACTACTACGGCATCCTTTGCACCGAAGACAAGGGCGACCACCACCCCGACGCGCGCGACACGCTCTACATCAGCGTGCCCGCCACCAGCGCGGGCTTCTCCATCAGCGGCGAGTGGGACCCGCTCGGCATGCGCGGCACCGTCAGCCGCAACCTCGCGTTCCAGGACGTGTTCGTGAGCGACGCCGAGCAGCTCATGCCACGCGGCATCTACTTCAAGGGCGCGCAGACCTGGCCCGCCATGTTCTTCACGCTCGCGCCCACCTACCTCGGCGTGGCCACCGCGGCCTACGACTTCACGGTGAAGTACCTGCGGGGCGAAGTTGAGGGCGAACCGCCCGTGAAGCGCCGGCAGTACCCCACCAAGCAGATCGCGGTGGCGCAGATGCGCATCCAGCTGGAGAGCATGAAGAGCCTCTTCGCGCGCGCCATCGCCGAGGCCCAACCCAACCCGTCGAAGGATCAGAAACTGCGCCTGTACGCCGCGCACTACAGCGTGATGGAAGGCGCCAACGACATCGCGCGCCTGGCCCTGCGCACCTGCGGCGGCCAGAGCATGATGAAGCACCTGCCCCTGGAACGCCTGTACCGCGACAGCCGCTGCGGCGCGCTCATGCTGCCGTGGACGGCCGAACTCATCCTCGATCGCATGGGCCGCGAGACGCTGTACGAGGCGGGCGAGAAAGACGACTGAAGGTCGGTGCCTAGAATGCGGCGATGCACTGTGCCCCACTGCCTCGCCGCCACCCGTCGCTGACCATTGCGCTGGGCGGTTTGCTGTTGGCAACGAGCGCCTTCGCGGCGTCGCCCTTGCGCGGTCCCGCGCACCACCGCACCGTGGCCACGGAGAACCCCTGCGCGGCCCTGGTGGCGCGCCTGCCCAACCTGAAACGCCCGCTGTGCGACGCGGCGGCGCTGCGCGCCACCACCGGCCGCTCGGTGAAAGGGCGCACGCTGTACGCGCGCGACGTGGCGGCCCCCGATGCGAAGTTGCGCGTGCTGGTCATCGGCGCCATGCACGGCGACGAGCTGTCCTCGGCGGCGGTCGCGCTGCACTGGATCCAGCTCGCGGTCCAGGCACCCGCCAACGCACACTGGCGCTTCCTTCCCGTGCTCAACCCCGATGGCCTCCTGGTGCGTCCCGCGCGGCGCACCAACGCCAACGGCGTCGACCTGAACCGCAACTTCCCCACGCCGAACTGGGAACGCGACGCCAGGATCTATTGGGAACAGCGCACGCGCAAAGACCCGCGCCGCTGGCCCGGGCCGAAGCCACTGTCGGAGCCCGAGTCGCGCTTCCTGCACGAAGAGATGGCGCGCTTCGACCCGCACCTGATCGTGAGCATCCACGCGCCCTACGGCGTGCTCGATTTCGATGGCCCGGGCGCGCCACCGCCCAAGCTCGGTCGCCTGTTCCTCGACCAGGTCGGCATCTTCCCCGGCAGCCTCGGCCACTACGGTGGCGTGCACCAGGGCATGCCGGTGGTCACCGTCGAATTGCCCAACGGATTTCGCACGCCGCTGGATTCGGAAATGCGCCAGATGTGGCTGGACCTGCACGGCTGGATGGGCGAGCGGCTGAGGCCCTGAGCCTTCATCCACTCGCGCCGCCGCTGACCAGCGACCACAGCGCCTCGGCCGACGCGGTCATCTCGCCCGGCTGCCGGTACAGCCGGATCTGCACGTCCAGCGCCCAGTTGTCGCCACCCGCCACCGCCAGCTGTCCGCTCTGCAATTCGGCGGCCACCAGACTGCGCGGCAGCCAGGCGATGCCCCGACCCTCCAGCGCCATGGTCTTGAGCACCACCGCATGGTGCGCGGAGAACACCGTGCGATGCGGCGCATCGCCACCGAGCCGCGAACGCAGGCCGGTCTGCAGCAGGCGGCCGAGCCCGGCGGAAGGGTGGTACGCGAGGATCGGCAGGTCGTCCTTGGCCGACGCGCTATCCAGGTGGAACGCGGGTGTGCCATCGGCCTGCGCGGCGGCCACCGGCAGTAGCGTGTCCTGGCCCACCGCGCGCATCGGGTGGCCGGACGCCTCCAGCCGCCCCGGCACCGACGGGTGGCCGTGGCACAGCAGAAAGTGCACGCCGCGCTGCAGCATCAGGTCTTCGCAGGCTTCGAGGTTGTTGGAATGCATCTGCACCGTGCGCGGCCCGAGCGTCTGCTCCAGGCGCGAGAACCACCCGGGGAAGAAGGCGAACGACAGCACGTGCGTGGCCGCGAAGCGCAGGCCGGTGGCGGCCTCGTCGTGCGCCTCGCGTGTCTTGAGGCGCGCGGCCTCAAGACGGCCCAGCAGGTCTTCCAGCAAGGGCTTGAAGCGCTCACCGGCCGGCGTGAGCACGGCGGGGTGCGCGCTGCGGTCGAACAGGGCCACGCCGGTCCACTCTTCGAGCGAGCGGATGTGACGGCTGAACGCGGGTTGCGCGATGAAGCGCGCCTTGGCCGCGCGCGAGAAGCTACCGGTCTCGGCCAGCACGAGGAAATCCTCCAGCCATTCGAGGTCGAGGGGTCGGTTGCCGGGGCCCATGGATGGAGGTGCTTTCGCGCAGATAGATGTATGCGTTTCGGGTATTGGACGCGTCGCGGTCCGTGGGAAATGATGCCACCCATTCCTTACCCACCCCGAGACGCCCGCATGAAAATCGTCGACATCGCCGAGTCCACCCGCCCGATCAAATCGGACATCCGCAACGCCTACATCGATTTTTCGAAGATGACCCTGAGCCTGGTGGCCGTGGTCACCGACGTGATCCGCGATGGCCAACCGGTGATCGGCTACGGCTTCAACTCCAACGGCCGCTACGGCCAGGGCGGCCTGATCCGCGACCGTTTTCGCCCGCGCGTGCTCGAAGCCGACCCGGCGAGCCTGCTCGATGAAACCGGCGACAACCTTGACCCGCACAAGGTCTGGGCACAGATGATGATCAACGAGAAGCCCGGCGGCCACGGCGAGCGCTCGGTGGCAGTCGGCACCATCGACATGGCGGTGTGGGACGCGGTGGCCAAGATCGCCGGCAAGCCGCTGTACCAGCTGCTCGCCGAGCGTTACGGCACCGGCACGCCCAACCCGCGCGTGTTCGTTTACGCCGCCGGTGGTTACTACTACCCGGGCAAAGGCCTGGATGGTCTGCGCAAGGAGATGGAGAGTTACCTGGCGCGCGGTTACTCGGTGGTGAAGATGAAGATCGGCGGTGCCTCGCTCGCCGACGACTGCGAGCGCATCGAGTCCGTGCTGAAGATCCTCGGCCCGGGCCAGCAGCTCGCGGTGGACGCCAACGGCCGCTTCGATCTCAAGACCGCGCTCGACTACGGCAAGGCGATGTCGCAGTACCCGCTGTTCTGGTACGAAGAAGCCGGCGACCCGCTCGACTACGAACTGCAAGCCCGGCTCGGCGAGGTCTACCAGGGCCCGATGGCCACGGGCGAAAACCTGTTCTCGATGCAGGACGCGCGCAACCTGATCCGCCACGGCGGCATGCGCCCGGACCGCGACTGGCTGCAGTTCGACTGCGCGCTGAGCTACGGCCTGGTCGAGTACCTGCGCACGCTCGACATGCTCAAGGAAAACGGCTGGTCGCCCAGCCGTTGCATCCCGCACGGCGGCCACCAGATGTCGCTGGCCATTGCTGCGGGGCTTGGGTTGGGCGGCAACGAGAGCTACCCGGACCTGTTCCGGCCTTACGGCGGTTTCCCCGACGGCGTGAAGGTGGAGCAGGGTTACGTGACCTTGCCACCGCTGCCGGGCATCGGCTTCGAAGGCAAATCCGATCTCATCACCGAGATGCGCGCACTGGCTTCGTGAGCGGGGCGGCGTGCGTGGCCTGGCGTGCGCGTGCCGCGTCCATGCCGTGGAAGCCGAAGTTCATCGCGGGCTGCTCGCCGCTGATGAGTTCGGCCATCGCCTTGCCCGAGCCCGCGCCGTGCGTCCAGCCCAGCGTGCCGTGGCCGGCGTTGATCCAGAGCTTGCGCAGCTTCGTGCGGCCGATCAGCGGAATGTTGGTCGGCGTGGCGGGGCGCAGTCCACACCAGAATTGCGGGTCGCCGCCTTGCTCGGGCGTGCGCGTGTCGGCCACGCCGGGGAACACCTGCTCGATGCGGCGCACCAGCATCTCGCAGCGCTTGCGCGCCAGCGGTGTATCAAGCGAGAGATCGAAGCCGCCCAGTTCGATGGTGCCGGCCACGCGCAACTGATTGCCCAGGCGCGAGATGGCGCATTTCATCTGGTCGTCGAGCATGCTCACCGAAGGCGCGCGCTCTGGCTGCAGCAGCGGCAGCGTCGCGCTATAGCCTTTGCCGGGGTAGATCGGCACGTGCACGCCCACCGACTTGAGCAGTGGCGTGGAGTACGAGCCGCAGGCCACCACGAACGCGTCGGCCCTGAGCGCGCGCGCCGCACCGATGGCGCGATCGCGCACTCGCACCTGGCGCACCTCGCGGCCGTCGCTTTCGATGCGCTCGATGTCGTGGCCGAACAGCAGTTGCGCGCCACGCTGGCCGCAGCGGGCCGCGAGCTGTTGCGTGAACACGCGCGCATCGCCCGACTCGTCGCTCTTCGTGAAGGTGCCGCCGACGATGCGCTCGCCAAAGGACTTCAGCGCGGGTTCGATCTTCAACAGCTCATCGCGCGAGACCACGCGGCGTTGCACGCCAAAGCGCTGCATCACAGCGGCGGCATCGGACGCGCCATCGAACGCTTTCTGGTCGGTGTAGTAGTGCGCGATGCCGCGTTCCAGGCGGTTGTATTCGATGCCCGTCTCGGCCACCACGTCCTTCAGCGCCGCATGGCTGTACGCGCCCAGCGCCACGAGTTGCGCCACGTTGCGCACGAAGGCCGCGTCGTTGCACTGCGCGAGGAACTGCAGGCCCCAGCGCCACTGGTCCCAGTCGAGCTGCGGGCGGAACAGCAGCGGCGACTCGTCGGAGAACATCCACTTCAGCGTCTTGAGCGGCGCGTCCTTGTTGGCCCAGGGTTCGCAGTAGCTCACCGAAATCTGCGCCGCGTTGGCGAAGCTGGTTTCCAGCGCGGCATCAGCCTGCCGATCGACCAGGGTGACGTCGTGCCCGCGTTGCAGCAGGTGCCACGCTGTGCTGATGCCGATGATGCCTGCGCCCAATACCGTGACTTGCATGGTCCGCTCCAGAGAAGGAAGGGTGAATGGCCGCAGTATCGAAAATATCGGGTTCTTGGTGAAGCGAAATTAAACTAACATTACGTTCATCAGAATGACTTATGTGCAGGCCACAAGCCGCGCACACCCCGTTTGCCGGAGGTTTCCATGAGCACCTTTGACCCTGACGCCCTTGAATGTCTGGCCGCCATCATCGAAGAGGGCGGCTTCGAGCGGGCCGCGCAGCGCCTCTCCATCACCCAGTCGGCCGTGTCGCAGCGCCTGCGCGCGCTGGAGGCGCAGGTGGGCACGGTGCTGATCGTGCGCAGCCGCCCGCTCAAGCCGACGGCGGCGGGCCAGCTCATGCTCAAGCACGCCAAGATGATGCGGCTGCTGCGCGCCGACCTCGAGAAAGATCTGAAGGAACTCGCGCCCAGTTCCACCGGCCACGGCCGCGACGAAGAGCGCATTTCGGTGGCCATCAACGCCGACAGCATCGCGACCTGGGCGCTGCCCGCGCTCGACGCGTTGGCCAAAGGCGGTCTGCCGATCGAAATCATCACCGACGACCAGGAGTTCACCCACGAGTGGCTGCGCGAAGGTCAGGTGCTGGGCTGTGTGACCTCGCTCGGCCAGGCGCTGCGCGGCTGCAAGATGGAAGCGCTGGGGACCATGGACTACGTGGCTGTGGCGCAGGCGGACTACGCCGCCGAGCACCTGCCCAAAGGATTGAATGCGCACAACTTCCACAAGCTGCCGTTCGTGGCGTTCAACCGCAAGGACAACCTGCAGCACGGCTTCGTCGCCAAGGCCTTCGGCCTGCCGCGCGTGATGCTCAAGCAGCTGTTCGTGCCCTCCAGCGAAGGCCAGGTGCGCGCGGTGCAGGCGGGTTGGGGGGTCAGCGTGGTGCCCGAGTTGCGCGTGCGCGATCTGCTCACGCGTGGCGAGCTGGTGAACCTCGCGCCACGCCATCGGCTGGGCGTGGACTTGCACTGGCATTGCTGGAACCTCAACTCCGACGTGCTCGACGCGTTGAGCACGGCGCTGCGCCGCGCCGCCGCGCAGAACCTTCGCGCCGCCGAGTCGGCCGCCGCCTGAAAAAGCAAAAGGCCCGCAACGCGGGCCTTTTGCGGGGCGAAGGGGCGCGAGGTCAGCGCACCAGCAGCACCGGCACGCCGCAATGCGCAAGCACCTGCGTGGCGACCGAGCCCATCACCAGGTTGGCCAGGGCGCTGTGGCCGTGCGAGCCCATCACCAGCAGGTCGAACTTGCCACCGTCGGCCGCCTTGGAAATCTGTTCGCCGGGCGCGCCCACCTTGTGGAGGGTCTTGGCCTCGATGCCGCTGCGCTTGAGAAGCTGGAGCGCCGCCCCGGTGACCTTGGCGGACTCTTCTTCGTAGTATTCGTTGACCGTCTCCGCACCCACCGCCGCGCGCGCGCGCGCAGGCAGCGGGGCTTGCACGGTGATCAGGGTGTAGTCGTTGTCGGAGCCAAACATGGCGTCGTGCGCGGCCAGGTAAGCCAGCATCTTCTCGGTGTACGCACTGCCATCGACAGCCAGCAAGATCTTCATGAGGTCATCTCCTTTGGGGGTTGCATCAAAGGCCAGTGTATGTCGTCGCGCGCGAAGGGTTTTGCGCTGGCTCAAAGAGAGGGCGCATGGGCGCGCTCGGGCACCACGATCAGCTGCTGTGGAAGGAAGCCGTCCTGTTCGTTCTTCACCGCGTAACCCAAGGGGTTGGCGACGATGCGGCAGCGACCCACGCGCACGTCGGTGGGGCAATGCAGGTGGCCGTGCAGCCAGAGATCGGCCTGCGCCAACCAATCGTCCAGCCCGTTGCAGAAACCCGCGGTGCCCGGGCTCAGGCCGTAGCGCGGGTCGGCGCTGTGCAGCGTGGGCGCGAAGTGTGTCACCACGACGGTCGGGCCCTCGAACGGTTCGGCCAGGGCGTTGCGCAACCAGTGCTGGCATTCCAGCGCCAGCTCGCGCATGGCCTGGGCGTCGAAGAGCCGCCCACCACGGCGGCCCGCCATCTTCACGAGGTAGTGGTTGGCGGCGCGGTAGGCCTTCTCGCGTTCGCCGAGCGCGTCGTAGTCGCTCCACAGCGTGGTGCCGACGAAGCGCACACCTTGCAGCACACGCGTTTCGCGCTCCAGCCAGATCAGGCCCAGGCGCTCGCAGGTCTTGCGCAGCCGGTCGTGGGCGTCGTCCACGTCGAGCGCGTCGTACTCGTGGTTGCCGGGCACGAACAACACCGGCACCGGCCAGTGGGCAAAGCGGCTCAGGCCCCAGTCGGCCTCGCCCATGGCGCTGCCGTCGCGGCGCAGTTGGTAAGAGCCGACGTCACCCGCGAGCACCAGCAGATCGGCGCCGGGGGCGGGCGTGGGGACGAAGTCCGGGTTGGCTTCGAGGTGCAGGTCGCTGAGCAGCTGAAGTTTCATGCGCGCATTGTGGGCCAGGGCGTTCAAGCCTTGGGTGGACGAGGGCGTTTCGCGGCGGGTGGGGCGTTCGTGGGCTCGGTGGCGCGAAATTCGATGGCCGACGCGCGCGCCACGGCCTCCCGCAGCCAGCGGTGGGCGGTGTTGTGTGTGGCGTTCCGGTGCCACAGCGAATCCACATGCACCGGGGGCACCTGCAGCGGCAGCTCGCACGCCGCGAGCTCATGCTCCATGCCGGTGGCGCCCACGAAGTGGCGCGGCAGCACGGTGAGCATGTCGGTCGTGGCCACCACGCGGCCAGCTGTGAAGAACTGATTGACCGTGAGCACCACGCGGCGCTTGCGCGACATCGCCGCGAGCGCCTCGTCCACGAACCCGAACGGGCGGCCCGAGAAACTCACCAGCAAATGGCGCGCCTCGCAATATTCGTCCAGGCTCAAGGGTTTACCGGCCAGGGGATGGCCGCGCCGCATAACCACCACGTACTCGCCGACGTACAGCTGTTGATGGTGGAAGTTCGGGTTGTGCTCCTGCAGGTGCAGCGCGCCCAGCTCGGCCAGCACGCCAGGGAAATAGCCGATGGCCAGATCCACCGTGCCGGACTCGAGCAGGTCCCGCGGATCGCGCGTGGTCAGCGGAAGTATGCGCAGGTTCGCGCCCGGCGCTTCGCTGTCGAAGATGTCCATCAGCGCCGGCATGAGCTTGGCGGCGGTGGCATCGGCCATCGCCAGCAGGAAGGCGTTGCGCGCGCTGGCCGGCTCGAAGGTGCCGGGCGCGAGCGACTCGCGCAGCAAGTGAAGGGCGTCGCGCACCGTGGGCCACAGCGTCAGCGCGGCTGGTGTGGGCTCCACGCCATAGCCCGAACGCCGCACCAGGTCGTCGCCCAGCACGTCGCGCAGGCGGCGCAGCGCGTTGCTCACGGCCGGCTGCGTCATCGCGAGGTTGTGGGCCGCGCGCGTGAGGTTGCGCTCGGTCATCACCTCGTCGAAGACGCGCAGCAAGTTCAGGTCCAGGGTGCGGAAATTGAGGTCATTCATCACTGTTGTGAATGTAATTCATCATAAAGATAAAGTGGGAGGATATGAGGGTTTCCCCTAACATTCGGGTGTCCAAAAGACATTTACCCCAAAGGAGTTCGCCATGAGCACATTCGCATCCCATCCTTCTGCCCCGCTGGGCTCGCGCCCGGCATCCGCCCCTGCGCACAAGGGGGTTGAGGGCGTTCGTCGCCGCGGCGAAAACACGCGCGGCCTGGCCGCCATGTTGCTGGCCGCCGTGCTGGCTGCCCTGGTGGTCGCCGCCGACCGCCTGATCAGCACCTGGGCCGACGACCAATTGTTCCTCGCCTGGGTCCTTCTGTGGGTGGTCGTGTTCGCCGGCATGGCCCTGTTTGCCGACACCGCCCGCTCGCTGGCCCGTCGCGCCGTGGTGGCGCTGGACGGTTGGTCGCAGGCCCTGGCCGAAGCGCGCGCCGAAACCCGTCTGTGGG
This sequence comes from Hydrogenophaga sp. 2FB, assembly GCF_005503365.1. GTDB lineage: Bacteria > Pseudomonadota > Gammaproteobacteria > Burkholderiales > Burkholderiaceae_C > Hydrogenophaga. The sequence goes on from NZ_SCML01000020.1 coordinate 48,066, forward strand.
AACTGGCCCGCATGGACCACCGCCTGATGACCGAATTGCAAGCGGCCCGCACGCGCGCGCAGGACGAGCAGGAGGTCGTGGCAGCGCCTGTGCAGCAGTCCTTTGACGACGCCCTGGCGCCGCTGGGCCTGCCCGAAGCGCCCAAGGTCCTCGAGCAGGTGCTGAGCCACTGGGAGCGCGTGGGCATGGCCCGCGCCCGCAGGCAGCTGGCGCAATACTACTGACGCGCCAAGCGCCCATAAAAAAACGCCACCGGTTTCCGGTGGCGTTTTTTTTGCTCGGCCGACGTGTCTCAGGCGGCCAGGCGTTTTTCGATCGCGGCCTTGGTTTCCTCCAGCTCGCGCGGCAGGTGGTACGCCAGCTGGGTGAACAGCTCGCTGTGCAGGCCCAGTTCCTCGGCCCAGGCCGCCTTGTCGATGTGGGTCACGGTGCGGTACTGATCGGCCGAGAAGTTCAGGCCTTCCCAGTGGATGTCCTCGAAGCGCGGGCTCACGCCAAAAGCGTGTTCGACACCGGCGCCGGCCTGGCCTTCCAGGCGGTCGATCATCCACTTCAGCACGCGCATGTTTTCGCCGAAGCCGGGCCAGACGAACTTGCCGGCCTCGTCTTTGCGGAACCAGTTCACGCAGAAGATGCCCGGCAGCTTGGCGCCCTGGGCGGCCAGCTTGTTGCCCACATCCAGCCAGTGCTGGAAGTAATCGCTCATGTTGTAGCCGGTGAACGGCAGCATGGCGAAGGGGTCGCGGCGCACCACGCCTTGGGCGCCAAAGGCGGCGGCGGTGGTTTCCGAACCCATGGTGGCGGCCATGTAGACGCCCTCGGTCCAGTTGCGCGCTTCGGTCACCAGCGGCACGGTGGTCGAGCGGCGGCCACCGAAGATGAAGGCGTCGATCGCCACGCCAGCGGGGTCGTCCCAGGCGGCGTCCAGCGCGGGGTTGTTGGTGGCGGCGACAGTGAAGCGGGCGTTGGGGTGGGCGGCCTTGGCGCCGGTTTCCCTGGCGATCTGCGGCGTCCAGTCCTTGCCTTGCCAGTCGATGGCGTGGGCCGGGGCGTCGCCCATGCCTTCCCACCACACGTCGCCGTCGTCGGTCAGCGCGACGTTGGTGAAGATCACGTCACGGTCCAGGCTGGACATGCAATTGGGGTTGGTCGCCGTGTTGGTGCCCGGTGCCACGCCAAAGTAGCCGGCTTCGGGGTTGATCGCGTACAGGCGGCCGTCCTGGCCCGGCTTGATCCAGGCGATGTCGTCGCCAATGGTCGTGACCTTCCAGCCTTCAAAGCCCTTGGGCGGGATCAACATGGCGAAGTTGGTCTTGCCGCAGGCGCTGGGGAAGGCCGCGGCCACGTGGTACTTCTTGCCTTGGGGGTTGGTCACGCCCAGGATCAGCATGTGTTCGGCCAGCCAGCCCTGGCGCTTGCCCATGGTGGACGCGATGCGCAGCGCGAAGCACTTCTTGCCCAGCAGCGCGTTGCCGCCGTAGCCCGAGCCGTAGCTCCAGATTTCGCGGGTCTCGGGGTAGTGGACGATGTACTTGATGGTCGGGTTGCAGGGCCAGGTGGTCTTGTCGGTTTCACCTTCGGCCAGCGGCGCGCCCACGGTGTGCACGCAGGGCACGAATTCGCCGTCGCTGCCGAGCACGTCGTACACGGCCTTGCCCATGCGGGTCATGAGCTTCATGTTGACCGCCACATAGGCGCTGTCGGAGAGCTCGATGCCGACGTGGGCGATCGGGCTGCCCAGCGGGCCCATGCTGAAAGGCACCACGTACATGGTGCGACCGCGCATGCAGCCGTCAAACAGCGGCTGCAGCGTGGCGCGCATTTCGGCCGGGGCTTTCCAGTTGTTGGTCGGGCCGGCGTCTTCCTGCTGGGCCGAGCAGATGAAGGTGCGGTCTTCGACGCGCGCCACGTCCGACGGGTCGGAGCAAGCCAGGAAGCTGTTGGGCCGTTTCACCGGGTCGAGCTTCTTCAGCGTGCCCGCGTCCACGAGCTGCTGGCACAGGCGGGCGTATTCCTCTTCGCTGCCGTCGCACCAGACGATCTGGTCAGGCTTGCACAGCGCGGCCATGTCGGCCACCCAGGCGATCAGCCGGGCGTTCTTTACATAGGAGGGGGTGTTGAGGGCCAGGCCCTGCATCACAGGTGAGTTCATGGAATCGGCTCCAGAAGTTTGTAAAGCGGTGCACCTCAGAGACACCGACAGCCGCAAGCGTCAGGGGTGACGCGGCGGCTGTCGAAAGGGTCCCTTCGGGAAAGGGGCGGGCCTCGTCTGCAAGCAGGCCAATGCTGCAATTTTATGAAAGGGACCGGCGGGTTACCAACCCGTTACATGCAAAACCCGCATAACGTGATGCATGAGACGCCTGGCCGGCCAAAAGAAAAGCCGAAGGCCCCGGTCGGGGCGTTCGGCTTGGGCGGAGGCGCTGAACGGATCAGGCCATGAACACAGCGATGAAGGCCAGCAGGAACATGAGCACGCCGCCGGCGATGGGCAGGACGACGGGCATGTAAGGGACGATGGACTCCACCAGGTCGTCGGAATGTTCGCTGGGCGTGTGGCTTTCGTGCTTGGACATGGTGCGGGGCTCCGTCAGGGGTTCAAAACTCCTGCGATTTTACGGGATGGGGCTGCGACCTCAGAGCAGGGCGTAGGTGGTGCTGGCGCGGCACACGCTGCGGCCATCGTTCGCGCCGCAGATGTCGATTTCGCCGAACGCCAGGTTTTTGCCCGCGCGGATCACGCGCGCGGTGATGCGCGCATCCTGCCCCGAGAGCGGTTTGAGGAAGCTGGTGTTGAGCTGCACCGTGGTCATGGGCCGGTGGGAGCCCAGTTGCGTGACGATGGCCAGCACCATGGCGGTGTCGGCGGCCGCCATCATGGCCTGGCCGCACAGCATGCCGCCCACGCGTGAGAGCTGGTCGCTTTGCGGCAGCACCAACGTCACTTCGCCGTCGGCAAACGATGCCACTTTCAGACCCATGGCCTGGATCCAGGGCGCGAACCACTCGGCCAGCAGGCCCTGGAGCAACTCGTGGGTGATGGCTGTGTCGGGGTTCTGCGCCATGCGCTCATTCCCCGCGGCGGAACCGGGAGAGCCAATGCTCCATCAGCTTGCCAGCGGCTTCGCGCCCGCCCAGGCCGAAGGACAGGGCGACGGCCACCGCGACCGCGCCCAGCGTGAGGCCGAAGGCGAGGTTGACGATGTCGTCGGCAATGCCCATGGCGCGCAGGCCCATGGCGATCACGAGGGCCAGGATGGCGTAGCGGCCAATGCGCGCCAGGCCCTTGGTGCCGGGGCCGCTGGCGCGGTCGATGGCGTCGTAGGCGAGGTTGGCGAGCCAGAAGCCGATCACCAGGATCGCCGAGCCGAGCAGGATGTCGCCGCCAAAGCGGATGAAGCTCGACACGATGCCGCTGACCTGGCCGAAGCCGAGCTGCGCGGCCGCTTCCACGGTGGCAAACAGCATGGCGAAGAACAGCACCACGCGGCCCACGGCGGTGGAGGCGCTGGTGTTCTCGAAGGCGTGCGCCATGTTCACGCGGGCGGGCAGGGTGTCAAAGCCCAGCGTGGCCAGCAGACTGGCCAGCAGCTTGCTGGCGAACGAGGCCACCAGCCAGGTGACCACCAGGATCAGCGCGGCGGCGATGAGGTGCGGCACCGCCTGCAGGATCAGGTTGAGCATGTCGGTGGCGGGCCTGGAGATGGCTTCGATCTTGAGCGCGTCGAGCGCGGCGATCAGCGAGGGCAGGAACACCGCCACGAAGACCAGCATGCCGATCACGCGCGAGAGGCTCACCGTGTCGACCAGGCCGGCCTGGTGGCCAAGCTTGTCCACGCCCGCCGTGCGGCTGAGGTGGGAGGTGAGGTTGCGCAGCACGGTGGCCACGATCCAGCCCACGCCGCCGATCACGAAAGCCGCCAACGCGTTGGGCAGCATGTCCAGCGTTTTGGTCACCATGTGGCGCAGCGGATCGAGCAGGCCTTCCATTTGCAGCGCGCCCAGCACGGCGGGCACGAACAGCAGGATCACCAACCAGAACAGCGCACCCGAGAGGCTTTCGCTGATGGGCGACATGTCCGCATGTTCGGACAGCGTTTCGTCGAGCGTGGTCTTGTCCAGCAGCTTCTGCGACAGCGCGCGCACCACGCTGGCCACCAGCCAACCCAGGAGCGCCAGCATCAACCCGCCGATGATGCGCGGCGCGTACTCGAAGAGCTGCGTGGTGAAGACCGAGAACGGGCCGGAGACGATCGTCAGGTTCAGCGAGTTGAACACCGCGACCAGGGTGAGCAGGATCACGATCCAGAACAGGGCGAGCGCGACCGCGCCCTCGATGTCCACGCGCGTGTTGGTGAGCTTGCCGAAGCGGTGGTTGACGCCCACGAAGCCCAGGCTCTTGCGCGTGGCCGCGCGCACGACCACCGCGATGAGCCAGCCCAGGATGAAGATGGCGAGCGCGCCGAGCAGTTGCGGGATGTGCGTACCCAGCGTGTTCTGCAGCGAATTCCAAAGCGTGTTGGTGTCCATCGGTCCCTCCTGGTTGTGTTGGCAGTGCGGCGCATGATGTCAGAGCCGCCGCCACAGCGTCAACCTCCACGCGCCGCGGCGCGTGGTCTTACATGGGGACGATCGCAGCGTCAAAGCCCGCTTCGCGCAGGCGTGAGATGACGAGATCGATGTGTTCACGTCCACGCGTTTGCAGCACGAGCTCGATGGCCACGTTCTGCGCCGCCAGCAGCGTGAACGCGCGCTGGTGGTGAACCTCGTTGATGTTGGCCCCGGCCTCGGCCACCGTGGCCGTGATGCGCGCGAGGTTGCCCGGCACGTCGCGCGCGTTCACCTGAATGCGCGCGAGCCGACCGGCGCGCACCATGCCGCGCTCGATGATGGAGGCCAGCAGCATCGGGTCGATGTTGCCGCCGCACAGCACCAGGCCCACGCGCTGGCCGGCAAAACGCTCCGGGTGTTTGATGAGGGCGGCCAGGCCGGCGGCGCCCGCGCCTTCCACCAGCGTTTTTTCGATCTCCAGCAGCATCACGATGGCCTGCTCGATGTCGCCCTCGTCGACCAGCAGCAGCTCATCGACCCGGCGCCGCACGATGGCTTCGGTGATCACGCCCGGCGTGCCCACGGCAATGCCTTCGGCAATCGTGCTCGTGCCCTGCGGCAGGCTGGTGCCCTGAATGGCGTTGACCATGGCGGGAAAACGCTCGGTCTGCACGCCGACGATGCGGATGTCTGGGCGGATGGCCTTGGCCGCCGTGGCGATGCCGGCGATCAGGCCGCCGCCGCCGATGGCCACCACCAGCGTGTCCAGGTCGGGCTGTTCGCGCAGCATCTCCAGCGCGAGCGTGCCCTGGCCGGCCACGATGGCTTCGTCGTCGTACGGGTGCACGAACACCAGGCCTTCGCGCTCGGCGAGTTCTCGCGCATGCGAACGCGACGCATCCAGCGTGTCGCCGTGCAACACCACCTCGGCGCCGAAGCCGCGCGTGCGCTCCACCTTCACGCCCGGCGTGAAACGCGGCATGACGATCACCGCGCGCAGGCCCAGGCGCTGCGCATGGTAGGCCACGCCCTGGGCGTGGTTGCCCGCGCTCATGGCGACCACGCCGCGCGCGCGCTCGTCGGCCGTGAGTTGCGAGAGCTTGTTGCACGCGCCGCGCTCCTTGAACGAGGCGGTGTATTGCAGGTTCTCGAACTTCAGGAACACCTGACAGCCGGTGAGCTGGGAAATGGTGCGCGACTCGACGAATGGCGTGTCGAGCACATGCCCTTTCAGACGGGCGGCGGCGGCTTCAATGTCGGCGAGTTGCAGCATGGCGCGATTGTGGCGCAGCCGTTGTGCAGCGCCATGAGGGCAAAGCCTGACAAATTGCCCGAACACGCCGTATCACTCTCTTCCATGATTCATCAAGCTGGGTTATGGTCCGCTCAAATGCCAACCCAAGGGCCGGCAGTTCAGGAGGTGTCTGGATGAACAAGCGCTCGCCGCAGTCTGCGGTACTGGCGGTTCGCACCGTCCCCGATGCGCGCGAGGGCCGCGGCCCGATCGCGGGCGAGGGGCGTGTGTTCGTGCCGCACGGTTTGCGCCAGGCGCCTGTGCTCGACCTCATGTGCTCGCACTTCGTGCTCACGCTGGCCGCGCGCCAGGGCCCGCGCTTCAATGTGCGGCGCGACCTCAACACCTTGCTCTCGCTCGCCGGCCGGCACCTGGTGTGGCCGCAGACCGTGCTGCTGCGCCTGCGCGAATTCCTGCAGCGCCGTTGCAAGGACAACGAACTCTGGAGCGGCCACGATGGCCTGACCACCAACGCCTTCATGGAACGCTATGGCGTCTGGCGCGGCCCTTATGAAGAAGGCACGCTGTTCTTCTACCTGGACGAGTACGCCAAGGAGTCGCCGAAAGACCTGCTGTCGGTCCTGGCGGTCACCGGTGAATGGCTGAGCCACTCGTTGAAGAAGCAGTCCACGCTGGTGGAAAAGAACATCGATGCGCTCGCCGGCCTGCTGCAGCTCAATCGCGCCGAGCGCGCGCTGCTGCTCTACGGCACGCTCGCGCGCTACCAGCGCGACCTGCGCTCCATTCTGGTCGAGTTCAAGGTGAACAACGCACCCGAGGCCTATGCGGCGATCGCCGATGTGGCGGGTGTGAAGGCCAGCGAGGTCGGCGAAGCGCTGCGCGCCGGCTCGCGCCTGGAGCGGATCGGCATGGTGGAGAACCTGATCTCCGAACACAACATCACCGACCTGGCCGACCTGATGAAGGTCAGCGAAAAACTGCCGCCGGTGCTGATGCGGGAGTACCGCACGCAGAGCGAGCTGATGGCGGTGTTCACCCGACCCGCCGCGCGCTCGGCGCTGAGCGAAAAGGACTTCGACTACGTGGGCGAAGACGTGCGCCTGCTCTGCGGCCTGCTGCGCGAAGCGGTGGCGCGCAAGGAGCCGGGCGTGAACGTGCTGCTCTACGGCCCGCCCGGCACCGGCAAGACCGAACTGGCGCGCGTGGTGGCCAACGCCGCCGGCCTGGAACTGTTTGAAGTGGAGTACGCCGACCGCGACGGCAACGCGCTCTCTGGCCGCGACCGCTACCGCTCGCTGCAGATCGCGCAGGTGTTCCTCAAAGGCACGGCGCATTCGGCGTTGCTGTTCGACGAAGTGGAAGACGTGTTCCCGCCGATCTCCAGCGAGGCCGCGCAGATCATGGCGCGCGCCGAACACGTGGCCGCGCCGCACACCGGCAGCGTGAGCGGCAAGGCCTGGGTCAACCAGATCCTGGAAACCAATGCCGTGCCCACGCTGTGGGTGACCAACCGCATCGAACAGATCGACCCGGCGTTTCGCCGCCGCTTCGCCTACCACCTCGAGCTCAAGAGCCCGCCGCCCGGCGCGCGCGAGCAACTGGTGCGCAAGACGCTGGAGAGCGCGCCGGTGTCCGACGCGCTGGTGGCGCGGCTGACCGAACGCAAGGGCCTCACGCCTGCGCAGATACGCACCGCGCTGCGCTTCGCGCAACTGGCCGCGAGCCCCGCCAAACCCAAGGCCCGGCGCAGCAGCAAGGCGCCGCTGTTGCTGGACGACCTCATCGAGCGCCAGCTCAAGAACGCCGACCTCGCCCTGGGCCGCAAGCCCGATCTGCTGCAGCGCCCCAGCGTCACGCAGTACAGCCTGGACATGCTCCACATCGAGACGCGCCACGAACTGCCGCGCGTGATCGCCGCGCTCAAGGCGCGTGGCCACGGTTGCCTGTGTTTCCATGGCGCACCCGGCACCGGCAAGACCGCGCTCGCCGAGCACATCGCGCAGCAGCTGGAGCGCCCGCTGATGATCCGCCGCGCGAGCGACCTGATCAGCAAATTCGTGGGTGAAACCGAGCAGCAGATGGCCGCGATGTTCCGCGAAGCCGAGGCCGAGAAAGCCGTGCTGTTGCTCGACGAGGCCGACAGCTTCCTGCAGGACCGCCGCGGCGCGCAACGCACGTACGAAGTGACCGAAGTCAACGAAATGCTGCAGGGCATGGAGCGCTTTGCCGGCATCTTCATCTGCACCACCAACCTGATGGACAGCATCGATCAGGCCGCGTTGCGGCGCTTCACGTTCAAGATCCGCTTCAAGCCGCTGACGTCGGCGCAGCGCCAGAAAATGTTTGTGGTCGAAGCGCTGGACGGCGACGCATCGAAACTGGAGCCGGCACACGCCGCGCGGCTGACCAAGCTCGATCAGCTGTGTCCGGGCGATTTCGCGGCGGTGAAGCGGCAGGTGGAAATTCTGGCGGAAGCGCTGGCGCCAGAGGAGTTCATCGCTCAGCTCGAAGCCGAGCACCGCATCAAACCCGAGGTGCGCGAAGCCCGGGGCATCGGCTTTACCTGAGCGCAGGCGCGGCGGGCCTTCAGTGCATCAGGGCCATCGGGCCCGTGGGCAGTTCGTCCGACGAATAGTCGGGGTGGTGGGTCATGAAGAAGCGCAGCTTCTGGTCCAGGCGGGACAGGCGGACGGTGGCCACGCTTTCGCAATGGTGCTTGGAGATCAACTCGAACAGCTTGCTGCGCATGAACCACAGGTCTTTGGGCGTCAGGCAGGACGCCAACGCCGACTGCAAACGGGTGCGCACCGGGTCCTTGATGTCGGCCATCGCTTGGTGAAATTCGTCGACAAGAAAGTCCAGCTCCAGCACCTGCGTGTCGTGGTACTCGGCTTTCTGGGTCTTGCCAAACCATGGCAACTTGAAAAACATGAAGCGCTCCCGTCGATGTCCGGGCCGAGGAGGAACCCCCCGGCTACATCAGAAACATCGGCTTGAGGGGCGACGGCTTGAGCGGCTGCCTGGGGCTGACCGACGGGCGGTCGGCACATTCACACCTTGGTTGTCAGGGGCGAATGCAGGCTGCGGATCGCCTCAGACAAAAGCACTCACCACCCGAATCACGTCGGCGCCGTAGGCCTCGCGTTTTTTCTGGCCGATGCCGGCCACGCCGTCCAGATCGGCCAGGGTTTCGGGCTTGCGACCCGCGATGGCGCGCAAGGTGGCGTCGTGAAAGATCACGAAGGCCGGCAGGTTGTGTTCGCGTGCCACGCCGGCGCGCCAGGCCTTGAGCGCCTCGAGGCATTCGCGTTCGGACAGGCTCAGTGGCACGCCGTCGTCCTTCACCGTGGCGCGTGCCGCGCGTTGGCGGCCGCTGCGCGCGGTGCCGGCGGCCTTGTCGGCCAGGGCCTTCAGCCGCACCTCGGTCTGGCCCTTGAGGATGTCGCGCGCCGCGTCGGCCAGGTGCAAGGTGTTGTAGGGCGCGTCGTGCACCTCCACGGCCTCGCGTGCGATGAGCTGGCGCAGCAGGGCGCGCCATTGCGTTTCCGACAGATCGGCGCCGATGCCGAAGGTCGACAGCTTTTCGTGGCCGTACTGCTTGACCTTGTCGGTGGCCTTGCCGCGCAGGATGTCCATGATGTGGCCCGCGCCAAACGCCGTGCCACTGGCTTGCTGCACGCGGTAGATGCACGAGAGCAGCTTGCGCGCAGACTCGGTGGCGTCGATCAGCTGGGGCGGGTTGAGGCAGTTGTCGCAGTTGCCGCAGGGCTGGCTGGCTTCGCCAAAGTACGACAACAGGCGCACGCGGCGGCAGTCGCTTGCCTCTGCCAGTGTGAGCAGGGCATCCAGTTTGCCGCGCAGCACCTGCTTGAACTCGTCGGCCGCCGGGCTCTCGTCGATCATGCGGCGCTGGTTCACCACGTCTTGCAGGCCATACGCCATCCAGGCGTTGGCGGCCTCGCCGTCGCGCCCCGCGCGCCCGGTTTCCTGGTAGTAGCCCTCGATGTTCTTGGGCATGTCCAGGTGCGCGACGAAGCGCACGTCGGGCTTGTCGATGCCCATGCCGAAGGCGATGGTGGCGACCATGATCAGACCTTCTTCGCGCAGAAAGCGGTCCTGGTGTTTCTGGCGCACGGCGGCGTCCAGCCCGGCGTGGTAGGGCAGGGCCGTAAGGCCGGCGTCGCACAGCATGGTGGCCACTTCCTCCACCCGGCGGCGCGACTGGCAGTAGACGATGCCGGCATCGTGCTCGTCGCCGCTGTTGGTGTGCTCGTCGCGGATGAAGCGCATCAGCTGCGTGGTGGCGTCCTTCTTCTCCACCAGTTGGTAGCGGATGTTGGGGCGGTCGAAGCTGCTGATGAAGGTGCGCGCTTCCTGCAGCTGCAGGTGCGCGACGATGTCGGCGCGCGTGAGGTCGTCGGCGGTGGCCGTGAGGGCGACGCGCGGCACGTCGGCGTAACGTTCGTGCAGCACGACCAGCGCGCGGTACTCGGGCCGGAAGTCGTGACCCCACTGGCTCACGCAGTGGGCTTCGTCGATCGCGAACAGGCTGAGCTTGCCGCGTTCGTGCAGCGAGTCCAGCAGCGCGAGGAAGCGCGGCGTGGTCAGGCGCTCGGGCGCGGCATAGATCATGGTGATCTCGCCACGCAGCATCTGCTTTTCAACCCGCTGCGCGTCTTCGCTGCTGAGGCTGGAGTTGAGGAAGGCGGCCGCCACGCCGGCTTCGAGCAGCGCGCCCACCTGGTCGTGCATCAGCGCTATCAGGGGCGACACCACGATGGTCACGCCCTGGCCGGCGCGCTCGCGCACGATCGCCGGCACCTGGTAACACAGTGACTTGCCGCCGCCCGTGGGCATGAGCACCAGCGCGTCGCCGCCGGCGCCCACGTGCGACACGATCTCGGCCTGCGGGCCGCGGAAGGCGTCGTAGCCGAACACCTCGTGCAACACGCCGAGGCTGTTCTCCAGAATTTCGCTGCCGGGCGCGATATCGATCGTCGCGGTCATGGGCTTACATCTGCTCCCATGGCAGGCCATCAAAACGCCAGCCATTGATGCTGGAGCGTTTGAAGGCATCGTTGAGCTCGCCCTCGAAACCGTGCAGCACGTGCGCCACGTCGCGGAAGCCGGCGGCCTCGAGCGCCTGGCCCGCATCCAGCGTGCGCTTGCCACTGCGGCAGATCAGCAGCACCGGGCGGTCCTTGCGGCCCGCCTCTTCTTCCACCGCGGCCGCAAAACGCGTCGGGTCGGGCGTGAGGTCGGGGTATTCGTACCAGGGGATGTTCTCCACGCCGGGCGGGCGACCCACATAGAGCGATTCGATTTCCATGCGCACGTCCACGAACAACGGGGGTTCTTCGCCGCGGGCGGCGCGCGACTCGCGTTCGGCCTGCAGCCAGGCCCAGGCCTGCTGGGGCGTGAGGTGTTTCATGCCGGGTATTGTCGGGGAATTCGCAGGGCCACCGATCTGGCGGGCGGCCGGGCGCGGGGGGGCTTTCATACAATCCCGGCATGAACGCCCCTGCCTACACCCGCGCGCAAGCGCTGCCCGAGATCCTGAAGCAACGCATCGCCATCCTCGATGGCGCCATGGGCACCATGATCCAGCGCTTCAAACTCGGTGAGGCCGAGTACCGCGGTGAGCGCTTCAAGGACTTCCACAAGGACGTGAAGGGCAACAACGAGCTGCTCAGCCTGACGCGCCCCGATGTCATTCGCGACATCCACGAGGGCTACCTGGCCGCTGGCGCCGATTTGATCGAGACCAACACCTTCGGCGCGACCACCATCGCGCAGGACGACTACGAAATGGCCCATCTGGCGCGCGAGATGAACGTGGCCTCGGCGCGGCTCGCCCGCGCCGCCTGCGACAAGTTCAGCACGCCCGACAAACCGCGCTTCGTCGCGGGTGCCCTCGGCCCCACGCCCAAGACGGCGAGCATCAGCCCCGACGTGAACGACGCGGGCGCGCGCAACGTCACCTTCGAGCAGCTGCGCGCGGCCTACCTGGAACAGATCGAAGGCCTGGTCGAAGGCGGGGCCGACGTGCTGCTGGTCGAAACCATTTTCGACACGCTCAACGCCAAGGCGGCGCTGTTCGCCATCGACGAATTCTTCGAGCAATCCGGGCAGCGCCTGCCGATCATCATCAGCGGCACCGTGACCGACGCCTCCGGCCGCATCCTCAGCGGCCAGACCGTGACCGCGTTCTGGGCCAGCGTGCGCCATCTGCAACCCCTGGCCGTGGGCCTGAACTGCGCGCTGGGCGCGGCCCTGATGCGGCCGTACATCCAGGAACTGGCCAAGGTCGCGGGCGACACCTTCATCAGCTGCTACCCCAACGCCGGCCTGCCCAACCCGATGAGCGACACCGGTTTCGACGAAACGCCCGCCGACACCAGCCGCCTGTTGCGCGAGTTCGCCGCCGAAGGCCTGGTGAACATCGTGGGAGGCTGTTGCGGCACCACGCCCGACCACATCGCCGCCATTCACCAGAGCGTGAACCCGCTGGCGCCACGCGCGCTCAAGCGCGATTACTTCTACAAAGAAGCGGCCTGAACGGTCGTCAGTCCAGATCCGGCACCAGCCGGTTGATTTCTTCCTGCATGCTCTGCACCAGCTGGCCGTAGAGCTGCAGCTTGCCGTCGGTTTCGCGCAGGCGCCGGCTCAGGCGCAGCGCCACCGCGCTCAGCAGCTTGGCGGCGGTGGTGGGTTCTTCGGCGATCATGGCTTCGAGCGCGGCGCGCGTGAGCACGGCGCAGCGCACGTCGGTGCTCGCCGTGCAGGTGGCCGAGCGGGCCGCGCCGTCCATCAGCGACATTTCGCCCATGAGATGGCCCGGGCCGAGCACGTTCACCGTCAGCGGTGAGATGCGGCTCACCGTCACCGTCTCGACCGTGACTTCACCGTCGACCACCAGGGCCATGAAGCCGTCGTCGCCGCTGTTGCCGCTGGCACCCTGGCGGATGATGGCCTCGCCCTCGGCGCACTGGCGCATCTCCATGTAGCCCACCACCGTGAGCGCTTCTTCCTTGCTGAGCTGGATCAGCGCGTTGGCCGAGCGCAGGAAATGCGCGGCACGCTGCGCGGTGGCCGAGGCGTTGACACGGGCGCGCCGGACACTGGTGTGGCGCTTGCGGGCGGTGGCGACCTTGTCGGATGCGCCAAACAGAGCAGTGAACAGGGCCATCGCAAATACCCGGGAAAAGTGGACAAATGCAGTGATTGTCGTGTGTTCCGGGCTGGAGCAACACCTTGGCTCACCATCGTGGAGAATGCACCGACCTCTTCGCAGGAGCAACGATGGAAATCCGCCAGCTTCGATACTTCCTCAAGATCGCCGATTTCGGAAGCCTCTCGAAGGCTGCGCAGGTGCTCTATGTGGCGCAACCCGCGCTCAGCCAGCAGATGACCCAGCTGGAAGCGGAACTGGGTCAGCAACTGCTGCACCGCAAGTACAACGGCGTGCAGATGTCGGAGCAGGGCGAGGTTTTCTACCGACACGCGCAGAGCATCCTCAAGCAGATTGACGAGCTGCCCAACATGGTCCGGCAGGCCGGGGTGGCGTTCACCGGGGTTGTGACGGTGGGCTTGCCGCAGAGCACCGCCGTGCAGTACGCCATGCACCTGCTCGACGCGGTGGGCAAGGCGCACGAGGGCGTTTCGCTGGAGTTCTTCGACGAGATCAGCGGCAACCTGTTGCGCGGCCTGGACAGCGGGCGTTTTGACCTCGCCGTGATCGTCAGCGACCAGGATGCGAAGCTTCTCGACGCCGAGCCGCTCATGGACGAAGAGCTGTTCCTCGTCGCCACCGCCGACAAGAAGTTGCCCGCCACGGTGAACGTGTCCGACCTGAGCAAGCATGTCCTGGCGCTGCCGGGCGTGCACCACGGCGTGAGGGCGCTGGTGGAAGAGGCCGCGCGTGCCGTCGGCAGCCCGTTGCCCCGGCCCTTCATCGTGGCCAACTCGATGAGCATCATGCGCAAGGCGATCGAGAGCGGCGTGGCGGCGGGCATCATGCCTTGGGCGGCCGTGAGCGATCTGATCGCCACCGGCCACCTCCAGGCGGTGCCCCTGGTGCCCAAGCTGACCCGGCGTGTGCATGTGTGCAGTGCCAGGGATGGCTCGCTGTCCCTGGCCGCGCAAGCGGTGAAGCTTCTCTTGCTCGAAACCACGCGCGAGCGGGTCAGGAGCGGGGCGTGGCAAGGCGTCGAATTGTTATAGCCCTGAACGCTACCCCTAGACGCAATCCGTATTTCTCATGGCGGGAGCCGCCTCCTAGACTGATTCCTGTCAACAACTGGAATACAGCGTGAAGGAGATCGACGCCATGTCCGCAGTGCTCACCCCCCAACATCCTTCCACCATGGCCGACAGCGCAGACCGCTCCGGCCTGCCTCGCGCATTGGTCGAGTGGCTATCGAACATTCTCGGAGACCGTTTCACCACCAACGCCGCCGTGTGTCTGGAGCACGGATCCGACGAGTCGGCCTACGAGCCGTGCCCGCCTCAGGCCGTGGCTTTCCCCGGATCCACCAACGAAGTGGCGCTGATCGTGCAGGCCTGTGTCGCGCACCGCGTGCCGGTCATACCCTTCGGCATCGGGTCGTCCATCGAGGGCCACCTGCTGGCGGTGCATGGCGGCGTGTCCATCGACATGTCGCGCATGAACCAGGTGATCGAAGTGCGGGCCGAAGACCTCACGGCCAAAGTCCAGGCGGGCGTGACCCGCGAGGCGCTGAACAAGGCGCTCGCGCACACCGGCTTCTTCTTCTCGGTGGATCCGGGCGCCAACGCCACCATCGGTGGCATGGTGGCCACGGCCGCGTCCGGAACCAACACCGTGCGCTATGGAACCATGCGCGACAACGTTCTGTCCTTGACAGTGGTCACACCGCAAGGGCAGGTAATCCGCACCGCGCGGCGAGCGCGCAAGTCCTCTGCCGGCTACTGCCTCACGCAGTTGTTCACCGGCTCGGAAGGCACGCTGGGCATCATCACGGAAGTGGTGGTCAAACTGCATCCGCAGCCCGAAGCCATTGCCGCCGCGGTGGTTCATTTCCCGAGCGTGGGCGCCGCGGTCGATACCGTGATCCAGGCCATTCAGCTCGGTGTGCCGCTGGCGCGCGCCGAATTGCTCGACGCCATGACCATCAAGGCCGTCAACCTGCACAGCAGGACCACGCTGGCGGTGGAGCCCACCTTGTTCCTGGAATTCAGCGGCTCGACGGCGCAAGTCGAAGAGCAGAGCGCGGCCTTGCAAAGCCTGGTGGAAGACAACGGTGGCGGTGACTTCCAGTGGGCCACGCGGCCCGAAGAGCGCAGCCGTCTCTGGACGCCTCGGCACCATGCCTATTTCGCCTGCCTTCAATTGCGCCCAGGCTGCCGTTCATTCACCACCGACGCCTGCGTGCCCATTTCGGTGCTGGCCGAATGCCTCACCGAAACCGTGGCCGACATTCAGGCCAGCGGCCTGCAGGCACCCGTGTTCGGCCACGTGGGCGATGGCAACTTCCACTGCCTGTTGCTGGTGGACCCCGGCAACCCCGAAGAAGTGAAGACCGCCGAAGCGGTGAGCGAGCGGCTGATGCGCCGCGCCATCCGGTACGACGGCACCTGCTCCGGCGAGCACGGCGTTGGCCTGCACAAAATGCCGTATCTCGAAGAAGAGCATGGCGCGGCCACGGTAGACGTGATGCGCCGTATCAAGCGTGCGCTGGACCCGCTCAACATCATGAACCCCGGGAAGGTGGTTCATGTGCAGGTCGGAGCCGCTTAGCCCGGCAACGGAATCCATTCCTTGTCGTCACCCGGCGGCAGCGGGATGCGGCCAGCGGCCCAATCGGCCTTGGCTTCCTCGATGCGTTCCTTGCGCGAGGACACGAAGTTCCAGAAGATGTGGCGCTCGCCCAGGGGCTCGCCACCGAAGACCATCAGTGTGGCCTTGGTGCGCGCGGTGATCACCGCATCGGTGTCGTCACCGAACACCAGCAACTGGCCCGGCACGTACGTCTCGCCCTCGTACTCGACCTCGCCGCGCGCCACGTAAGCCGCCTGTTCGCTGTAGCCGCCCGGCAACGTCAGGCGCGCGCCCGGTTGCCATTCGGTGTGCAGATAGAACAGCGGCGAGTGCGTGCGCACCGGGCTCTTCATGCCATAGGCCTCGCCCGCGATCAGGCGCATCCACACGCCGCCATCGTCGCGCACCGGCAGGTCCGCGGCCCGGTAGTGGGTGAAAGCCGGGTCGGTTTCTTCGTCGGCCTCGGGCAGTGCCACCCAGAGCTGCATCAGCTCCAGCCCGCCGCCGGCGAACGAGTCCGGGTGCTTGAAGCGCTCGGAATGCGAGATGCCGCGCCCTGCGGTCATCCAGTTCACGTCGCCGGGGTTGATGAACTGGTGCACACCCAGGCTGTCGCGGTGCTCGACCTGGCCGCTGAGCAGGTAGCTCACGGTGGACAGGCCGATGTGCGGGTGCGGGCGCACGTCGGCCGCAGGTGTGTCTGCGGCGGCGAGCGTGACCGGGCCGGCGTGGTCCACGAAGATCCACGGGCCGACCATGCGGCGTTTCGCGTACGGCAGCACGCGCCGAACTTTGAGGCCGTGGCCCAGGTCGGCTTCGCGGGCGGTGATGACCATTTCAAACATCGTGGAGCTCCTTGTTGTATCGAGTGAAGTACCCGCGGTTCCCGGGCACCCGCGGAACCTGCTTTGCCGGGCCGCGGGCGGCCTGGGGGGGGTTACACGGCTTCTTTGACGCGCCCCATCTTTCCGCTCTGGAAGTCGGCGAAGGCCTGGTGGATCTCGGCCTCGCTGTTCATCACGAACGGACCATACCCCACCACCGGCTCATCGATCGGTTCACCCGCCAGCCACAGCACGGTGGCGTCTTCCAGCACCTCGAGGGTCACGTCCTGTCCGTCGCGCGAGTGCACCGCCATTTGCGCAGCCGTCACCTCTTTGCCGTCGGCCAGGCGCAGCCGCCCACGCAACACGAACGGCGCGGTGGTGTGGCCTTCCGCAGCGGGCAGCGTCACGGTGTGGCCAGCCTTCAGGCGCAGATCCCACACCTGCATGGGCGTGAAGGTATGCGCCGGGCCTTTCACGCCCAGCAATTCGCCCGCGATGATGCGCGCCGTGCCGGCCCCATCGGGCAGGTCGATCTGCGGAATCTGGTCGCGCGTGATGCCCTGGTAGCCCGGGGCCGCCATCTTGTCGCGCGCGGGCAGGTTCACCCAGAGTTGCACCATCTCGAACGCGCCGCCTTCCTTGGCGAAGCGTTCGCCGTGGTACTCCTCGTGCACGATGCCGGCCGCCGCCGTCATCCACTGCACCTCACCGGGGCCGATGGTGCCGCCGCCGCCGCTGGAATCGCGGTGCGAGACCTCGCCGTCGTAGACGATGGTCACGGTTTCGAAGCCGCGGTGCGGATGCTGGCCCACGCCGCGTTGTTTCGTGGTCGGCTCGAAGCGCGTGGGGCCGCCGTAGTCGAGCAGCAGGAACGGCGAGAAGCGTTCCGGCGCATTGTTGTACGAAAAGACGCTGCGCACGGGAAAGCCGTCACCGACCCAGTGGCCGCCGGCGCTGCGTTGGATGAAGGACACGGTTTTCATGGGGTTTTCTCCTTGTGAGCATCCACTGTACCGGGCCCGCGCGCGCGTGATAAGTCGGTAAGATCACAAATCATTTTTCAATGAACTGAACAATCGAGCATGGACCTGAACGACACCCTGGTGTTCGTGCGCGTGGCGCAAGCCGGCGGCTTCAGCGCCGCCGCGCGCTTGTTGAGCATGCCGGTGTCCACGTTGAGCGTGCGCGTGTCGCGCCTGGAGCAGCGGCTGGGCGTTACGCTGTTGCAGCGCACCACGCGCCGTCTGCGGTTGACGGAGGCGGGTCAGGCCTACCTGCGCCAGGCCGCGCACGGGGTGGAGGAAATTCTGCAGGCCGAGGCGCAGATCGACGCCGGCAGGCACGAGGCGCAGGGCCTGCTGCGCATCACGCTGCCGATCGACATGGGCGATGAGCAGTTGCTCGGCATCCTCAGCGGCTACCGCGCGCGCCACCCGGGCGTGGCGGTCGAGCTGGTGTTTTCCGATGTGCGCCTGGATCTGGTGGAGCAGGGGCTTGACGTGGCCTTGCGCGCCGGCGAACTGGCCGACTCCAGCCTGGTCGCGCGCAAGATCGGGCAGGCGCGCTGGGCACCTTTTGCCCACCCGGACTACCTCAAGCGCGCGCCCGCGCTGCGCCAGCCCAAGGACCTCACGCAACACGCCACCCTGTGCTTCAGCCCGCTGGGGCGCGACAGCTGGACGCTCATGCGCGGCAAGTCGCGCGCCAACGTGCCGCTGCGCAGCGCGTTTGTGGCGAACGACATGCGCCTGATCCGCCAACTCGCGATCGACGCCCAGGGCGTGGCGCTGCTGCCCGACTACGTGTGCCGCCGCGAGGTCGACCATGGGCAGTTGGTGCCGTTGCTGCCGGGCTGGCACGCGCGCACCGATCCCATCCACCTCGTGTACCCGGGGCAACGCTTTGTGCCGGCCAAGCTGCGGCACTTCATTGACGAGACGGTGCCCGCTTTGACTGCGCTCTTCGAGCGCTGAACAGCCCATTGCGCCGCTGACGCGGCTTCCCCCTCTTTGGCGCGCGTTTGGCGCTTGGAGTGGGGACGGCAGCTTGGGCTGGCGGAGCCGGACCCTTGCTGCCCCTGGATGAGGCCCCTCGTGCGTTGCGCTGCAGCCGTCGCGCTAAGCTTCGTCCCCCATGCGCATCGAACACCTTCGCCAACGCCTGCGCGCGCTCGGCGCCAACCCCCGCCACGCGCAGCGCGTGCTGCGCCTGTGGTCACAGGCCTTGCCGCAGGACGCGGGCCGGCGCGAGATCGCGCACTTTCTGCCGGCCACGCTGGTGGCGGCCTTGCCCGCGCTGGCCGATGAACTCGCCGGCCTGGCGCGTCTGCAATCCGAACACCCGGGCCAGGATGGCTCGGCGCGCCTGCTGGTGGCGCTGGCCGACGGCCAGACCGTGGAGAGCGTGCTGCTGCCACGCGACGGCCTGTGCGTGTCGACCCAGGTCGGGTGCGCGGTCGGCTGTGTGTTCTGCATGACCGGAAAAAGCGGCCTGATCCGCCAGGTCGGCAGCGCCGAAATCGTCGCGCAGGTGGCGCTTGCGCGCACGCGCCGCCCGGTGAAGAAAGTCGTGTTCATGGGCATGGGCGAGCCCGCGCACAACCTGGACAACGTGCTCGAAGCGATCGACCTGTTGGGCACGGTGGGCAATATCGGGCACAAGAACCTGGTGTTCTCCACGGTCGGCGACCCACGGGTATTCGACGCGTTGCCGCGCCAGCGCGTCAAGCCCGCGCTGGCGCTTTCGCTGCACACCACCAAGGCCGAATTGCGCGAGCAATTGCTGCCGCGTGCGCCGCGCATGAGCCCCGAGGAACTGGTGGCGGCCGGTGAGGGCTACGCGCGCGCCACCGGTTACCCGATCCAGTACCAGTGGACCTTGCTTGCCGGCATCAACGACGGCGACGACGAGATCGACGGCATCGTGCGCCTGCTGCAGGGCAAGTACGCCATCCTCAACCTGATTCCGTACAACACCGTGGACGACCTGCCCTACCAGCGCCCGAGTTGGGCGCAGGCCGCGGCCCTCGCGCGCCGCCTGCACGAGCGCGGCGTGCTCACCAAGCTGCGGCAGTCGGCCGGGCAGGACGTTGAAGGTGGCTGCGGGCAATTGCGCGCGCGGGCCGAGCGGCCGGCCCGGCGGGTGATCCCCGTGCAGGTGCAGAGCGGCATGGGCGGTTGACTTCGACGTCTCTCAGGACTTCGTGACCTTCCCGGACGCGCCGGTGGCGGGCGGGCTCTGTGTGAACACGATCTGCACGCCGCTGCCGTTGCGCGACGATGCGACGCTGCGCAGGTGGCGGCGCCAGGCCAGACCGGTGGTGATGTCTTCGTTGCGTGTGCAGTAGGGCGAACGCGTCTCGTCGTCGAACACCATCGCATCGGACGGCAGGCGCGCGAGGCATTCGAGCGCTTCCACGCGGCCATCGGTGATGGCGACGATGCCGTCCGCCTGGGTCTGGCGAAGGCTCCTGGTTCCACTGCCGGCGTGGGCGCGCACAAAGCCGAGAACCTCTTCGCGGCGGGTCTCGGGGATGAGCAGCGGCGCGAGCTGCACCACATCGGATGTGAAAAAGTCGCGCGTGCCGAGGTCACCTACCTTGACCCTGCCGCACAAGGTTTCAAACAGTCGGCTGCGAACGCAGGCGTGGTGTGCCACCAGCAGGAAGTGGCTGGTGAAGCGCGTGTCGTTGAGGCGGGCCATTTTCGACGCACGGTAGTTCAGCAATTGCCAGACCATCAGCGCCAGCACGACCTGAATCTGGTCTGTGCCACACGTCAAGGCGACCTCGTGCACGGGCCGGGCGGGCCGAGGCTCGGTGCCTTCCGGGGCTTCGTGGACGGTGATGACATCCAGAATCGCCTGGCGCTGGTGTTCGTTGAAATCAGGCCCGGTGCAGGCCTGGCGTTCCTTGGGGTTGAACCACCATTGCAACAACAGCGTCGTTGTATTTGTAGACTTTGGTAATATAAATTTGTCCATTAACCCTCCAAATATGTTTACTAATTGGGGAATGATTTTAATCAACATGTGAGTCAATAAAGAAATGCAGTGTTGATTTAAGACAACGCCAGAAAAGGCTTCCCTTTCGATTCGGTTTTCACGCTCCTGGAGAAACCCCCATGGGTATAACGGCTGCATGAGGCCCGCATGTGGCTCAAATGCTGTGGGGAATGTTTAATCAACAAGTTAACCAGGGTGGTAACAGAACGGCGATGAAATACGCCGCCGAAAACTAGCGTTCGGGGCATGGAACACAAGCTCGAATTTGCCCAACGGCTGCGCGACGCGATGGTCGCCGCCGGCCTGGAGCCCCGGCCCAGCGTGTTGCTCAACCTGTTCAATGCCCGTTACTGGGGCCGTTCGGTGTCCTTCCAGGGCGCTGCGCGTTGGCTGCGCGGCGAGTCGATCCCCGAACAGGACAAGCTGCTCGTGCTGGCCGAGATCCTGCGGGTGGAGCCCGAGGTGCTGCGCTTTGGCCAGGTGGTGCGCCAGCGGGTGCAGGAGCAGCGCCAGCGTTGGGACCACGGCCTGAGTTACCAGGAGCGCGAGGTGCTCGACGCCTTCCTCAATCTGCCGGTGCCACAGCGCAAGATCGTGCGCGAGGTGATCCTGGCGTTCGCGCAAGCCCACGGCGCCAAGGAAGACTAGGGGTGCGGTGCGCAAGCCCTTCACCGTGAAGAAGCGCGTGGCGCCGAGCTAAAATCGCCGACTCTCAAGGAGCGTTGCAGCGCCGGCGGGCTTTCACAGCCCCCACCGTGCGTCAGGCTTGAGTGGGCGCGAACAGGCCCAAACGGCGCTCACCAGTCTGTTGTCCGCAACCTGTCTTGGTGAGTCCCATGCCCGAATCCGCTTCTCTTCCCCCCGTGCCACCCATGCTGCTCTCCGGCCTGGAGCCGCTGCGCGTGGAGCCGGGCAGCCTGTTCGTGAACGTGGGTGAGCGCACCAACGTCACCGGCTCCAAGGCCTTCGCCCGCATGATCCTCGAAGGCCGCTTCGAGGACGCGCTCGCCGTCGCGCGCCAGCAGGTGGAAAACGGCGCGCAGATCATCGACGTCAACATGGACGAGGCCATGCTCGACAGCAAGGCCGCGATGGTGCGTTTCCTCAACCTGATCGCCGGCGAGCCCGACATCGCGCGCGTGCCGGTGATGGTGGACAGTTCGAAGTGGGATGTGATCGAAGCCGGCCTGCGCTGCGTACAGGGCAAGGGCGTCGTGAACTCGATCAGCATGAAAGAAGGCCTGGACGAGTTCAAGCGCCAGGCGCGCCTGGTCAAGCGCTACGGCGCGGCCGCGGTGGTGATGGCCTTCGACGAAAAGGGCCAGGCCGACACCTACGAACGCAAGGTCGAGATCTGCGAGCGCGCCTACCGCGTGCTGGTCGATGAAGTGGGCTTCCCGCCCGAAGACATCATCTTCGACCCCAACATCTTCGCCATCGCCACCGGCATCGAAGAGCACAACAACTACGCGGTCGACTTCATCAACGCCACACGCTGGATCAAGCAGAACCTGCCCGGCGCCAAGATCAGCGGCGGCGTGTCCAACGTGTCGTTCAGCTTCCGCGGCAACGACCCGGTGCGCGAGGCGATCCACACCGTGTTCCTGTACCACGCCATCCAGGCCGGCATGGACATGGGCATCGTCAACGCCGGCATGATGGGCGTGTACGACGAGCTGGAGCCCGAGCTGCGCGAACGCGTGGAAGACGTGGTGCTCAACCGCCGCGCCGACGCGGGCGAGCGCCTGGTCGAAGTGGCCGAGAACGCCAAGGGTTCGGCCAAGGACGACAGCAAGAAGAACGAATGGCGCGCGCTGCCGATCCGCGAGCGTCTGTCGCACGCACTGGTGCGCGGCATCAACGACTGCATCACCGAAGACACGGAAGAGATGTGGCAGGAGATCAAGGCTGGGGGCGGGCGCCCGCTGCACGTGATCGAAGGCCCGCTGATGGACGGCATGAACGTCGTCGGCGACCTGTTCGGCCAGGGCAAGATGTTCCTGCCGCAGGTGGTGAAAAGCGCGCGCGTGATGAAGCAGGCCGTGGCGCATCTGCTGCCCTACATCGAGGCCGAGAAGCTGGCCATGCAGGCGGCCGGCGGCGATGTGAAGCCCAAGGGCAAGATCGTCATCGCCACCGTCAAGGGCGACGTGCACGACATCGGCAAGAACATCGTCACCGTCGTGCTCCAGTGCAACAACTACGAAGTGGTGAACATGGGCGTGATGGTGCCCTGCCACGAAATCCTCGCCATGGCCAAGGCCGAGGGCGCCGACATCGTGGGCCTCTCGGGCCTGATCACGCCCAGCCTGGAAGAAATGCAGTACGTGGCCGGCGAGATGCAGAAGGACGAGCACTTCCGAGGCAAGGGCATCCCGCTGCTGATCGGCGGTGCCACCACCAGCCGCGTGCATACGGCCGTGAAGATCGCGCCGCACTACGACGGCCCGGTGGTCTACGTGCCCGATGCCTCGCGCAGCGTGAGCGTGGCGCAAGGCCTGCTGTCGGACCAGGCCGCGGCCTACATCGCCGAGGTCAACGCAGACTACGAGCGTGTGCGCACGCAGCACGCCAACAAGAAGCAGGTGCCGCTGTGGCCGCTGGAGAAGGCGCGCGCGAACAAGACGCCGATCGACTGGACGGCCTTCACGCCGCACAGGCCGAAGTTCATCGGCCGCCGCGTGTTCAAGAACTTTGACCTGAACGAAATCGCGAAATACATCGACTGGGGCCCGTTCTTCCAGACCTGGGACCTCGCCGGACCCTTCCCCGAAATCCTCAAGGACGAGGTGGTGGGCGAAGAAGCGCGGCGCGTGTTCAGCGACGGCAAGCGCATGCTGCAACGCATGATCGAAGGCCGCTGGCTCAGCGCCAGCGCGGTGGTGGGCCTGTACCCGGCCAACAGCGTGCGCGACGACGACATCGAGCTCTACACCGACGAAAGCCGCAGCGAGGTCGCGCTCACCTGGCACGGCCTGCGCCAGCAGACCGAGAAGCACGAGTTCGAAGGCGTGATGCGCCCCAGCCGCTGCCTGGCCGACTTCGTCGCGCCCAAGGGCGTGGCCAACGACTACGTGGGCATGTTCGCGGTCACCGCCGGCCTGGGCGTGGAGAAGAAGGAAAAGCAGTTCATCGACGACCTCGACGACTACTCCGCCATCATGCTCAAGGCCATCGCCGACCGCATGGCCGAAGGGCTGGCCGAGTGCATGCACCACCGCGTGCGCACCGACCTCTGGGGCTACGCGGCCGACGAAGCGCTGAGCAACGAAGAGCTGATCAAGGAAAAGTACCAGGGCATCCGGCCCGCGCCGGGCTACCCGGCATGCCCGGACCACTCGGTGAAGCGTCCGATGTTCGATCTGCTGCAATGCGAAGACATCGGCATGGCGCTGACCGAGAGCCTGGCCATGACGCCGGCGGCCAGCGTGAGCGGCTTCTACCTCGCGCACCCGCAGAGCACGTACTTCAACGTCGGCAAGATCGCCGACGACCAGGTGGACGACCTGGCCGCGCGCAGCGCGGTGGCGCGCAACGAGCTGCAGCGCTGGTTGGCGCCGAACCTCTGATCAGTCGTAACGCATCGGCTCCAGCAGGGCCTCGATGGCCGTGGCCTCTTCGCGCAGCCGCTCCAGCAGCGGCGCGCGGCGCGGTACGGTGAGATCGGCGCCGCTGGCGGCCAGGCTGAGCGAGGCCACCGGTGCGCCGTCGGGCATGTTGATGCTCACACCCAGCGCCGCGATGCCCGGGATGATGTCTTCCTGGTTGAAGCCGTAGCCCAGGCGGTGCGAACGCTGCAGCATGCGCCGCACGGCAGCCTGGCGCGCCTCGCCGCGCCGCATGATCGAGCGCAGGTTCTGCGCTTCGATGTCCACGTACTCGGCGCGCGGCATGCACACCAGCATCGCCACGCCACCAGCCGACAGCGCCAACGGCCGGCGCGTGCCCACGTCCACCGTGTAGGCCTTCAAGGCCTTGCGGCCTTCGTGCCGCGCGATGCACACCGAGTCCGCGCCGCTGCGCACGTTCAGGAACACCATGTCGCGCGTATCCGCCGCGAGCTTGGCCAGCCGGGGCGCGGCCGCGCGGTCGAGCGAGAAGTAGGGCGATGCCGCCACACCGAGCTCGAAGGTGAGCGCGCCCAGCGTGTAGCGGCGCGTGCCGGCCACGCGCGTGGCCAGGCGCTCTTCGACCAGACCGGCGAGCAACCGGTGCACGGTGGTGTGGTCCAGCCCGGTTTCTTCGGCCAGATCGCTCAGGCGCCAACCGGTGGCCGTGTGGGTGGAGAGTGCGCGCAGCAGCGCCACGGCGCGGCGCACGCTTTGCGCGCCTTCGGATGCGCGGGCCTTGGGCGGTGTTTTGGAGACCGGGGTGGATGCCGTCATATTGTTCAATATACGGAAAAACCATTGCCCTTCACAAGAGCGTTTGCCCTGCGCGGAGAAACAATCTCAGCCATCGAACAACACCCTTGAGATGGAAATACGATGGAGACACAGAACGAATTTGCCAGCGCTTCGCGCACCACCGAATGCGACCTGGTGGTCCTCGGAGCGGGCGCGTCCGGCGTTGCCGCGGCTCTCAGCGCGGCGCGCGCAGGCCTCAACACCGTGCTGGTGGACGCGGGCCCGATGCCGGGGGGCGAACTCATCAGCGGCATGGCCATCGACGGCGCGCTCAACGGGCGCGGCGAATGGATCATGGGCGGCGTGGGGCGCGAGATCCTGGCCGAATGCGAAAGTCTGGGCGGCTACGTCGGTGCGAACTGCGACTGGCGCCTGATCTGGTACGTGTGCCTGGACCCGGAGTTCATGAAGCTGGCCATCGCGCGGCTGCTGGCCAGGGCCGGCGTGCGCTTGCTGCTGCACACGCAGGCCACGCACGTCTCGGTCGACGGTGACCGTGTGACCGCGCTGCACGTGCGCAACAAGGAAGGCCAACTCGCATTGCGCGCGCCCTTGTTCGTCGACTGTTCGGGCGATGCGGACATCGTCGCCGCCGCGGGTGGCACCGTGCTGCGCGGTGGCCCTGGCGGTGAGATGCAACCGGTCTCGATGATGTTCCGCATGGCCGGTGTCGACACCGAACGCCTGCTGGCCTTCCAGCACGACCACACCGAGTCGTTCGCGCTCGGCGAGAGCGACGCGATCCGTCAGGGGCGCACCGACCGCGAGTTGGCCGAGTGCGCGATCCGGCAAGGTCAGCCGTCGGTGTTCATCAAGGGCAATGGGCCGCTGCTGTCGGCGGCCATCGAGCGCGGCGAGATGTACCCGACCGCGCTGATCATGATCCAGCCGACCTCGAACCAGCGCAAGGAGGTGTGCCTGAACACCACGCGCGTGGGCGGCATCGACGGCATGCGCACCGGCGAGTTGAGTGGCACCTTGTCGACCCTGTCCGACCAGGTGGTGCAGTGCGCGGCCTTCATGCGGCGCCACGTGCCGGGCTTCGAGAGCGCGGCCTTCAGCGGCATGTCCACACGCGTTGGCGTGCGCGAAACGCGCCGCATCGATGGCGTGCAGAGCCTCACCGAATCGGACGTGCTGGAAGCGCGCAAGCGCGAAGACGGCGTGGCCAAGGGCTCGCACCATGTGGACATCCACCAGTCGGGCACCGGGCAGATCCGCATCCCGGTGAAGGACGGTGGGTCCTACGACATTCCCTGGGGTTGCCTGTTGCCCAAGGGCATTGCCAACGTGGTGGCTGCCGGGCGCATCCTCTCCGCCGATCGTGGCGCGCACGGATCGGCGCGGGTGATGGGACCGTGCCTCTCGATGGGGCATGCGGTGGGTGTCGCGTCGGCGATGTTGCTGCAAGGCAAAGGCAGAGCGCCGTCGTATGCGCAGGTGGATGTGGCGGCGCTGCGCGCGCGCCTCAAAGCCGAAGGCGCGGTGCTCGACGGCACACGCTGAACGCGCGTGCATGGAACCGATGGCACGGAACGGGATCAGCCTTCAGGGACAATCTTTCGTTCCTTCCTCCATCGACCTTTTTCTTCGTTCATGAACACCATCAACAACCTTTTCAACCAACCCCGTTTCGGCGTTCTCCTGTTGCGCTGGACGCTCGCGCTGCTGATGGTTCTGCACGGCTGGGCCAAGATCACCGGCGGCGTCGGTGGCATTGAAGGCATGCTGGTGGCCAAGGGCCTGCCCGGCTTCCTGGCCTACGGGGCGTACCTCGGCGAGTTCCTGGCGCCGCTGATGTTGTTGGCGGGTTTCTGGGTGGTGCCCGCAGCGCTGCTCATTGCCATCAACATGGTGTTTGCGTTGGTCCTGGCCCATGCGGGCCACTTCACGGACCTGACCGGCAGCGGCGGCTGGCGGCTGGAGCTGCAGGCATTCTTCCTGGTCAGCGCGCTGGTCGTTGCGTTCACCAACCGCCTTGGGCCGAACAGAGGGTGATCCCTGTCACACGTTCATGATCGCGACCGAGCGCGCGTTCAGGTAAGCTTCCATCGCCTCGGGGCCGCCCTCGGAGCCGTAGCCCGAATCCTTGATGCCACCAAACGGCATTTCGGCCGACGGCATCGCGGGCATGTTCACCCACAACATGCCCACCTCGACGCGGCGCGCGAGCAGGTCCGCGTTTTTCAGCGAGCTGGTGAAGGCATACCCGGCCAGGCCATACGGCAGGCGGTTGGCTTCGGCAATCGCTTCGTCCAGCGTGTTGAAGCTGCGCACCGCGGCCATCGGGCCGAAGGGTTCGTCGTTGAACACGCGCGCGTTCAGCGGCACGTCGGTGAGGATGGTGGGGCGCCAGAAGTTGCCTTCGTCGCCGATGCGCTCACCGCCCGTGGCCAGCGTGGCGCCACGTTCCACCGCGTCCTTCGTGAATTCGGCCATCGCGGTGATGCGGCGCGGGTTGGCCAGCGGCCCCATCTGTGTGCCCTCGGCGCTGCCATCGCCGACGGCCAGGCCGGCGGCGTGTTTCACCAAGGCGGCCGAGAACTCTTTCGCGATGCTTTCGTGCACCAGGAAACGCGTGGGCGAGATGCACACCTGGCCGGCGTTGCGGAACTTCGCGCCGCCCGCGGTCTTCACCGCCAGCGCCACGTCGGCGTCTTCGGCCACGATCACCGGCGCGTGTCCGCCCAGCTCCATGGTCACGCGCTTCATGTGCTGGCCGGCCATGGCCGCGAGCTGCTTGCCCACCGGCGTCGACCCGGTGAAGGTCACCTTGCGGATGACCGGGTGGGCGATCAGGTAGCTGGAGATCTCGGCCGGGGTGCCGTAGACCAGGCCCAGCACGCCAGCGGGCAGGCCCGCATCGGCAAACGCGCGCACCAGCTCGGCCGGTGCAGCCGGCGTTTCTTCGGGTGCCTTGACGATCATGGAACAGCCCGTGGCCAGCGCGGCCGAGAGCTTGCGCACCACCTGGTTGACGGGGAAGTTCCACGGCGTGAACGCGGCCACCGGGCCGATCGGGTCTTTCAGCACCATCTGGCGCATCGCCAGGCTGCCGCGCGAGGGCACGATGCGGCCGTACACGCGCATGCCTTCTTCGGCGAACCATTCGATGATGTCGGCGGCGGCCATGGCCTCGCCCTTTGCCTCGGCCAGCGGCTTGCCTTGCTCTTGCGTGAGCAGCGCACCGATGGCGCCGGCGCGCTCGCGCATCAGGGCGGCGGCGGCGCGCATCACCTTGGCGCGCTCGATGGGTGGCTTGTCGCGCCAGAGCTCAAACCCCTTTTGTGCGGCGGCCAGGGCCTGGTCCAGGTCGGCCTGGCGGGCATGCGCCACGCGGCCGATTTCCTTGCCGGTGGCCGGGTTGAACACGGCGAGCGTCTCGCCCGCGGCGGCGTCGCGCCATTGGCCGTTGATGAAGAGTTGGGTGTTGGGGTAGGTCATGGTGGTCTCCTTGTTCTGAGGTCAAAGGATCGGAAAACCAAGCACCATACCAGTTGCCCCGCTTGCGCAGAGCGCGCGGCCGCAAAGGCCGCCGCGCATTGGGGTCAGCCGTGTTGCTGCAACACCCGCCGGTACTGCACCGCCTCGGCCACGTGCCCCACACCCACCGCATCCGCGCCGGCCAGATCGGCGATGGTGCGCGCCACCCGCAGCGCGCGGTGGGTGCTGCGCGCGCTCCAGCCCAGGCGGGCGGCGGTGGTTTGCAGGAATTGCAGCGCCTCGGCTTCGGCGTTCGCGTGCTGGTCGAGCGCCTGGCCGGCCAGGGCCTGGTTGGGGGTGCGTTGGCGTTGGTGCGCACGCTGCCGCGCAGCGATCACGCGCTCGCGCACCTGCGCACTGGGTTCACCAGCACTACCGCGCAACAGGGCATGGGACGCCAGCGCCGGCACCTCCACGTGCAGGTCGATGCGGTCGAGCAAGGGCCCGCTGAGCTTGCCCTGGTAACGGGCGACCTGGTCGGGCGTGTCGCGGCAGGCCTTGCTGGGGTGGCCGAGAAAGCCGCAGGGGCAGGGGTTCATCGCGCCAATCAACCGGAAGCGCGCCGGGAACTCGCTTTGTGCCGTGGCGCGCGAAATGCGGATGTGGCCACTCTCCAGAGGCTCGCGCAGCGCTTCGAGCGCGGCGCGCGGGAACTCGGGCAATTCGTCCAGAAAGAGGACGCCGTGGTGCGCCAGCGAGATCTCGCCCGGGCGCGGAGGTGAGCCCCCACCCACCAGCGCCACCGCGCTGGCGCTGTGGTGCGGCGCGCAGGTGGGGCGTTGGCCCCAGCGCTCGAGCGTGAAGCGCCCGGCCAGCGAGGCGACCGCCGCAGCCTCCAGCGCCTCGGTCGTGTCCATGGGCGGCAGCAGGCCGGCGAAGCGCTGGGCCAACATGGATTTGCCCGAGCCCGGTGGGCCGACCATCAGGATGCTGTGGCCGCCCGCGGCCGCGATTTCCAGCGCGCGCTTGGCCGCGGCCTGGCCTTTCACGTCGGCGAGGTCGGCGTAGGCGGGTTCGCTGCCGAGCGCGGTGGGCGCCAGGCGGGTCCAGCTGTCGGCGTCCGGTGGCACGCCGTCGGCCAGGCGTTCGGGCAGGAAGCGGGCGACCACGTCGAGCAGGTGGTGCGCGCGGTAGACCTGGGCCGTGGGCACGAGGGCGGCCTCTTCGGCGCTGCCCGGTGGCAGCACGAGGCGGGTGGGTTCGTTGGACGCCGCGTCGTTGCGGTGCAGCGCCAGGCTCATGGCGAGCGCGCCGCGCACCGGGCGCAGTTCGCCGCCCAGCGAGAGCTCACCCGCGAACTCCCAGCCGGCCAGCCGCGCGCCGTCGATCTGGCCGCTGGCGGCGAGGATGCCCAGCGCGATCGGCAAGTCAAAGCGCCCGGAGTCCTTGGGCAGATCGGCCGGCGCGAGGTTGACGGTGATG
This sequence comes from Hydrogenophaga sp. 2FB, assembly GCF_005503365.1. GTDB lineage: Bacteria > Pseudomonadota > Gammaproteobacteria > Burkholderiales > Burkholderiaceae_C > Hydrogenophaga. The sequence goes on from NZ_SCML01000020.1 coordinate 77,811, forward strand.
CGCTTGTTCGACGGAAAGTCGAGCCCGGCGTTGGCGATGGCCGAGCGCACGCGCTCGCGTGCCTCCTTCACCTCGGTGTCGGCCAGGCCCACCAGGGTGAAGCTGGGCAGGCCGTTGGCCAGATGCACCTCCACACACACCGGTCGCGCGTCCAGACCGAGCAAGGCGCGACTGCGCACCAAAGACAGACCCATGGTGAAGAACTCCCTGTTCTGGTGCAAATAGGAACCGGCCGCTGCCGCCCATGCCCGACAAGAAAGCGCACCCGGTTGGTGCGCACATCTTTGGTGTGTCGGTGCGGGATGGCGCGGTGGGTGGCCGATGGCGCGGTCGCCGCACCTGCGCCCACGCTGGGCAGCAATGTAGCGGGGCGCCGCGGCGCAAACCCCCAGGGGGTAATGGATGCCGCGGCTGGCATGGTCCGTGCTTGGGGTTGTAAGCGATTGAATCCGGGCCGTGAAGTTCCATGGTCCATCCGCAGCAAACCGCGGTGTGTCGGCCTTCCGGCTTGATCACCCACCGATCTAGAAGAGGAATCACAGCATGAAAATGGTCTCCGCCATCATCAAGCCGTTCAAGCTCGACGAAGTGCGCGAAGCGCTGTCCGGCATGGGCGTGCAAGGCATCACCGTTACCGAAGTCAAGGGCTTCGGCCGCCAGAAGGGCCACACCGAGCTGTACCGCGGCGCGGAATACGTGGTCGACTTTCTGCCCAAGGTCAAGATCGAGGCCGCCGTGTCCGACGAACTCGTCGAGCGCGTGATCGAGGCCATCGAAGGCGCCGCCCGCACCGGCAAGATCGGCGACGGGAAGATTTTCGTCACGGACCTGGAACAGGTGGTGCGCATCCGTACCGGCGAAACCGGCAAGGAAGCGCTCTGATCGCCGCCCCGAACAAGAAGGATCAACCAACATGAAAAAACTCATTGCAACGCTGTTCCTGGGCATGGGGCTGGCTTTTGGCGGCTTGAACGCCATCGCGCAGACGCCCGCACCCACCGAAGCGCCGGCCGCGGCCGCCCCTGCCGCGGACGCAGCGGCCACGCCCGCCGCCGCGCCCGCGCCGGCCGAAGCCGCACCGGCTGCGGCGCCCGCTGCCGCTGAAGCAGCCCCGGCCGCCGAAGCCCCCGCGCCCAAGCTGGACACCGGCGACACCGCCTGGATGCTGACCTCCACCATGCTGGTCATCCTGATGATCGTCCCGGGCCTGGCCTTGTTCTACGGCGGCCTGGCCCGCTCGAAGAACATGCTGTCGGTGCTGGTGCAGGTGTTCGTCATCTTCTCGCTCATCACCATCCTGTGGTGCGTCTACGGCTACAGCCTGTCGTTCGCGGGCGAAGGCAAGTTCGTGGGCGGCTTCGACAAGGTGTTCCTGAAGGGCATCACGGCCGAGACCATGTCGGGTCTGCTGCCGACGATCCCCGAGTTCGTCTTCGTGGCCTTCCAGTCGACCTTCGCGGCCATCACCTGCGCGCTGATCGTGGGCTCGTTCGCCGAGCGCATCAAGTTCTCCGCCGTGCTGCTGTTCTCCGTCATCTGGTTCACCTTCAGCTACATCCCGATGGCCCACATGGTCTGGGGCGGTGGTCTGCTGGGCGCTGACGGCGCGCTGGACTTCGCCGGCGGCACCGTGGTGCACATCAACGCCGGTATTGCTGGCCTGGTGGGTGCCTACGTGGTCGGCAAGCGCATCGGCTACGGCAAGGAAGCGCTCACGCCGCACAGCCTGACGCTCACCATGGTCGGCGCCTCGCTGCTGTGGGTCGGCTGGTTCGGCTTCAACGCCGGCTCCGCCGGTGCTGCCAACGGCATTGCCGGCCTGGCCTTCATCAACACCATCCTCGCCACCGGCGCGGCCACGCTGTCCTGGATTGCCGGCGAAGCGCTGCACAAGGGCAAGGGCTCGATGCTGGGTGCTGCCTCCGGTGCGGTCGCAGGCCTGGTGGCGGTCACGCCGGCCGCCGGTTTCATCGGCCCGATGGGCTCCATCATCCTGGGCCTGATCGCCGGTCTGGTCTGCCTGTGGGGTGTGGGTGGCCTGAAGAAGCTGCTGGGTGCCGACGACGCGTTCGACGTGTTCGGCGTGCACGGTGTCGGCGGTATCGTCGGCGCCATCCTGACGGCGGTTTTCGCGGCCTCCAGCCTGGGTGGCGTCAAGGCCGACGACTACGCCATCGGCGCGCAAGTGTGGATCCAGGTCAAGAGCGTGCTACTGACCATCGTCTGGTCTGGCGTCGTGTCGTTCGTGGCCTACAAGGTGGTCGACATGCTGGTCGGTCTGCGCGTCACCGAAGAAGCCGAACGCGAAGGCCTGGACATCACCTCGCACGGCGAGACGGCGTACAACCGCTGATCGCTTCAGGTTTCTCCTGAGATCGAACCCACGGGCCGCGAGGTCCGTGGGTTTTTTCATGGGCCGGAGGCCAAGCCGCTAAGCTCGCGGCACCCGTGGCGCACGCCACTTCACCGGGATGGGCAGGCATGGCGCGACGCTGGTTCCTGAAATGCGGATGGATGTGGCTGGCCGGGACGGCGCTGCTGGCGGGCTGCGCCCATCCGCCGACCGCCACCGACATCCTGGGCATTGCGTTCGTGCGCGTGCCCGCGGGCGAGTTTTCGATGGGCAGCGACGAACCGGTGCCCGCGCTGGCGGCGGCCTACCCAGGGCTTGAGCGCTCCCGCTTCGAAGGCCTGTCGGACGAAGCGCCGGTGCACCGCGTGCGCATCACGAAACCGTTCGAGATGAGCCGCCACGAGATCACCGTTGGCCAGTTCCGCGCGTTTCTTCAGCGCTCGGGCCACGTCCCGGAATCGATCGCCGACGGCACCGGTGGCTACGGCTATAACGCCGCCTACGACCCCGCCACCAGCCCGCGGGGCGATGCTTTCGAGGGCCGCCTGCCCAAGTACTCCTGGCAGAACCCCGGCTTCGCGCAAGGCGACGACCACCCCGTCGTCAACGTCACCTGGAACGACGCGGTCGCGCTGGCCCGTTGGCTGAGCCAACAGGACGGCCGCACCTACCGCCTGCCCACCGAGGCCGAGTGGGAGTACGCGTGCCGCGCGGGCGGGACGGGCCGCTACCAGCATGGCGACGACCCCGCGCAACTGGTTCGCGTGGGCAACACCTTCGACGAAGACGCCGCCGCGAACTGGCCCGCCTGGCGCGAGCGTGCGGTGCCCGGCCGCGATGGCCATGCGTTCACCGCACCGGTGGGCTCGTACGCGCCGAACGCCTTCGGGCTGTTCGACCTGCACGGCAATGTGTGGGAGTGGGTGTCGGACTGGCACGGGGACCACTACTACGCGCAGTCACCCACGGACGACCCTATCGGCCCGGTCGATGGCGCGGTGAAAGTGCGCCGGGGCGGCTCCTGGCACACGTGGCCGCTCTACACGCGCTGCGCGTTCCGCAACTGGAACACGGTGCAGACGCGCTACACGCTGGTGGGTATCCGGCTGGTGCGCGAAGCGCGGCCTTGACGGGGCTTCAATCGAGGCGGATGCCGGCTTGATGCACCACCTTGCCCCACTTGTCGTATTCGCTGCGCACAAAGCGCTGGAGTTCTTCGGGCGTGCTGCCCGCGGGCTCGGCGCCGAGCGCTTTCAGGCGTTGCAACAGGGCCGGGTCCTTGAGCGCGCTCACCACCTCGGCGTTCAGCTTGCGCACGATGGCAGGCGAAGTGCCGGCCGGTGCGAACAGACCGTACCAGGCGCTCACTTCGTAACCGGGAACGCCGGACTCCGCGATGGTCGGCACCTCGGGAAAAACGGACGAGCGCCGGGCGTTGGCCACCGCGATCGGGCGCAGCTTGCCGGCGCGGATGTGGGGCTCGACGGTGGCCAGGTCGAAGGTCATGCTGACCTGTCCGGCCACCACGTCGGTCACGCCTTGCACCACGCCCTTGTACGGCACGTGCACGATGTCCACGTGCGCCATGGTCTTGAGCAGCTCACCGGCCAGGTGTTGCGACGCCCCCGCGCCGCCGGAGGCATAGGTCAGCTTGCCGGGGTTGGCCTTGGCGTAGGCCAGCAGCGAGCGCATGTCGGTCGCTGGCACGGAGGGGTTCGTCACCAGCATCAGCGTGCCGCTGGCCACCAGGCTGATGGGCGTGAAGTCCTTCAGCGTGTCGTAGGGCATGCGCGAGAACAGGTGGGCGTTCACCGCGTTGGTGCCGATCGAGCCCATCAACAACGTGAGGCCATCGGGCTTGCTCTTGGCCACCGTGTCCGCGCCGATGTTGCCGCTGGCACCGGGCTTGTTCTCCACCACGAAGGCCTGGCCCAGCCGCGTGCTGGCGTGTTGCGCGATCGCGCGCGCCAGGATGTCGGTCAGGCCGCCGGCCTGGAATGGCACCACGATGCGCACCGGGGCGCTGGGGTAGTCGCCCGCGCCTTGCGCCGCGGCATTGAGGCTGCAGGCGGCCAGCAGCAAGGGCAGGATGAAGGGGCGCATGGTGTGTCTCCTCGTTGTGGTGGGCGGCGTGACGAATGCGTGCAACGCCGGTTCGGATCTCGAGGGAATTATTTCCAGCTTGCGCCTTGGCAGGGCTTCCCGCCCACTCGGTTTTTCCGCATGGCGCACAAAACGACGGGGGCGTCTGTGTCGAGTCTGTGCGCCTATCATTCGCGTCACAAGATCCACAACCCCAGGGAACCCTCCATGACGCTCTCACCCTTGCGCTTCGTCGCCTGCACCGTGTTCGCCAGTGCATTCACCCTGGGCCTGCCCGGGCAGGCCGCTCAAGACGGTGCGCGCAAGCCGCCCAGCAAGGTGACGTTTCACAAGTCGCCGTCGGAAGAAGCGCCGGCCGCGCGCGAGAAGCGCCTGCGGCGCGAATGCCAAGGCCGGCCGAATGCCGGCATGTGCGCGGGCTACACGCGCTGACCCTGGACACAACCAGGACACCCATGCCCTCCACCGAACCCGGCGATGCGTGGCGCCACGTGCTGGCCCTGTACGGGCGGCCCGGCGTGGCGCAGGCCTGCCTGCTGTTGCAGGACCGCCTGGACGTGGATGTGCTGGTGATGCTGCACCTGGGCTTCGTGTGCCGGCAACACCGCCTGCACCTGCAGACCGACCAGATCGAAGCGGCGGATGCGGTGGTGCGCGATTGGCGCGAGCAGGTCGTGCGGCCGCTGCGCGCGGCGCGGCGCGCCATCGCCAAGGACGACCCGCAGACGCAAGCGCTGCGCCAGCGCGTCCAGCAGGCGGAACTGGCCGCCGAGCAGCACGCCTTCGCCTTGCTGACGGCGATGCCGGTGTGGGCCGATGCGCCATCGACCACGAACGCCGCTTCGCCCACGGCGTCGGTGGCGCGGTTCTATGCGCAACGCAGCGGCCGCGAGACCGGGCTGAACCGGCCCGAGATGGTGAGTGCCATCGCACTGCTGAACCAGGCATGGGCTGACGCCCTTTCCTGACACGCTGTCCTGCGTGAGGCGGTAGTGCTGTGCGCGCTGGCGCTTTCATTTGTCTGCACCAAGACGCTTGGCGACCTTTCGTCGGCGCGCCGGCGCACGCCCTTTCCGCAGACCTTTCTTCCCATAGTCAGACGCCAGCGCGTGCGGGACACCCCCGTTGACAAGCATTTTCCGTCTTGTATAGTCCGGACAAATAAACCCAAGACGGAGACAACATGCAAGCTGTGCTCAGCCTGTCGGCTGCCATTGAAGAAGCCCAGGCCCACGACGATCTGCTGCGCATCACGCGCGAAGCCGACCCCTATCTCGAAGTGGCCGCCATCGCGCGCACCACCGACAACGGACCGATGGTGGTGTTCGACCAATTGCGCGGACAAGCCGGGCAGCGCATCGTCACCAACGTGTTCGGCGACCGCCAGCGCATTGCCCGCTGGTGCGGCGTGGACGCGGTCGACCTGCCGCGCCGCATCGCCGACGCGGCGCTGAACCCGATCCCTTCGCAGGTCACGGACCGGGCGGCGAGCCAGCAGAACGTGATCACCAGCGGCATCGACCTGTTCAAGACCTTGCCGCTAGCGCAGCAGACCAGGGACGATGCGGGTTGCGTGATCACCGGCGGCCTGGCGCTCGTGCGCGACCCCGACACCGGCGCTTTCAACGGCTCGTACCACCGCATGCGCGTGCTCGGCCCGAACCTCACCTGCATCACCATCCAGGCCGGTCGCCACCTGCTGGAAATCGCGCGCAAGCTGCGCGCGCGCGGCGAGAGGCGCATCCCCATCAGCGTGAACATCGGCGCGGGCCCTGCCGTGCTGCTGGCCTGTTCGGGCAGCACGCAGCAGACCTTGACGCCGTTGGGCTACGACGAACTGGGCATGGCCGGCGCTCTGCAGGGCACAGCGGTGGAGATCGCACCGTGCCGCACGCAGGACGGCGCGTGGAGCCTGGCCGAGGCCGAGTACGTGCTCGAGGGCTACATCGACACCGACCGCCTGACCTCCGAAGAGGACTCGGGCAAGGACGGCGAGAAGGGCATGATGCCCGAGGCCGGCGGCTACATGGGCCGCGCCTGGCGGGTGTGGGAATTCAACGTGACCGCCATCACCCACCGCCACAACCCGGTGTACTGGTTCCCTCTCGCGGTCAACGCCGAGACCACCAACCTGATGGCGCTGCCCGCCGAGGCTTCGGTGTTCGACGCCTGCCGCCGCATCAGCCCGCGCGTGTTCGACAACTGCCACGTTCTGCAGGCCATGCGCGGTTGCCTGGGCGTGGTGATCCGCATCAACCGCAAGAGCTTTCGCGACGAAGGCCTGCAGAACAACCTGGCCTTCGGCGCGCTCTCGGCGCACTCCGATCTGGGCTGGGTGATCGCGGTGGACCACGACATCGATCTCACCAATGCCGACGATGTGATGTGGGCCGTGATCACGCGCTCGGACATGCGCGAAGGCCTGATGCTCTCGCCGCGCGCCAAGGTCAGCGGCATGTTGGCCGAGGGCGACGCGGCCGGCACCGGCCGCAAGGTCTACATCGACGCGACCGCCCCGTTCAGCAAGTCCGACCGTTACCAGCGCGGCCGGTTCGAGAACGTGGTGATCGAAGACTGGATCGGCGCCGAAGCCGCCGCCAAGCTGCGCGCGCGCCAGCCCGACTACGTTGCTTCCATGCTGTCACGCGGTTATTGACGCTTTTCTGAAAGGCCAGCCCCATGAGCGATTCCACCCCACCCTCAAAGCCAGCCAGACCCTTCAACTGGGACAAGTTCCAGGGGAACATGGGCTACACCGACGAGCAGATGGCGGAGTTCCGCGCCGACGAGCGCCGACGGCGCGCGGCCGAGGCCCTGCCCGAAGCCAACCGCCGCACCGTCGTCGCCACCGTCGTTGCCAGCCACGGCTGCGCCGCCGGTTTCAAGAATGGCGACCGCATCGAGGTCAGCGCCGCCGGCGTGGTGAAGTCCTGCAACATCTGCATCTACGCCGTGGCGCCCATGACCATTCACGCGGCCATGGCGCACGACCGCATCGCCGAGGGCCTGGACCCCAACGGCATGTGGTTCAACGCCTACAGCTGCCAGGACGCAGGCTTCTGCAACGGCAGCTGGGGCCAGGTGAGCTTCAAGGTGAGCGTCGAATGACGACGGGCCGCGCCAGCAGCAAACGGCGGGTGGTGGTGGGCATTTCCGGTGCGAGCGGCAGCGCCTACGGCATCCGCCTGCTGGAGATGCTGCACGCCACGCCCGATGTGGAAACGCACCTGGTCGTGAGCCGCTCCGCGCGGCAGACGATGCAACTGGAAACCTCGGTGTCGATCGAACAGGTCGAGGCCTTGGCCGACGTGGTGCATTCCAGCGTCGACATCGGCGCGTCGATCTCGTCCGGTTCGTTCCGCGTGCACGCGATGGTGATCGCGCCGTGCTCGATCAAGACCATGTCCAACCTGGCCTGGGGCAACACCGGCGAGCTGCTGGCGCGCGCCGCGGACGTGGCGCTCAAGGAGCGCCGCCGCGTGGTGCTGATGCTGCGCGAGACGCCCTTGCACGTGGGCCACATCGAGAGCATGTTGCGCGTGTCGCAAGCGGGCGCGATCGTGTTCCCGCCCGTGCCCGCCTTCTACAACCGGCCGCAGAGCGTGGCCGACATCGTCGACCACAGCGTGATGCGCGTCCTCGACCTGATCGACATCGACTGCGAAGCCGCCCCGCGCTGGGGCGAAACCAGCCGCGCGCTGCTGGCCGCCGCAACGAGCCCGCTCCCCGAAAAAACCACCCAAGGAACGCCCCATGCATGACGTGTGCGAACAGGAAGAAGTCGACTACGAAGACCTGGTGAACCGGCTGACCCAGCGCCTGCGCCTGCGCACCGCGCCGCTGGCGCTGCAGCTGTTCGAAACCGTGGACGAGATGAAGGCCATCAAGGGCATCCGCTGGCCCGCGGCCGGCGTGCGCATGTCGATGTGCCAGCTGGTCGGACAGGCCCGCTGGCTCGGCTTCACGTTGGGTGTCACGCACGAGAACGTGCCGGCCAACAGCAACTGCGGTGGCGTCATGGGGCTCAACGCGCCCGGAACCAAGTACCTGGACGGCAGCATGTTCCATGGTGTGTGGTTCGCCACCATCGAAGCCTCGCGCGAGCACCAGGCCAGCATGCCGCGCGTGCCCCACGGCAAGTACGTGGGCGTGGTGATGTCGCCGCTGTCCACCGGCCGCCTGAAGAAGCCGGACACGGTGCTCGTGTTCGCCACGCCGGGGCAGATGGTGACCCTCATCAACGCGCTGCAACACCGCCACTACGTGCGCTACCAGTTCGGCACCACCGGCGAATCGGCCTGCGCCGACAGCTGGGGCGCGGGCCTGGCCACCAAGGAGCCCAGCCTGGCCATCCCGTGTTTCGCCGAGCGCAAGTTCGGCGGCGTGCAGGACGACGAAATGCTGATCGCCCTGCAGGTGTCGCACCTGCAGGAAATCGCCACCGGGCTGGACTGGCTGGCCGGTAACGGCATCCGCTATCCCATTGCCCCGTACGGCATCCAGTGCGACCCGGCGGCCGCGTTCCAGGCGAGCTACGCGGGCAAGCTCTGAGCCGATCGCGCGTGCGCGCGCGAACTCTTTTCGACCACAACAAAAGGAGACAGACATGCAGCGACGACATTTGATCCAGACCCTGGCGGCCAGCGCCGTCGCCCCCGGCCTGGCCTGGGCTCAGGCACCCGCGGCCGGCTACCCCAACAAGCCCATCCGCCTGATCAACCCGTTCTCGGCCGGCGGCGCGCTGGACCAGCTGGCGCGCCTGCTCGGCCAGCACGTGAGCGACCAGCTCGGCCAACCGGTGGTGGTGGAAAACAAGACCGGCGCTGGCGGCAACATCGGCGCGGAGTTCGTGGCCCGCAGCGCGCCCGATGGCTACACCCTGGTGATGGGCTCCAGCGCCACCCACGGCATCGCGCCCAGCCTGTACGGCGCGCGCCTGCCTTTCGATGCGCTCAAGGATTTCAGTGCCGTCTCGGCCACGGTGGTGCAGAAGAACGTGCTGGTGGTGAACCCGACGGTGACCGCGCGCAACGTGCAGGAGCTGATCGCGCTGGCGCGCTCGCAGCCGGGCAAGCTGTCCTTTGGTTCGTCGGGCTCCGGCACCTCGCAGCACCTGAGCGGCGAGTTGTTCAAGCAGATGGCCAAGGTCGACATGCTGCACGTGCCCTACAAGGGCAGTGCGCTGGCGATGCAGGACTTGCTCGGCGGGCAGCTGAGCATGATGTTCACCGACATCCCGACCGCCTTGCCCTACATCCGCTCCGGCAAGCTGCGCGCCTTGGGCTTGACCGCCGCCCAGCCCTCGCCCGCGTTGGCCGACGTCGCGCCGCTGGCGCAACAAGGCTTGCCGAATTTCGACCTCAAGGCCTGGTACGGCGTGCTCGCGCCGGCCAGGACGCCGGAGGCCATCGTCAAGCGGCTCAACACCAGCATCCTGGCTTACCTCTCCGACGCGAGCTCGCGCGAGAAGCTGCTGGCCATGGGCATGGAGCCGCTGCCGCTCAACGCGGAGCAGTCCACCGCCTTCATCACCGACGAGCTGAAGAAGTGGACCGAGGTCGTGCGCCTCACCGGCGCCACCATCTGATCGCTGGCGCGGTCTTGTTGTCCAACGCAGGAAGCCGGCATGCGCCGGCTTCCTGCGTTTCCGTGAAGTGGCGGCGAATGGACGTGTTACTCCGCCTTCAGCCCCGCGGCCTTGACCATTTCGCCGGTCGCGCGCACTTCGTCCTGGATCACGGCGGCGAATTCTTCGGGGCTTCGCGCCGGCACGCCGTAGCCGCGCTTGACCATGTCTTCGCGGAACTCCGGCTGGTTGAGCACGGCCTGGATGTCCTTGTGGATTTTGGCCACCACCTCCTTGGGCGTGCCGCGCGGCGTGAACACGCCGTGCCAGGTGGCCACGCGGAAGTAGGGATAGCCCGACTCGGCGGACACCGGTACCTCGGGGTACAGCGGATCGCGCTTGTCGGCGTTGTAGTTGAGCACCTTGGTGCGGCCCGAGCGCAGGGCCGCGTCGCCCGATCCGCGCCCGGTCAGTGTGAGCATGGTCTCGCCCGCCATGACCGAGGTCAGCGCCGGCCCCAGGCCCTTGTAAGGCACGTGCGTGATCTCGATGCCCTCGCGCTTGTTGAACAGCTCCATCAGCAGGTGCGGCTGCGAGCCGTTGCCGTACGACGCGTAGGTCACGCCGCGCGGGTCCTTCTTCGCCTGGGCCACCAGCTCCTTCAGGTTGTTGGCGGCCAGCGACTTGTGTGCCAGCAGCACCATGTCGATGTCGGCCAGCTGGGCCACGGGCATGAGGTCTTTGTCCGGGTCGTAGGGCAGCGTCTTGAAGAGGAAGCGGTTGCCCACGATGGCGCCGTTGGTGGTCACCAGCAAGGTGTGGGCGTCGGGCTGCGAACGCGCCACGCGCTGCGTGCCGATGATGGAGCTGGCGCCGCTCACGTTCTCCACGATCACCGACTGGCCCCAGATGGGCGCGAGGTGTTGCGCCAGCTTGCGCGCCAGGATGTCGGTGCCACCGCCCACGGCCAGCGGCACGACGAGGGTGACGGGTTTGGTGGGGAAGGCCACGTCAGCGTGCGCCATGGGGCTGGCGGCCAGCATGGCGCACCCCGCGAGCAAAGCAATACGGCGGTTCATACACAAAGTCCTTTTTGAAAAGGCCGGGCCAGCCAGTGGACGGACCCTTGGCGCCAGGGTTGGGGTGGTGGGAAGCACGTGCTGGTGCGGACAATACAGCTTGTTCGGATGGGGTGTCAACGAACGTGAACCTAGTGAATTCACCTATAAGCGACGTATGGTCTTGGGTTGAAATGCATGTCGATTTCCAATATTGTCCGTACAATAAATTTTCCATTCACAAACCCGCCAGTGAACATCACGGACCTGCACCACGAACGCCGAGGCGCGGTCGCGTGGATCGGTTTCAACCGACCCGCGCGGCGCAACGCCCTGGGCGACACGACCACGCGACAGCTCGTTCACCTGTGCGCGGACGCCGAGCGCGACCCGGCGGTGAAGGTCGTCGTGATCACCGGGCAGGGCGAAGCCTTCTGCGCGGGCGGCGACATCCAGGACACCTTCCAGCGCGGCGCGGCGATGTCCGAAGCGCAGTGGAGCGAGCGCATCCGCCAGGGGCCCAACGCGTTGGCGCTGGGCATCCAGACCATGCGCAAGCCGGTGATCGCGTCGGTCAACGGACTGGCCGTGGGCGGCGGCGCGACGATCGCGCTGGCGTGCGACCTGCGCATCGCATCGGACCGCGCGCGCTTCCGTTTCCCGTTCGCGCAACTGGGCATCACGCCGGAGTTCGGCTGCTCCTATTGGCTGCAACGCGTGGTGGGCGCGGGCCGCGCGATGGAGCTGCTGTTGCTGGGTGAGTTCATCGATGCCGCGACGGCGCAGCAGCACGGACTGGTCAACCGCGTCGTCGATCACGCCTCGCTGGACAGCGCGACGCAGCAATGGGCTTCGCAGTTGGCCGCGCTGCCGTCGCAGGCCGTCGCGCGCCTCAAGCAACTGATGCACTTTGCGCGCCACCACGACCTGCCGGCCACGCTCGAGCAGGAGGCGCTCGCGCTGGGCCAGTGCTTCACCTCCGCCGAACACCGCGCGGCGGTCGCGCGCTTTCTCGATCGCAAGGGTTCGGCCCCCGCGGCTTGAGCCCACCACAACAGCCCCCTTCACCCCAGGAGACACCGCGTCATGGAATTCGGATTCACCCCAGAGCAGCAGATGTTCCGCGAATCGGTTCGCCGCTTCATGGCCAAGGAGTGCTCGCGCGAGTACGTGCGCGCCTGCAGCGACAACGACCGCTTCCCGCACGAGCTGTACGCCCGCATGGCGCAGCAGGGCTGGATGGGCATTCCCTTCCCGGAGCAGTACGGCGGCTCGGGCCTGGGACCGATGGAACTCGCGATCTTTCTGGAAGAGGCCGGCTACGGCTGGTATGGCGCGGGCACTTCGTATTTCACGACCGTGGTGCTGGGCGGCTACAACATCCTCACCTATGGCACCGAGGCGCAGAAACAGGAATTCCTGCCCAAGGTGGTCTCGGGCGAGACCAAGCTCGCCTTTGCCTTGAGCGAACCCAACGTGGGCTCGGACGCGGCAGCGGTCGAGTTGTTCGCGCAGGAGCAGGGCGAGCACTTCGTGCTCAACGGCCAGAAGATGTTCACCACCAACGCGCACGTGGCGAACCAGATCGTCGTGGTGACGCGCACGCTGCGCAACCCCGAGAAGAAGCACCACGGCATCACCATCTTCCTGGTCGACGCGGACGCGCCGGGCATCGAGATCCGCCCGCTCAAGCAAATGGGGCGCTCGGCTACCCACACCAACGAGGTGTTCTTCCGCGACGTGAAGGTGCCGCGCACGCGCATGATGGGCAACTTGCACGAAGGCTGGGCCAACCTCAACAGCGGCCTGGGCATCGAGCGCCTGAGCGTGGCCATGATGTACGCGGGCACCTCGCAGGCCATGATCGATTACGTCATGAACTACGCGAAGCAGCGCCACCAGTTCGGGCAAGCGATCTCGAAGTTCCAGGCGGTGCAGCACAAGCTGGCCGACATGCAGATCAAGACCGATGTGGCGCGCCTGCTGGGCTACCGCGTGGCCTGGATGCTGGAGCAAGGCCTGCCCTGCTTCAAGGAAATGTCCATGGCCAAGCTCTGGGCCAGCGAGGCGATGTTCGAGATCGCCAACCACGGCGTGCAGATCATGGGCGGCTATGGCGTGCTCAAGGAGTACGACATGGAGCTGTTCTTCCGCGACTCGCGCATCGGCATGATCGGCGCGGGCGCCTCCGAGATCCAGCGCACCATCATCGCCAAACAGATGGGGCTCTGAATGCAGAGCCCACACGACACGCTGGCGGACCCCATCGCGCCTTCGTCCAGCGCGCCTTCGCCCATCGGCCCCTCGCTGTGGACGCGGCGGGACGGTCTGCCGCCGCTGCGCTACCACGCCGCCCGGATCGAGGTGGGCGTGCCCCTGGAGATCGTCGACGGCGTGTTCCTGCTGCGCTTGCCGCTGCCCTTCGCGCTCAAGCACATCAACGTCTACCTGCTGCCCGAGGCCGATGGCTGGTCCGTGGTCGACACCGGCATCGACACCGAGGCCAGCCGGCAGGTCTGGGAATCCGTCTTCCAGCTGCCGCCGTTCGCGGGCCGTCCGTTGCGCCAGATCGTGGTGACGCACCACCACCCGGACCACATCGGCCTGGCGGGCTGGCTCGCCGAGCGCTGCCAGGCGCCGGTGCTCATGACGCGCGGCGAGCTCGACGTGGCCGGGCGCTATGCCGATCCGGCGCGCGACGTGGTGGCCGAACGCACCCCGCTGTGGAACGAACACGGCTTGCCCGCCGACGTGGCACAGGGCCTGTACCGGCACATGCCGCGTTATGGCGTGCAGGTGTGCGCCTTGCCCGAGCAGGTGGTGGAGATCGATCCCACGCGCCCGCTGGCGCTGGGCGACCGGTTCTGGACGCCCGTCATCGGCCAGGGCCATTCGCCCGATCACCTGAGCCTGCTGCGCGACGACGGCCAGGTGCTGATCGGCGGCGACCAGGTGCTGCCCGAGATCACGCCCAACATCGCCGTGTGGCCGGGCGGTGACCAGAACCCCTTGCGCTCGTACCTCGCCTCGTTGCAGCGCTTCGAAGGCTTCGACGCATCCACGCTGCTGCTGCCTTCGCACCGGCAACCCACCCATGGCATCGCCACGCGCGTGGAAGAGATCCGCGCGCACCACGACGAGCGCCTGGCGCTGCTGCTGCAGGCCTGCGACCGCCCGATGACGGGCTACGAATGCCTGCCGGCGCTGTTCGGCCGGGCGCTGCGCCACGAGGAAATCGGCTTCGGCCTGGGCGAGGCCATCGCGCACCTGAATTTTCTGGAAGGCGAAGGCTGGCTGGTGTCCGCGCTCGACGGCGCCGGCTGCCGCCGCTTCAAGCGGACCGCGCGCCTTTGAATCCACCGTCTTTCACATCCCTGAGCCGCACAAGAACCATGAACACCTTCACCGACCACGCCATGCTGAAGCGTTCCGCCAGCAGCCTGTACGCCTTGTTCCACCCCAGGTCGATCGCCTTCATCGGCGCGTCGGAGCGCCCGAACACGCCGGCCTCGCGCGGGCTGCGCAACTGCCTTCGCCACGGCTTCGCGGGCGGCCTCTATCCGGTCAACCCCAAGTACCCAGAACTGTTCGGCGTGCGCTGCTACGCCTCGCTTGCAGAACTGCCCGAAGTGCCCGAGCTGGTGATGATCGCGCTGAGCGCCGAGATGACCTTGAACGCCGTGGCCGACTGCAAGGCCGCGGGCGTGCAGACCGTGGTGGTCTGCAGCGCCGGATGGGAAGAGCAGGGCCCCGAAGGCGTCGAGCGCGCGCGGCGGCTGCAACAGCTGCTGGCCGACACGCCGATGCGCATGCTTGGGCCGAACTGCCTGGGCGCGGGCAACCCTGCGGTCGGCATGTGCCTGGGCTACAACAGCAGCTTCGAGTCCATGGCGCACGCGCGCCACGGGCGCGTCGGCCTGGTCACGCAGAGCGGCGCCATGATGGGCGGGCTGCTGCTCAACGGCGAAGACGCGGGCGCAGACGTCGGGCTCTATGCCCACGTGGGCAATGCCATGGACATCGGCATGGAGGAGATCGTCGAGCACCTGCTGGACGACCCGAAGATCGATGTGGTGGCGCTCATGATCGAAGGTCTGCGCCAGCCGCGGCGTTTCGTCGAAGCGGCGCGGCGCGCCAAAGCCCTCGGCAAGCCCCTGGTGGTGTTCAAGGCCGGCACATCCGAGCTGGGTCAGCAGGCCGTGATGTCCCACACCGGCGCGCTGGCGGGTTCGGACGAAATCTTCTCCGCCGTGTGCCGCGAGCACGGCGTGCTGCGTGTGCAGGAGAGCGAGGACCTGCTGCCCTGCGCATCCCTGCTCGCGCACTGGAAGGGCAAACGAACCGTGGGGCAGGGCGGCCTGCTGGTGTTCACGCTCTCGGGCGGTGCGGCGTCCATCCTCGCGGACGAGTGCGCCCATGCGAACGTGCCGCTGCCCGCCTTGTCGCCGGCGACCTTGGCCAAGCTCGAAGCGATCCTGCCGTCGTACGTGAAAGCGTCCAACCCGCTCGACGTGGGCGGCGCGGTGTTCAGCGACCCGGAGCTGCCCCGCCACGCCCTGGCCATCGCGCTGGAAGACGAAGCCGTCGACGCGGTGCTGTGGGTGGGCGTGGGCGCGCCGCGCGACGAGCGCTCCCAGCTCTGGCTGGACCAGGCGCTCGATGTGCTGGGCCAGAGCACCAAGCCGGGCATGCTGATTCCCGTGTCCGGCTATGTGCAGGAACCGGGTTTCGCGCGCGCCCATGGCCTGGGCATTCCGGTGGCGCGCAGCCTGCGCGCGGCGGCCAGCCTGATCGGTCAGGCGCGCGCCGCGCAACGCCAGGCCTTGCCCTACGGCGTGGCGGGCGAAGACCTGCCGGACCTGCCCGCGCAGCAAGGCCTGGTGGACGAGGTGCGCTCCAAGGCATTGCTCAAGGCCTTGGGCATCCGCGTGCCCGAGGCGCGTGTGGTGCGCGGCGTGGCGGAAGTCGCCGTCGCCGCGCAGCAACTCGCGGGCCCCGTGGTGGTGAAAGGCATGGCGCGCGGCATCGCGCACAAGAGCGAACACGGCCTGGTGGCCCTGAACCTCGGCACGCCGCAAGCCGCCGAAGCCGCGGCGCAAGCCATGCTGCAGCGCGCCCCCGAGCTGGACTTCCAGGGCTTTCTGGTGGAGCAGATGGCGCCGCGCGGCGTCGAGGTGGTGCTGGGCATCAAGCGCGATCCGGCCTTTGGCCCGGTGCTGATGTTCGGCCTCGGCGGCATTGCCGTCGAGCTGTACAAGGACGTGGCGTTCGGCGTCTGCCCCTTGAGCACCGAGCGCGCGAAAGAACTGATCGGCATGACGCGCGCGGCGGCGTTGTTGCGTGGTTTCAGAGGCCAGCCGCCGGCCGACGAAGACGCCCTGGTCGACGCCATGGTGCGGCTCTCGCGCTTCGCCGCGCACCACGCGGACCGGCTGGCGGAGATGGACATCAACCCTGTTATCGTACTGGCCCAAGGTCAGGGCGTATTGGCGCTGGACGCCATGATGGCGTGCGATGCGCCACTCCTCAACGGGTCGGGAGACGCTGGCGCACCAAGCACTTGAAGGACGAGATTGGGCAAGCCTATTTACGTTGAGCTGGCGGAAACATTGCAGCAACAGATCGCCTCGGGCCAGTATCCCGTGGGCACCACCTTGCCGCCGGAGATGAGCCTGTGCGAGATCCATGGCGTCAGCCGCTTCACCGCGCGCGCGGCGCTGGCGGCGCTGCAGCGGCAGGGCTATGTGACGCGGCGTCCGCGCATCGGCAGCGTGGTGCTGACCAACAACCCCCAGCGCTCCTACCTCGTGCAGACCGACAGCGCGAGCGATGTGCTGCGCTTCTCGTCCATTTCCGAGCTGCACCACGTCAGCACGGAAGACGTGGTGGCCGACGCCGCGCTGGCCGCCGACCTGGGCTGCGAGGTCGGCGAACCCTGGATCAAGGTCGCCACCTACCGCGACTCGCCCGAGACCAAGCAGGCCGCCTCGTGGACCGACTTCTACCTGCGGCCCGAGCACCGCAGCCTGGTGCCGCTGATCGGGCACAAGCGCGGCTCGGTGTGGCAGTTCATGAACGAACTGCAACAGCGCCCGATCGAGTGCATCGAGCAGACCGTCGAGGCCTGCAAGATCCCCAAGCACGTCGCCGACGTGCTGGGCGTCGCGCCCAAAAGCCCGGCGCTGCGCGCGATCTACCGCTTGTACAGCGACGGCGATGAAGGCCGCTTCTACGTCGCCATCAGCCTGTACCCCGAAGGCCGGTTCCGCCTGTCGCACACCATGCGCCGGGACAAGTAAGGCGGCCGGCGCCAGCGCCGGTTTGCAAGCGCGCGTGCAGAAAATTCAAAGCCGACGCGCGGCCTGGCGACTACCATCGTCGCCATGTCTCTCACGCCCCACGAGCACCCCGGCGAACTGATCGAGCGGGTCCAGACCGCGGCCGCCGCGCGCACGCCGCTGCGCATCGCGGGCGGGCGCACCAAATCTTTTTACGGCGAAGCGGTGCAGGGCGACACCTTGTCCACCACCGGCTGGGCCGGCATCGTGAGCTACGAGCCCACCGAGCTCGTGGTCACGGTGCGCGCGGGCACGCGGCTCGCCGAGCTCGAGGCCGTGCTGGCCGAACGCGGCCAGTGCCTGGCGTTCGAACCGCCGCGCTTTGGCGCCGAAGGCACCGTGGGTGGCATGGTTGCCGCCGGCCTGTCGGGGCCGGCCCGTGCGAGCGTCGGTTCGGTGCGCGATTTCGTGCTCGGCGCGCGCTTCATCAACGGGCGCGGCGAGCTGCTCACCTTCGGTGGCCAGGTCATGAAGAACGTGGCCGGCTACGACGTGAGCCGTGTTCTCGCTGGTTCGATGGGCACCTTGGGCGTGATCACCGAGGTGAGTCTCAAGGTGCTGCCGGTCGCGCCCGCCGAAGCCACGCTGGTGTTTGGTCTGTCGCAGCACGACGCGCTCGAACAACTGCACCGCTGGGGTGGCCAGCCGCTGCCGATCAACGCCAGCCGTTGGGACGCGCCAGACCGTTTGCATGTGCGGCTGCGCGGGGCCGCCGCAGCGGTCGAGGCGGCTTGCGAGCGCATGGCGCGCGAAGCCGGCGGCACGCGGCTGGACAACGCGCAGGCCGGCCCCGAGTGGACCGACTGCCGCGACCAGCGCCTGCCGTTTTTCCAAGCACCTTCGGCTGGGCTGTGCCTGTGGCGCCTGTCGGTGCCGCAGACCGCGCCGGTGCTGGACCTGCCCTGGGCGCCCCTGATCGAATGGCAGGGCGCGCAACGCTGGTTGTGGGCGCCCGCGAGCGCGGCGGCCGACATCCGCGCGGCGACCGCTGCCGCGCGCGGCCACGCCACGCTGTTTCGCGCGGGGTCCGAAGGCACCATGGGCGTGCCGTGTTTTGACCGCCTCGGCCCGACCCTCGACACCATCACGCAACGCCTTCGCGCCGAGTTCGACCCCGCAGGCATCTTCAACCCCGGCAAGCCGCTGGACTGAGTCTTTGCACCATGCAAACCCAGCTCTTCCCCGAATACCAGCAACGCGCCGACGGCCGCGCGGCCGAGGCCATCCTGCGCAAGTGCGTGCACTGCGGCTTCTGCACCGCCACCTGCCCCACGTACCAGTTGCTCGGCGACGAACTCGATGGACCGCGTGGCCGCATCTACCTGATGAAGCAGGTGCTCGAAGGCGCCGAGCCCACGCGCAAGACGCAGCTGCACCTGGACCGCTGCCTCACCTGCCGAAACTGCGAAAGCACCTGCCCGAGCGGCGTGGACTACGGCCATCTGGTCGACATCGGCCGCCAGATCGTCGACGAAAAAGTGCCGCGCCCGGCCGGTGAAAAAGCGCTGCGCTGGCTGCTCAAGGAAGGCCTGACCTCACCGCTGTTCGCGCCCGCCATGAAGCTCGGCCAACTGGTGCGGCCCTTGCTGCCCGGTGTGTTGAAAGACAAGGTTCCAGTACCGCGCCCGGCGGGTGCCCTGCCGGTGCGCACGCACGCGCGCCGCGTGTTGCTGCTCGCGGGTTGCGTGCAGCCCGCGATGATGCCCGGCATCCACAACGCCACTGCGCGCGTGCTCGACGCGGCCGGCATCCAGAGCGTCGTCGCACCCGCAGCCGGTTGTTGCGGCGCGGTGAAGTTTCACCTGAACGACCAGGATGGCGGCAAGGCCCAGATGCGCGCCAACATCGACGCCTGGTGGCCGCTGATCGAAGGCGGCGTCGAAGCGATCGTGATGAACGCTTCGGGCTGTGGCGTGACGGTGAAGGAATACGGCCACATCCTGCAGGACGACCCGGCCTACGCCGCCAAGGCCGCTCGCGTGAGCGGCCTCACGCGCGACCTGAGCGAACTGCTGCCCGAGCTGGTGCCGGTGTTGCGGCCGTTGTTGAAGCAGGCGCCCGATGCCGCGCGTGTGATCGCCTTTCACCCGCCGTGCACGCTGCAGCACGGCCAGCAACTCAAGGGCGGCGTGGAGCGGCACCTGGCCGAACTCGGCTTCACCGTGCAGGTGGCGCAGAACGAAGCGCACCTGTGTTGCGGCTCCGCCGGCACCTACTCGGTGCTCAACCCCGAGATCGCGCACACGCTGCGCGACCGCAAGCTCGGCCACCTGGGCGAGCTGCAACCCGCGGTGATCGCGAGCGCCAACATCGGCTGCATCACGCACCTGCAAAGCGGCACCGACACGCCGGTGCGGCACTGGGTCGAGGTGCTGGACGAGGCGTTGGGCGCCTGATCCGCAGGGCGTGGATCAGCGCGGTGGCGATGCCGCTGCAACGCGCGCCCGCTGGCCGATCGCGTCCCGGTAGCGGCGGCTGCAGGGCACGGTGGCGCCGTCGCGCAGGGTCAGGCGCGCATCGCCGCTGTCCAGCGGCGTGATCTCGGCGATGTGGTCCAGGTTCACCGCGTGGCTGCGGTGCACGCGCACGAAGCGCTCGGGGTCCAGCTGCTGCAGGAACTCGGTGAAGGTGGAGCGCAGCAGGTAGTCGTGCCCGTTGACGTGCAGGCCCACGTAGTTGCCTTCGGCTTGCAGCCACCCGATGTCGGCGGCGGCCACCAGAAACTCTCGGCGCAGCTTGCGCACCAGGAAGCGCGTGGGGCGCGGTGCGGGCAGGTGTGCGGCGTCGGCGCCGGGGGCCGGTTCGGGCGCGTCGAGCAGCTTCGCTTCCCCGCCGAGCCGCAGCATCAGGAACCGGTAGCTCATCAGGGCCACGACGATCAAGGCGTAGGTGCGCACGTCCTTCAGGTATTCGTAGGCCAGCTGCACGGGCCAGTCACCAAAGTCGTAGCGCGAGCCGGCGAGGGCATAACCCGCTTTGCGCAAAACCACCATGCCCAGCACATGCAGCGCGCAGAACACCAGGCTGGCGCCCAGGTGCAGCGGCAGGGCGGTGCGCAGCGCGTCCCAGCGCAGGGGGGCGCGGCGTTCGAAGGCGGCAATGGCCGGGATCAACAGGCCGATGGCGATGGCGCTCGTCGCCTCCAGGAACGCCGTCTGCAAAACGGGCACGTCGCTGCGTTCCATCCAGCTCACCAGGCTGTTGAAGGCGGCCTGCAGCGCCAGCACGACCACCCAGAATCCGACCTCGACCCGGCGACGAACCGCGGGGTAGCGCGCAAACCAGTCCGGTGCATAAGCCATGGCCGCGAGTCTAGGGCGCATGGGCCCGGGAAATCCATCCCCACCACCCGCGACCCGTCACAGCCGGCCCACGAACCGTCCCAAACCGGGCTGCGCGGCCACCGCCGGCCCCAAGAATCGGCGCCTTTCTTTCAACCTGAAGGGGTTTCCCATGAACCGCCGACACGACATCGATGCCCTGCGCGCGCTGGCTTTTGGCCTGGTCATCCTGTACCACGTGGCCATGGTCTACGTCACCGACTGGCCCTGGCACATCAAGAGCCCGCACGAGGCGCAATGGCTGCAGTGGCCGATGCGCGCCATCAATCTCTGGCGCATGGACCTGGTGTTCCTGATCTCCGGCATGGCCTTCGGCTTCCTGCGCCAGGGCAGTGGGCCCGCGCGCCTGATCGGGCGGCGCAGCTGGCGCCTGCTGCTGCCGCTGGCGTTCGGCATGGCCGTGGTGGTGCCTTACCAGGTGTACGTGCAGGTGGTCGACAACGGCACCATGGGCCCAGGCTTCGCCGCTTTCCTGGCCCGCTACTACGGTGGAGGCCCCTGGCCCCGCGACGCTTTCGCGGGCGCGGAATTTGGCGTCACCTGGAACCACCTCTGGTACCTGGTCTACCTGTGGGCGTACACGGCCGTGCTGGCGCTGCTGACACCGGTGCTGGACTCGGCCACGGGTCAGCGGCTGCGGCAGGCGTTCACCAGTTTGCGCGGCCCGGCCCTGCTGGTGCTGCCCGTGCTGCCGCTGGCCCTCTACACGCTGACCTTGTGGCCGCGCTTCCCGCCCACCCACAACCTGATCCACGACGGCTGGTTGCACGCGGTGTACTTCACCTTGTTCGTCTACGGCTATTGGGCCGGGGTGGACGCGGGGCTCTGGGCGGCGCTTCGCCGCCTGCGCTGGATCGCGCTGGGGCTGGCCCTGGGCTGGTTCGCGCTGCACGTGGGTCTGCGCCACATGGCCGCGGGTGGCGACCCGAGCTGGCGCCTGGCCGCGCGGCTCGCGGCGGACGCCTACCTGTGGACCAGCCTGGTAGCAGTGCTGGGCTGGGCGCACCACCGGCTCAATCGGACCTGGCCTTGGCTGGCGTGGGCCAACGAATCGGTCTACCCGTGGTACGTGCTGCACCAGACGCTGATCATTGCGCTGGCTGTGCTGCTGTCGCCCTGGGCGCTGGGTCCGGTGGTGGAACCCTCCGTGCTGCTGCTGGGCACGGTGCTGGGTTGCTGGCTCGTCACCGACGGGCTGGTGCGCCGCTCGGCGTGGTTGCGGCCCCTGTTCGGCCTCAGGCCGCGAGCGCTGCCTCGATATCGGAAGACAGCTTCTCCGGCGCGTCCTGGGGCGCATAACGTTTGATCACGCGCCCGTCCTTGCCCACCAGGAACTTCGTGAAATTCCATTTGATGGCCTTGCTGCCCAGCAAGCCCGGGGCTTCGGCCGTGAGCCACTGGTAGAGCGGGTCCGCGTCCGAACCGTTCACGTCGATCTTGGCCATCATCGGGAAGCTCACGCCGTAGTTGAGCTGGCAGAAGCTGGCGATCTCGTCGTTGCCGCCCGGGTCCTGGCTGCCGAACTGGTTGCAAGGGAAACCCAGCACCACCAGGCCGCGCACGCCATAGGTCTGGTGCAGTTTCTCCAGCCCGCCGAACTGCGGCGTAAAACCGCAGGCGCTGGCGGTGTTCACGATCAACAGGGGCTTGCCCTCGTACTGCCGCAGCGGCACGGAGCGGCCGTCGATGGTCTGGGCTTCGAAGTCGTAAATGCTGCTCATGGGTCGGGCTCCTGAAGGTGGTTGCACGGTGGCCATTGTGCGGTGCCCGTCCTGCCCGTGACAAAAGGCCGGACCGACACCGCAGGCCGGCGGTGGGGCATCTTTCGCGCCGAGCGCCAATGCGGGCATACTGACCCGCAACATTTCATAACAGTTGAGGGGCTGGGTATGGTGGCTGCGTACACGGTGGCGCTGGTGGGTTTCTCGCAAGCGGAGTCGTCCACGTTCGAATCCTTCTTCCGCCTGGCCTCGCGCCGCCCGCCGGCCTATCTGGTGCAGGACGAGGTGATGGACGCGCAGATCCTGATCGTCAACGCCGACAACGTGCAGGCCGTGCTGCTGGTGCGCGATGCCGAACTGCCGGGCCGGGTGTTGCTGGTCGGCAGTTCCGACAGCGGCACCGGCTGGCCCTTGCAGCGCAAACCGGTCAAGCTGGTGGCGCTGCTCGCTACGCTCGACGAGATCGTGGGCGCCAGGCGCCTGCCGCCGCAGAGGCGCGATGCCGCCATGGCCCCGGCCGCTGCGCAGGCCGAAGAGCCGTTCCGAGCCTCCCAGTTGCAGGGGCTGAATGCGAGCATGAAGCTGGCGAGCGGGCAAGCGCACACCCAGCCGCCGGATCACCCGCCGTCGGTGCTGCCGGGCGCGGGGGCCGACCGCGGCTTCTCCGCCACCGTGCCGTATGGCGCCGAGGGCCTGCCCGCTCTTGCGCCGGCCGTGAAGGGTGGCCGACGCCGTCGCTCCGTCGACACCGAATTTCCGCTCACACGCCCAATGCCGCGGGGGGCGTCCTTGACGGCCCACTTGCCAACCCCTGCGGCCATGCCGGTCGCCGCGCGCACGACCCCGGCACCAGTCGCCCGCCCAGGCGTCATGCGCATGACCGATTTCGGCGGCCTCGACGAGATGCCCTCGCCCATGCCACCGCCGCCGCGCTCCACGCGTGCGCCGCGCTCGCGCATCGCTTCGGACAAGACCGCGGTGCCCGAGGTGGCGCGTGGCGACATGTTGCTGGTCGCCGAAAGCCTGGTGGAAGGGCGCATCCTGCTCAAGCGGTTCAAGCGCTATGGCCTCAGCGTGGACTGGTCGCGCGAGGCGGCGCAAGCCGTGGTGATGCTCAAGGCACATGCGTATCGGCTCGTGGTGATCGACCGTCTCAAGGGCGAGCCCGATGGCAACCAGATCTGCCGTTTGGCCAAACAAACCAAGGGGCCCAAAGGCGCGCCGGTGGTCATCATGTTCGCGCCCACCGCCGGCAGCATGGACCGCATGAAAGCCGGCCTGGCCGGCAGCGACGCCTATCTCTCGCGCTCGGTGGGCGAGGCCGACCTGTACAAAGTGCTGGCCCACCACCGACTCGTCCACCTGGACGGCTTCGCGCCGACGAACGTGGGGTTCTAGGGGCACGCCGCCCTGGGCGCGGCGATCGGGATCTTTCCCCCAGATGGGGGATGTCTGTCGCGGCGGACACCCAATCTAGTACCGCTGCGGTATTCCCTTTGACGTGACCGTTTGTTGTGATCTCGGCCGATCACAACAACGTCATCTCCAGGGAGTCCCTCATGAACAAGAACCGCCACCGCGTGGTGTTCAACGCCGCGCGCGGGCTGCGCATGGTCGTCGCCGAATGCGCGCGTGCGCTGGGCAAAGCCAGCACGGCCACCGCAGCGGCGCTCATCACCGCCTCGCTGTTTCCCGCCCACGCGCAAATCGCCGCCGACCCCGGCGCCCCGGGTCGCCAACGCCCTACCGTGTTGACGGCCCCCAACGGCGTGCCCCTGGTCAA
>NZ_SCML01000021.1 GCF_005503365.1 Hydrogenophaga sp. 2FB
AACTCCTGTCGAAGAGCGAGGCGGATTGCCTCACCCGTCAACATGGCAGAACCAGCGGTGGAACGAATAACCACGATGCTGCCGGAGCGATTACCGCGAAAGCGGTTTAGTCCTTCGCTGCACTGCTGTCTCTCACCTTCCAAGGGTGGGCTACAGCCGTCAGTCTGAAGCTTTTGAAACAGCCGGTGCGGGTAGCCAAGATCTCCAGCCGTTATGAGATTCGACAATTTGATCAGCTGCTTGTCTCAGCCCTCGATGCGAAACACCTGACGCAGGTAGGCCAGAAATGTCTCGTCGTCGCAGATGGTTTTGCCCGGCGAGTCGGAGAGCTTGGCCACGGGTTGGCCATTGCAGCTCACCAGCTTCATCACGATGTTCAGCGGCGTCAAACCCACGTCGTTGGTGAGGTTCGTGCCGATGCCAAAGCCGGTCTGGATGCGATCGGCGAAACGACCATACAGGCTGAGTGCTGCCGGCAGGTCCAGGCCATCGGAGAACACCAGCCGTTTGCTGTGCGCATTGACCTTCAGGCGCGCGTAGTGCGCCAATGCCTTCTCTCCCCACACGATAGGGTCACCCGAGTCGTGGCGCAGCCCGTCGAACAGCTTGGCGAAATAGAGGTCGAAGTCGGCCAGGAACGCGTCCATGCCCACCACATCGGTCAAGGCCACGCCCAGGTCACCGCGGTACTCCTGCACCCAGTTCTCAAAGGCCGCCTTTTGAAAGCCCTTGAGCTGAACGCCCGTCGCCTGGAAGGTCTGGAGGTATTCGTGCGCCATGGTGCCGATGGGCACCAGGCCGTACTTCTTCGCCAGGTGAACGTTGGAGGTGCCCTTGAAGAACTCGGGCACCTCACGCGCGAGGGTCGCGACCACCTCCTCTTGCCAGGCCGCCGAGAAGCGCCGGCGCACACCGAAGTCGAAGAATTCGAACGGGTGCTGGCGCTGAAGGTCCCGCGCGCCGATCCGCAGCAGGGCGATCTTGTCCTGCAGACGCCGACGGCCTTCTTCGATCACGTCCGGTGTGGCCAGGCGTCGGAAGTGGATTTCGTTGACGATGGCGAGCACGAAGATCTCGAACAGCATGACGTGGATCTGGGGACCCTTGGCCACGATGCTCAGCCCATCACCGCTGGCCGTCACCGAGATGTAGCGTTGCTGAATTCGGAAGATGCGCAGAAAGTCGATGAAGTCGGACTTCATGTACCGCAGGCCGCCCAGGTACTGCAACTCTTCCTCGGAGAAGCGCAGCGTGCATAGGTGCTCGATCTGTCGCTCCACCTCGTCCCGGATCTCACTCAACGGGTAGGTGGCTTCGTTGCGGCACACAAAACGGTACTCGGCCTGGTTGGCCGGCATCGAGTGCAGCATGGGCTGCAACATGGTGAACTTGTAAAGGTCGGTCCCCAGCAGTGAGGTCACGACCGGTACAAAGTCCGCTCCGACTTCCTGCGCTGGTGTGTGGTGCGTGTTCACTGTGGTCTCCCCGTCGTGTCCGTGCGTCATGAAATGGATTGTGCGAATTCGTCGGCCGTCATCACGACGGTGCCGGCTGCGCGGGCTCGCGCGAACAGGGCATCGGCCAGCTTTTCGAAGCCCGGCACCGGACTCATGCAGTCCCGCAGCAGGACCACTCTCGGCGTCAGAGCCGGCGCACCGGCCAGGAAGCGCATGAACTGGTCGTAACTGGCGGCCACACAGTGGCTCGAAGCCTGACCCGCGATCGCGATGACATCGGCACCGTCGGCCAGCGAGGTGGCCAGTGCCGTGTTGAACTGGGTGCCCGGGACCGACGGCACGGGAGCATCGGCTTCGAACACCCCGAAGTGCTCGGTCAACGGGTACTCGCCCTTGAGCACCTTGGCAACGGCACGTTGGTGGGTCATTTCCCAGGCCGCGAGGGCACGGGCCACATCGCTGTGGATGTTGTGACCCCAGGTGCCCGTGACGCAGTGCACCGGCCAGACCACCATCCCGCCTTTGCCTGCCCCGGCCAGTTGTTCGAGCATGGCGACGACCTGCCTGGTCAAGCCGGCATCTCTGGGACGGTAGGCACCGGCGAACACATCCGCAGCCGTGATGAAGGTGAAGGGCGCAATGGGCTGTCCGTCCCGGCCGAGCCAGAACGTGGTGCGTTCGACCGCAACACTCGCATGCGAATCCAGTGTGACCGTGATGTCGCTGATGCGGCCCTGGTTCGTCTTGATGAAGCCGGCCAGGCGCGTGAGATCGGTGTTGGCACCCGCCACCGGCAGCGCCGCGCCGTCGATGTCGCAGAAATCGTTTTGGGGATCGATGATCAGGAGCTTGGTGCGCATGTCAGTCCTTGGTGGATAACACTTCGACAGAGCGGAACGTTCGCGGAAACACCGCCGCCCGCTCGCGGTCCAGGATGCGGTAGCCCATGGCTGCGCGGCCGGCATCACCAGCGATGGATCCCGCCTCGATCAGGAACTGCGCATCCAGCATGCGCTTGCGAAACGCGCTCTTGTCCATGGGCCTGCCCAGCACGATCTCGTAGGTTCGTTGCAGCTGCGGCAGCGTGAAAGGCTCCGGCAACAGAAAGGCCGGAAGCGAGGTGTACTCCACCTTGCCGCGCAGTCGCTCCACGGCCGCCGCCAGGATCTCTGCGTGGTCGAAGGCGAGGCGCTTGCGCAGGGCCGTGTCGACCTCGACCCATTCCGATACGGGCGGTGCCTTCGATCCCGTTTCCTCACCGGTCTCGGGCGGTGGCACCAGAGCGAAATAGACATGCGTGGCGCACCACCCCCGAGGATCGCGCGTGGCGCTGCCCCAGCTGCCCAGCTGCTCCAGGTAGGGGGTTTGGAGCCCGGTCTTCTCCCCCAGCTTGCGCAGCGCGCAGTCGTGCAGGCTCGCATCGACGTCCACGTTGATGAATCCGCCCGGCAGGGCTAGGCGCCCGGGGTGAGGATCTCCAGCGGCATCGAGACGGCGCACGAGAAGCACCTTCAACTGCTCGTCGATCACCGTGAAGATCACCACGTCGACCGTGACCAGCGGGCGTTCGAAGGCGGGTACCGATGGGCGTGCCGTGGGTTTTTTGGTGGCCATGGTTGACATCTCCTGTTTGAGTTGTACTATACAACCCATTAAAGGTTGTACTGTGCAACTTAAAAAGGAGCTCCAAATGCTTGGCATCCAGTTCATCAAATCGCAGCCCACCACCCACCTCATGCAGTTCCGTGGCGGCAAGCTCGTGCGCCAGGGGGCGGGCCTCTCGTTTTTCTACTACGCACCCACCACCTCGCTGGTCGCGGTGCCGATCGCCAGCCGCGACGCCGGCTTCATGCTCGACCTGGTCACCAGCGATTTCCAGGGGGTCACGGTTCAGGGTGAAGTCACCTACCGGGTGGGTGACCCAAGCCGCATCTACAAAATGATGGATTTCTCACTGGAACCTGATGGCGTCACTTACGCCTCGGACGACCCCGAGCGCCTCCAGGACCGGGTCGTGATGCAGGTGCGCGCCATCGTGCAGCAGGTGATCCAGGCGCTGCCGCTTCGCAATGCACTCAAGGCCACGGCCGAGGTGGCGCGTGCCGCCCAGGAACAGCTGGGCAACCAGCCCGAGGTGAAGGCGCTGGGTCTGGAGATCCTGGGTGTGGCGGTGGTGGCTATCAAGCCCACGCCCGACATCGCCCGGGCGCTGGAGGCCGAGGCCCGCGAGGCCAACCTGAAGGCCGCCGATGACGCCATCTCCCAGCGCCGCATGGCCGGTGTGCAGAACGAGCGGGCCATCCGGCAGAACGAGCTGGACACGGAGATCGCGGTAGAGGTGAAGAAACGCGAAATCCAGGAAACCCAGATGGAGGCCAAGGCCGCGGCGATGCGGCGCCAGAACGAGCTGCGGGCGGAGCAGATGAGCGCCGACATCGTGCTGGAGAACCAGCGCAAGGAATTTGTCACCAGCGAGGCACAGAACACACGCCAGGAGGCCGAGGCGCAGGCGCACAAGGTGCGCGCGGTGATGGACGCCCTGGAGAAGGCCGATCCCCGCGTGGTACAGGCCTTGGCGGCCGTGGGCATGCAGCCTGGTCAGTTGATCGCACAGGCGTTCGGCGGCATCGCCGAGCGGGCCGAGCGGATAGGGCAGCTGAACATGTCGCCCGAGTTGCTCAACTCGCTGATGGGCGCCGGTGTGGGTGCGGGTGTCGGGACTGGGTCGGTGGTGGCACGGAGGCCGGTGTGAGCGGGGCAGTCGGACTGGGGGACCGGCGGGTGGTGCTGGTGACGCGCCGCACCCGGCTGGACCAGCTGATCGCCCGCTACAACACGCTCGGACAGGCCAAGTTCTACGTCGAGCACCTGGGGGCGGACTTCACGGACTACCTCAAAGAGAGCGAGGCGTACGCGGCCAGCCTGCGGGTGACGGTGCAGGCCCTGCAAACCTGGGGCCGCTATCAGATCGTGGACCGGTCGCTGCTGGCCAACTTCGTCTTCGCACCCACAGACATCGTGGTGGCGCTGGGGCAGGATGGCCTGGTGGCCAACACCATGAAGTACCTGGAGGGTCAACCGCTGGTGGGCCTCAATCCGGAGCCTTCGCGCTGGGACGGTGTGTTGTTGCCGTTTCGGCCGGACGACCTGGGTGCGGTCTTGCCAGGCGTGGCCGCGGACCAGCGAGACACCCGCTCGGTGACGATGGCCGAAGCGCGCTTGAGCGACGGGCAGGTGCTGCGCGCCGTGAACGATCTCTTCATCGGTCCCCGCGGCCACACCTCGGCGCTCTACGACCTCTCGCATGGATCGAAGACCGAGTTCCAGTCCTCCTCGGGGTTGATCGTGTCGACAGGACTGGGCTCCACCGCTTGGCTCAAGAGCATCGTGACGGGTTCGTTGGCGATTGCGCGCACGTTGGGCACGCAATCGTCGGAGGAGGTCTATCAGCCCATGCCGTGGGAAGAGCGGGCTCTGGTGTTTGCCGTGCGGGAGCCGTTTCCGACGCGGACCGCGCAAGCCACGCTGGTCTACGGGCGGGTGCAGGTCGGCGAGCCGCTTAAGGTCCGATCGCGCATGTCGGACAACGGGATCATCTTCTCGGACGGCATGGAGGCCGACTACCTCCAGTTCACAGCGGGTATGGAGGCCACGATCGAGCCCTCTGTAACGACTGGCCAACTGGTGATCTGAAATCGCGTTCACCGGTAGAGACACTGCAATCGAGGGGCGCTCGAGTAATGCGTCGCCAGCGACCGTTTCGTTCGCACACCAACCAATCGAAAGCAGCGCAACTGACGATCTCTATGCCCTTTGGGCTGGGGTGGCCCTAGAACGACCTATTGGGCCAGGCCTTCAGTCCACGACGGATGCGGTTGTGCGCCTGGGTTCGCATAGCAAAAAATGTTTTCACTAGGCGCCAGCGACTGTGAGGCTCTCTGTGTGCACTTCCCGAAAAATGCAAGTGTCCCCGTTTTACTAACCCCAACTAGCCGCACCTTCTGCATCGCAAATCACCGGCCGAGTGCATTGCGCACTCCACAGGGGGGTGTAGTGGCGTTCATCGCAGCAGCGGTGATTTCTCCTTTGAAATCAAAGGTAAATGCGGATTGGTCCTCCAAAGTCACATGTCCTGAACCTTCTTTGGTGAGAATTTTATTTGCATGTCCCCATGGCAGTTTCTGGGCAGAAACAGTCCTCGCTACGCATCAAGTGTCCCCGTTTTACTAACCTCGAGTGGCCGCACCTTCTGCACCGCAAGTCACCGGCCGAGTGCATCGCCAACTCTACAGGGTGGTGTAGTGGCATTCATCGCAGCAGCGGTAATTTCTCCTTTGAAATCAAAGGTGAATGCGGATTGGTCTTCCAAAATCACATGTCCTGAACCTTCTTTGGTGAGAGCTATTTGCATGTCCCAGTGGAAGTTTCTGGGCATAAACAGGCCTCGCTACGCATCAAGTGTCCCCGTTTTACTAACCTCGGTGACCTCAGCTGCCTCCGACACCGACCACGTTCCTGGTGTTCCGCCCCAGCTGTAAAGCAGGCTACAGCTGGGGCGGACCTCGATCATTGCGAAAACCAAAAATTAGAACCGTTCTATACGAGCTTCCAGTCTATTCGTTCTGGCGTCCAAGCCGGCACGGTCAGCTCGTCTTCAGCAATCCAGCGTCCAGAATCGTTTTTTCTCCAAATCCAAAAATTGGCACCTGGCTTAAAAGCTTCTTTATATCGCTTGAGAATCGCTGGAGCATCTGTTATCAAGCGCATCTTGTCAAATCTAGCGGACCCATTTGTTGTCCTCAATGAGAGTAACGTTGAATAAACAAAGACATCCAAATCTCGCTCCCACTTGGGTGAAAGTTCAACCTCGATAGACACTTTCAATCCCGAGGAATAAAGCCACACAGCATCGGGGTGCTTTACCCCATTCTGACTCTTTGCCTTCATTTCCTTCTCTGACCAATAATCCGAAATCTCACCTGAGACTAAGTGCTCTGCTGTGAAGCGTTGCACCATCTCGTTGTGCAGCAAAGTGTTCTGGTTGATCCGATCTGGACGATGCTCATATTGCAGCGGCTCCATCCGATTGATCTCAACCATGTGCTTGCCATCTTGTGTCAACGTCAAAAAAGAACCCGGCAGATATTTCTCGTTCCGCCGACTGTTCGTCTTTGTGACGACTGCCAACTTGTTCTTAACTAGGCGAGATGCCAGTCCTGATCTTTTGGATCCAACTAAAATTTCTAACGTCGTGGAGCTTGCCCATCCCCACCTGTACATCCAGCTTAGTGCTGTTTGTGTCCTTTCTCTTCCTCTCTCAAGGGTTGTTTGCCCTTTTAGTCGTTCCCTTAAAACAGCTCTTGCAATTGAGGTCCTGTTGAATTCTTCTTCCGGTTCTTTGATGTTCATAGTTCGTTAAATAGTGGGAGACATTGATTCCGCTAGCACTATGTCCCGCACTATCCAAGTTGATTTGCACCCACTATGAGGCGCACTTGGACAGACTTTGAGATGTGTGCACGGGGGATATGTGCGACAAAAAATAAGTCCGCGCCTGCGGCGGGAGCTGCGCTCCCCGCTACGCGGCCCCCCAGCGCTTCGGCTGCGCCTGCGCGGGAGGGGCAGTGGCTTCGCCCCTATCCCTCCCCGCCATGCGGCGGCTCCCCACCCATCCCCAACACCTGTGCGCCGCTTCGCGGCTACCTGGGAGGTTTACCGACTGCGCACTGCCGTGCTCGGGCTGGCGCCTGTGCTCCGCACATCGGAAACCTCCCAGGTAGCCGCGAAGCGGCGCACAGCAGTCCTTCGGACGAGGCTCCCGCCTCCCCGGTGGGCCGGGTGCCCTCCGCACAGGTCTTCGACCGGGCTGCCGCCCCCCGCAAGGCGGGTGCCCCCGAATGCACCTGGCGGCGCATTCTTTCCTCGCCGACCACGCGACGCATGTTCATAGAGCATCTGCAACGAACATGAGCGGAGACTCCACACCGTGTGGCCGCTCCGCAAACTCTTGAGCTTCTTGATCCAGCCAAACCCCCACATGGCTTCCTTGGGTTCTGGATAGATCCACCTTCTTGCCTTTTTGAGTTGTGCACATATCCACTGCAGTCACCGAGCAACATCGGTAGAACGTCACTTTCTGTGATGAGCTACCAAAAAAGCAGGAGACTATTCGGTTGAATATGTTTAACTTCAAAGGTATTAAGATATGGATCTCACACTCGACCCCGTCCAACTTTCGGAAACGCTTGAAGACATGAAGGGGTTAATAAAATTTCATCAGCATGGTGAATACGGCTATCCTGTGGTGATGCAAATGAATCTGCTGGGATGTTTATTTGAGTCACAGCAGAGAGTTAAGGGATTTAGAGAGCTTCTGCTGCTCTGTAAAACCACCAGCCAACTATTTGATGATGAATATTTTCATTTATTGGGACAGGTTGATGATTTCTTGATTTTTGTTCATGGCGAAATCAAGTCATTTGAAAAGCTAACTGCTAGTTAACCCAATCCCGCTTCGGCGGGATTTTCTTCATTTCCATATGCGCATAAAAAAACCACGACGAATCGTGGTTTTGGGTTGCTAACTATGTTGATCTGGTGAAGATCAACATTTAATGATACTTGCCTTGGTGAAAATGTTGATGCAAGCTGTTGGCTATGTCAGTCTTCATTGTCAAAACCTCTCAGGTACACTGAGACAACAATGGATGCTAACGATAATGTTGAAATTATAACCACTTTCAGCCATGAAAATTGTTCATTGATGAAGATAATAAAGAAGAGAGCCCAGACCAAACCCGTGGCAATCTTTTCGAAAAGATCAGCAAGACCAGTCCGTTGAGCAGTGTTGATACGCATAAGTAGATTTTTCCTTTAAAAGGTCAGGCACATCGCCATGACTGAGAGGGATATGTATCTACAGAAAAAAGGCACCCAGCCGTACCAACCTGCTCGCTTTAAGGTTTCAGCTTGGGGATCCGTGGACTCGAGACTCAGCCTTCTTGATCGGAAGGCGGTGTGCCTCACCCATCAGATGGCAGTCTCAATATGCTGGAAAAATAAAGAGTTTTCGATCCGCTTCTCAACCGTGTCCGGGACGAGGTAGCACTGTTGTCAGACAGCACCCTTTCTGATCCCACACTGCTCAAGCAAGAACTGCTCATGGCGTTCAGCCTGATCGTGACGGTTTGTGAGCATCAGACCTGACCTATGGCTTCAAGGGGTGGCTGTAACCTCGGAGAACGCGATGGTGCCGGTTCACGCTGTAGGCGAAGCATCTAACTTGTTCATCGACCAACATTCACCTGTCTTGGTGAAGTTTTGTGTTTCGAACAAAAAACTGTCGCCCATAAAAAACTAGTAGCTCCGAAGAGCTACTAGAGAAACTGATCAGGCGAATGACCGTTATCCTTTTGGGTTTGTTAGGGTGCAATGCACGTCGCCATGTGCGCTAGCGGGCAAACGCATTGACGGGATTGTCATGCTGTTTTTGCCTTTGGCCGTTCACGTGAGTGGCGGGTGACTGCTTGGGATATGTCGCCAAAAAATAAAGTCCGTTCGACAGCGTCCTGACCTTTTCAGTCGCGCGCACCTATACGACAAAAGGCTTCTTTCTAGTCAAGCTTCTTGGCCAGATCAGCCGCTCGAGGGTGGTAATACCTGGCAAGCATGCGTGTGGTCTTGTGGCCGGTGACCTTCATGAGTTCATGCATTTCCAGTTTCTCGGCGAGCCGCGTGGTGGCTTCATGACGCAAGTCATGGAAATGAAGGTCGACCATCACCCTGTCATGTTTGTCGATATCAGCAAGGTGATTGATCGTCGCCTCACTGGGTGCACGCTTCTTGAACTTCAGTGCGGTGATCTCGCGCTCTTGGGCTTTTTCGTCGACACCGTGCTTTTCGAGTAGCTCACGAAGCAATCCAAATACATGGGTTCTCCTTGCGCGAGTCACTGCCCGTTCCCAAGACAACTGAAGTGCGTTCTGACTAAGTGGGAGTACTTTTCCTCGTGCAGCTTGGGGAAGTGAGTTGAGAAGAGCCACAGCCCGCCTCGAAAGCGGTGCATCTCGATATTCATCGCCGTTTTTGGTTTTTCCGCCATCCCGACCACGAATTCGTGCAACACGTTGCTCCAGGTCGATTTCTTCCCATTTGAGAGACAACAGCTCACTTTGGCGCGCCCCAGTCTCCATGGCCAGTACTGCTGCAGCATGTGGCCACACGCTGGCACACTCTTTCAAAGCATTCAGCAGAAGATCCTCTTCAAGACTCTCGAGCCTTCTTGTTCGGTCGTTGTTCGGGCTGGGTTTACGAACATCCTCGACAGGATTTCCTTTGGGCAGGGCTATGTTCCAGTCCAGCTTGGCAGCCTTGAAGATCCGAGAGACCATGCCCAGCTCATGCAGCACGGTCTGTGGACTTACTGCCTTCAATCTCTCGTCCCGGTACGCAGACAGCTTGGCCGGCGTGATGGCGGCAAGGGAGTACGAGCCAAACTCTTCGGTCACGCGCTTGAGCACGTAGCCGTCTTGTTGCTTCCCTCGCTTTGAAGGGAGTACATCTGTCCGGTAGCGCTCAGCAGCTTCGAAGAAAGTGGTTCGTTCGGCGTCGTTCCTGGAGATGAACGAATCCGTATCCATCTCACGCTCCACCGATCTCGCCCATGCCTCCGCTGCCGCCTTCGTGTCGAACGTTTTGCTTTGAGAGGGCCATCCATCACGACGGACTTTTGCCTGCCACTTTCCAGATTCGCGTCGCGTGAAATTTGCCATCGAAGTTCAGTGTCCCGGATTTGTCCCCAAAAAAGAAAAATGGGGGAGAATATGTAAAAAACATATTGTAAATCAAAGACATAAGAGCTGTGTATTTACGGCCTGTCACGCCGGGGGTCGCGGGTTCGAGTCCCGTCCACTCCGCCAAAATATCAATGGGCTGCAGTCGAAAGACTGCAGCCCATTTTGGTTTCTGGCGTTCATCCGCCGATGTGAAACGCCATCAGCCTTCTTCGACAAAGGCCTCCTCGCGGCCCTTCTTCACGCTTGGCAGCAACACAACGGCCAGCAGCACCGCGGCCGCGACGAGCAACGTGGCAGAGATCGGGCGTGACACGAAGACGCCCCAGTCGCCGCGCGAGATCAGCAGCGTGCGGCGCAGGTACTCCTCCATCATCGGACCCAGAATCAGACCCAGCAGCAAGGGTGCCGGTTCGCATTCCAGCTTGTGGAAGATGTAGCCCACGATGCCGAACCACCCCAGTATCCAGACGTCAAAGGTATTGTTGTTCGTGGAATAGACGCCGATGGCGCAGAACAGGACGATGGCCGGGAAGAGCCAGCGGTACGGAATGGTCAACAGCTTGATCCACAGACCAATCAGCGGCAGGTTCAGGATGACGAGCATCAGGTTCCCGATCCACATCGAGACGATCAGCCCCCAGAAGAGTTCGGGGTTGCTGGTCATGACCTGTGGGCCCGGCTGGATGTTGTGAATGGTCATCGCCCCGACCATCAGCGCCATGACCGCGTTGCCGGGGATGCCGAGCGTCAGAAGCGGAATGAACGAGGTCTGCGCGCCTGCGTTGTTGGCCGCTTCGGGGCCTGCCACGCCGCGAATGTTGCCGCGGCCAAACGGCACTTCCCCCCGCCGTGGTTTGAGCTTTTTCTCGATCGTGTACGAAGCAAAAGCGGACAGCAGCGAGCCTCCGCCCGGAAGAATGCCCAGCGCCGAGCCCAGGGCGGTGCCGCGCAGCACCGCGGGCGTCATGTCGCGGAAGTCTTGCGCCGTCGGCCACAGGCCGCTGACCTTGGCGGTGAACACTTCCCGATCCTGGTCCGGCTTGGCCAGGTTGGCGATGATCTCGCCGTAGCCGAAGATGCCCATCGCGATCGCGATAAAGCTGATGCCGTCGGTGAGCTCCGGGATGTCGAACGAGAAGCGCGCCACGCCGGAATTGACGTCCGTGCCCACCAGCCCGATCAGCAGGCCGGTGACCACCATGCACAGCGCCTTGATGAGCGAACCCGAGGCCAGCACCACGGCGCCGATCAGGCCGACGATCATCAGGGAGAAGTACTCGGCGGGTCCAAACGTGAGGGCGATCTCGGTGAGCGGTGGCGCGAATGCCGCGAGCACCAGCGTGGCCACGCTGCCGGCGAAGAACGAGCCCAGACCCGCTGCCGCCAGCGCGGCCCCCGCGCGGCCGTTCTGGGCCATCTTGTGGCCGTCAATGACCGTCACCACGGATGACGCTTCACCCGGCAAGTTCACCAGGATGGCGGTCGTGGATCCGCCGTACTGCGAGCCGTAGTAAATGCCCGCGAGCATGATCAGCGCGGCCACCGGCGGCAGCCCGTACGTGGCGGGCAGCAGCATCGCGATGGTCGCCGTCGGGCCAACTCCCGGGAGCACGCCGATCAGCGTGCCCAGCATGCAGCCGATGAAGGCGTAGAGCAGGTTCTGCAGTGTGAACGCCGCGCCGAAGCCGACGCTCAGGTGGTCGAGTAGTTCCATTGTGGTTCAGTTGCCGATGAAGGTGGGCCAGACCTGGAACTGCAAGCTCAGGCCCAGGACGAAAACGAGGTAGCTGCTCACCGCGAGGATGAGCGCGAGGATCAACACGCCGCGCCATCTGAACTGGGTGCCGGCCATGCTTGAAATGACCACCACCGCGAGGATGGCCGCGATCAGGCCCATGGCCGGCACGCCCAGTGTCTGCACGCCGCCCAGCAAGATGCCGAAGACGAGGTTCGCGCCGACGATGAACAGCAGCGGCTTCCAGGCGATGCGTCCGATGGGGCCGCCATCGGGTCGGCCGGTGGACAAGGAAACGGCGACGACGCCAGCGCCCATCAAGGCCAGCAGGATGCCGAGCATCAGTGGAAAGTAGGCGGGTCCCATTCGGGCTGCGGAGCCGACCGTGTAGTTGGTCGCGCCCACGGCGAAGGCTGTGCCGATCGCCATGAACATCAATCCGGAAACGAAATCCTTGCGACTCTTGATCTGCATGGTGGAAGTGGTGGTAAAGCGGAAAGGACAAAACCTCTCACCCGTCAACGGGCAAGAAATTCGCGGGACATGACCGGCGGAAGGAGAGGGTCCGAGGAGGATCGGTTGCCAGCCAGATACATCATGTTATGAACCAATTTAAATCATGTCATGAGTAATTTCCCTGTCAGCAAGAATCGTTCAGGAGAGCCGGGCCACGCTGATATAGTCCCGCTGCCTCATGGCGTCATGAGGGGAAAATGCGACATGACCAAAAAAACAGAGTCGGATGAGAAGCACCGCTACGAGGCGCTGTCCAACTTCCGTTACATGCTGCGCTGCTTTCTGCGCTTCAGCGAGGACGCGGCGCGCGAGGAAGGCATTACCGCGCTGCAGTACCAGCTCATGCTGCACACGCAGGGTTTTGAGGGGCGCACCTGGGCCAGCATCACCGAGATCGCCGAGCGTCTGCAGATGCAGGTGCATGGCGCGGTGGCGCTGGTCACACGTTGCGAGGAGGCCGGCCTGGTGCGGCGAAAGCCCAGCGAACACGATCGTCGCCAGGTCGAGGTGCATCTCTTGCCCGCCGCCCGCCGCAAGATGGCGCGGCTGGCGGCACAGCATTCGGCCCAACTCTCCGCGCTGGTCGAAGCCGTGACGCTGGCGTCCAGCGTGGACGACGGCGTTTGAGCGGTGCTGGGGCGCTGGATGCGCCCCAGCTTTGCGGGAGCAGGCCCGCGGACGCTTACTCGGGCTTGATGCCCGCCGTTTTCATGATGTTGGCCCAACGCTTGAAGTCGTCGTTCACCATCGCGGCGAATTGCTCCTGCGACGTGGGGGGCATCTCCAGCCCCATCTCCTGCAACTTCGCCGCGACTTCGGGCAGTTTGATGATGCGGTTGACCTCGAGCGAGAGCTGTTGCACCTTGTCATGGGGTGTTTTTGCCGGCATGAACATGCCGATCCAGCTGTACGACTCCAGGCCTTTGTAGCCCAGCGTGGCAAACGTCGGGACGTTCGGCGTGGCCGGGTAGGGCCGGGACACGCCCAACAGGCGCAGCTTGCCCGATTCGATGTGCGGCTTCATCGTGGCGTAGTCGCTGAAGGCCGATTGCACTTCACCCGCGACCAGCGCCATCACCACCGGTGCGCTGCCTTTGTACGGCACGTGCATCAGATCGGTCTTCGCCTGGTCGTTGAGCACGACGCCGTACAGGTGGCCGATCGAGCCTTGCCCCACCGACGCATAGCTGAAGGTCTTGGGATTCTTGCGAACCTCGTCGAAGAAATCCTTCAAGGTCGTGGCATTGGTCTTGGTCGAGTTGACCGCAAAGATCAACGGGGCGCCGCCGAGCTCGACCACCGGGATCAGATCGCGTTGCGCGTCGTACGGCATTTTCGAGATCAGATTGGGCGCTTGTACCACCAGCTGGTTGGTGATCAGCACAGTGTTGCCGTCTGGTGCCGCTTTGACCACCAGGTCGGCGCCGATGGTGCCGCTGGCGCCGGGCCTGTTCTCCACGATCACGGTCTGGCCCAGGCGCTCCTGAAGTTTCTGCTGGATGAGGCGAGCGAGAAAGTCGCCCGCGCCGCCTGGCGCGAAGGACACCACCAGGCGCATGGTTTTGCCAGAGGACGCGGCTGGCGCCGGAGCAACCGGTGCCTGCGCGTTCACCGATGGCGCGAGCAAGCCCATGGCGGCCACCAGAGGAACGCAGCGGATGAAAAGACGTTTGGTCGGTGCTTTCATGGTGATCAATCCAGTTTGACGCCGACTTGTTTGATCAGGGTGGTCCAACGCGTGTAGTCGTTCTGCACGATGGTGGCGAATTGCGCCGGCGGTGTGCCACCGAGTTCGAAGCCCACATCGGTGAACTTCGCGGCGACATCGGGGGCCTTGATCGCGGCCGCCACTTCGGCATGCAGGCGCTGCACCACGTCCGCGGGCGTCTTGGCGGGCAGGAACAACGCGCCCCAGCCATAGGACTCGAAGCCCTTGAAGCCCAGTTCGCTGAAGGTCGGCACGTCCGGCGTGAGCGCAGGGCGCTGTGTGCCGGTGACGCCCAGCAGGCGCACCTTGCCCGAGGCCACGTGGGGCTTGAGGCTCACATAGTCGGCAAAGGCGGCGTTCACTTCACCGCTGACCAGGGCGACCATGGCGGGTGCGCCACCCTTGTAGGGCACGTGCAGCAGCTCGGTGCCCGTGGCGTCGCCCACGCGATAGCCATACAGATGGTGCGAAGAACCGCTGCCGACCGAGCCGTAGGTGATCTTGCCGGGGTTGGCCTTGGCGTACGCGACGAACTCCTTCATGTCTTTCACGGGGAGTTTCTCGGTGTTCACCGCGAGCCACAGCGGCGTGCGGATCACGTCGGTCAAGGGCGTGAAGTCCTTCAGCGGGTCGTAGGGCAGCTTGCTGTACAGCGCGGCCGTCTGCACGATCAGCGGGCCGTTGAACAGAATGGTGTAGCCGTCGGCCGGGGACTTGGCCACGAAGTCGGAGGCGATGATGCCGCCCGCGCCCGGCTTGTTGTCCACGATCACCGGTTGCTTCATCGAGGCTTCCATCTTCTGCGCGATGGTGCGCGCGATGAAGTCGTTGCCGCC
Source organism: Hydrogenophaga sp. 2FB (assembly GCF_005503365.1). Classification (GTDB taxonomy): domain Bacteria; phylum Pseudomonadota; class Gammaproteobacteria; order Burkholderiales; family Burkholderiaceae_C; genus Hydrogenophaga. Next base: position 15,048 of record NZ_SCML01000021.1, read on the forward strand.
GCCCGCCGGGCTGTTCACGATGATCTTGATCGGGCGGTTCGGGAAGCCCTGGGCGGCCGCGGTCGCGGCCACAGACAGGGCGGCCGTGGCCAGGAGGGCTGCGGTCAGGTGTTGGATGCGTTTCATGTGCTGTGTCTCCTTTGTTGAAATATCAAGGCCGGGTGCTGTAGGCATCGAGTGAAGCCACCAGGGTCTCGGGTGTGTCGGTGGCGGCTCGGGTGCGCGGGAAAATGTGCGCGGTGCGCTCTCTGCGGTCGAACCAGATCGATTCGTCCGACGTCTGTGGTGGCCGTTTTGCAGCCAGGTACACGATGGTGTCGGCGCCCTGCGGATCGCTGCGCAGCACCGACTTGAGGGTCTCGCGGAAGCGGGGCATCGAGCGGCCGACCGCCGCGGTGTCGACCCAGCCGGGGTGCATCACATAGAAGTTGCGACCGGTGCCAGCGAACTTGCGCCGCCAGTACTGGGTCAGTACCACCTGCGCGCGCTTGGACAGGCCGTAGGCACGCACGCCCAGGTACGCAGGCGTGGTGTTGGTGCCGGTAATGTTGAGGTCCTTCACCACCAGCGGGTGGTTGTACATGCCGCCCGACGCGGTCTCGATCACGGTGGCGTTGTCGGCCAGCAGCCCGCGCGACAGCGCTTCGCGCGTGAAGATGTAGTGGCTCAGGATGTTGGTGACAAACGACGTTTCCAGACCTTCCTTGGTGATGATCTGGTCGCGCTTCTGGATGCCGACGTTGTTCACCAGCACGTCGATCTTCACGCCTTGCGCCTGCAGGCGGTCGAGCAGCGCCCACACCTCGCTGCGCAAGGAGAAGTCGGCCACTTCCTTCTGTACCTGGTCCGGATGCGCTGTCGACTGGGCAAACGCGGTGAGTTTCTCGGCATTGCGCGCCACGCTGATCAGGCGCGCACCAGCGGCCACCGCCGAGCGCGCGGCCGAGCCGCCAATGCCTTCGGAGCCGCCGATCACCAGCCAGGTCTGCCCGCGGAAATCGGGCCTCAGGCTCCCCCAGAAGAGGCTTCGGGCGTGGTAGCCGATCTTGCTGTAGCTCGGCGTGAACCGCACGTAGAAGCTGATCAGTTTGCCCAGCGGTGCATTGGCCGGGTTGCGCAGCAGCGATGGTTTGGCGCCGCTATTCGTGGATGTCATGTTGGTTCCTGAAAGGGAAAAGTACGGATCAGCGGATCACGCGCCTTCGACCACAAAGCTCACCACGGTGGCACAGGAGCCGCCGATGTTGAGCGTTTGCAGGCGGCGCGCGCCATCGATCTGGGCCGCGTCCGCGGTGCCCGTGACCTGGCGGGCGGCGTCCAGCAGCATGCGGCTGCCGGTCGCGCCGACCGGGTGGCCGCAGCCGATCAGGCCACCGCTCATGTTGATGGGGCAGCGGCCACCGGGCGCGATGCTGCCGTCTTCCACGGCTTGCCAGCTCTGGCCGGGCGGTGTGAGGCCGAGGTGGTCGATCGCCACGTATTCGGTGGTGGTGAAGCAGTCGTGGGTTTCCACGCCGTCCATGTCGGCCACGCCGGAGACGCCGGCGCGCCGCCACGCATCTTCGAGCGCGGTGCGCAGGTGCGGAAACACGTAGGCCTCGTCGCGGCTGCGATCGAACTTGTCCTGCAGGCGCAGGCCGGCGTTGCGGTGGCCCCAACCGGTGATGCGGGCCATGCCTTCGAGCGAACGGCCGGTGCGCCGCGCGTGCTCCGCCGCGAAGCGCGGCGAGGCCAGCACGATGCCCGCGCCGCCGTCGGTGATCTGCCCGCAGTCCTGCCGGCGCGTGCCGGGTTCGATCCAGGGGTTGGCCTCGTCGTCGTCGGTGAAGCTGCGTTCGTCGAAGGCCCACTTGCGCGTTTGCGCCAGCGGGTTGGACTTGGCGTTCGTGTAGTTGATCTCGGCGATGCGGTTGAGGTGGCGCCGGTCCAGGCCGTAGCGCTGTTCGTACTCCTGCGCCACGCGGCCGAAGGCGGCCGGCCACATGAACTTGCAGTCGAAGCCTTCGTGGCCTTGCCAGGCCGCGGCGTTCTGGTTCATCGACGCCTCGTTGCCCGGCAGGTTCTTGAACTCTTCCACGCCGAGGACCAGCACGCAGTCGTAGCGGCCCGCCTCGATCTCGGCCATGGCGCTGAGCACCGCCAGCGAAGCCGATGCGCAGGCGCCTTCGTGGCGCATGGCCGGCACGCCCCAGAGCTCGGGCACCACCTGCGCCACCATGGCGCCCAGGTGCGCCTGCTGGCGCTGCAGTTCGCCAAAGGCGTTGCCGACGTGGATGCTCTCGATCGCGCTGGCATCGAGGCCGCAGGCCTCGAGCGTGCCGAGCGTGGTCTCACGCGTCATGTCGGACAGGTCTTGCCCGTTGCGGGACCAGACTTTGGCGAAGTCCGTCTGATGGCCGCCAAGAATGTAGGTGGGGTTGCTCATGTGCGCTCTCTGTGGGTCGATGGGGTGGGCGCGAACTCCGTGAAGTCGGCCCAGCAGGCGTGTGTGCCGCTGCTGATGCGGTGGGGCAGGATGATGCGGGCGACCGGGCCCTTGGCGAGGTCGCTGGCGTCCAGCACCACGCATTCGGAGCGGTTGGTGTTCATGTCGGTGACGAAGCTGACCACGTAGCCATCGTCCTCGGCGCTCGCGTCGAAGCACGGCGCCATCGGCGATTCGCTGCCATAGCGGCCTTCGCCGAAACGGTATTCCTGCGACGCGCCCGTGGTCCAGTCGTAGCGCAGGATGCCGTCGAACAGGAACGCGCCCGGCTTGGCGATCATGTTGTACGAGTAGCGGTACGGCCGACCCCAGTGGCGCACGTTGATCATGCCGAACTCGAGCAGGCGGTCGTCCAGGCGGCGCTCGGTGGTGCGGCCGGTCTTGAGGTTGAAGCGCCACTCGTACAGCGTGGGGCCGTAGCGGTCGGGCCCGAGCGTGTTGCCGCTGTTGTCGTAGCCCTTGGGCGGCATGGGCGTGAGCTGGTGGTAGCCATGCAGCACGATCTCGTCGCCTTCCTCCCACGCGTTGAGCCAATGCAGCACATAGGTGGGGCTGGCCTCGAACCAGCGGATGCCGGTCTGCGGTGCGTGGCGGCGCGGCACGATCGCGAAGCGCGAAGGCTGCTGTTCGCGGTACACCAGCTTGTGGCGGTTCTGCGTCAGCGCGGCCTCGTCCCAGTGCAGCGGGAAGTCGTTGAGGATGGCGAAGTTCTCGGTGAACGCCATGTCGTGCGGCAGCCGCGGCCCGGGCAGCGGCACCGGCACGTAGTGCACGAGCTGGTCGTGGCGGTCGACCTCGCCGTAGTGCATGAAAGGCGGGTTCTTCGAGTAGTTGAAGAACAGCAGGTCGCCCGTGTTCGGGTCCACCTTGGGGTGCGCGGAAATGCCGCCGTCGGGCAGCACCTTCTCGCCCCACGACGAGATGCCGCGCGTGGCCAGCGTGCGCGCGTCCAGGCGGTAGGGCTCGCCGCATTGGTAGAAGGTGGCCAGCGCGCTGCCGGCGTGCACGATCACGTCGGTGGCGGCGCTGTCGCGCAAGCCGCCGCGCGCGCCCCAGCCGGGTCGCTGCGCGAGCGTTGGCTTGTCGATCAGGCCGGCGTACAAGGCATGGCCCGCTTCCTGTTCCTCCTGGAAGGCTTGCGTGCGCACGAAGCGGTTGCGGTACTCGCAGCGGCCCTCGTCGAAGTGCAGCGAGTGGATCATGCCGTCGCCATCGAAGGGGTGGTAGGTGCCCAGCGGCTGGTGCACGGGGTTCTGCGTGTTGCGCAGGTACACGCCCTTCAGGCGGCGCGGCACCTCGCCGATCACCTCGAGTTCGGTCGCGTTGACCTCCTCGTAGTTGGGGGCGAACGGGCCGGTCATGTAGGGGTGGTCGCCCGGCACGAGCGTGTGCGGTACGCGTTCCACAACGTCAACTTCCATGGGTGACATGTCCTTGCAACAGGTTCGAGAAGCGGCGGCCCGCGCTGTCGTATTCCGAGCGCAGTTGGTCCACCACGGTGTGCACCGCGTCCACGGCCTTGATCGCGCCCACGCCTTGTCCCGCGGCCCAGATGTCGCGCCACTTCGAGGGCTTGTTCACGTCGTTGCTGTCGTAGCTGCGCGGCGGGGCACTGGGCAGGTTGTCGGGGTCCAGGCCGCGCGCGCGCAGCGAGGGCTTGAGCCAGCTCGCCGGCGTGCCCGTGAGGCCGGCGCTCACGATGATGTCGTCTGCGGTGCAGTCGACCAGCATCTGCTTGTACGCAGCATCGGCCATGCTTTCTTGCGTGGCGATGAAGCGCGTGCCCATGTAGACCAGGTCGGCACCCGCCGCCACCGCGCCGGCCACACCCCAGCCGTCGGTGATGCCACCGCCGACGATCACGAGGCCGTCGAAGAACTCGCGCACGGCGCTGACGAAGGCGAACGGCGAGAGCGTGCCGGTGTGGCCGCCCGCGCCCGAGCAGATGCAGGCCAGGCCGTTGGCGCCAGCGGCCACCGCCTTGCGCGCCAGGGTCAGGTTGGTGACGTCGGCGATCACCAGGCCGCCGTAGCCGTGCACCGTCTCCATCGCGGGGCGCGGACTGCCGAGCGCGGTGACCACGATCGGTGGCTGGTACTGCGCGATCAGGCGAAGGTCATCGGCCAGGCGCGTGTTGGACGAATGGGTCACGAGGTTGGCGCACCAGGGGCCGATGCTCTCGGGCGGCTGTTCGTCGCGGGCTTGCGCCAACGCTTCGGTGATCTCGCGCATCCACTGGTCCAGCGCTTCGATGGGGCGCGCGTTCGGTGTGGGAAACGCGCCCACGATGCCGGCACGGCAAGCGGCCACCACCAGTTGCGGGCCCGACACCAGGAACATGGGGGCGGCCACCACGGGCACCTTCAGGTGCCGCAGGAAATCGTGTTGTTTCATTCGCTCGCCTTGAACCCGGAGATCTTCACCGCCTCGGCCCAGCGCTTGCTGTCGGCCTGCACGTAGTCGTGGTACTGCCTGGGCGACATGGGCATCGGTTCGAAGTCGATGGCGCGCCACTTCTGCACGATCTCCGGCGACTGCAGCGCCTTGACGAATTCGGCGTTGATGCGCGAGACGGTCGCATCGGGCGTGGCCGCGGGCGCGGAGATGCCCGACCAGATGTAGATCTCCAGGTCCGGGAAGCCCTGCTCGGTGAAGGTGGGCACGCCGGGCAACAGATCCGAGCGTTTGGGCGTGGAGATGGCCAGCACCTTGACCTTGCCGGACTCGACGTGCGGCTTGACCGCCAGCAAGGGCAGGAAGGCCGCTTGCACGTCGCCCGCGAGCAGGCCCTGCACGGCCGGTGGCGTGCCGTTGTAGGGCACGTGCACCATGTCGATGCCCGCGCGCTTGTTCAGGATGACGCCCGCGAAGTGCGAGGAGTTGCCGGCGGTGAACGAGGCGTAGGACACGCCTCCGGCCGGGTTGCTCTTGTTCCAGGCGATGAAGTCTTTCAAGGTGCTGGCCGGCACCTTGGCCGCGTTGACCGCGAGCACCAGCGACGCACCGAGGAAGCCGGTCACCGGCTTGAAGGTTTTCTCGGCGTCGTAGGGCAGCTTGGTGAAGGTGTGGGGGTTGATCGCCAGCATGCTGGTGTTCGTGAGCAGCAGCGTGTAGCCGTCGGCGGGCGCCTGTGCCACCGTCATGGCTGCGATGGTGCCGCCGCCACCGGGCTTGTTGTCCACGATCAGCGCCTGGCCGGTGTTCTTGCGGAACTCTTCGGCCACCTGGCGCAGCGAGGCGTCGAGCGTGTTGCCGGGCGCGAAGGGCACGACCACGCGCACGGGCTTGTCCGGGAAGGTCTGGGCCATGGCGGGCAGGGTGCTGGCGCACAGGGCACCCGCGACAGCCAGCATCAGTGAACGTCTTTGCATCTTTGTCTCCATCGGTTAGTTGTGTTGTGGTCTCTCCACCACCTGGCGGATGGCGTCCGCCAGGTGGGTGGGCTGTTCGACGGGCAGCATGTGCCCGCAGTCGCTCACCCGTTGCAGTTGCGCACTGGGTATCAGTGCGGCCAACTCCTTGGACAGGTCGGGCGGCGTGACCCGGTCCTGTTCACCGCAGAGCACGGTCACGGGCAGCGTGAGCTTGCCCAGCGCGGCGCGGTGGTCCTTGCGTTGCGAGATGGCCTGGTTCTGGCGAATGGCTACCTCCGCCCCCACGCCGAGCATCATGGGTTTGATGCGCTGGGGTGCGTCGGGCTGGTGGGTGACGAAGGCCGCGATGCCGTCCACCATGCGCTCGAAGTTCTTGCGCATGCCGGCGATGGTTTTTTCGCGCCCGGCCTGCGATTCGGGAGACTCCGGGCGCGCCGAGGTGGACACCAGCACGGCGCCTTGCAGCGGTCGTTGTGGACGTGCCAGCATGTCGATGGCCACATAGCCGCCGAGCGAGAAGCCCACCAGCACCACGGGCGCTTCGGGAGGCAGGTCGGCCAGCAGTTGCCAGGCCGCGTCCGCCATTGCGGGCACCGAGTCTTGCGACAGCGCGGGCGCGCGGCGCACGTCGGCCACGGAGGCCAGGGGCGCGGCCACGGCGTCCCACAGGCTGGCGTCGTTGAGCATGCCCGGCAACAGAAGCACCGTGGTCTTCATGCCGTGGCCTCCTTGGACGCGATCTGCGCGCGCAGGTCGCGCTTGAGCACCTTGCCCAACGGATTGCGCGGCAATTGCTCCATGACGATCAGCTTCTCGGGCCACTTGAACGACGCCACCTGTTCCTTGCGGCGCAGGAAGTCCACCAGGTCTTCCAGCGTGATCTCTTCGCCGGGCTGCGGCGCGACCACGGCGCACACGCGCTCGCCCAGCACCAGGTCGGGGTAGCCGATGACGGCGGCCTCGCGCACCTTCGGGTGGGCCAGCAACAGGCCTTCGACTTCTTCGGACGAGATGTTCATGCCGCCCCGGATCACGATGTCCTTGTGGCGCCCCGCGAAGCGGTAGTACTGCAGCCGGTCGCCCGCAATTTCGAACAGGTCGCCAGTGCGGTAGTAGCCCTGCTCGTCGAACGCGCGCGCGGTGAGTTCGGGTGTCTTGTAGTAGCCGCTGAAGATCGTGGCGCCCTGGAAGCGCAGTTCGCCCACGCGGCCCGGATCCTCGATGTCTTCGCCCGTGTCCAGGTCGACCAGGCGCGTGCGGATCTTCTTCGAGTTCGACAACGACCACTCGAAGCCGTCGACACCGAGTCGAGGAAAGTACTGGCTGCGTTCGTGCTGGTCGGGGATGTCCTGCGGCGCGGACGACAGGGCGGCGCCCTCGTTGGAGCCGAAGTAGTTGACGATCTCGACGCCGAACTTCTGCGCGAACTGTTCGAACAACCACGCCGCCACAGGGCCGCCACCCGAGCCCACGCGCTTGAGCCGGCCGAGGTTCACGCCTTCGAGTTTCGAGGGGTCCTTCAGCAGCATCGACAACACGGCCGGTGCGGCCACGGTGTAGTCGGTGGGCTCGTCGCGCAGTTGCGCGATGAACACGTCGAGGTCGAACGGGTGGTGGTGGTGCAGCGTGCCGCCCACCAGCAACCAGGCCGCCAGGCTCGTGGAGATGCCGGCCATGTTGACGAAGGGAAACGGAATCACCATCTGCGCGCCGGGCTGGAGTTGCCCCGCGTCGATCACCGACTGGCCCACGATCAACCACTCGTTGTGGTTGCGCGGCACCCCCTTGGGCCGGGCTTCGGTGCCCGAGGTCCAGCACACGGTCAACACGTCGTGCGCGGTGACGCCGATGGCGGCCATGTGCCCGCACAGTTGCTGCGCGGACCAGGGCTCGATGGCCTCCAGCGCGGGCGTCAAGGCTTGCACGCCCGGCGCGGGCGTTTCGCCCAGGGCCCACACCTGCTTCAAGGTGTCGGCGAACCGCGGGGCGAGCTCGGCCCAGCCTTGCGACAGGTTGTGGCCGCCCACGCGGGTCGCCGTGATCGCCAGCGCCGCGCCGGTCGCACTCAGCACGTGGCCGAGTTCGTGCCCACGGTACTGCACGGGCACCGGCGACACCAGGATGCCGCTGGCCGCGCACGCCAGGTAGACCGCGTGCAGCTCCACCGTGTTGGGCAGTTGCACCACGAGCACGTCGTCCTTGCGCAGGCCTTGCGCATGCAGGAAAGCGGTGACGCGGCCGACCTCGCGCAACAGGTCCGACCAGCGCCAGCGGCGCGGGGGCACGCCGCAGATCGAGGCCAGGTTGGGCGGATCGGTGACGGCCAGCGCATCGGGCTGGCGCAAGGCCGTGTCGATGAAGATGCCGGCGATCGTGCGCTCGCCCCACCAGCCTTTGCGGACGTAGTCGGCGATCTTGTCTTCGGGAACCAGAATCATGGTGAGGTCATTTCCAGCGGTTGAGCGTGGCCTGGCTGACGAAGGTCGCATGGAAGCCGTTGGGCACCCGGCGCGGCAATGGCAGCGAAGCCACCGGACCCTGCGCGAGGGCCGCGCCATAACAATCGAACAACTGGATCTCGGAGCGCTGTTCGCGTGGGTTCCACGCCAGCGTGACGAGATAACCGTCATCTTCCGAACGCGGGTTGTCGCGCGGCGCGAAGCCGGGCTCGTTGTAGAAGAAATTCGGGCCGGCGCTGTAGGCGATGTAGCCGCCCGTCTCCAGGTCGTACTTCACCAGGCCCGGAAAGCGCGGCTCCTCGCGGCCGCCCGGCGGGAACACGATGTTGTAAGACCAGCGGTTCTTGCGGCCCTGGTAGGCGCCGTTGATGACGGGGAATTCCGAGTTCAGCACGTCGTCGATCACGCGCTCCTTCGTAAGACCGGTCTTCAGGTCGAAGCGCCATTCGTACAAAAGGAAGTCGCGCTGACGCTGGTTGATGGTGCGCTCCAGGCGGCGGCTGTCGAGCTGCCCATCTTCCGTGCGGTGCAGCCGGTAGGGCGTGCCGACCATCACGACCTCGTCGCCTTCTTCCCAGGCATTGATCACGTGCAGCATGTACGCCGGCTTGGCTTCGAACCAGCGAATGTCTTCGGCCTTGCCGTAGCGCGGGATGATCCCGAAGCGGCTCGGCTGATCGGCGTAGAAGCGCACCTTGTAGCGGCCCGCTGCCAATGCATCGGGGTCGGGGCGCAGCGGGAAGTCGTGCAGGATCGTGTAGTTCTCGGTCACTGCCATGTCGTGCGGCAGGCCCGGAGCGGGCAATTCAATGTCGACGGAATGGCGCAGCTGGCGGTCCGGCCCCACCACGCCGTAGCGCATGTACGGGGGCTTGGTGTCGTAGTCGAACCACATCAGTTCGCCGGTGTGTTCGTCGGGCCGCGAGTGCGCCGAGATGCGGGTGGCCGGCCCATCGATGTCGACCGGTCCCAAGGTCTCCAGCGTGAACGGATCCACGGCGTAGGGCACGCCGGAGCGGTACCACATGGTGAGCAAGCGACCGGCGTGGTACTTCACGTCGGTGTTGGAGTTGTTCTTCAGCGGCTGGTCAGGTCGGTCGGCGCGCGGCGGTTCCTTCAGACCCTTCCAGAGTGCGTGTCCCGCCGCCAACTCTTCCTGCAGCCCCGCGGTCTGAATCCAGCGGTTGCGGTAGCTCACGCGGCCCTGGTCGAAGCGCACGGCGTGCAACATGCCGTCGCCGTCGTAGGCGTGGTAACGCCATTCCGGCGGGTAGTAGGCGTTCGGTCCGTTGCGGACGTAGAGACCGCTGAAATCGGCCGGGACCGTGCCCAGGACAGGCAGGTCGTCGAAGACGTCTTCCTGATGAATCGGGGCGTTGTTTCCTGACAGCGCAGGAATCTCGTGCAGAGGTAAATCGACAGCGTTCACGGTATGTCTCCTTGGCCAGGCCAGTGTAGGAAGGGGGTGTTTGTCCCGATGATCTTGTTTCGATATATCGATCACAATTTCGATATGTCAAATTCAAAAGACGACCCCGCCACCCGCCCCGTGTACCGCGCGCCGCTCACCTACGAGGACTACGAAGGCGACCGGCAGTTCGCCACCACGCTCGCGCGCGGCCTCGAGTTGCTGCGCTGTTTCTCGCCCGTGCACCACGTGCTGGGCAACAAGGAACTGGCGCAGCAACTGGGCTTGCCGCGGCCCACGGTCTCGCGCCTCACCTACACGCTCATGCGCATGGGCTACCTCGCGCAGGACGCGGACTCGGGCAAGTACCGGCTCGGTTCGGCGGTGCTGTCGCTGGGCTTTCCGCTGCTGGAGACCTTTCCGGTGCGGCAGCGCGCGCGGCCCGAAATGCTGGAACTGGCGCAGGAGATCCGCGGCACCGTGGCCATCGCCATCCGGGACCGGCTGGACATGGTCTGCATCGAAGTGACGCGCGGCGGTGTGCGCAGCGGCCACCCGATCGACATCGGGCGCACGTACTCCATGTGCGGCACGGCGGTGGGGCGCGCCTACCTCGCGGCCTGCAGCCCGACGGAGCGGCAGGCGCTGATGAACACGATCAAGATCAAGGCGCCGGAAGAGTGGGCGCGGCACGAGGAGCGCCTGATGCAGGCCCTGGCGAACTACCCGCGCCTGGGCTGCTGCATTTCGGTGGGCGAGGTCTACCCGGACGTGCAGGCCGTGGCGGTCTCGCTCGGCAAGGTGGACCGGGGCGAGCTGGTGGCGATCAACGCCTCCTTCCAGCGCCGCCGGCTCGACGAGCGCTGGCTGGTGGACGAGGTGGCACCGAAGTTGATTGCCCTGGCGCGCAAGCTGGCATAAGTCACCGCCGGTCGGGGGCGGTGCTCAGATTTGTTGAGGAATCGTTCAGAAACATTCGCTTGCCGGGACAGGGGCGTTCGCGTGGAATCGACCCCTCAGATCCAGTCCCGCATGAACGCCGCTCCCACCACCCATCCCGCCGACGTACCCCTCGCCCGTGTTGAAGATGCGCGCCTGCTCACCGGTCGCGGCTGCTACGTGCACGACGTGTCCTTGCCTGGCATGTTGCACGCGGTCTTCGTGCGCAGCGTGTACCCGCGTGCGCGCATCGTGTCGATGGACGCCAGCGGCGCGTCTTCCGTTGAGGGGTTCGTGGCCATCGTCACCGGTCACGACATCGACGGTCTGACCCTGCCGCCGCCCAACGACCTGCTCCAGAGCCTGCGCGCCGAACCCACGCCCCTGATGCCCACGCAGGCGATCCGCAGCGTGGGCCAGCCGTTGGCGCTGGTGCTCGCCCGCAGCGCGGAGGCCGCGCGCCAGGCGGCCGATGCGGTGTGGTTCGATTGCGAAGCCGAGCCTTCGCAGAACGACCTGGCCGACGGTGCGCCCGTGGTCGCCCGCGTGCGCCACCACACGGGCGATGCGCCCACGGTCGGCGCGACCGTGGTGCGCGCGGTGCAGCAGCAGCCGCGCGTCGCGGCCATGGCGCTGGAGCCGCGCGCGGCCGTGCTGCGTTGGGACGAGGCGACCGGCCAACTGGACGCCTGGCTGCCCACGCAGGCGCCGTCGCGCGCCCGCGCCAATATTGCGCAATTGTTGAACCTCCCGGCCGAGCGGGTGCGTGTGATCGCGCCCGACGTCGGTGGTGCCTTTGGCGCCAAATCGTCGCTCGGGCCGGAAGAACTGGTGCTGGCCTGGGCCGCGCGCACGTACCGCTGCGCGCTCAAGTGGACCGCCACGCGCAGCGAGGAATTCACCTCGGGCGTGCACGGCCGGGGCGCCCACCTTCAGGGCGAGCTGGCGCTGGATGCGCAGGGCCGCTTCATGCACCTCGGCGCGCGCTTGCGCTTCCCGGTGGGGGCCTGGTTGCCCTTCAGTGCCGTGGCGCCGGCGCGCAACACCGCGCGCATCCTGCCCGGCCCGTACCGGGTCGGTGGCGTGGACATCGCCGCGCAGGTTGAAACCTCGGACGCGGCGGCGGTCACGATTTACCGCGGCGCGGGCCGGCCCGAGGCCACGCTGCTCATGGAGCGCCTGGTCGAGCGCGCCGCGCGCCACCTGGGCCTGGACCCGCTGGAGCTGCGCCGGCGCAACCTCATCGAGGCCGATCAGATGCCCTGGGCCACGCCCACCGGCGAGGTCCTGGACGCGGGCGACTACCGTGCCGTGCTGGAGCGCGCCGCCCAGGCGTTCGGCTACGAGGCCGAGCGTGCCGAACAGGTGCGCCGGCGCGCCGCGGGCGAATGGGTGGGCCTGGGCACGGCCTTGTACATCGAGCCCTGCGGCCAGGGCTGGGAAAGCGCGCGCGTGAGCCTGCTGGCCGACGGCACGGTCGAAGTCGCCAGCGGTTCCAGCGCGCAAGGCCAGGGCCATGAGACCAGTTACGCGACCATCGCCGCCGCCGCACTGGGCTGTGAGCCGGCGCGCGTGCGCGTGCGCCATGGCGACACCGCGCACTGCCCCGAAGGCATCGGCGCGCTGGCCAGCCGCAGCATGGCCATCGGCGGCAGCGCGGTGCTCCTCGCCGCGCAGGAGGCGGCGCGCCGCCGCGACGCCGGGGAAGCCCTGCCGATCATGGCCGAACAGGTCTACACCGCCCCCGCCGAAGCCTGGAGCTACGGCTGCGTGATGGCGCGCATGGCCATCGACGCCGACACCGGCAAGCCGCGCGTGGAGCGCATCGTCTGGGCCGATGACGCCGGCCAGATCGTCTCGCCCCAACTGGCCGAAGGCCAGTTGCTCGGCGGCCTGGCGCAAGGTCTGGGGCAGGCGCTGTTCGAGCGGCTGGTCTATGACGCGGACGGCCAGCTCGTCACCGGCTCGCTGATGGACTACGCAATGCCGCGCGCCGACGACATGCCACCGGTGGAGCTGCGCAGTCAGCACGTGCCCACGAACGCCAACGCGCTGGGCGCCAAGGGCGTGGGCGAGGCCGGCTGCATTGGCGTGCCGGCCGCGCTGCTCAACGCGGCGGCCGATGCGCTCTCGCCCCGGGGCGAACCCGAACTCGATTTCCCGCTCACGGCCGAACGCCTGTGGCGGGCCATGCCCACCCACCACTCTCCATTGAAACCATGACCACCAAATACCGCAAGCAAGACGCCAAAGCCTACGCCCGTGAACACTTCCGCGGCGTCTGGGCGGCCACCGCCACGCCCTTCAAGGAAGACCTGAGCCTGGACGAAGACGGTTTCCGCCGCAACCTGCGGCACTGGATTCGCGACCTGAAACTCGGTGGGCTGTTCGTCAGCGGCAAGCAGGGCGAGTTTTTCTCCATGTCGGTGGCCGAGCGCAAGCGCACCTTCGAACTGGCGGTCGAGGAGGCCAGCGGGCGCTGCGGCGTCGTGACCTCGTGCTCCGACACCAACCTCGACGTGGTGCTCGACCTGGCCCGCCATTCGCAGAACATCGGCGCCGACTACATCGTCGTGCACAGCCCGGTGCTGCACTTCCACCACAACCCCGACGAGACGGTCTACGAGTACTACCGCTACCTGAGCGAGCAGACCGAGATCGGCATCGCGCTGTGGAACCACCCCGACTGCGGCTACGAGATGAGCCCTGAGCTGTGCGCGCGCATCGCCGAGCTGCCCAACATCGTGGCCATCAAGTACAGCGTCGACCGCGAGAAGTACAGCCGCCTGACCCAGTTGGCGGGCGACAAGATCCTGGTGAGCACCGCGTCCGAAGAGGAGTGGCTGGACAACATCATCGAACTCGGCTGGCAGCTGTACCTGTGCTCCACGCCACCGTTCCTGTTGCAGACCGCGGCCGACCAGCGCATCAACGAATACACGCGCCTGGCCTTCGAAGGCAAACACGCCGAAGCACGGGCCGTGCGCGACAGCCTGGAGCCCGCGCGCCAGGCCTTCCGCTCGGCCCGTCCTTCGGGCACGCCGCAGGCCTACACCAAATACTGGCTGGAGCTGCTGGGCCAGGTCGGTGGCCCGGTGCGCCGCCCGCTGCTCAACCTGAGCGAGGCCGAGAAGGCCGCCACGCGCGACGCACTGGCGCGCAGCGGACTCCAGCTCAAGTGACATTGACAACATGAGCGTGGACATCTCCCTCTCGGTCAACGGGCAAGCGGTGCGCCGCGCCGTGGCCCCGCAGCGCCTGCTGATCACGCTGCTGCGCGAGGACCTGGGCCTGACCGGCACACACCCCGGCTGCGACACCGCGCAATGCGGCGCCTGCACCGTGTTGCTCGATGGCGCGGCGGTGAAGTCTTGCAACGTGCTGGCGGTGCAGGCCGATGGCGCGTCGGTGACCACGGTGGAAGGCCTGGCGCCCGCCGATGGCCCGCTGCACCCCATGCAGCGCGCCTTTGGCCAGCACCACGCGCTGCAGTGCGGCTACTGCACGCCAGGCATGGTGATGCGCGCGGTGGCGATGGACCGCGAGGGCGTGCCCGCCGAGCCCGGGGCCGTGTGCCACGCCCTGTCGGGCAACCTGTGCCGCTGCACCGGCTACTACGGCATCGTCAAGGCCGCGTGCCAGGGTCTGCGCGAGATGCGCGATGGGCGGGAGGGCGGCGCATGACGCCCTTCGAGCACCGCCGCGCGGGCCGTGTGTCCGATGCCGTGGTCTGGCTGCGCGAGACGCCCGATGCCAAGCTGCTGGCCGGCGGGCAGAGCCTGCTTGCCGCGATGAAGCTGGGCCTGGCCGCGCCGCCGCTGCTGATCGACCTGGGCCGCGTGCCCGAACTGCTGGTGCTGCGCGAAGAAGGCGCCGGGCTCTGGATCGGCGCGATGTGCACGCACGCCAGCGTGGCCGCGTCACCGCTGGTGCGCGCACGATGGCCGGGCCTCGCGCGTCTGGCCGCGGGCATCGCGGACCAGCAGGTGCGCAACCGCGGCACGCTGGGGGGCTCGGTGTCCAACGCGGACCCGGCCGCCTGCTGGCCCGCGGGCTTGCTGGCCTGCGGCGCCACGCTGGTGACCGACCGGCGCGAGATCGCCGCCAACGATTTTTTCCGGGGCCTGTTCACCACCGCGCTCGAACCCGACGAAGTGCTGCTGGGCGCGCGCGTGCCCGCGCCCACACCTCTGGTCTACCTGAAAGAGGAACAGCCCGCCTCGCGCTTCGCGCTGACCGGCGTGGCGATCGCGCGCGGAGCCGATGGCGTGCGCGTGGCGCTCACCGGCCTGGGCCATGGGCCCTGCCGCTGGCCCGAAGCCGAGGCGGCACTGACGCGGCGCTTCGCACCCGAGGCCTTGGCGGGCCTGGCGCTGGACCCGCAGCAGGCCGCCGGCGATCTGCACGCCAGCGCCGAGTACCGCGTGCACCTGGCCGGCGTGCTGGCGCGCCGTACCCTCCAACAACTGCTTTCCCATCCATGAACTACCAAGGCACCCAACTTCTTGAACACCCGGTGCAGCGCGTCTGGGACGCGCTGCTCGACCCCGCCGTGCTGCGCCAGTGCATCGCAGGATGCGAAACCTTCGAGCGCACGAGCGACACCGACTTCGCGAGCACCGTCAAGGTCAGCATCGGGCCCGTGGCGGCCCGCTTCAACAGCACGGTGAGCCTGGCCGACGTGGCCGCGCCCCACCGCTGCACGCTGCGTTTTTCGGGGCAGGGCGGCGTGGCCGGCTTCGGCAAGGGCGAGGCGCGTGTGACCCTGGCCGAGACCGCGCCCGGCCAGACCCGGCTGGACTGGAGCGCCGATGCCCAGGTGGGCGGCAAGATCGCGCAACTGGGCGCGCGCCTCATCGAAGGCACGGTGCGCAAGATGAGCGAAGATTTTTTCCAGCGCTTCGTGGCCCAGCTGGCCAGCGGGGCGAGCGCGGCCGCGCCTGTGCCGGTCGCCACGCCGCCTGCCGCGTCCACCGGCACGCGCTGGCCCTGGGTGGTGGCCTTGCTCGCGGGTGCGGGCGCGCTGCTGTGGTTGCTGGGGCGAGCGGCATGACCCTGCGCGTCGCACTCATCGGTTTCGGCGCCATTGGCCAGCGCCTGGCGCGTGGCCTGCTGGCGCATCCGGATGCCATCGAACTCACCGGTGTGCTGGTGCACGAGCTGGAACCCGCTCGCGCTGCCGCGGTGGGCGATCTGCAGGCCGTGCGGCCGCTGTTGACCGACCAGCGCGAACCCTGGCTGGCGGCCCGCCCCGAACTGGTGGTCGAGTGCGCCGGACACGCGGCGGTCGACGCCCACGCCGAGGCGGTGCTGCACGCGGGCTGCGATCTGTTGCTGGCGTCGGTGGGTGCGCTCACCGACGACCACCGCCTCGCGCGCTTGCGCGCCCTGGCCACCGCGGCGGGCCGGCAGGTGCTGCTGGTCTCGGGCGCCATCGGCGGCATCGACTGGCTCACCGCCGCGCGCGACGCGGGGTTGCGCGAGGTGGTTTACCGCGGCCGCAAGCCACCCGCCGCATGGCGCGGAAGCCCGGCGGAATCGGCGCACCGGCTGGATGCACTGGACGCGCCGACCCTCGTGTTCAAAGGCAGCGCGCGCCAGGCCGCGCGCGACTACCCGCGCAACGCCAACGTGGCCGCCACCGTCGCCCTGGCCACACTCGGGCTCGATCTCACCCGGGTCGAACTCTGGGCCGACCCCGGTGTGGCGGAGAACCGCCACGAGGTCGAGGCCTGGGGCGAGGCCGGCCATCTGCTGTTGCGCCTGGAGAACCGCCCCGATCCCGAGAACCCCCGTACCTCGCTCGTCACCGCGCACAGCGCCTTGCGCGCGGTGCTCAACCGATGTTCCGCCGTCGTGCTTTGAAACCCCCTGAAAGGATGCCCATGTTCACTCTCGTTCATCGATCCAGATTGCTCCAATGCGCCATCGCCATGGCACTGGCCTGGGGCTGCGGACTCGCCGCGGCCCAGTACCCGGAGCGGCCGATCAAGATCGTCGTGCCGTCGCCCGCCGGTGACGGCTCCGACGTGCTCGCGCGCGCCTTGTCCAAGGCCATGGGAGAGTCGATGGGCCAGGCCTTCGTGATCGACAACAAGCCCGGCGCGGGCGGCAGCATCGGCGCCCAGCAGGTCGCCCGCTCCGCGCCCGACGGCTACACGCTGTTCCTGGCCAACGCCAGCTCCCACGGCGTCACGCCGGGCCTCTACCCGAGCCTGCCCTACGACAGCGTGGCCGACTTCACACCCGTCGCACTGATCGCCACCGCGCCCAACCTGCTGGTGGTGCGTGCGGATGCCGGCATCGCGTCCTATGCCGAGTACGTGCGGCAAGCGCGCCAGCAGCCGGGCAAGCTCACCATCGCCTCCGCGGGCAGCGGCAGCCTGTCGCACCTCTCGGCCGAACTGCTGCGCTCGAGCGCGGGGCTCGATCTGCTGCACGTGCCCTACAAAGGCGCCGCGCCCGCGCTGTCCGACATCATGGGCGGCCAGGTCATGTCCATCATCATCAACATCCCCAGCGTGCTGCCGCACATCGCCAACAAGCGCCTCATTCCGCTGGCGGTCACGAGCGCCAAACGCGCGGTCGCGCTGCCCGACGTGCCGACCCTGATGGAAAGTGGCGTGAGCGGCTACGACACCGTGGCCTGGTTCGGCCTGCTGGCGCCCGCTCGCACGCCGCCCGAGGTGGTGCAGAAGCTGCACGCGCAGTTGCAGCAGGCCCTGCGACAACCCGAGGTGCGGGACACCCTCACGCGCCTCGGCGCCGAATCGTCGGGCGCGGGTCCGCAAGAATTCGGCCCCTTCATCCGCAGCGAGATGGCCAAATACGCGACCGTCATCAAGAACGCCGCCATCAAGATCAACTGAACCCCACCAGGAGCGACTCCATGCGCCAACCCATCAACTTCGCCCGCTGGATCGACGAACACCAGCACCTGCTCAAGCCCCCCGTGGGCAACCAGCAGATATGGAAAGACTCGAACATGATCGTGACGGTGGTGGGCGGCCCCAACCAGCGCACCGACTTCCACGACGACCCGTTCGAGGAGTACTTCCACCAGTTCAGGGGCAACGCCCACCTGCTGATCGTGGACCGCGGCCAGTTCGAGCGTGTGGACCTGCGCGAAGGCGACATCTTCCTGCTGCCCGCGCACGTGCGCCACTCGCCGCAGCGGCCCGAGCCGGGCAGCCTGTGCACGGTGGTCGAGCTCCCGCGGCCGCAGGGCACGCGCGACGCGTTCGAGTGGTATTGCGCGGCCTGTGGCGGCCTGGTGCACCGCAGCGAACTGCAGCTCTCCAGCATCGTGGACGACCTGCCACCGGTGTACAAGGCCTTCTACGACGCCACGCCCGCCGAACGTACCTGTCCCACCTGCGGCGAGGTCCATCCAGGGCGTGACTGGGCGACCTGGCACGCACGGCGCGAGCGCGCCTGATACGGCTTTGCCTTCAAACGTATAACTGCGTTGGGTTGCCTTGCCGTGCTACAGCACTGTCTGCGGCAACCCGCCTTGTTCTACGCCTGAATGCAAAACCGTAAGAGGCGTTTTCACTCCAGCCCCGCGGCCTGCTGGAAGTGGGCCAGGAAGGCCTCGCCCGCGCTGGTCAGCGGGCGCTCGGGCGCGTTGAGCGCGACGATGGCGCGTTCCACCACCGGGTCGATCAGGGGAATGGCGCGCACGCCCACGGCGCGCGTGCGGGTCAGCGCATAACGCGGCAGCACCGCCACCGCCAGGCCGGCCTCGACCAGGCCCACGGCGGTGGTCACGTTGGCCACCTCATACGCCGGGTCCACCGGCTCACCGATCTGCGCCAGCCCACGCTCGGACAGCTTGCGCAGGCCCGAGCCCGGCTGCATGAGCGCCAGGGGCTCGCCCGCGAGTTCGCGCCAGGGCAGCTCGAAGCGCGAAGCCAGCGGATGGTTTTCCAGGCAAGCGAGCATCAGGCGGTCCTGGTGCAGCACCGTGGTGTGCAGGTCCAGCGCGTCCACATCGGCCGTGCACACACCCAGGTCGGCTTCACCGGCGCGCACGGCCTGCGCCACCTCGCTCACCGGAAGGTCCCGCAGCGTCAGCCGGATCGCGGGGAAACGTTCGCGAAAGCTGGCCATCAGGTGCGGCAGCAGCGTGGCGGCCAGCAGCGGCGACGCCGCGATGCGCAGGCGCGAACTGCGCGACTGCGAAAACTCGTGCAGATCGGTGATGGCGCCGTCCAGTTGGCCGAGCATCTGCTCGATCGTGGGCAGGAGCTTGTTGCCCTCGTCGGTCAGCACCATGCGGCGCGTGGTGCGCTCGAACAAGCGCACACCCAGCTCACCTTCCAGCGTGCCGATCAGCATGGACAGCGCGGACGCCGTCAGGTGCAGGCGCTGCGCCGCGCGGGCGATGCTGCCTTCCTCGGCAACGGCGTTGAAGGCGCGCAACTGGCGCAACGTGACAGCGGAGGTGCGGGACATGGGGCGCTCGTGGTTCAGGCCGATGGGTCGGCCATGTGCGGTCAAGGAACAGGCCTGGATTGTCGCAGCCGATGGCGCGCGCGAGGTCTGCTCCAAACGATCGGAATAACTCATGAATTCATTAAATTAAATCGTTTGGAGAATATTGAAGAAGACATTGAAATACGCCCCATGCCAGGGGTTGACGCTCCCGGCTGAAGGCCCAACCCGAATCCCACACGACGGAGACAACACCGATGGACACACAATCCCGCACCCCACGCCGCAAGCTGCTCGCCGCGCTTGCCGCCGCGATGACCCTCACCCTGGCCGTGCCCCTGCAGGCGCAGGCGCAGAAGGTCAACCCCGCCGAGATCGAGAAGCTGCTGGCCAAGCAGACCATCACGGAATTGATCTACAAGTACCCGCGCGCGCTGGACCGTGGTGACCGCGAAATGTTGATGTCGCTGGCCCACCCTGGCGCGAAGATGCGCTTCGGCAACCGCGACTTTCCCAACTGGGAAGCCTATGTGGACTTCCTGATCAAGGCCCACGACGACATGACGGGCAACAACCACCGCATCAGCAACATCCTGATCGAAGTGAAGGGCGATCGCGCGGTGAGCGAGTCCACCGGGACCGCCACGCTGCTGGTGCCCAAGGAAGGCAACGCCAACCTGTACGAAGAGCGCTGGATGCACTCGCGCTACCTCGACAGCTGGTCGCGCCGCAACGGCAAATGGGCGCTGGACGGACGCCAGACCGTGAGCGACTATCGGCGTGTGCTGGACGTGCCGGCCGAGCTGGTCAAGTCGCGCTACCAGGTCATCGGCCACATTGGACGCGACGACATTTCCTACAAGCATTTCGAAAGCCTGAAGTGATGGCATCCGTGTTGACTCCCACGCGCCGCGGCGCACTGGCCGCGCTCACCCTGGGCGTGGCCTGCCCGGCGCTGTTCGCGCAGGGCACGGCATGGCCTGCGCAAACTGTGCGGATCGTGGTGCCCTATGCGGCGGGCGGCGGTGTGGACCTGCTGGCGCGCATGCTGGCCGATCGTCTGCAGCGGCAATGGGGCCAGTCGGTGGTGGTGGAGAACAAGGCCGGCGGGGCCACCGTGATCGGCGCGATGGCGGTCACGAAAGCAGCGCCCGATGGCCTGACGCTGCTGCTGACCAGCGAAGCCACCATCACCAGCAACCCCTTTCTGTTCGCGAAGCTGGCCTACGACCCGGTGCGCGAACTCGCGCCCATCAGCCAGCTCGTGAGCCTGCCGCAGATGGTGGTGGCCAACCCCCAGGTCGGCGCGAACAACATGGCCGAACTGGTGGCCATGGCCAAGGCGCGCCCCGACGCGCTGAGCTACGCGTCCTATGGCTCGGGCAGCCTGCCGCACCTGTTGTTCGAATCGCTGAAAGCCAGGACCGGCGCCAGCTTCGTGCACGTGCCGTACAAGGGCATCTCGCCCGCAGTGGCGGCGGTGCAGTCGGGCGAGGTGAACCTCACGCTGGCCGGCGTGTCGGGCGCCCTGGCGCTGCTGCGCGCGGGCAAGCTCAAGGCGCTGGCCGTCGGGCGCGCCACCCGGCTCACCGAGATGCCGGATGTGCCCACGCTGCGTGAAGCCGGGTTGGCCGACATCGACCCGCGCGAGTCGTGGTTCGGCCTGTTCGCCACCGGCGGCACGCCCGCCGCCGTCGTGCAGAAGATCCACCAGGACGTGGCCGCCATCGGCAACGACCCGGCGTTTCGCGAGAGCGTGCTGCTCTCGCGCGGTTTCGAGCCCGTGTTCTCGACACCTTCGGCTTTCGCGAAGTTCATCGAGGCCGACATGCGCCAGAAGGCGCAACTGATCCGCATCTCCGGCGCCAAGGCCGAGTAACCACCCCCGTTCCCCGTCAGCGACCGATGCACCCCCGCGTGGTGCAGGAGATTCTTCGTGCCTTCGATACCCCCGTCAGACCGTTCCGGCTTCGATCAGGAGCTCATCATCCGTGGTGGCCATGTGCTCACCATGGACCCCGTGCTGGGCGAATTGCCCTGCGCCGACGTGCATGTGCGCGATGGCGCGATCGTCGCGGTCGGCCCCCGGCTTCAAGTGCAAGGCGCGCTCGAAATCGACGCGCGGGACATGGTCGTGTTGCCCGGTTTTGTGGACACGCACTGGCACCTGTGGAACAGCGCCATGCGCGCCCTGGTGCGCGGTGACGATGCCGAGCACGGCTACTTCCCTCTCACCCTGGGCGCGGGCCCGCTGTTCACGCCCGAGGACAGCCACCGCTCGGTCCGCCTGGGGCTCGCCGAAGGCCTGCTCTCGGGCATCACCACGGTGCACAACTGGGCCCACAACGTGCGCTCACCGGCGCATGCCGATGCCGAGCTGCGTGCCATGGCCGAGATGGGCGTGCGCGGCCGCTTTGCGTATGGATGGGGCCAGGAGCAGCCGCTGGACCGGCCCATGAACCTGGACGACCTGGCACGCGTGCAGCGCGAAGGCCTGCCCTCGGACCTGCTCACGCTCGGCGCCGCAGTGCGCACGCCGGTCTCCAACCCGCGCGGTGCGGTGCCTATTGCGGTGGTGAGCGAGGAGTGCGCCAGCGTGCGCGCGCTGGGCCTGCCGCTGACCATGCATGCCCGCGTGGGCGTGGTGCCGGTGCTGGCCGAACACGGCCTGCTCGGCAAGGACCTGCAGCTGGTGCACCCGCAAGGCATGACGACCGCAGACTGCGCGCTGATGGCCGCCACCGGCACCACCATGACCTGCTCGCCGACGATCGAGATGCTGTACGCCCAGGCGACGCGCGGCGTGATCCAGTTCCACGAGCTGGAGGAGGCCGGGGTGCTGCAGAGCCTGTCGGTGGACAGCTCGGGCGCTTCCGCCAACGCCGACTTCTTCGCCTGCATGCGCGCGCTGCTCTGGTCGCACAAGCAGCGCTTCGGCAACCGCCAGCCGCTGAGCGCGCGCCGCCTGCTGCGCCTGGCCACGCTGGACGGCGCGCGCGACCTCGGGCTGGACCGGCTCGTCGGTTCGCTCACCCCGGGCAAGCGCGCCGACATCCAGATCGTGCGCACCACCGATCTCAACATGGCGCCGGTGTTCGACCCCGCCCACGCGCTCGTGTATTCGGCCCAGCCCTCCAACGTGGACACGGTGCTGGTCGATGGCCGGGTGCTGCTGCGCCGCGGCCAGCCCACGCGCTGGGACAGCGCCGCCATCGCGCACGAGGCCACCGAATCCATGCGTTCCCTGGCGCGGCGCTACGCCGAAGCCTGACCCCGATTTTTCAACCCGGGCGGGCCGCAGAGCCCGCCGCACCACCACCCCTGAGGAGACCTTGATGCAACACCGAACCACCCGCTGGCTGGCCGCCCTGGCCTTGACCGGCGCGCTGCTGCCCCACGCGGGCGCGGCCGACTACCTGGAGCATGGCGAACGCACGAAAGGGCGCTCCTATTCACCGGCGGTGGTCACCGAAGGCGGGCGCACCGTCTGGCTGGCCGGCGAGACCACCACCACCGACCTCAACGGCAAGGACATCAAGGGCGACTTCGAGGCGCAGACGCGCACCATCTTCGCCTTGCTGGAGCAGACCCTCCAGCGCGCCGGCGGCAGCCTCAAGGACATCGTGAGCATCACGGCCTACCTGACCGATGCGCGCAACGGCGCGACCTTCTCCAAGGTGCGCACCGAAATGTTCCCGGACCGCAACTTCCCGGCCAGCGCGCAGATCACGGTGTCCGGCCTGGCCGTGCCCGGCATGCAGATCGAGATCCATGCCGTAGCGGTGATCGGCGACAAGTGCTCCAAGGCCAACCCGTGCATTCCCCGCTGAACACGCCGGCCCGCACGTCAGGCCTGCAGTTGCTTGCAGCAGGCTTCGAGGCAACTGCGAAAGGCGCTGGCGCCCGGCGACAGCGAACGCGCGGCGCGCCAGACCAGCTCGACGCTGCGGTGGATCACCGGGTCGTTCAACTCGCGAAAACGCGCGCGCGTCGAACGCACCAGCGCGCCCACATAGGCCGGCACCACCGTGGCGCCCAGGCCGGCCTCGACCAGGCCGACCGCCGTGCTCAGGTGGCCGACCTCGAAGTGCGGCGCGGCGGGCTCGCTCTCGCGGCGCAGCATCGGGTCGACCAGGTTGCGAAAACCGCCCGCGGGCACCAGGCCGATCATGGGCCGGCCGTCGAGGTCGGCCCAGGTCAGGCGCTTGCGGCGCTGCGCCAGCGGCCAGGCCGCGGGCAGCATGACGCCCAGGCTGTGGCGCAGCAGGGTCGCGCGCTCCAGCGCCACGTCCATCTGCGGAAACACGCCAAAGCCCATGTCGGCGTCGCCGTTGTCCACCAGCCGCACCAGCTGGTCGGTGGGCAGATCGGCGATGCGCACGGTGATCGCGGGATGCGAGGCCTGGAAGCGCGCAATCACCTCGGGCAGGAAGTTGGCCGCGAGAAAGGGCGTGGTCGCCACCGTCACGCGGCCGCGGCGCTTCTGCACCAGGTCCTGCGTGTTGGCCACCGCGTGCTCCACGTCCGCCAGGATGCGCTCGGCGCTGTCGAACAGCTCGCGGCCCGCGTCGGTCAGCGCGATCTGGCGCGTGGTTCTGTCCACCAGTGCAAGGCCCAACTGCGACTCCAGTTCGCGCACCAGCAGGCTGGTGGCCGACTGCGTGAGATGCAGCTTGCGCGCCGCCGAGGTGAAGCCGTTGCTGTGCACCACTTCCACAAAAGCGCGCAACTGCCGCAAGGTGATGTTCATATGAATTTTCGAATCAATTTTGAAGATTCATTCTATTAACTCCTGACCCTCGTTTCGCCCCCATTCCTGTTTCGACCCCCACTTTCAAAGACCCTCCCATGAAAAAAACCTGCTCCACCCTGGCGTGCATCGCCCTCACCTGCGGCGGCGCCGCCGCGCAATCCCAGGTCACGTTGTTCGGCGTGATGGACCTCGGCATCGCGCGCGTCTCGCATGGCGATGCCGGCACGACCGCGATGAGCTACAGCGGCAACAGCCACACGCGCTTTGGCCTGCGCGGCACCGAAGACCTGGGCGGCGGCCTGTCCGCGGGCTTCTGGCTGGAGAGCACGATCGCCGCCGACACCGGCACGGCGCCGGGAGGCTTCCAGCGCCGCTCCACGGTCAGCCTGATCGGCAATTGGGGTGAGTTGCGGTTGGGCCGCGACATGGCCGCCACCAACCTGAACCCCTCGTGGTTCGACCCGTTCGGCGGCACCGGTATCGGTCAGCCCACCGTCTACAGCATGCTGGGTTCGCCGATCCGCGTGAGCAACGCGCTGACCTATCTGCTGCCCCGTCAACTCGGTGGCTGGTACGGCCAGGCGCAGGTCGCGCTCGGCGAAGAGCCCGCCGGCAGCGGCAGCCCCACGAACAACAACAACTATGCGGGCGCGCGCCTGGGCTATGCCGACCAGGCGCTGAACGTCTCGGGCTCCATCGGCCGGCGCCACACCGGCACCGCCGCCGCACCCGCTCAGATCAAGGCCGCCAACCTGGCGGTGTCCTACAGCTTCGGTGCGGTCACGCCCATGGCCTTCTGGACCCGCGAAACCGACACGCGCGGCGCGCGCATCGACGCGTTGCTGATCGGCGCGACGCTGCGCCAGGGCGCGGGCGAATGGCGCGCGGCCTACAGCCGCTACAACCGCGCGAACAGCGCAGACGACTGGAGCAAGCTGGCGCTGGGCTATGTGCACCACCTGTCCAAGCGGACGGCGGTCTACGGCACCTACGCGCTCATCAGCAACCGCGGCGCCTCGGCGCAGCAAGTGAGCAGCACCGGCCTGCCCAACTGGCCCGCCGCGCCGCTGCCGGCCCAGACCGGGGCGAACGCGAACGGCATCGAGTTCGGCATCCGCCACAACTTCTGAACCTGGGAGCCACCGTCATGGATCACTCAACGCAACCGCCGTCCGACGGCATGGCCTGCGCGCCTTCGCGCCGCGGTTTCCTGGGCCTCTTCGGCTCGCTCGGCACCTTGGGCGTGATGGGCGCGGGCGCGCTTGTGCCCGAAGGCCGGCCGCTGGCGCAGACCCTGGCGGCCAAAGGCACGCGCATCGACTTCCACCACCACTTCTTCTCGCCCGCGTGGGTCCAGTTGGTGGAGCGCCAGAACCTCAAAACGCCCGTGCTCGGCTTCGAGCAGTTCAAGACCTGGACGGTGCAGAAGGACCTGGAGGCGATGGACCGCGGCGGCGTGGAGAAGGCCTTCCTGTCGGTCACGCAGCCCGGTGTGTGGTTCGGTGACGTGGCCGAATCGCGCCGTGCCGCGCGCGAGCTCAACGAATTCGCCGCGCGCATGAAGGCCGACCACCCGGGCCGCTACGGCCATTTCGCCGTGCTGCCGTTGCCCGATGTGGAAGGCAGCCTGCGCGAGATCGAGTACGCCTTCG
Organism: Hydrogenophaga sp. 2FB; assembly: GCF_005503365.1. Classification (GTDB taxonomy): domain Bacteria; phylum Pseudomonadota; class Gammaproteobacteria; order Burkholderiales; family Burkholderiaceae_C; genus Hydrogenophaga. The sequence goes on from NZ_SCML01000021.1 coordinate 40,554, forward strand.
ACGTGCTCAAGGCCGACGGCGTGGGCCTGCTCTCCAGCTACGACGACAAGTGGCTGGGCGACAAGTCCTTCGCGCCGGTGTGGGCCGAGCTCAACCGGCGCAAGGCAGTGGTCTACACCCACGCCACCGCGCCCAACTGCTGCGCGTGGAACTTCCAGCCCGGCATCCTGCCCACCTTCGTGGAACTCGGCTCGGACCTCGCGCGCGCGATGGTGAGCCTGATCCACGGCGGCACGGCCAAGGCCACGCCCGATGTGCGCTACATCTGGTCGCACGGGGGCGGCAGCATCTGGGCGCAGCGTTTCCTGGTAGGTGAAACCGCCGAGTCGCTGGCGCGCGTGGCGCCGCCCGATTCGCGGCTGCACCACTTCCGCCGCTTCTACTACGACACGGCCGCCGCCGCCGACGCGGTGCACATGGGCATCCTGAAGATGATCGTGCCCACCTCGCAGATCGTGTTCGGCTCCGACTTTCCGTGGGTCGAGCCGGCGAAGATCGTCGAGGGGCTGGAGAAGGCGGGCCTGAGTGCGAGCGAGCTGCAGGCCATCTACCGCGACAACGCCAAGGCGTTGGTCCGATGATGGCCGCCGCTGCCGTGAACACGCACGCCGCCGCGCCCAGCGGCTTGTCGGCCTCCGACCCGGCCGAGCTGCTGGCGGCCGTGCTGCGCGCCAATGCCGGCACCCCGAACGCGCGCCTGAAGCAGGTCATGGACGCGTTGATCCGCCACGCGCACGCCTTCGCATTGGAGGTTGACCTGACGTCGGCCGAACTCGATCTGGGCATGGACTTCCTGGTGCGCATGGGCCAGGCCAGCGGGCCGCACAAGAACGAAGGCATCCTGCTGGCCGACATCCTGGGTCTGGCCACGCTGGCGCAGCTGCGCGGCGCGCGCGAGGCGCTGGCCCAAGGCGGTACCGAACCGGCGCTGGTCGGCCCGTTCTGGCGCGCGCACCAACCGGTGCGCGCGAACGGCGAGAGCATCGCCGCCTCCGACACGCCGGGTGCGCCGTTGCACGTGCGCGGTCGCGTGTGTTCGCTCGATGGCACACCGCTGGCCGGCGCGCGCGTGGAGACCTGGCAGGCCTCGCCCCAAGGCCTGTACGAGAACCAGGACCCCGAGCAGGAAGACATGAACCTGCGCGGCGTGTTCCTCACCGACGCAGAAGGTGGCTTTCACTTTCACAGCGTGCGCCCGGCGGGCTACCCGGTGCCGGTGGACGGCCCGTGCGGCGAATTGCTGGCGGCGCAGGGGCGCGGAATCATGCGCCCGGCGCACCTGCATTTCATCGTGGTGGCGGACGGCCACAAGGTGCTGGCCACGCAGTACTTCGACATCGAAGACCCGCACGCGCACGAGGACGTGGTGTTCGGCGCCGTGGGCTCGCTGTTGCGCCGCTTCGAACCCGATGGCCGCGGTGGTTTTGGACTGGACATCGAGCTGCGCGTCGAACCCGGCGAAACCCGGCTGCCCCATTGCCCTTTGCCCTGAGATGGACATGCAAGAACCGCAACGAAGTTTTGCGCCGCGCGAGCGGCTGGACGGCGAAGTCGCCGTCATCATCGGCGGCACCGGCGCCATTGGCCTGGCCACCGCGCGGCGCGTCGCCGCGCTGGGTGCGCGCGTGGTGTTGCTGCAGCGGGGCGCGCCCGAGGCCGCCGCACCCGCGCTCGCGCAACTGCCTGGCGGCGGGCACCGTGCCTTGCAGGCCAGCGTGACCGACAGCGCCGCGTTGCGCGCGGCCGCGCAGACCGTCGAGCGCGAGGTCGGCCGCGCCACGGTGCTGGTGAACTGCGCCGGCTTCACCCGCGCCGTGCCGGCAGCCGATCTCGACGGCCTGGACGACGCCTTGATCGACGACATCTTCGCCACCAACTGGCGCGGCGGCTTCGCGGCCATCCGCGCGTTCGCGCCGCAGATGAAGGCGGCCGGCGAATCGGTGGTGGTCAACGTCTCGTCCATCGCCGCCTTCACCGGCCTGGGCAGCAACCTCGCCTACGCGGCGGCCAAGGCCGCTTCCGATGCGCTGACACGCGCGCTGGCGAAGACGCTGGCGCCGCAGATCCGGTGCCTCGCGGTGTCGCCCGGCGTGGTGGACACGGGCTTCGTGCCCGGGCGCGACGCCGCGTTCAATCACCGCGTGGGCGCCACCATTCCCTTGCAGCGCGTGGGCGTGGCCGACGACGTGGCGGCCGCCATCGTCGCCTGCTGCACCACCCTGCGTTACGCCACCGGCAGCGTGATCGTCGCCGACGGTGGCCGCCATCTCGGCTGAAGACCTCCATGGAAACCACCACCATCCTCACCTGCGCCGTCACCGGCAACCTCACACGCCCGGACCAGACGCCGCACCTGCCGGTCACGCCGGAACAGATCAGCGACGCCTGCCTGCAAGCCGCCGACGCCGGCGCGGCGGCGGTGCACATCCACGTGCGCGATCCGAAAACCGGCACGCCGTCCATGGACGTCGATCTCTACGCCCGCGTGGTCGAGACCCTGCGCCGCGAGCGGCCCGAACTCATCATCAACCTCACCACCGGACCGGGCGGGCGTTTCGTGCCCAGCGCGGACGAGCCGCGCGTGGCCGGCCCCGGCACCTCGCTGCTGCCACCCGAACAGCGCGTGGCGCACATCGCGGCGCTCAAGCCCGACGTGTGTTCGCTCGACCTCAACACCATGAACTCGGGCGAGCAGGTGGTGATGAACACGCCCGCCAATGTGCGCCGCATGGCGGCCGTGATCCGCGCGCACGGCGTGAAGCCGGAGCTCGAGTGTTTCGACACCGGCGATCTCGTGCTGGCGCAGACGCTGATCGCCGACGGCACGCTGCGGGGTCCCGGCCTCTACACCTTCGTGATGGGCGTGCGTTACGCGCTGCCGTTCACGCCCGGCGCGCTGATGCTGGCGCGTTCGCTGATCGCGCCCGATGCGTCCTGGTCCGCCTTCGCCGTGGGCCGCCACGCCTTTCCCGCCGTGGCCCAGGCCCACCTGCTGGGCGGCAACGTGCGCATTGGCCTGGAGGACACCATCTACCTCGACAAGGGCGTGCTCGCGCGCAGCAACGCCGACCTCGTGCGCAAGGCGCGCCGCATCGTCGAGGACCTCGGCGGGCGCCTGGCCACCTGCGCGCAGGCGCGCGAGCGTTGGCGCCTGCGCGCGGACAACGCCGCGCACTGAATCACTTTTTTCACTTCATCAAGGACGCTCACCATGACCCCTGTCACCCCTTCGCGCGCGCTGCGCGTGCTACAGAAGGCCGCCACGCCCGACGCGCTGCAACTGCAGGTGCAAACCCAGGACTTGCCCGATGCGCCGCCCGGCCATGCCGTGGTCGAAGTGCTGGCCGCCGCTGTGAACCCCAGCGACGTCAAGGCCGCGTTGGGCCTGATGCCGCAGGCCGTCTGGCCGCGCACGCCGGGGCGCGATTTCGCCGCGCGCGTGGTGTCCGGGCCGGACGGCTGGCCGGGCACCGAGGTGTGGGGCACCGGCGGTGACCTGGGCATCACCCGCGACGGCAGCCACGCGCGTTACCTGGTGCTGCCGGTGCAAGCGCTGGTGCGCAAGCCCGACGCGGTGCCCACGGCGGCGGCCGGCACGGTGGGCGTGCCCTTCATCACAGCCCACGAGGGCTTGCGCCGCGCGGGTCTGCGCGGCGCGGGCCAGACGGTGGTGGTGTTCGGCGCCAATGGCAAGGTCGGCCAGGCCGCGGTGCAGCTGGCCACGCGCGCCGGCGCGCGCGTGATCGGCGTGGAGCGCGGCGCCAGCGCCTACCGTGGCCACAGTAGCGGGCCCGTCGTGTTGCTCGATGGCACGCGCGCCGATCTGGGCGAGGCCGTGCTGGCCGCCACGGACGGGCAAGGCGCCGACATCGCCTACAACACCGTCGGCTCACCGTATTTCGCGGCGGCGCTGCAAGGCCTGGCCGTGGGCGGCACGCAGATCCTCATTTCCACCATCGAGCGCACGGTGCCGTTCGACATCCTCATGTTCTACCGCCGCAACCTGCACCTGCTGGGCGTGGACAGCCTCAAGCTCGGCGTGGTGGATTGCGCCGCCATCCTCCACGCGCTGGCGCCCGGTTTTTCGGACGGCTCGCTGCGCGCGTTCGACGTCGACGCCGACGGCCTGGTGCCGCTGGACGGGGCGGCGGACGCGTACCAGCGCGTGATCGCGGGCTCGTCCTCGCGCGTGGTGCTCGCGCCCTGACGCCGGAGGCCGCCATGCACCTGGTTCGACACGTCGACGCACCGGCCTACGACGCACCCGGCCACGCCGGTTTTCAGATGGTGCGCCTGCAAGGCCGCGAGGCCGGTCCGGGCGATGCCGCCTGGATCGGCCTGTCGGTGGTCGCGTCCGGCGGTAGCACGACACTGTCGGCGTCCGCGCTGGAAAAGTTCTATGTGGTGGTGGACGGTGAGCTGGAGATCACCGGTGTGCTGCCGGACGGCACCACGCGGGTCGAGGTGCTGCGCGCGCTCGACAGCTGCCGCATCGCACCGGGCGAAGCGCGGATGCTGGTCAACCGGGGGAACGCGCCGGCGCGGGTGCTGCTGGTGATGGCGGAGCAGGGGCGGTAGCGTCGGGGCAAGCCCGGGCGTTTCCCATCTGTTGGGAATCGAACGCCAAAGCCGTTGACCGACCCCATACCGCCGCTCTACCGTAGCGGCCACATCACTTCATTCACAAGGGGTACCCGCACCATGGCTTCCGATCTCACCGACGAACAGAAAATCGCCACCTTCCGCAAAATGGCCGACGCCTGGGAGCGCAAGGACTGGCGCACCTGCGCGGACCTTCTCACCGAGAACGGCCGCATCCACTCCATGATGAAGGAGGAGGCCACGGTGGGACGCGAAACGTTCTACCAGCGCATGGTCTCGATGAGCTCGCCGGACAAGCAGGTCAAGCTGCACATCGACCGCATCGGCATCGTCGAGGGCGCGCTCGTGTGCGAGCGCCGCGACGAGATCACCGTCGACGGCGTGAGCCGTTCGGTGCCCGTGGTCGGCATTCTGGACTTCGAAGGCCCGCTGATTTCCCTGTGGCGCGAGTACTACGACCGCGCGCAGCTCGTGGCCGCACAAGGCAAGACCGCGATCCAGCACTGAGCGCCACCGCGCCGGGCCAGCGCCCGGCGCTGACCCGCCCTCAATTCACGGTGAGCACGATCTTGCCGATGTGCTGGCTCGACTCCATCAGCGCGTGCGCGCGCCAGGCTTCTTCGAAGGGGAAGGTGCTGTGGATGACGGGCCGCACGCTGCCGGCCTCGATCAAGGGCCAGACTTTCTCCTTCAATTGCTGCGCGATCTCGGCCTTGAACGCCACCGTGCGCGGGCGCAGGGCCGAGCCGGTGATCACCAGGCGCTTGAACACGATGTCGCCCAGCGGCAATGCCGCCTCCGCGCCGCGCAGGAAAGCGAGCAGCACCAGCCGGCCGTCGGGCGCGAGCACGCCGATCTCGCGCGCCACGTAGTCGCCGCCGACCATGTCGAGGATCACGTCCACGCCGCGGCCTTGCGTGGCCTCCTTGACGACGGCCACGAAGTCCTGTCGCTGGTAGTTGATGGCCTGCGCGCCGAGCGCTTCGCAGGCCTGGCACTTCGCGTCGTTGCCCGCCGTGGCGAACACGGTGTGGCCCAGGGCGCGCGCGAGCTGGATGGCGGTGACGCCAATGCCGCTGGAGCCGCCTTGCACCAGCACGCTCTCGCCGGGCTTGAGCCCGAACGGGCCAAACAGGTTGCTCCACACGGTGAAGAAGGTTTCGGGGAGCGACGCGGCTTCCACCAGCGTGAGGCCGGCGGGAACGGGCAGGCAGTGCGAAGCCGGCGCCGCGCAGAATTCCGCGTAACCCCCGCCGGGCGTCAGCGCGCAGACGCGATCGCCCTGTTTCCAGTGGGTGACACCTTCGCCCACCGCCTCGATGGTGCCGGCCACCTCCAGCCCGGGCAGGTCCGAGGCGCCTGGCGGCGGGTTGTAGCGGCCCGCGCGCTGCCCCACGTCGGGCCGGTTGACGCCGGCCGCGGCCACACGGATCAACACCTCGCCCGGCCGAAGCTCGGGCAGGGGTCGTTGAACGGGAACAAGGACCTCCGGGCCGCCCGGTCTCGAAATTTCAATGGCATTCATCATCTGCATCGTGCGTGCTCTCAAAAAAGGTTGTCTGCAAAAAAGGCATGGTCGCCCGTGTGACAACCGGTCCCCCATTGAACGGGTTCAAAATCCGAACCGCAACCGGTACCTGAAGTCTTTCCCAATCCATGAGAAACGTCGACCCCCTGAGCGGCACGCGCAGCGCCGCCAAAGCCATGGCTTTGCTGAGGCACGTCGGTGCGCACCACCCCCAAGGATTGCGCCTGACCGAATTGATGGCCTGCTCGGGACAGGACCGCTCCACGGCCCACCGTTTGCTCGCGTGCCTGGAGGAACACGGGCTCGTCGAGAGGGCCTTGCCCTCCAAAGCGTACCGGCTCGGGTTGGCGTCGCTGGAAATGGGTTGGATGTCGGCGGGCATGGGCCCCGTGGTCGAGCGCTTTCTGCCCTTGATGCGCCGTCTCGCCCGGCAAACCGGCGACACCACCGTGTTTCTCATGGTGCGCGCGGGCGATCACGCCTTGTGCCTGCACCGCGAAGAGGGCGGCGCACCGATGAAGGCCTTGACCACGCAGCCGGATTCGCGCGTGCTTCTGGGGCGCAGCCTGGCCGGCATGGCGATGCTGGCGCACCTCGACGAAGCGGAGGTGGCCGCGACGCACGAACGCCATGCGGCCGACTACCAGCGACACGCCATGCCTTATGCCAGGCTGCACAGGGCCTGGCTGAACACGCGCAGCGCCGGGTTTTCGGAGATGGAGGACCCGCGCCAGGAAGTCATTCGCGGTGTGGGCTGTGCGATCCGCCTGTCGCCCAACAGCCTGATCGGCATGAGCATCGCGGCCATCGACACGCGCATGCCGCCCACCCGGTGCCGCGAACTCGGTGCGCTGCTGCGGGCCGAGCTGAGCAGCCATGCGTGGACCGGAGGTGCTCGCTCATGAGGCCCGTGGTGGAGGGTGCACGCAGCGCGGGCAAGGCCCTGGCGCTGCTGCGTCTGGTGGCCATGCACCACCCGCATGGCTTGCGCCTCACCGACGCGATCGGGCTGAGCGGCCTGGACCGCTCCACCGTGCACCGGCAACTGGCGTGTCTGATCGAAGAAGGATTTGTCGATCGCGCGCAGCCGTCGAAGCGGTACCGGCTGGGCATCGAGGCGATGCAGCTCGGTGTGGGGACGGCAGCGATGAGGCCGCTCGTGCAGCGCTTCAAGCCGGTGATGGAAGATTTCGCGCAGCGTTCGGGCGACACGGTTTTTCTCATGGTGCGCAGCGGTGACCACGCCTTGTGCCTGCATCGGGAAGAGGGCGGACACACGGAGAGCGGGCTCATCGTCGAGCCCGGCATCCGGCGCGTGCTGGGCGTGAGCGCCGTGGGGGTCGGGGTGCTCGCGCGCTTGCCCGACGCCGATGTCGAGGCCATTTACAGCCGGCGACAGCCCGAGTACCGAACGGCGGGCATTTCGCTGGAGCGGCTGCGCGATCGCGTGGAAGAGACGCGCCACCTGGGCTACTCCCAGGCACCCGATCCCCGCACGGGCGAAACGCGTGGGGTGGGCTGCGCGGTGAGGTTGTCGGATGCCAGCTTCGCCGGCGTGAGCGTGGCGGCGCTCAACGCCCGCATGTCAGCCGGGCGGCGGCGCGAGCTGGGTGGGGCTTTGGTGGAGGCCTTGCGGTCGTTTGAGGTGTGTGCCGCTGGCTGAATCGCGTTGCTTGCGCAGCCAGGCAATAGAGCGTCCGCCCAGGGGCCGTTGCAAAACCTCCTGCGCAAGGTCGATCGCATCAAGCAGACCGGGCAAGGAGATGCCTGTTGAAAAGCCACTGCGTTCGGCCAACAGCACAAGGTCTTCGGTCGCGAGGTTGCCCGCCGCACCGGGCGCGAAAGGGCAGCCGCCGATGCCGCCCACGCTGGCGTCGAAGCGCCGGATGCCGGCTTCCAGCGCTGCCCAGGCGTTGGCCGCGCCCATGCCGCGCGTGTCGTGAAAATGCACCGCCAGTTTGTCTGCTGCGATGGCTTGCGTGAGTGCGCCCATGCGTTCCTTCACCATGCCGGGTGAGGCCGATCCGATGGTGTCGGCGATCACGATTTCGTGGGCGCCGGCTTTTGTCATGCGCAGCGAGAGGTCGACAACGCGGTCCAGCGGGGTCTCGCCCTCGAACGGGCAATCGAAGGCCACCGCCACGTAGGCGCGGGTGCGCAGCCCGAGCGCCAGTGCGGCTTGCAGGGTCTGTTCGCTCACCGCGATGGCTTCGTCCAGACCCATGTTGATGTTCTTGCGGTTCATGGTCTCGGTGGCCGAGAGCACCACCGCGATCTCGTGCGCACCCGCGGCATGCGCCCGCTCCAGGCCCTTGCGGTTGGGCACCAGCACGGAGCTGCGCAGCGCAGGCAACCGCGCTTGAACCTGCGGCAGCAGGTCGGCAGCGTCGGCCATCTGCGGCACGGCCTTGGGGGACACGAAGCTTGTGATCTCCACACTGCCGATACCGGCGGCCGCGAGGCGTTCCACCAGCGCGAGTTTGTGCGCGGTAGAGGCGTGCACCGCCTGGTTCTGCAACCCGTCGCGCGGCGCAACGTCGGTGATGTGCACGCGATCCATCAAGCCACCGCGCCCGTAGCGCGCAACGCCGCCAGGTGTTGCGCGTCGTAGCCGACCAGATCGCTCAGCACGCGGTCGGTGTCGCGCCCGAGCGTCGGCGGCGCTGTCCACTCGGTCGCCTTCGCGGCGGACAACTTGATCGGGTTGCCGGGCATGGGCATGACCTCGCCGGTGTGCAGGGTGACGTCTTTCACCATGTCGCGCGCGCGCACCTGGCTGTCCGACAGCGCCTGCGCGAAGTTGTTGACCGGCGCGCAAGGGATACGCGCTTCGCGCAGACGGGCCACCCATTCGGTGGTGGGGCGGGTGCGGAATTTCTCGGTGATGAGTCCATCGATCCGGCCCTTGGCGGCGAAGCGCACCGGCTGCTTTTTCAGCGCGGGGTCTTGCAACTCGGGAATGCCGCTGAATTCGGCGAAGCGTTCGAAGAAGGCGTCGCCGATGCAGGCCACGATGACGTGGCCGTCGGCCGTGGGGTAGCAGTTGTAGGGCACGTGGACGAAATGGCCATTGCCGATGCCTTCGGGCACGTGGCCCGACATGAGGTGCATGGTGGCCATGTAGTTGAGCATGGAGATCTGCGCATCCAGCATCGACACGTCCACGTGTTGCCCGAGGCCGGTGCGCTCGCGCTCGGCCAGCGCGGACAACACGCCGATCGCACCGAACAGGCCACCGCCGAGGTCGCCGATGGGAATACCGCCGCGGATGGGGCCTGTCTCCGGCGAGCCGGTGATGGACATGCCACCGCCCATGGCCTGCACCACCTGGTCGAACGCGGGGCGCTGCGTGTCCGGCCCGGTTTCGCCAAAGCCGGTGACGCTGCAGGTGATGATGCGCGGGTTCACCGCGGCCAGCGCCGCGTGGTCGATGCCCAGGCGGCGTGGCACACCGACGCTGAAGTTGTCGAACACCACGTCGGCGCGGCGCACCAGGTCGAAGAAGACGGCGCGGCCCGCGTCGCTCTTCAGGTCGATGCAGACACTGTCCTTGTTCCGGTTGAGCGTGAGGAAGTACGCCCCCATGCCGTCGCGCGAATAGTCCGGGTCGTGTTCGAGCAAACGGCGCGTGCCTTCGCCAACGCCTGGGGGCTCCACCTTGATGGTGCGCGCGCCCAGGTCCGCCAGCAGCATGGTGCCGTAGGGGCCCGAGAGCATGTGGGTGAGGTCGAGGACGGTGATGTGTTCGAGTGCCATGGCGAAGAGGAGGGTGGTGTCGTTCAGATGAGGCTGGCCTGTACCTGGGCCAGGGTGCGGACGTCCGCGTATTTCGCGCTCAGGTCGAACAGGTTGGCTTCGTGCGGGCCGCTGTGGCGGTCGCCGCAGGCGTCGCCCACCACGACCGGGATGAAACCGTGCTGGATCGCGTCGACCGCGCTCGCGCGCACGCAGCCGCTGGTGCTCATGCCGGCGAGCAGCAGGCAGTCAACACCCTGCGCGCGCAACAGGCTGGACAGCGAGGTTCCGAAGAAGGCGCTGGCGTACTGTTTGGTCACCACGGGTTCGTCAGGGCGGGGTACCAGCGCGGGAACGAATTCGGCCAGCGGATGCCCTTCGCAGAAGACGCGCAGGGCCGGGATCTTGCGAAAGAAGACGCCGCCGTCCAGGCCGTCTTCGCGGTAGCTCACGCGCGTGTGGCACACCAGCATGCGGCGCGCGCGGGCCCACGCCAGCAGCTGTGTGGCTTGCTCGGCGGCTTGCGGGCAGTTGGCGAACAGGGGCGAGTCCGGGATGAAGTAGGCCTGTGCAAAGTCGATCATCACCAGCGCCTGCCGATGTCCATAACCCAGGTTGGCGCCGAAAGCGGGGGACGTGGCGTCAGGCGTGCCCATGCTGCTTCTCCCCCAACAAGGTTTGCTTGGCTGAGTGAATGTGGCTGCTCATCACGCTCTTGGCCCATGCGCTGTCGTGTGCGGCGAAGGCGTCGAGCAGTTCGCGGTGGTGGCCAAAGCTGCGCGCCAGGCGCTTGGTGGTGTATTGGCGAAAGGTCTGTTGCACGATGGGCACTTCGATCGCGCTGGCCAGCATGGACACCAGCCGTTCGTTGTGGCTGGCCTCGGCCACGATGCGGTGGAATTCGCGGTTGAGGCGGCCGATGCGCGCAGTGTTCTCGGTGCCGATGTCCGGCCCGTTGAGTTCGATCTCGTCCTGGATGCGCGTGAGCTCGGCGAGTTCTTCGGGCGTGATGCGCGTGGCGGCGTGGCCGGCGATTTCGCTTTCGATGAAAACGCGCACCTCGAAAATCTGGCGCATCTCTTCGAACGACCACTCGCGCACCACCGTGCCGCTGTTGGGCTTGAAACGCGCGAAGCCGTCGGCGACCAGTTGGCGCATGGCTTCTCGCACGGGGGTACGCGAGGTGTTGAACTCGGCGGCGACCTGTTGTTCGGTGATGCGCCCACCCGGCGGGTAGCGGCCGTCGATGATCTGCTCTTTGATGGCGCCGTAGATGCGGGCGGCGACGGTTTCCATGGACATGTTCGTGGCCTCGTTCAGTGTCGTTCCAGCAGCGCGCCGAAGCCACCCACCCGATCGGTGATGCCGGATTCGCGCAGCGCGTGCCAATAGATGGCGGTGTTGATCGCGACCACCGGGCGCTTGAGCCAGATCTCCGCGCTGCCCGCCAGCCGAGCCATGGCGAGGTTGGTGCCGACCTGCACGATGCCGTCGATGTCGTCGCCGTCGACTTCGATCAACGCGTCGCGCAGTTCGGTTTCGCTCACGTGCGCGATCTTCACCGGGCTCTCGCATTTCAGTCCCTTGATGCGCCGCACCTCGAAGCCCGACTCTTCAAAGAAGCGCTGCACGTTGCGGTCGCCCACGGGTTGGTAGGGCGTGACCACGCCCAGGCGGCGCATGCCCAGCTTGGCGAACGCGGCCGCGCAGGCTTCGGAGCCCATGGACACCGGCAGCTTCGTGCGCTCCTCCAGGTGCTTCTTCAGGTCGCGGCTGGCCTTGAGGCCGTCCCAGAACGTCTCCGCCGAAATGCCCAGCACGAGGCGGTCGGGCTCGCAGGACATCACCGCGTCCACCGCCTCGTCCTGCGCATCGGCGATCAGGGTGATCAGGCGCTGGAAATCGGCGTCGTCGTTCAACGCGATGTTGGGAATGCGGATGCGGCTGATGTGGTTGGTGACCCCGGGCGGACGCATGGCGTCGAACTCGGGTTGCACGCTGGTGTTCGTCGAGGGGATGAGGACGGCGAACTTCTGTCGCCAGCCGAGGGAGTCGCTCAAGGTGGTCTCCTGACGCAAGCTGAATTTCGGCGAATTGTACACAATCAAAGCATTTTGAAAACTTATTTAAGGCGTAGTGGAAACCACTTATCAAAAAAATACAGATCAATTGTCGACAATGAGAGCCGTCGCTGTTACGCTAACGGCTCCTACCAACCGATGACGACAGAACGATGACCACGGCAACCGATCCCCGATACATCGCGCCCACCGAGGGCTTTTTCACCACCCTGGCGGCCATCGCGCCCGAGCGTCTGGCGGCCGTCGAGGGCATCAAGCCCAAGGGGCGCGTCGAGGTGCGGCGCGCCATGGTGGGCGAGGACATCCTCATGCTGCACGTGGTGCGCGAAAAGGGTCTGATCGACCCGGTGCACAAACACGATGACCACGAAACCGTTGCCTACCTGATCCGCGGCAAGTTGCGCCTGGTGATCGGTGGCGAGGAGTTCATCGCCGGGCCAGGCACCTCGTGGCGGCACCCGCGCGGTGTGGAGCACTTCAGCGAAGCGCTGGAGGAATGCGAGCAGCTCGAGATCAAGTCCCCGGTTCGCAAGACCTGGGTCTCGGAAGCCTGAAGGGGCATCACGCCATGGCTGCCACCGCACCCACCTGGACCACCGAAGGCGAGCACCTGTTGACACAGGAGAACCTGCGCCTCTTGCTGGACAACCGCATCTCCGTCATCCGCATCCCTGGCTTTGCGACGTCCGCCGAATGCACGAGCTTCACCGAGGCCGCGCGCGCGGGGAACATCAAGTACTACAGCGTGGCCAAGCGCATTGGCTACATCGGCATGGCGCAGTACGAATACCGCTGGGACCGCCCGAAGGAAGACTTCTTCGCCGCCGTGCCCGACGCGCAGTGCGATCTGCGTGACGTGATCGCGCGCTGCAGCTTCGATCCGCTGCAGCGCCTGATCGACCGGCTGCAAGCCGTGTGGCCGAACCCGGTGGGCGTGGCGCGTGAAGCGCTGGGTGCGTACTACGCCGGCATCATCCGCTTCGCAAGCGAAGGCGTGGACCTGCACGTGGACTGGGCCCCGGTCAACGCGCCGCACTACGCCATCGGCCACATCGACGGCCAGCTCGGCTGGAACTTCTTTGCCGAGGAACTGGCATCGGGTGGCGAGACCACGGTGCACAACGCGCCATGGGACCCGCAGGTGGCGGCCGGTGAAATCCCCAAGAGCTATGGACTGGAGCCCGAACTTGTCGAAGGCTCACCCAAGGCGGTGTACAAGGCCTCGGCGGGCGATGTGGTCTTGTTCAACACGCGCAACCCGCACGAGATCGTTGGCGGCACGCCCAAGCCCGGCGGCAGCCGCATCTCCATCGGCTCGTTCGTGGGGCGCATGCCCGATGGCGAGTTGGTGCTGTGGTCGTGAGGGCAGCACGATGATCGTCGAAGCCCGCACCTACGTCCTGCATCCTGGCCAGGTGGCACGCTTCATGCAGTTGATGGCCGAGGGCGGCATCGACATCGAGAAGCGGCACCTCGGCGGGCTTCTGGGCTTCTATTCCACCGAGTTCGGATCGATCAACAAGGTGCTGCACATGTGGGCCTTCGTGTCGCACGACGACCGCACGCGACGACGACAAAGCCTCTACGCGGACCCGCAATGGCAGGCCTTCGTGCCCACCGTGCTGCCACTCATCAGGGACATGACAAACGAAATCCTGGTTCCCGCGCCGTTCTCTCCGCCGATCGCTCTGGCGAACGGGGACGATGTCGGCGGGATGGTTTCCACCTCAACGGACGTACGCACATGAAGCACCTCAACACACTCCTCTCGCTCGCTTTCGCCGCCACGCTGCTGCCCGGCGCAGCTTTGGCCCAACTCGCGCCAGGCCCCAAGGTGGTGATCCAGGCCGTGACGCAGGCCACACCGACCCTGCCGCAGTACACCCGCGTGGACCAGCCGATCCTGCGCGACGGATTGGCCAAGGCCTCCAACGGGCGCGTGGAGGTGGTGCTGTCGACCTGGCCCGAACGCAATGTGTCGGGCCCCGAGGTCTTGCGCCTGGTGCGCGCGGGTCAGATCGACATCTCCACCTCGCCGTTGACGACGGTGTCGGGCGACGTGCCGATTCTGGACGGCGTGGACCTTGCCGGGCTGAGCACCGACATCCGCCAGGCGCGGCGCATCGCCGACGCGATGATGCCGCTGGCCAACAAGGAGCTGCAGCGCCTGGGCATCAAACTGGTGGCCACCTTTCCCTTCACCGCGCAGATGTTCTACTGCCGCAAGCCGATCAACACCCTGGCCGATCTGAAGGGGCTGCGCATCCGCACCAACGGTCCGTCGACCTCGGACCTGCTCAAGGGCATCGGCGCGCAACCGGTCTCGATCGCCTTTGGCGAGGTCTACACGGCGCTGGAGCGCGGCACGCTCGATTGCAGCGTGTCGGGGGCCAGCGCGGGCAGCAGCGCCAACTGGGCCGAGGTGACATCGCATCTCTATTCGCTGCCGCTGTCGTGGTCGGTGGCGGGCTACTTCGTGAACCTGGCCTGGTGGGACAAGCTCGACCCGGGCGTGCGTGCCTTGATGGAGAAGACCTTCGCGGATGTGCAGAACGCGCAGTGGGCGCTCGGCCTGGAAGCCAACGCCGACGGCATCGCCTGCAACGTCGGGCGCAACGCCGACTGCAAGATCCACAAGCCGGTGCGCAAGCCGATGGTGGAGAACAAGCCGCAGGCCGATGCCATTGCCGTCGTTCACGAGCAGCTGACCGAATCGGTGCTGCCGGGTTGGTTCAAGCGCTGTGGTGACAAGTGCCTCAACGCTTACAAGGAAGTCATCGCGCCCATCACGGGCATCCAGGTCACACCACGGTAAAGCATGCTGCGTCTCATCACTTGGCTCAGCCGCCATGCCTTGGCGGCCGCAGGCTTCGCCTACCTGGCGATCACGCTGCTGATCTGTTTCGATGTCGTGGGCCGACGGCTTCTCGGCTTTTCCACCGGGTCCACCACGGAACTTACCGGCTACCTCATGGCGGCCGCCATGAGTTGGGGCCTGGCGGGCACCTTGATCGAGCGTGCCCACGTGCGCATCGACGTGCTGGTGCAAAAGGCGCCACTCCCGGTGCGCGTGTGGCTGCATGCCATTGCCATCACCGCGCTGCTGGTCTTCGGCATCTTCATGGCCTGGGGGGCCGTGCACATGACGCTGGAAACCTACGAGTTCGGCGCGACCGATCTTTCGGTCTGGAGCATCCCTTTGGCGATCCCCCAAGGTATCTGGGCCGCCGGGTTCGCGCTGTTGCTGCTCGGTGTGCTCGCGCTCATCGCGCGGGCGGCGTCGCTCATGCTGAAGCGCGACTACCAGGGCGTGGACCGCCTGCTGGTGGCGCGCAGCTATGTGGATGAGGCCACGGAAACATTGGAAGCGGTCGGACAAGCCAACGCCCAGACAAACGCCCAGGCAGGAAAGTTGTAAATGCTAGCCATCGGATTCATCGTCATCGTGGGCCTCGTGCTGGGCATCGCGTCTCTTTTTGGCGCGGGCTCGCACGCGAGCGCCGCAGCGTCCGTGGCCACGGCCGTGCCCTGGTGGGCGCTGGGCGCGGTGCTGGCAGCCTTCGTCGTGTTCTTTGGCGGCGGCGTGTACGTCGGCGCGGCGCTCGGTCTGCTGGGGTTGCTGGCCGGTTTCGGTTTGTCCGACCGTCCCTTCTGGAATTCCATTGGCGACATGTTGTGGGCGCCGTCGAACAACTTCGTGCTGGTGTCCGTGCCGCTCTTCCTGCTGATGGGCGAGGTGATGCTGCGCACCGGCATTTCGGAGAAGCTCTACCGCACGCTCAACATCTGGATGGGGCGGCTGCCGGGCGGCATGCTGCACACCAACATCGCGTCGAGCAGCGTGTTCTCCGCCATTGCCGGCTCGAGCGTGGCCACGGCTGCGACCATGGGGTCTGTCGCGCTGCCTTACTTCGAGAAGAGCCGCTACTCACCCAAGATGGTTCTGGGCTCGCTCGCGGCGGGCGGGGCACTGGGCAACCTCATTCCACCGGGCATCACCTTCATCATTTACGGCCTGATCACCGAGACCTCGGTGGGCGACCTGTACCTGGCGGCCGTGGGACCGAGCCTGCTGGTCATCCTGCTGTTCACGGCGGTGATCATGGTTCACAGCCGCAACAAGAACTACCAGGACACGGGCGAGGCCAGGCAGAGCCTGACATGGCGGCACCGCGTGGCCTCGCTGGCCGACCTGTTGCCCACGGTGATCCTGATCGCGCTGGTGCTCGGTTCGATCTACGCGGGCTGGGCGACGCCCACCGAGTCGGCGGCCTTGGGTGTGGCTGGCAGCATCGTCATTTCGCTGGTCGATCGCAAGCTGAAGTGGTCGATGCTGACGGACTCGATGCGCGCCACAGCGCGCACCACGTCGATGATCGCCTTGATCCTGTACGGCGCGTACTTCCTGAACTACATCCTGTCGTCGCTCGGCGTGCCGCAGATGCTGGCCAGGTTCCTCACCGAACTGCCGCTGCCGGGCTGGGGCGTCATGCTGATCATCATCTGCTTCTACCTCGCCATGGGCACCTTCATGGAAGGCATGGCGATGGTGATCACCACGATCCCGCTGATCTTCCCGGTGGTGGTGGCGCTGGGCTATGACCCGATCTGGTTTGGCGTCGTGATCACGATGCTGGTCGAGATCGCGATGATCAGCCCACCGGATGGCACGGTGCTCTACGTGCTGCAGGGCATGCGGCGGCAACCCGGGCCGATCACGGACGTGTTCTCCGGCGTCATGCCGTTCATGTTCGTGTACATCCTGGCGGTGTGCCTGTTGCTGGTGTTCCCCGACATCGCGATGTGGCTGGTGGGACAGGCAAGATAAGTTCAGCGCCCTGGGCGCGTGCCCATGGCCGTGAGCACGCCCAGACCGATGAACGAGGTGCCCGCGAGCCGGTTGCCCCACAGACGGTGCCTGGCGGCCCGACCCAGGCGCGGCGCGACGAGGCTTGCCGTCAGCACGTAAATGACGTCGGTGCAGAAAGCGATGGCAATGAACACGCCGCCGAGCGCGAGGGTCTGCACCAGCGGGTTGCCATGCGTGTGCATGAATTGCGGCAGAAAAGCGGCGAAGAACAAGGTGGTTTTGGGGTTCAGCAGCGCCACCACAAAACCGTCGCGAAAGACGTGCCGCAAGGGCTGTGCGGGCGCCTGCGAGGTTGCGGTGTCGGCCACCGGCGAAGCCGCCCTCCACATGCGGATGCCGAGGTACACGAGGTAGGCGGCGCCGGCCCACTTCACCACGGTGAACGCGGCCGACGACACGGCGAACAAGGCGGCCAGGCCGAGCGCCGCGCCCAAGGCGTTGGCGAGATTGCCCAGCGCGACACCGAGCACGGACGCGAGACCGCACGCGCGGCCCTGCGCCAGGGTGCGGGCCACGATGTAGACGACGGCGGGGCCGGGGGTGAGGGCCAGGACCAGGCTGGCACCCACAAAAGCCAGGAGCAAAGGCGTTTCGGGCAACATGGGAACTCCACGGAGGGCTGGGTTCACCAGTATCGCCGCGCGGGGGCTTATGTGCTCGCCCAGGGCAGGGGCGCTTCGTTGAGCCCCCAATAGAAACTCTTCTGGCTGGTGTATTCGAGAATGCCCAGGCGGCCCTTCTCCTGGCCGTAGCCGCTCATCTTCACGCCGGTGAAAGGCGTGCTGATGGAGAACACCTTGTAGGTGTTGATCCACACCGTGCCGGTCTGCAGCGCGCGCCCGATGCGCCAGGCGCTCTTGAAGTCGCGCGTCCAGATGCCCGAGGCCAGGCCGAACATGTTGTCGTTGCACTGGGCGATCAGGTCGGCTTCGTCCTTCCACGGCAGCAGCGCGAGCACCGGGCCGAAGATCTCTTCCTGGCACATGCGCGCGCTGTTGGGCAGGCCTTCGAAGATGGTGGGCAGGTAGTAGCTGCCGCCGTCAAAGAAGCTGCCCGTGGGCCGCTCGCCGCCGCACAACACGGTGCCGCCTTCGTCGCGGCCCATCTGCACGTA
The DNA here is from genome assembly GCF_005503365.1 of Hydrogenophaga sp. 2FB. Lineage (GTDB taxonomy): Bacteria > Pseudomonadota > Gammaproteobacteria > Burkholderiales > Burkholderiaceae_C > Hydrogenophaga. The sequence goes on from NZ_SCML01000021.1 coordinate 58,484, forward strand.
CTTCTCCACCGAAGCGCGGTGGCCCAGGTTGACCAGCGGGCCCATCTGCGTGTCTTCGCTCGATGGATCGCCCACGCGCAGCTTCTTCACGCCCTCGAGCAGGCGCGCCTTGAACTCGTTGTAGACGCTCTCGTGCACGAAGGCGCGCGAGCCGGCGATGCAGGACTCACCGGAGGAACTGAAGATGCCGTAGAGCACCCCGGCCACGGCGTGGTCCAGGTCCGCGTCGGGCATGACGATGGTGGGCGACTTGCCTCCGAGTTCGAGCGAGGTCGGCATCAGCTTCTCGGCCGCCAGGCGCTGGATGCCCATGCCCACGGTGGTGCCGCCGGTGAAGGCGATGCGCTTGATCAGCGGGTGCTTCACGAGCGCATCACCGACGATGCTGCCCTTGCCGGGCAGCACGCTGATGATGCCGTCGGGCACGCCGGCCTGCTGCGCGATCTTCGCCAACTCCAGCGCCATGCGCGGCGTGATCTCGGCGGGCTTGAACACCATGGCGCAGCCGGCGGCCAACGCGGGCGCGAGCTTCTGCGCTTCGCTGGCGATGGGGGAGTTCCAGGGCGTGATGGCGCCCACGACACCGAGGGGCTCGTTCACGCTCATCGACAGGAAATCGCCGCGCGAGGGGGTGATGGTGTCTTCCCAGGTCTCGGCGGCGGCGCCGAAGAACTGGAAGGTGCCGGCGGCGCTGGCCACGAGGGCGCGGCATTCCTTGATGGGCTTGCCGTTGTCCAGGCGTTGCAGCTGCGCGAGCTCTTCGCCGCGCTCGCGGATGCCGTTGGCGATGCGGTAGAGGATGCCGGCGCGTTCGTGGTGCTTGAGCTTGGCCCAGGCCGGCTGCATGCGCGCGCGCTCTGCGGCTTGCACGGCCTCGTCCACATCGGCGGCGGTGGCGGCGTTCAGGCGCGCCACGGCGCTGCCATCGTGCGGGTATTCGGTGGTGTATTCGGGGCCGGAGGCGTCGCGCCATTGGCCGGCGATGAAGCTCTTGAGTGGTTCGGTCATGGCTTAGAAGCTTTCTGAGTAGAGGGCCAGCGCTTCGCTTTCGCTCACATCGCGCGCGTTGTTGTCGAGCAGGCGCCGCACGTCCATGGCCGCGCGCGCCAGTGTGGGCACGTCGGCCTCGGCAATGCCCACGTCGCGCAAGCGTTGCGGGATCGGGGCTTGCGCCACGTGTTGCTCCATCAGGGCGATGAAGGCGTCTGCGGCGGCTGCATCGTCCTGGCCCAGGCACACGGGGTCCAGCGCGCGCGCCAGTTCGGCATACCGATGACCCACGACCGACCGGTTGAAGCGCAGCACCGGCACCATCACCAAGGCATTCGCCAGGCCATGCGGCATATGGAAGTGGCTGCCCAGGGGGTGCGCCAGCGCATGGATGGCGGCGACCGGCGCGTTGGCGAAGGCCATGCCGGCCAAGGCAGAACCCAGCAGCATGCCTTCGCGGGCTTCGATGTCATTGCCCTGCGCGACCGCGCGCCCGAGGTGGGTGTGGAGCAGCTGCAACGCGCGCACCGCGAGCGCGTCGGACACCGGGTTCTTCAGATGCCGCGTCGTGTACGCCTCGATGGCGTGCACCATCGCGTCGACGCCGGTCATGGCGGTCGGCGCGGGCGGCAGGCCCAGCGTCAGGGTGGCGTCGAGCACGGCCACGTCGGGCAACAACAGCGGGCTGATCACGCCGCGCTTCTGGTGGTCGGGCGTGGACACCACGGACGTGGGCGTGGCCTCCGACCCCGTGCCCGCCGTGGTGGGCACCTGAATGAGCGACAGGCGCGGACCGCGTGCGCGGTTCGGGCCGTAGATGTCGGCCAGCGCTTGTGGCGTGGCGGCCAGCAGCGCCACGAGTTTGGCCGTGTCCAGCGAGCTGCCGCCGCCCAGGCCGATGACGCCATCCGCGCCCGCCGCACGCGCTGCTGCCGTCGCCGCCAGCACCACGTGTTCGGGTGGGTCGGCTTCGACCTGGTCGTACACCGTCACGCGCAGGCCCGCGTCGCGCAATGCGGCCACAGGGGCATCCACCATGCCCGCGCGAACCAGACCCGGGTCTGTCACGACGAAAGCATGCGCACAGCCCTTGCCTTGCAGCAGGGGCGCGAGCCGAAGGGCCGCGCCGCGCTCGCAGAGGATGCGGGGCGGGGAGTCGAACTGGAATCGAAGCATGGTGGGCCGCGCGATGCGGCGAAAAAAAGGCCGCCATCCGGTTCGTGAGGCGGAGCAATCCCCTCGCATGCCGGACGTGCGATGTGACAGACGGAGAAAGGGAAGGCCACCGAGAGCAGCGCCCTCGGTGCGACCGGGCGGGCTTAGTTGACGGAGATCCGGGTCTTCGTGATCAGCTCGCCAAAGGTCTTGTGGTCGCGCTGCAGCACCGTGCCGAGTTCGGCGGGCGTGGTGGTCACGCTTTCGAAACCCATGGCCTGCACGCGCTCGATGGACTCGGGCTTCTTCAGGCTCTTGTTGATCTCGGCGTTGAGGCGGTTCACCACAGCGGCCGGCGTGCCGGCCGGCGCGAACACGCCGTGCCAGCCGCTGACCTTCTCCAGCTCGGGCAGGCCGAGTTCGCGGAAGGTGGGCACGTCGGGCAGGGCGGCGGCGCGCTTGGGGCCGATCACGGCCAGGGCCTTGAGCTTGCCGCCCTTCACGTGGATGGCGCTGCCGGAGTCGAAGGTGAAGTCGACCACGCCGGCCAGCAGGTCCTGGATCGACGGCGCCAGGCCCTTGTAGGGCACGTGGGTGGCGGTGGTGTTCGTTTCCAGGTTGAGCAAGGCGCCCGCGACGTGCGGGAACGAGCCGTTGCCGGTGGAGGAGTAGTTCAGCTTGCCGGGCGATGCCTTCATGGCGGCCACGAGGCCCTTGACGTCGCTCACGCCCAGCTTGGGGTGGGCCAGCAAGGCCATGTTGAGGCCGGCCGTCATGGCCACGGGCGTGTAGTCCTTGATCGGATCGAACGGCACCTTGTCCATCACGTAGGGGCCGAGCGTGAGTGTGCTCGACGCCAGCATCAGCAGTGTGTGGCCATCGGCCGGCGAGCGGCGCACGAAGTCGGCTGCGATGTTGCCGTTGGCGCCGGCGCGGTTGTCGATCACCACGGGCTGGCCGAGGGCTTCGCCCATGTCCTTGGCGACCATGCGGGCGATCGCGTCGATGGTGCCGCCAGCGGGCACCGAGACCACGATGGTGATGGGCTTGTTGGGGAAGGCTTGGGCCAGTGCGCCGGTGGCGCAAGCGGACAGGGCGAGAGCGGGGATCAGTTGGCGAATCACGGGGAACTTTCTCGGTGAATGGGCGGATGGGATGGGGGAAATTCTAGGCAGCCGACCGCGCCGGATGGCGCTTTCTTGTTAACCTGTGGTTAACGAAACAAGCCCAGTTCCCATGCCCGATCCCTCGCTTCTCAACGGCCGCCATTTCCAGATCTTCACCGCCGTCCTGCGCAGCCGCGGACTGGCCGAAGCGGCGCTCAAACTGGGCATTTCCAAGGCCGCCGTGAGCAAGACGCTGAGCCTGATGGAGCGCGAGACCGGCGTGGCGTTGTTCGTGCGCGAGCACGGGCGGCTGGAGCCCACGGCCGCGGCGCGGCGGCTGTTGCCGCGCGCCGAACAGGCGGCCAACCACCTCGCGTGGGCGCTGGAAGAGGCCACCGCGCTCGGGCAGGCGTCCACCCGCACCGTGACGGTGGCGGCGCACGCGCCGCCCTTGATGGCTTTGCTGCCCAAGGCGATCCAGCGTTTTCAGGTGTCGCACCCGCAGGTCAACGTGCGCGTGCAGGTGGTGGGGCCGCCGGAGGTGCTCAAGCAGGTGGCGCACCACGAGGTGGACCTGGGCGTGACCAATCCGCCCGCGCCCAACACCATCAGCTACGTGCAGATGTGCGAGCGGCGCACGATTTCCGAAGACCTGATGGTGGCGGTGATGCACCGGCGCCACCCGCTGGTGGCCAGGAGCGTGGTGCGCCCGGAGGACCTGGTGGGCCTGGACGTGATTGCACTGCCCGAGGAGTCGCCGACCTCGCTGCTGCTGCGCGCGACCATGCAGGAAGCGGGTGTGCAGGCGGGCAAGGGCATCATGGCCAGCACGTCCATGGGCGTGTGCGCGCTGGTGCAGCAGAACGTGGGCATCGGGTTGATCAACCCGATGCTGTTGTCCACGGGCATTTTTCCGGACATCGTGGCGCGGCCGTTCCGGCCCCGCATCGAACTCTGGACCGAGATCTACCACTCGGCCATCCGGCCGCTGAGCGACGAGGCGCAGGTGCTGGCCACCTACATCGAGGAGGTGGCCCTGGCGTTGCCGGGCGCGGGCACGCTGGGGAAAAGCCGCGCGCGCTCGCGCGCAGCGAAGTGATCAGTTGGCGCGAGGCTCCAGCCAGCGCACCTTCAACAGCCCGGTCGACAAGGCCGTGCCGCAGACGATCACCACACCGCAGCCGATCATCCAGGGCGTGATCACCTCGCCGAGCAAGACCGCGCCGTAGCACAGCGCGAACACCGGCACCAGGAAGGTCACGGTGAGCGCGCGGCTCGGGCCGGCTTTCTCGATGATGTGGAAGAACAGGATGTACGCGATGGACGTGCACAGCAGGCCCACCGCCGCGAGCGCGCCCCAGGCCGTGGGGCTGATCGGCTGGCTGGGCCAGAGCCAGAGGGTGGGAATGGCCAGGCCGAGCGCCGCGCCGATCTGGCTGCCGGTCGCGGTGGCCAGCGGGTGCACGCCGGTGAGGTACTTTTTGGTGAAGCTCGCGGCCAGGCCGTAGCTCAGCGTGGCCAGCAGGCAGGCGCCCATGGCCAGCAAGGTGGTGGTGCTGTCGCCTTGCGAGGCCAGGCCGCTGGCGCTGAAGCCGGACTTGCCCACCACCAGCAGCGTGACACCAGCGAAGCCGATGGCCAGGCCGAGCATGCGCGAGCTGGTGGGGCGGTCCTTGAGCCAGAGCCAGGCCACCAGCGCGCCCGAGAGCGGCACCGTGGCGTTGAGGATGGAGCTCAGGCCCGTGGTGATGTGCAGTACCGCGAACGCGTACAAGGCGAACGGCAGGCCCGAGTTGAACAAGCCCATGAAGAGGATGCCTTTGGCGTGCGCGCGGAAGTCCGCCCACACGCCCTTGACCAGAAACACCGGCAGCAGAAACAGGGCGGCCAGGGTGACTCGCATGCCCGCCGTGGGCAAGGCCCCGAGCTCGGCCGCCCCCAGCCGGGTGAACAGGAACGACGCGCCCCACAGGGCGGCCAGCAACAGGAATTCCAGGGAGAGGATCGGGCTCATGGCGTCAAATTGTGCACCTTGCCTCAAGGCACGCTGGCGTGCCATTGATGCCGGATGGGGTGTTCATTGATGAGGGCGGCGACTCAATCAGAGGCTTGCGCCCTCGAGTGTCAGCAACGCGGTCTTGCGGTCCAGCCCGCCCGCGTAGCCGGTGAGCGAACCATCGGCGCCGAGCACGCGGTGGCAGGGCACGACGATGCTCACCGGGTTGCGGCCCACGGCCGCGCCCAGCGCGCGCACCGCGGCGGGTTTGCCGATGGCCGCGCTCAGGTGGCCGTAGCTGGTGGTGGCACCCGGAGCGATGCCCAGCAGGGCCTGCCACACCTGTTGCTGGAACGGCGTGCCGGCTTGCAGGTCGAGCGGCAGTTCGAACCGCGTGCGCGTGCCGGCGAAGTACCCGGCGAGTTGCTCGATGGCCTGGCGCAGCACCGGGTGCGCGGGGTCGCGCTGCCAGGCCGAGGTATCGGGCCCGTGGCGTTGTCCGTCGAACCACACGCCGCTCAGGCCGCGCGAGGTGGCCGCGAGGATCATGTCGCCCAGCGGGCTCTTCCAGGTGGTGAAGACGGTGAGGGGATCGTGTTTCATAGGTCAACTCCAGGTGATGCAACTTGACCCGCTGCCCATGCGCGGATCACGGCGTAGCTGCGCCAGGGCTTCCACGCCAATGAGGCGGCCTCGGCTTCGCGAGCGGGGTGTTTGAGATCGCGCACGCCGAGCGCGTTGTGCAGCGCCACGTCGCCGGCGGGGAACGCGTCGGGCCAGCGCAGCGCGCGCATGGCGATGTATTGCGCGGTCCAGTCGCCGATGCCGGGCAGGGCTTTCAAGGCGGTGATCGTGGCCGGCACATCGGCGCTGCCGTTGAGGACCAGGCCTTGCTCGGCCACGCCACGCGCCAGCGCCACGATGGCGGCCTGGCGTTGTTTGACGATGCCCAACTGGCCCAGCGCGTCGCCCTCGGCCTGCGCCAGCACGGCGGGCGTGGGGAACAGGCGCGTGAGCTGCGCAAAAGGCGTGTCGATCGGCTCGCCAAACTTGTTCACCAGGCGCTGTGCCAGGGTACGCGCGGCGGCCACGGTGATCTGTTGGCCCAGCACCGCGCGCACCGCAAGCTCGAAGCCGTCGAGCGCGCCCGGCACGCGCAGACCATCGCCGCTGGGGAAGGGGCTGTGCAGCACGGCGTTGATGGCGGTGGGGTCGGCGTCCAGATCGAACGCGGCGCGCACGCGGTGGATCACGGGCGGCAGCAGCTCGCGCAGCGAATCGCTCACTCGCAGCACGAGCTGGTGGCGCGTCTCGTCGAACTCGGCGAGCAACCAGCCCGTGTGGCTCTTGCCACCGAGGTCCATGCGCAGGGTCTGGCCCAGGCGCGGCTGCTCGTCGAGAAAAGCCACGCCTTCGATCATGCGTTGTCGGAAGAAAGCAAGGGTCGCAGCCACGTCGTAAGGTGGCCTGTAGCCCAGGCGCACGGTCGTGCCCTGGTCGGTGTGGCCGCGGGCGGTTTCGCGCCGCAACTGGGTCGGGTTCAGGCGGTAGTGTTCGACGAAGGCGGCATTGAAGCGGCGCACGCTGGCAAAGCCACTGGCCAGGGCGATCTGCGTGACGGGCATGTCGGTGTCGGCCAGCAGCTGTTTGGCCGTGAGCAGTTTTCGCGTCAGCAGATACTGCAGCGGTGAGACGCCCAGCCGGTCTTCGAACACGCGCCGCAGGTGGCGGTCGCTCACGCCCAGGCGGGCCGCGAGCCGCTCGCTCATCGTGCCGGCGTCGTCGTCCAGCCAGTGCTGCGGGTCGTCCAGCCACAGCGTGGCCTGTTGCACCAGGATGGTCGAGGCGTCTTCCAGCGACCAGTGCCGCTCCAGCGGTGCCAGCTCGGGCCGGCAGCGCAGGCAGGGGCGAAAGCCCGCGTGCTCGGCCTGGGCCGCGTGCTCGAAGAAGCGGCAGTTCTCGCGCCGCGGCGTGCGCACGCGGCAGACCGGGCGGCAGTAGATGCCGGTGGAGGTGACGGCGGTGAAGAAGCGCCCGTCAAAGCGCGCATCGTGCGAGCACAGCGCGCGGTAGCAGGCGTCGTCGTCAATGCGGGGGATCGGGTTCATGGCTGTCATGGTAGGCCTTGTGCACGGGTCTGACTGGCCGTTTTCGGACATGAACATCCTGATACGTCCATACCCCCTCCTACAATGCCTTTTTTGCCCGTCCAGAGGAATCCTCATGCAAGTTGCCGCGTCCATCTTCAAGGCCTACGACATCCGGGGCGTCACGCCCACCGATCTCAACGAAGACGTGGCCGAGGCCTTGGGGTTGGCGTTTGGCACCCGGGCCTTGACGCTGGGCGAGAAGACCGTGGCCGTGGGGCGCGATGGCCGCCTGAGCGGGCCGGGGCTGTCGGCGGCCTTGATCCGTGGCCTGGTGGCCGCGGGCGTCGACGTGATCGACATCGGCCTGGCCACCACGCCCATGCTGTATTTCGCGGCCGCCACGCTGTGCCACAGCGGCATCCAGGTGACCGGCAGCCACAACCCGCGCGACTACAACGGCTTCAAGATGGTGCTGGCCGGCCGCGCGATTTATGGCGACGACATCCAGGCGCTGCGCAAGACCATGGAATCTGAATCGCATGTGCGCGCCGACGGCGGACGCGTGCGGCTCATCAACGTGTCGGCGGCGTACAAGGACCGCATCGTCTCGGACGTGAAACTCTCGCGCCCGATGAAGCTGGTGGTGGATTGCGGCAACGGCGTGGCCGGCGCATCGGCCCCGGCGATCTTCCGCGCGCTGGGCTGCGAGGTGATCGAGCTCTTCAGCGAAGTCGATGGCAACTTCCCCAACCACCACCCCGACCCCAGCAAACCCGAAAACCTGCAGGACGTGATCCGCACATTGCGCGAGACCGATGCCGAACTCGGCCTGGCGTTCGATGGCGATGGCGATCGCCTGGGCATCGTCACCAAAGATGGCGAGACCATCTACCCCGACCGCCAGATGATCCTGTTCGCGCAAGACGTGCTCTCGCGCGTGCCCGGCGGCGACATCGTCTTTGACGTGAAATGTTCGCAGCGCCTGGCGCCGGCGATCGAAGCAGCGGGCGGCGTGGCGCACATCTACAAGACCGGCCACTCGCTGATCAAGGCGCGCATGAAGGAACTCGACAGCCCGCTCGGTGGCGAGATGAGCGGCCACATCTTCTTCAAGGAACGCTGGTTCGGCTTCGACGACGGCACCTACGCCGGCGCGCGCCTGCTGGAAATTCTGAGCCGCAGCCCGGATGCCAGCGCCGTGCTCAACGCATTGCCCACCAGTTTCAGCACGCCCGAACTCAACGTGGCCTGTGCCGAAGGCGAGCCGCACGCGGCGGTCGAGAAGCTGGTGGCACTGGCGAAGTTCGACGCGCCCGCCAAGGTGTCCACCATCGACGGCGTGCGCGTGGACTGGCCCGACGGCTTCGGCCTCATCCGTGCCTCCAATACCACACCGGTGCTGGTGCTGCGCTTCGAAGGCCAGACCCAGGACGCGCTGCACCGCATCGAAGCGGCGATGCTGGCCTTGCTCAAACAGGTCAAGCCCGACGCGGTCTTCGGCGCGAGCGCGCATTGAACACGTCGAACGACACCGACCTGGTGAACCAGGTCACGGTGATCCTGGTCACCTACCACAGCGCTCATTGCCTGGACGCGCTCGACGCGCTGCTGGCGCACTGCCCGCACGTGGTGATTTCCGACAACGGCAGCGGCGACGACACGCCCGCTTTGGCGCGCGCGCGCTGGCCGCAGGCGACCGTGCTGGAGCATGGCCGCAACCTGGGCTTTGGTGCCGCGAACAACCGCGCGATCGCCGCGACCCGCACGCCGTTGGCGCTGCTGGTCAATCCCGATTGCGAGGTCACGCCCGAGGGCTTGCGCGAGCTGGTGCGTGTGGCGAATGACATGCCCGAGGCCGCCATCGTCGCGCCGCAACTGGAGGGCGCCCCGGGCAAGCCCGATGTGAACTACCGCTGGCCCAGCACGGCGTGGAAGTCGCGCGGGCCTGGTGCGGACGGACCCGCTTGCGTGGGATTCGTGGTGGGCGCGGCCATGCTGTTTCGCCTGTCGCGTTTCGAGGGCGTGGGCTTCTTCGACGAGCGCTTCTTCCTGTACTACGAAGACGACGATCTCTGCCTGAGGCTGTTTCAGAACCACCGGCCCATCGTCGTGTGGCCGGGCGTGGCGGCGGTGCACCGCGCGCGCGGTTCGGTCAAAGGCAAGACGCCGTGGAAGAGCGAGTACCTGCGCGGTTACCACCACGCGCAGTCCAAACTGATCTACACCGCCAAGCACCGCTCGCACGCGCAGGCGCGGAGCCAGCGCTGGTCGGTGTTGCTGGGGACCACCGTGGCCCTTCCGCTGCGCGCGATCGCGTGGTCGCCGCGCCTGCTCGCGCGCATGGCGGGGCGCTGGATGGGGCTGGTGCGGTGGCGTTTGCGCGACTGAACACGGCGCGCATGCGATTCGAATCGATTCTGACAATACCCATGGCACATCCCTACAAGGTCTACGACTGCTTCACCTTCGACGGCGAGGACTGCCTGGATCTGCGCCTGCGCACCCATTGGGGCCGCGTCGACCACTTCGTCATCGTCGAAGCAGAGTTGACGTTCGCGGGGACGCCGAAGGCGCTGCAGTTCGACGCCGCCCGATACGCCTGGGCGAGTTCGAAGATCCGCTACATCACGCTGCAGGCTTCGGAATTCGCGGCCTGCCAGACCGCCTGGGACCGCGAACGCTTCCAGCGCAACGCCTTGCGCCGTGGCTACGCCGATGCGGCGGAACACGACGTGGTCATCATCGCCGACGTGGACGAAGTCATCCGCCCCGAGAAGATCGGTGCGGTCGCGCCGGGCAGCGTGCATGTCTTCGAAATGCTGATGCTGTACTTCTACTGCGACTATCTGATGGTGTCGGAGCCGTTCTGGCGCAAGGCGGTGGCGGTCAATGGCGCTTACGCGCTGGCGCACGAGGCCGAAGACATTCGCAACAGTGCCAGCCTGAGAGCCAGCGCGCACGTGGTCGACGTGCCGGACGCCGGGTGGCACTTCAGCTACCTCGGTGGCATGGACATGATCGAGCGCAAGCTCGAGCGCTTTTCCCACCAGAACCTCAACAAGCCCCGCTACAAGGACCGCGAGAACAACCTCGCCCGCATTTACGCCGGCAAGGACATCTACCGCCGGGCCAAGCGCTGGGGGCGCGTGCACATGGGCGACTTTGGCAGCGCCGAGGTGGCGCAGTGGTTCGCGCAGCGCCCGGAGCTGTTTTCACCGGCGGCGATCAAGCCGGTGGACGACGTGGCGGTCGTATTGGCCGAGCGCAGGCGCAAGGGCAAAGCGTCCGGCTGGGAAAAACTCCAACTGCGTGTGTGGAACGCGTGGTGACCCGCGTCACCCGCAGGATCAGAGCCGTGCCAGGCGCATGCTCAGCTTGAGCCGGTAGTAGGGCAGGCTGTCGGTCCAGCGAAGGTTCAGTTCGGGCTTGGCGAGATCGCGGTTGCGCAGCGCGGGCTGGATCAGGTGCTGGTCGAACAGGCCCATCACCACCTGCGGGTTGTAGCGCGCCGAGTAGCGGTCCCACGACCGCTGCTGGAGCGCGACAGGGTCCAGCTTCTCGATGATCTCGACCAGCGATGGTGCATCGGTGTACAGGAAACCCGCATCCCCCAGCACGTCGATGTGGTGCCGGTGTTTGCTGCGCGCGTAGGTGATCACCGGCTTGTTGCGGATCGAGAACTCGCCGCAGGCCAGCCCGAAGGACTCGCCTTGCAGGCGCGCGTGCAGCATCGCGTCGCAGGTGTTGATGAAGCGCGTCTTGGTGACCATGTCGCTGCTGCCGGGCAGGAAGAGGGCGCGCGGGTGGTCGACGAAGCGGGTGATGTTGAGGAAGACGAACCAGGTGTCGGTCGATTGCGCGAGGACTTGCCGCACCGCATCCACGGCACTGGGCACGTCGAAACTCTGCGCACCACCGTAGCAGCCCAGCACCGTGGCGTGTCGCGGTATCTGCAGTTCATCGCGCAGGTTGCCATCCACATCGGGCAGGTCCACGATGTGCGGCACGCTGGGAATCTTGTCGTTCGCGCAATGCCGGCTCAACCACTCGGAAATGAAGGCATACGACGCGCCGTGCGCCTGCGCGGGGTGGGTCGGGAACACCGCATGCTCCATGGTCGGCACGGTGCGCGACCACAGCCCGTCGTTCTTGCCGGCCTTGATGGCGTAGAGCAGGTCGGCCTTGCATTGACCGAGCAGCCCGTCGAGCTCGCTGCGCGCACGGTAGCTCACCACCTCAAAACGGTCCCGGAATTTGGCCAGGGCGGCCGCGTCGTTGTGCGGGCTGTCGGCGTTGTAGACGATGACGCTGTTGTGGCCGAGCACGGCCTCGTTGTGCAGCGCGTAGTCGTACAGCGCGACCTCGGTGCCCCGGATCGACAGCTGGTTGGAGTGGAAGGCAATCGTCTTCTTCATGCTTGCGCCTTGGGGCGTGCTGCGGCCATGAGCAGCGCGGTCATCAGGCTGAAGAAGTGATTTTCGGTCGACAGCCAGAACGAGCTGTGCGTCATGTTGGAGACGACCAAGATGGCCAGAAAGGCCATGACCAGGCCTCGCCGCGAGGCATCTTCCCTCAAGGCCTGGCGGCCGATGGCAACAATGAACCAGAAGAACAGCAGCAGGCCGATCAGGCCGTGTTCAAACAGGAAAAACAGGAACTGGTTGTGCGGGTGCACACAGACCACGGAGCACCATTCGGCATCGGTGAAGTGCTGCTTGGCGAGCACCGCGTAGGAACCCGTGCCATGCCCTAGAACGGGATTGTCCAGGGCGCTATCGATCGAGAAGCGGATCATCTCCACGCGCGATCCAGCGGAAGTCACCGGCCCTGTCAGGGAACTGGTTGTGATCTCTTCCCAGGCCAGCGCGGTTCTGCTTTTCAACACCGTGGACATGGTGAAGGCGATGGCGATGACTGCAATCACGGCGGTAGTGGCAAGGGCGAGCTTGCGAGCCTGCAGGCCGACAGAGAACATGACGAAGGCCAGCAGGGCGATCGGCAGAGACAGATAGCCTGTGCGGCCTGCCGAGAGAAACAGCACGCTGGATGCGGCCAACGCGGCAACAGTCCAGGCCAGCAAGGATACCGTGCGAATGGGGGTACGCCGCGCGTAGTACGCCGCTAAAACAGTGAAGAACGACATCAGCATGCCTTGTGCGATGCGGTCCTTGAACACCGTATGGTCCTTGCCGAAGCCCTGGTTGTGGGTGCGTGTCCATTCGAAATCGAACCAGACATTGAGCCAGGTGACCACCAGCGTGAGCAGCATCGCAGCGGCGAATGCCTTCCAGCATCGCCCGCGTGTGGCAGGGTCTTGCAGCAAGCCGATGAAGACGGGGATCATCAGCAACTTCATGTACTTCTGCAGCGCGCCGAGAACCGTTGAACCGTCGGCGGGCGACCACATCGTGGCGATGGCGATCCAGGCAAACAGGGCGACTGCGGCAGAAGCGACAGGATTGCTCATCGCCTGCCACGTCAACCGGCGGGTTGAAGACCAGACACAAAAGCCCAGCAGCCAGAACAACAGGGTCGACAAGAGCGCCATGTTGGCCAGCGCCACTGAGGTGGGGAAGGCAAAGAAAACGACAACCAGGGACGCCTTTGCGCCGTTCTGCACGAATTGTTCGGTGGACATTGGGATGTGAGCGAGATGTACGTTTTTTGAGATGTCACGCCAGGGCATCCAAGTCCTCTGGCGCATCGTCATACCCTGTTTGCAAATGAGCCCACTCGGCGTCGGCCCAGTGGTACGGCGACACGCGTCCGGCTTCCTTGCGCAGCGAGCGCAGCAAGCGGTCCAGGTTGCGTGTTTTCCAGTCGTCGCCGGCGCGCACCCCGCATTTGTCGAAGTCCACCACCCAGGCCTGACCCACATCGTCGAGCAGCAGGTTGTGCGCGTTCAAATCCGAATGGAACACCTGCCGATCGTGCAGGCGGCGAATGGCTTGGCCGAGCGTGGCCCATTCGTCGGGGGTGAGCGCACGCTGCTGCAGCAGCTGCACCACATTCGCACTGCCAGGAATGAGGCCGACCAGGATGTCGGCCTCGTAGAACCACGGGCCGCGCGGCCGGTGGCTGGCGGCCACGGCTTCGGGCACAGGCAACTGCCATGAACGCATCAAGCGCAGCAGGCTGAACTCGCGCATCGCGCGGCTGTGGTGCGGCGCGGTGCGCCAGAAGCGGTCGTTGCTCAGGCGTGCCACCAGGCCACCGCGCCGGTAGTGGCGCAGCACGTAGCCGCGCCCGCCGTCGCTGATCAACAAGGCCTGACCGCGGCCGCTGCCTGTCGCCAGCGCGGTGCCGTGGGTGTGGGCCGTGGGATCGAAGGTCTGCTCGGACACCTCGCTCAGGTGTCGTGGGTCGAACCAGCCGGTGCGCCCGGGCAGTGCGACGGCGCGCACGCGCGACAGGTTGCCGGTGTGCGCGGGTGCCCACAGCGGCCGCAGCACCGCCAGGCTCCGTTCGGACGCGCCCTGGTTGTGCGCGATCAACTCGCGGGCGGCGGTGGCGCGGGCGTGCATCACGGCGGTTTGCGTCAACCACTGCTGCGCCGTGTCCGCCAGCTCGCGCGCGTTGCGCACGCACGTGCCCGCGCCGGTGCGTTCGATGTCGCTGAACAAGGGCGCGGCGTTGTGCGTGTGCGGGCCGAACAGCACCGGTTGGCCGACCGACATGGGCTCCAGCGGGTTGTGCCCGCCCACCGGCGCGAGTGTGCCGCCCACGAAGCACAAGGCGGCGTGCTGGTACCAGTGCAGCAGTTCGCCCATGGTGTCGATCAGCAGCACCTGCGTGTCGGCGCTGACCACTTCGCCTCTGCTGCGGCGCACGAAGCGAAAGCCACGGCCGTGCACCAGCTGTGCCGCTTCGTCGAAGCGCTGGGGATGGCGTGGCACCAGCACCAGCAGCCAGTCGGGGTGCGCAGGCGAGAGTTCTGCCCAGGCCTCCAGCCACACGGTTTCGTCGCCTTCGTGCGTGCTGCCGGCCACGATCAGCTTGCGCGGTTGCAGCTCGGGAGGCAGCGCCACGCGCGCGGCAGGCACAGCCACATCGAATTTCAGATTGCCCGTCTGGTGCAACCGCGGCGCGGGCACGCCGAGCGCGCGAAAGCGTTCGGCGCTGTCGCCGTCGGCGGCCAGCACCGTGAGCTGCGACCACACCGGGCGCATCAGGCCTTGCCAACGCTGGTAGGTGCGCACCGAGCGGTCGGAGAGCCGCGCGTTGACGAGCGCCACGGGCACCGCGTTCGCGCGGCACTGCTGCAGCCAATCGGGCCAGAGCTCGCGCTCCACCAGGATCAGGAGGCGCGGTTGCAGCCGGTCGAGAAAGCGGGCCACCGCACCGGGCGTGTCGATCGGTGCGTAGACATGCCGCAGCTGATCGCCCCAGTGCGTGTGCAGCGCGCGCGCGCCGGTGGGGGTTTGCGTGCTGACGACGATGGCGTGGGCCGGCCATTCCCGCTGCAGCGCGTGCAGCAGCGGCTGCACGGCCTGCACCTCGCCCACGGACGCGGCATGGACCCAGATGCAACCGAAGGATTCGGGCTCGATCGGGATGAAGCCCAGGCGCTGGCGCAGGTTCTGCCGGTAGCCGGGCTCACGCCGTCCGCGCCACCACAACCAGCCCAGCAAAGGCAAGGCCAGCGCGCGGCTGGCCAGTCGGTACGCCCGCTGGGGCAGGGAGACGGCGCTCAGCGCCAATGGTCGGAGACCCATTGGGCGGGCAGCACGCGGCGGTACCACTTGCCGCTCACGCCGGCGATCACGTCGGGCGGGTTGGGCTTGCCGTGGAACACGATGATCTTCGCGCCGGGCGGAATGGTGGGCGGCGAGAACCAGCCCATGAGGCCACGGCGCATGCAGTGGCGCTTGAAGCTGCGGCACCAGGCGTCAGGCCAGTAGCTGACCTTGCCCTGGCGGTTGAGGAACCCGGTGATGTATTCCTGCTCGTTGCGCACGTCGGCGATGGACTGCGGATAACCGTTCTTCAGGTGTTCCAGCGCGTCGGTGTGCGCGCCGATGGTGAAGCGGTAGCACGAGGTGTTGCCCGTGCCGTCCTTCTTGTCCCATTCCTTGATGACGATGAACTCGCCCGGCTGCTCGAAGAACTCGTCCAGGCTGCCGACGATGACGATGTCCAGATCGAGGAACAGCGTGGGGCCGGTGAGGTCGTACAGCGGGTCGGCGAAGCTCGTGAGCTTGAGCCAGCCGTGGCCGAAGCTCCAGGGCTTGCGCTGGTCGAACTCGTCGAAGCCCACCATGGGAATGGGCTTGACTTCGATGGACGGGTGAATGCCCGCGCCGTCATCGGTCAGGCAGACAAAACGAAAGGGCCGGTGCAGGTGCCTCGACACCATGCTGTGGAGTTTGTTGACGTAGTCGGGGCCGTACTTCTTGCCCCATTTGATGCACAACACGTTGACGGTTTGCATGGCTTCCTCTTATGCGGTGCGTGTGGGTTGGCTGGCGCCAACCTGGCGGTCGAGTGTAGCGGAGCGGCCCGCCTGCTCACTTCACCAGCAGGGCGTCGATGGGCAGCAGGTCTTCGGGCAGCAGGGCGCCGCTGGCCTGGCGCAGGCGCAGGTTGCCCAGCAGCACGTTGTAGCGCGCCTGGGCCAGGTCGCGCTTGGTCTGGAACAGCTGGCTTTGCGCGTTGAGCACGTCGATGTTGATGCGCACGCCGACCTGGTAGCCCAGGCGGTTGGCATCCAGCGCACTCTGGCTGGAGGCTTCGGCGGCTTCGAGCGCCTTGACCTGGCCTTGGCCCGAAACCACGCCCAGGTAGGCGCTGCGCGTGGCGAGGTCGACATTGCGCCGCGCCGCATCCAGGTCGGAGCGGGCCTTGTCTTCGAGCGCCAGCGTTTCCTTCACGCGGTTCTGCACCGCGAAGCCGGCGAACAGCGGCAGGTTGAACTGCACGCCCACGCTGGCGGTGTTGGAGCGCACATTGCCGGCGACCGGCAGGGTGGTGGACGGCCCTTTGGCGACCTGGTACTGGCCCACCAGATCCAGCGTGGGTTTGTGTCCGGCCTCGGCCTTGCGGGTTTCGAGCTGGGCAATGTCGAGGTTGCGCGTGGCTTGCAGGATGGCGGGGTGCGTCTCGGCCGTGCGGTTGACCCAGGCTTGTGGGTCGGCCGGCTGCAGATCGGGCAGGGCCACCGGCGCGGCCAGGGGGCGCGGCGACACGGCGCTGCGGCCCACGAGCTGGTCCAGCGCCAGTTGCTTCACGCGCAGGTCGTTCGCGGCGGCGATTTCGCGCGCCAGCACCAGGTCGTATTGCGCCTGCGCTTCGCGCGAATCGGTGATGGTGGTGGTGCCGACCTCGAAGTTGCGCTTGGCCGCGGCCAGTTGCTCGGCCACGGCGGTCTTCTGCGCCTGCACAAAGGCCAGCGTGTCCTGCGCGGCGAGCACGTCGAAGTAGGCCTGCGAGGTGCGCACGATCAGGTCTTGCTCGGCCTGCACGAGGCGGGCGCGGGCGATGTCGGTGCTGAGCTCGGCCTGGTCGTTCGTCAGCTTGTTGACCGGGCGGTACAGCGGCTGGCTGGCCGAGAGCGTGGCGCTCTGGTTGTTGCTGTTGCCATCGAAGGCGCTGCTGTTGCTGATGTCGCGCCGGGCCCAGTTGGCCGCGGCCCCCAGCCCCGCTTGCGGCAGCAGGCCTGCACGCGCCTGCGCGGCCTGGGCCAGGCTGGCGTCGTACTGCGAGCGGGCCGCGAGGTAAGGGGCGTCAAAGCCGCGCGCGGCTTCATACAGCTGCACCAGGCTTTGCGCCTGCGCGCCGGTGGCGAAGAACGGACCCAGTGCGAGTGCCGCGGCCAGCGCCAGATGGCGCGGGGTCATCGACCGGCGGGGTGTCGCCAGGCGGCGTGCGGACGGGGCAGCGTTCATTCAGGCTTCCTTGTGGGCGGGCTGGCGGGTTGGTGTGCAGTGGAGATCAGTACACCGGCACGCCCGGGTCGCGTTCCTGCGACCAGGCGTGGATGCCGCCATGGATGTTCACCACGTGGGTGAAACCCTGGCCTTCGAGGAACTGCACCACCTGCGCGCTGCGCGCACCGTGGTGGCACAGGCAGGCGATGGGCCGGTCGCGGTCCAGTTCGGCGAAGCGCGCGGGCACGCTGCGCATGGGCATGGCGACCAGTTCGAAACCGTCGGGCTTGACCGATGCGGTTTGCAGTTCCCAGGGTTCGCGCACGTCGAGCACGATGGGCAGCGCTGGCGCTGTGGCCGGGTCGGCGGCATGTTGCAGCCAGTCCGACAGTTGAGCGGGGGAGATCGCGTTCATGGTGGTCAGGGCCTCAGAACTTGAAGAGCGACGGAGCGGGGAAGTTGCGCAGGCGAGGTGCCACGGTGTCCCACGGCTGTGCGGTCTGGAACGCGGCGTCGCCCGTGCGGGTGACGAAGGTGGCGCGCATCATGGGCTCGAAGCCCACGATGGCGGCCAGGCGCCCGCCCGGGGCGAGCAGGTTGAGCAGGGCGGACGGGATCTCGGCCACCGAGCCGCTGAGCACGATGGCGTCGAACGGGCCGTCGGCGTTGCAGGCGGCAAAGCCGTTGGCGGTGGCGTCGGCGCAGCGCACCTCGGCGTTGGCGATGCCGGCCTTCTGCAGGTTCTCGCGCGCCGTGCGGGCCAGGGCTTCGTCGATCTCGATCGACACCACGCGCTGCGCCAGGCTGGCGAGCAGGGCGGCCATGAAGCCGCTGCCGGCGCCGACTTCGAGCACCTTGTCGGTAGCTTTGAGTTGCAGGTCCTGCAGCAGGCGCGCTTCGACGCGCGGCGCGAGCATGGCCTGGCCTTCCACGGCGGGGTTGTTCAGGGGCAGTTCCAGGTCGGCGAAGGCCAGGGCCTTGTGGGCGGCGGGCACGAAGTTCTCGCGGTGCATCTGGTCCAGCAGCGCCAGCACGCGCGAGTCGAGCACTTCCCAGGGGCGGATCTGCTGCTCGATCATGTTGAAGCGGGCCTGGCTGAGGGCGGCGGGGGATGTGGTCATGGCATCAACTCGTTTAAAACAGGGTGTCGAGGGGCGGGGCAAGCCGGCAATTTTAAGGAATGGTCCCTGTCGGTTCGGCGGGGCGCAGGCCGAGCCGGCGGCGGCACCAGGCGGCCAGGTCGTCCATGTAGCAATAGACCACCGGCACCACCACCAGCGTGAGCAGCGACGAGGTGATGACGCCACCGATGACGGCCTGGCCCATGGGCGCGCGCTGCTCGGAGCCTTCGGTGAGCGCGAACGCCAGCGGCACCATGCCGAACACCATGGCCAGCGTGGTCATCAGGATGGGGCGCAGCCGCACCTTGGCCGCCAGCAGCAGGGCGCTTTCGCGGTCCATCGGCGGCTGGCCGGCGCGGCCTTCGCGCGCGCGGATCGCGAAGTCGACCAGCAGGATCGCGTTCTTCGTCACCAGGCCCATCAGCAGCACGATGCCGATCACCGAGAACATGCTCATGCTCGAGCCGAACATCAGCAGCGTGAGCACCACGCCAATGAGCGTGAGCGGCAGCGAGGTCATGAGCGCCAGCGGCTGCAGGAAGCTCTGGAACTGGCTGGCCAGGATCATGTAGATGAAGATGATGGCCAATGCCAGCGCCGAGAGCGCGTAGCCGAAGGACTCCTGCATGTTCTTGGTGGAGCCGCCGAACTCGTAGCGGTAGCCGGGCGGGAAGGCGATGCTGTCGAGCACCTGCTGGATGTCGCCCGAGACCTCGCCCGGGGAGCGGCCGTACACGTTGGCGTTGATCGACACCTCGCGGTTGAGGTTGCGGCGGTTGATCTGGTTCGGGCCGGTGGCGGCCACCACGTCGGCCACCTGGCCCAGGCGCACCACGCGCACCGAGCCGTCGGCGGCGGGGCTGCCGACCATGAAGGGCAGTTGTTCGAGGTCGCTCGCGCGCTCGCGCCCGCTGGGGGCGAGGCGCACGTTGACGTCGTAGCTCTGCCCGTCGGCCGCGCGCCAGTTGCCCACGGTGGTACCGGCCACCAGCGTGCGCAGGCTCGCGCCCACGGCGGCCACGCCCACGCCGGCGTCGGACGCCAGCTCGCGCTTCATCTTCACGTCCACCGTTGGCTTGTTGGGCTTCACGCTGGCGTCCAGATCGACCAGGCCGACGATGGGACGAATGCGTTCCATCACCACCTGCGTCAACCGATCGAGTTCGGCCAGGTCGTCGCCCTGCAGCGAGAACTCCACCTGCTTGCCGCCGCCCACCGAGTCGGTCAGGCCCACGTGCGTCACGGTGATGCCGGGCACGCTGCGCAGCCGGTCGCGCAGGCGCGCGGACATCTCAATGGCGCTGAGCGTGCGCGCCTTGCGGTCCACCAGGCGCACGTAGATGCTGGCGTACATGGTGCCCTGCGCGTTGCCGGTGTTCAGGGTGGACAGGGTGTACTTCACTTCGGGGAACTCGCGCAGGATGGTCTCGACCTCGCGTGTCTTGGCCTCGGTCGCTTCGAGCGACGAGCCCACCGGCGTGTGAAAGCTCAGCGAGGTCTCGGAGAAGTCGGCCACGGGCACGAACTCGGTGCCCAGCAGCGGCACGATGAACAGGCTGCCGACAAACGTGGCCAGCGCCAGGCCGAGCGTGGCGAGCTTGTGCTTGAGCGACCAGCGCAGCGTGCCCTGGTAGGTGTCGCTCAGGTCGTCCTGCACGCGGTCGAACCAGCCGGTAACGCGGCCGATGGTCTTGTCGTAGAACGACTTGGGGCCGGTGTTCTTGCCGTGTTTTTCGATCTCGGGGTCGTGCCACACCGACGACAGCATGGGGTCGAGCGTGAAGCTCACGAACATGGAGATGAGCACGGCCGCCACCATGGTGATGCCGAACTCGTGGAAGAACTTGCCGATGATGCCGCCCATGAAGCCGATGGGCAGGAACACCGCCACGATGGACAACGTGGTGGCCAGCACGGCCAACCCGATCTCCTGCGTGCCGTCCATGGCCGCGTCGAACGGCTTCTTGCCCATCTGCACGTGCCGCACGATGTTCTCGCGCACGACGATCGCGTCGTCGATCAGCAGGCCCACCGACAGCGTGAGCGCCATCAACGTGATCATGTTGATGGTGAACCCGAACAGGTTCATGACGAAGAAGGTGCCGATCAGCGCGATGGGCAGCGTGAGGCCGGTGATGACGGTCGAGCGCCACGAGTTCAGGAACAGGAACACGATCAGCACCGTGAGCAGCGCGCCTTCGATCAGCGTGCGGCGCACGTTCTCGACCGAGACGCGGATGGGCCGCGAGCCGTCGGCGATCTGCTCCAGCCGCATGCCCGGCGGCAGCTCGGCACCCAGCGAGGCCACTGCCGCTTTCAGGCCATCGGTGACGGCGATGGTGTTCTCGTCCTGCGCCTTCTGCACCTGCAGCAGCAGCGTGCGCTGGCCGTTGTAGAGCGCCAGGCTTTCCACTTCCTGCGTGCCGTCGCTCACGCGCGCCACCTCGCCCAGGCGCACCGCCTGCCCGCCGCGGCGCGCGACGATGATGTGTTCGAAGTCCTGCGGGTTCTGCAGCCGCGAGAGCACCTGCACCACGCGCTCGGCCTCGCCGGTTTTCAGCGTGCCCACGGGAAGGTCCTGGTTCTCGTTGTGCACAGCCGTATTGATCTGCTCGGTGGTCACGCCCAGCGCTTCCATGGCCGAGGGATCGAGCTCGATGTTGATCGCGCGCCGCGTCGCACCGACCAGGTTTACCGAGCCCACGCCGCGCACGTTCTCCAGCCGCTTCTTCAAGACCTGCTCGGCCCAGGTGGTGAGCTCGACCGCGCTCGGTGTCTTGCCGTTCGCTTCTTGAGGAATGACCGCCACCGACCAGATCGAACGACTCGCCGGGTCGAAGCGCAGCACGCGCGGCTCTTCCACTTCGTCGCGGAACACCGGCCGCAGAATCGCGATCTTCTCGCGCACGTCTTCGGCCGCCTTGCGCCCGTCCACCGTGAGCTGGAATTCGATGATGACGATCGACTGGCCTTCGTAGCTGCGCGAGGTGAGGGTATTGACGCCGGCGATCGCGTTGACCGCTTCCTCCACCTTCTTCGTCACCTCGGATTCAACGATTTCGGGTGAGGCACCCGGGTAGGCCACCTGGACCACGACCACGGGAAAGTCGATGTTGGGGAACTGGTCGACCTGAAGGCGGTTGAACGAGAAAAGGCCGAGCACCACGAAGGCGACCATCACCATGGTGGCGAAGACCGGGTTGCGCAACGAGACCTGGGTGAACCACATGGTGCGGCGTGCTCAGGGCGTGGCCAGGCGGATGGCGGTGCCTTCGCGGATCGAGCCGGCCTGCGCGCTCAGCACCTGCGTGCCGGCCGGCAGGCCCTTGACCTCGCGCATCGGCTCCGAGCCTTGCAGGCCGGTGACGCCGCCCTCGACGGTCACGTGGGCGATCTTGCTGTCGCGCACCACCTGCACATAAGGCTGCGGCTTGTCGTTGCGCACCGCGGACTGCGGCACCGCGGGCGCGGTGATCGCGCCGATGACGATCTGCCCCTGCGTGAACAAGCCCTGGCGCATGCCATCGGTGGGCGGCACGCGCAGGTAGACCAGCACACTGCGGCTGCCGGCCTGCACGTTCGGGTTGATGCGCGAGACGGTGGCCTTCACGGCATCGGCGAGGCCCTCCACCCGCAAGGTCGCGGCCTGGCCCACCTTCACCGCCACCGCGTCGGCCGGGGTGATCGCCGCTTCCATCTCGAAGGCCGACAGATCCACCACATCGAACACCCGGGTGTCCACACCCACGCGCTCGCCGTTCTGCACCAGCCGCGCCGAGATCTGGCCATTCAGCGGCGAGCGCAAAGTGGTATCCGCCAAGGACTTCTTCGCAATGTCGAGCGCGGCCAGCGCGGCCTGGTGCGTGGCCTCGGCGCCGGCCAGGGTGGCGGTGGACGTTTCCAGCGCGGTCGCCGAGATGAACCCCTGGCGCACGAGCGCCTGGTTGTTCTCGAACGTGCGCTTGGCAATCGCCGCTTGCGACTGCGCCGACGCGGCCTGCCGCTCGGCCTGGCGCACGCGGGCCTGTGCTTCGGTGCTGTCGATGCGCGCCACCACCTCACCAGCCTTCACGCTGTCGCCTTCGCGTTTGCTCAAGCCTTGAATCTCACCCGCCGTCTTCGCCTTGATGGCCGCCGTTTGCAGCGCTGTGACCGACCCCGAGATGGACACGGTCTGCGTGAGTTCCAGCGCCTGCACCGTCACCACGTCGCTCGCGGAGAGCGTGTACACCGGCGCGGTCTTCAGCGCCTCGGCCGCGGCGCGCGCGGAGGTGGCGGTGGTCTTGCGCTTGTCCAGCGCACGCACCAGGCCCACGCCGATGCCGATCACCAGCAAGGCCAGCAACAGCCATTTGATCCAGGAGGAGCGAGCGCGCGGCAGGTGCATGGGCGATCAGGTGTTGTGACCGGGTGCGAGCATGCCGCGCAGCAGCAGGTCGACCTGGTTGTCGATGAAGACGATGGGATCGATGTTCTCGGTGGCCGGTGCACACGGGGCCATCGAATGCTTCCACATCAGCAGAAAGATCATGGGTGCGATCAGGCTGTAGACGGTGTAGTCGAGGTTCAGCGGGCGGAACTCGCCGCTGTGAATGCCGCGTTGCACGATGCGTTTCAACAGGGCATGGCCCGGGCCGACAACTTCCTGCTGGTAGAACGCGGCGATCTCCGGAAACATGCCGGCCTCGCTCATCACCAGCTTGGTGATGCCGGAGGCCGGCGTCATGCCGATGCGTTCCCACCAGGTGTGCAGGGCATAACGCACCAGTTCGGCGCTGTTGCCGCTGAACTGCTCGAACTCGGCGTTCCACTCGGTGAAGCGCCCGGCCAGGTTCTCGCGCACCACGGCCTTGAAAAGCTCTTCCTTGCTCGGGAAATAGAGAAACAGCGTGCCCTTGGACACCCCGGCCCGCGCGGCCACTTCTTCGACGCGGGTGGCGGCGAAGCCTTTTTCGACGAAGAGTTGCAGCGCCGCGTCCAGCAATTCACCCGGGCGCGCTTCCTTGCGCCGCGCGCGGCGCTGGCGCGGCTCGGCGTCGTGATCGGAAGCGGTGGAGGGTGGGGCGGCAGGCATGGATGTTGGCTAATGACCGATGGGTTATTAATATAACCCAGCCCGCTGGGCCCGCGGACCCGTCGACGCAGTGCTCCTCCCGCGTCACGGTGCTCGCCAGCATTGCGCTGGTGCGGCGACATATGGTCTTCAAGGCCCAGCCGGCTCAGATGCGATTGCGCCCGCGTCTGGCCTGCCTTCTGGTTGCTGCGCAGAAAGGCCTCCAGTTCCGCCGGATAACGGTGACCGATGCCCAGGGTTTCGTCCCAGCGATGGGCGACGGCCACCAGGCGGCGGTAGAAGGCCGTGCGCCACTGCTCCAGCGGCGCCGGCATGCCGGCACCGAAGTAGAACAACTCGCCGCGCCCCAGATCGCTGGATTCCAAATGGACCCGGCTGAAGCCTGACGCCGTGGTCTGTTGCGCAAGGCTGCGCGCCACATCGGTGCCCAGCAGACCGGGCAGCACGGCATAGCCTTCGGCATCGAGCTGCATGCCGATGTCCGCCCAGTTCAGGCGATCGAGCATTGCGTCGGGTGCCCAACAGGATGGCGCAAATGCCGCGTTGGCTCTGGGCCACCACGATGGCCCCCAGCGAGCATTGGCCCACCGCGAAGCGAATGACCGCACCGGCGCCGCCTGCCCGGTAGTCCCGCGCGCGCATGCCCAGCAATTGCTCAGAGGCTTCGTAGAAGCGGCTGTTGGAGTTGAAGCCTGCGCCATAGATGGCGTCGGTGATCGAGGCGTCGGCACTGCTCAATTCCTCGCGCAGCTTGCGGGCGCGGTAGGCCGAGCTGTACGCCTTGGGCGTGAGGCCGGTTTCGGCCTTGAACAGGCGATGGAAGTGAAACGGGCTCATGCCCACTTCGGTTGCCAGGTCGTCGAGTGGGGGCGGTGTCTCGGATGCCTCGATCAGCCGGCACACGCGCGCCACCAACGCAGTGCGTTCGGCTGCTGCACTGGTCTGGTCGGCTCGGGCGCGGCGGCTGGAACGGTAGCCCGCCGCCTCGGCGGCCTCGGCCGAATCGAAGAATTCCACGTTCTCGCGTTTGGGAAGCCGTGCCGTCGAACTCGGCTTTCCGTACACGCCCGTGGTGCGCACGGCACAGACGAAGTGACCATCGGCAGCGGCATCGCGTGCCTGCACGGCTGTCCAGCGTTCGTCCTCGGTTTCGTAAGCCATGGTCGTATTCATGTCAGAAGTCCTGTCAAATCCATCACAGGGTCAGGATAGAAAAGATTTCAATCGCAAGCACTCCGATTCTTGCGGGTGAATTCCGAGCGTCATCCCGCTTTGCGGAAAGTGAGATTGATGCGGCGGCTGCCCATCAATGCATGAGGCTCGTCCTTGAGCGGCATCACGCCGTGGTAGCGCAGGCGATCGACGCCGCCCCACACCACCACGTCGCCGTGGTGCAGCGGTACCTTGGCCGTGGGGTCGGTGCGCGCATGGCCGCCGAACAGAAATGTGGCCCGCATGCCCAGCGATACGGAAACGATGGGCGCGCCGTAGTCCCGTTCGTTCTTGTCCTGGTGCAGCGAGAGCCGCGCGCCTGGTGTGTAGCGGTTGACCAGGCAGGCATCGGGCTCGAAGTCGTCAAACTCCGCCGCGGCGGCGGCCTGGATCGCCAGTCGGGCAAATGCCTCGGGCATGACCGGCCAGGGTTCACCGGTGTCGGGATCCACGGCGGTATAGCGATAGCCACGCCGATCGGTCGTCCAGCCGAGCGCGCCGCAATTCGTGAGTGTGACCGACATGGTGAAGCCACCGGGGGTCTCCATGTGCCGGAATGGCGATATCGCCTCAATGACTTCAATGGCGGGCACCACCTCCTGCACGTAGGGCAGCGCGAAGCCACGCAGCACCATGGCAGCCGGGCCCAGGCGCTGGCGCGGGTTCGGCGGCGGCGACTCGAAAAGTTCGAGCGTTTCCATGTTCACTTCGCGTCGTGAAAGATCAGGCCAACCGTGTGGCGCTTGCCACTGCGGATGCGGCTGACGCCATGTCGCATGGCCACCTTACGGATGCCGCGCCGACCCATCGCCGGCCGTTGATGGACGGTGAACACCACCGCATCGCCTTTGCGCAGCGCGACGACATCCGCGTGCTGGCCCCTGGTCGACATCTCCGTCATGACGAACTCGCCACCGGCGAAATCCCTGCCGGGCTCCGACAGCAGGATGGCCACCTGCAATGGAAAGACGTGCTCGCCGTAGAGATCCTGGTGGAGGCAGTTGTAGTCGCCTTCGCCATACTGCAGGATCAGCGGCGTGGGTCGCGTCTGGCCCGCTTCGTGGCATCGCCGCAGGAATGCCGCCAGCTCGTCGGGGTACTGCACGTTGCTCCCCAATTGCCGGTTCCAGCGGTTGGCGATCGGCGCGAGCCAGGGATACAGCGCGTGGCGCAGCTGTTCGAGCAACGATGGCAGCGGGTACGCAAAGTACTTGTATTCGCCGCGCCCGAATCCGTGGCGGGCCATGACGATCCGCGAGCGATAGCCTTCCTTCTGCGGGTAGAGCGCCGCGAGGCCATGGCATTGCTCGGCCGTCAGAAGACCGGGCAGCACGGCATTTCCACGCGCATCGAGTGCGTGCTCGATGTCTGTCCAATCGTAGGCTTCTGGCTTCATGGTGCGGTCCTGGTTTGCCACGGCTTCGGTGGTTCCCGGGGTGCGGAAGTTGTACGGGAACGTGGAAACGGAAGGGGGCTTCATGGCGATCTCCCTCTGTGGTTACGGGGTGAGATCAGGTTAGAAGTCCACTCCCCTTCTTGAAACTCCGCTCCTTGCGGTTGAATTTTTGGAGCGTGTTTTTGCAGCACATGCCGCGCGCCGAAGGCTGGGTATTTCGAGGGCAAGAAACAGAGAGCGGCATCGAAGGCAGATCACTGCCCTACCTTCCATGCGATCCCGATGGCGGCGTCTTCTATGCCGTCAGGGTGTACTCAAGCGCCCAGAAGTAGTCCCATTCCCGGTAGGCCGCGGATGGCGAAAATCGTTGGACC
Source organism: Hydrogenophaga sp. 2FB (assembly GCF_005503365.1). Classification (GTDB taxonomy): domain Bacteria; phylum Pseudomonadota; class Gammaproteobacteria; order Burkholderiales; family Burkholderiaceae_C; genus Hydrogenophaga. Next base: position 84,864 of record NZ_SCML01000021.1, read on the forward strand.
GCCCGCAGCAACGCATCACGCGAGGGGAAGTTCTTCAGGACCCGGTGCGTGGAGCCGTCTGACAGCGTGCGGGTTTGGTAGGTGTTCCCGTCGGCATCCTCCTCCGAAACAGGCGTGCTGCTGCCTGGCACGAAGCGATTGTCGATAAACACCACGGTGGCGCCCGGTTGGAGCGCTCTGTGCAACCCGGCAAGAAATGGCTCCACGCGGTCCAGCGGGATATGAGACCACCAGAAGCCGGCAAAGGCTGCGCCGAAGGGCTCAGCGTGCATGGGAATGTCATAGGCGTCGCCCCTGATGAATTCGACCTTCTCGGGAGGGACGCGACCCCGCGCGATTTGCAGTGTTTCGTCCGCCGCATCCAGCGCAACGACCTTGGCCGCATATGGCGCAAAGAACTGCGTCCAGTATCCCGTGCCGCAAGCAACTTCGAGCACGGACCGTCCTTCGAAAACACGGGAAATCCACGCCTCCATCTCCCGCAGATTGGGCTGCCGCTCGGGCTTCAGGTAGATCTTGTCGTATTCAAGGGCCCTTGCCGAGTAGTAGGCATGCATGGCTTCATCCTCCTTGGGCCGAGATGGTAGCTGCGTCGGTGATCGGTTCAAGTGACCGTGTCTTGCGTCCTTTTTCCAGATCTTCCGGGCTGCGTGCGCCTGAAGCGCGGAGAAGACCGTAGCGCAAAGTTGACGCGACAGGCATGCGCGGCCACCATGGCGCACCGTCCCATCCCCAATGAGGCGGCAGACACATGGCCCGTTCCGGAGTGGGTGGACAAGGGCACCATTCCAGACGTCCAAGGAGGTCTCATGGCTCAGAGCGACAAGGTGTTTGCGGGCGCGATCCCGAAGTTCTACGACACGTTGATGGTCCCCCTGATCTTCGGGGGCTATGCCGCCGATATGGCGGAGCTTGTCGCGGCCTTCTCGCCCGGTGCGGTGCTTGAAACGGCAGCCGGAAGCGGCGTGGTCACGCGGGCGCTTGCGCCAAAACTCGGCACCGACGCGCGCTACGTGGTGACCGACCTCAACCAGCCCATGCTCGACTATGCCGCCGCCCGACAGGGGGCCGATAGCCGCATCGAATGGCGGCAGGCCGACGCGCTCGCCCTGCCATTCGAAGATGCCACGTTCGACGCCGTGTGCTGCCAGTTCGGTGCCATGTTTTTCCCCGATCGGGTTGCCGGCTACGCCGAGGCGCGCCGCGTGCTGAGGCGAGGCGGGCGCTTTGTCTTCAGTGTCTGGGATCGCATTGAAGAGAACGCCTTTGCCGATGAGGTCACCCATGCCGTCGCTGCGGTGTTTCCACAAGATCCGCCTCTATTCCTCGTCCGCACGCCGCACGGCTATCACGACATCGCATTGATCCGCGAGGAGCTGAAGCGCGCAGGGTTTGCCGACATCGAGATCGGGACGCACGAGAAGCTGAGTCGCGCGCCCTCGGCACGTGACGCCGCCATCGCCTACTGCCAGGGAACGCCACTGCGCAACGAAATCGAGGCGCGCGACGCCAGCTTGCTACAGCGCGCGACGGATCGCGCGACGGAGGCGATCGCCAGATGCCATGGCGAAGGCCCGGTGGCCGGCAAAATTCAGGCGCATGTGATCGTCGCGGCGGGATAGGGAGCCCCGTGGCAGGCCCAGCGCCCTCGCAGGTCTTGCGGCCAATGAGCTTGCTACGTCAGCGCATCAGTTGAAAGCCGCAATCCCCGTGATCGCCCGCCCCAGAATCAACGCGTGCACATCGTGCGTGCCTTCGTAGGTGTTCACCACCTCCAGGTTCACCAGGTGGCGCGCCACGCCGAACTCGTCGCTGATGCCATTGCCGCCCATCATGTCGCGCGCCAGGCGGGCGATGTCGAGCGATTTGCCGCAAGAGTTGCGCTTGAGGATGGAGGTGAGTTCGACTGCAGCCGTGCCTTCGTCCTTCATGCGCCCCAGCCGCAGGCAGCCCTGCAGGCCCAGGCTGATCTCGGTCAGCATGTCGGCCAGCTTCTTCTGGATCAACTGGTTGGCCGCGAGCGGGCGGCCGAACTGCTGGCGGTCCAGCACGTACTGGCGGGCGCGGAAGTAGCAGTCTTCCGCCGCGCCGAGCGCGCCCCACGCGATGCCGTAGCGCGCGCTGTTGAGGCAGGTGAACGGGCCCTTCAGGCCGCGCACGTCGGGGAAGGCGTTTTCTTCGGGGCAGAACACCTCGTCCAGCACGATCTCGCCGGTGATGGACGCGCGCAGGCCGACCTTGCTGTGAATCGCCGGGGCGCTCAGGCCCTTCATGCCTTTGTCCAGGATGAAACCGCGGATCGCGCCTTCGTCGTCCTTGGCCCAGACCACGAACACGTCGGCGATCGGGCTGTTGGTGATCCACATCTTCGCGCCGCTCAGGCTGTAGCCACCGGCCACCTTCTTGGCGCGCGTGACCATGCTGCCGGGGTCGGAGCCGTGGTTGGGTTCGGTCAGACCGAAGCAGCCGATCCACTCGCCGGTGGCGAGCTTGGGCAGGTACTTCTGCTTCTGCGCTTCGGTGCCGAATTCGTTGATCGGCACCATCACAAGGGAGCTCTGCACGCTCATCATGGAGCGGTACCCGGAGTCCACGCGTTCCACTTCGCGCGCCACCAGGCCGTAGCAGACATAGTTCAGGCCGCTGCCGCCGTAGGCCTCGGGAATGGTCGGGCCGAGCAGGCCGAGTTCGCCCATCTCGCGGAAGATGGCCACGTCGGTCTTCTCGTGGCGGAAGGCCTCGGTCACGCGCGGCAGCAGCTTTTCCTGGCAATAGGCACGGGCGGCGTCCTGCACCTGGCGCTCGTCGTCGGTCAGTTGCGCGGTGAGGTGGAACGGGTCTTCCCAGCTGAAGCGGGCTTTGGCGGTGCTCATGGTGTGTCTCCGGGTTGGATGGGGCGAATGGCGCGAATGGCGCGATTGTCCGTTCCGCATGAATACTTGTCTAATATGGATGGTGTATCCATCAATAGGATTTTTATATTCATGGAATTCCGGCATCTGCGTTACTTCCTCGTGCTGGCCGAAGAACTGCACTTCGGCCGCGCGGCCCAGCGACTGGCCATCACGCAACCGCCGCTCTCGCTCAACATCCAGCAGCTGGAGGCGTCTGTGGGCGCGCAGCTGTTCACGCGCAACAGCCGCGGTGTGCAGCTCACGGCGGCCGGGCAGGCTTTCGTGCCCGCCGCGCGCGACTTGCTGGACCAGGCGAGCCAGGCCGCGCGCGAGGCGCGCGACGTGTCGCAGGGGCTGATGGGCAGCCTGCAGATCGGGTTCGTGGGCACGGCGCTGTACCGAGGCTTGACCAGCATTCTCCAATCGTTTGGTGAGGCGCACCCGCGCTTGCGGTTGGTATTGCGGGAGATGAGTTCGAGCGAGCAACTCATCGACCTGCGGCACGAGAGGCTGGACGTGGGCTTCGTGCACACCACGCACGTGCCGGTGGGCTTCTCGCAGATCCTGCTGTCGAGCCAGCCCTTTGTGGCCTGTCTGCCGGCCCGCCACGCGCTGGCGCGCCGCAAGCGCTTGTCGCTCTCGCAACTGCAGGGCGAGCCGTTTGCCATGGTGTCGCGCGCTGTCTCACCGGACTACCACGAGCGCTTTCTCAGCCTGTGCGCGGACGCCGGTTTTGCGCCGGAGATCCGCTATGAGTTGCGCCACTGGCTCAGCGTGGTATCGCTGGTGGCCCAGGGGCTGGCAGTGGCGCTGGTGCCGGCCGCGATGCAGCAGGCCGGCTTGCCTGGCGCGGTGTTTGTGCCGCTCGATGCGCAGACGCCGCCCTATGACACGCACTGCCTCTGGATCGGCGCGCGCAGCCCGGCGGCGTTGGCGGCATTCCTGGAAGCCGTGCGGGCCTTTGCGCAGCCGCTAGAGTAGGCCGCTCAACTGGAGAACACGATGAGCGACAAACAAGTGCTGGTGCTGGGTGGTGGCTGCTTCTGGTGCACCGAGTCCGTCTACAAGGAAGTGCAGGGCGTGACCGATGTCGAGTCCGGCTACAGCAACGGCCAGGTGAAACAGCCCAGCTACGAGATGGTGTGTACCGGCACCACCGGCCACAACGAGGTGGTGCGGCTCGAATACGACCCGGCGCGGATCAGCACGCGCGAGATCCTGGAAATCTTTTTCGTGGTGCACGACCCGACCACGCTCAACCGCCAGGGCAACGACGTGGGCACGCAGTACCGCAGCGGCATCTACTTCACCACGCCCGAGCAGCAACAGGTGGCGCAGGACATGATCAACGAGCTGACGAAAGAAGATGCTTTCGGCAAGCCCATCGTCACCGAGGTAGCACCGCTGGACAACTACTCGCCCGCCGAGGACTACCACCAGGACTTCTTCGAGCGCAACCCGCACCAGGGCTACTGCATGGCCGTGGCCGCGCCCAAGGTGGCGAAGTTCCGCAAGACCTTCGCGCGCCTGGCGAAATAAGCACGTCAGAACAAAGACGGGCGGCCTCCCGAAACCGGGGAGGCCGCCCGTTGTGCTTTCTACCGCCGCTTACTTGGGCAGCAGCACCTTGTCGATGACGTGGATCACGCCGTTCGATTGGTAGACATCGGCAATCGTGACGGTGGCAACACCGCCTTTTTCATCGGTCACGCTGACCTTGCCGCCAGCCGATTTGGCCACCAGCGTGCCACCGGCCACGGTCTTGATGGAAGCCGAACCTTTGCCGTCCGCAATCATCTTGCTGATGGCCGCCGCGTCCCATTTGCCGGGCACCACGTGGTAGGTCAGGATGCCGCTCAGCATGGCCTTGTTCTCGGGCTTGAGCAGCGTGTCCACGGTGCCGGCGGGCAGCGCGGCAAACGCCGCGTTGGTGGGCGCGAACACGGTGAACGGGCCGGGCCCCTTGAGCGTGTCGACGAGGCCGGCTGCCTTGACCGCGGCCACCAGCGTGGTGTGGTCCTTGGAGTTCACCGCGTTGTCGATGATGTCCTTGCTCGCCAGCATCGGCGCGCCGCCGACCATGACTTGCGCGAAAGCGCCCAGGGATGCCGTGCCGATGGCGAAGGCCAGAACGGTCTTGCGGATGGTTTGCGTGATCATGAAGTCTCCTTGAGGGTTGAAGCCGGAACTGCGGCTGTAGGAGATACGCAGCGCGACCACGCACTGGATTCAAAAAGACTGAAAAATCATTTCGCGCGAAGCCGCGCCTGCAACAACGGCCAGCAGACGATCACCGCCAGACCCATCAGCACGAGCGCGGCGGCGCCCAGCTTCCAGCCCGGCAGCGCTTCGCCTAGCGAGAAGGCCGAGGCGCCCATGCCGAACACCGGCACCAGCAAGGCCCATGGCGTGACCGTCGCGGCCGGGTGCCGCGCCAGCAGCCAGTTCCACGCGCCATAACCAAACAGCGTGTTGCCCACGGCTTGCCACAGCACGCTGGCCCACACCAGGCCGCTGGCCTGTTCGAGCGACGTGCGCATCAGTTGCGGGCCTTCGAGCCACCACGACAGCGCCAACAGTGGCGGCACCGCGAACAGGCTGCTCCAGACCATGAAGTGCAGCATGTTCACCGGCCCGAGCGACTTCACCACCAGGTTGGCCAGCGACCAGAAGAAGGCCGCGCTCAACACCAGGCCCATGCCCCACAGGGTGACCGAGGCATCGAGGTTGGCCGCGATCAGGCCCAAGCCCGCGAGCGCGAGCAGCAGGCCGGCGACCTGGAAGCCGCGCACGCGCTCCTTCATGAGCCACAGCGACAGGCCGATGGTGAAGAACACCTGCAACTGCACCACCAGCGAGGCCATGCCGGGCGAGATGCTGCTGCGCATGGCCAGGAACAAGAGACCGAACTGGCCCACGCCGAGCAACACGCCGAAGGCCGCGACCTTGCGCCAGGGCGCGGTGGGGCGGGGCATGAACAGCAGCCAGGGCAGGGCCGAGAAAGTGAAACGCAGCGCGGCGAAGAGAAACGGCGGCAAGCCGTCCAGGCCCCAGCGGATCACCACGAAGTTGGTGCCCCAGACGAACACCACCGAAAGGGCCAGGAGCAGGTGGGTCGTGGGCAAGGGGTGTTCCGTGGGAGTGGTGATGGCCAGTTTAGCCAGCGCCCTCTTGTTGCAACCGAATTGCGATAACATCGCCGTGAATGGCAACTTGGTTGCAATAACGGAGCCGCCCACCATGTCCTCTCGCACGATGCTCAGTGGCGTGCCCGCCGCGATCCAGACCCGTCTGGAGGCCGCTGGCCTGCGCCGCACCTTGGCCACGCGCGCCGTGCTGGGCCTGTTCCTGGCGCAACCGCAGGGCGGGCTGACCCACGCGCAGGCCTTGAACGCGCTCACCGCGCGCGGGCTCGAGATCAACCGTGTGACGCTCTACCGTCTGCTCGACCGGCTGGCCGCCTGCGGTGTGCTGCAGCGCCACACCGACGACCAGGCCCGCACCTGGCGCTTCAGCCTCGCGCCGGTGGACGAGGAAGGCCTGCAGCCGCACTTCGAGTGCGGTGCGTGTCACCGGCAATTTGCGCTCGGTAACGCGGGAGAGATGGCGCGCGAACTCTTGCGCGTCATCGCGCGCCAGGGCCATATCGGCGAGCAGGTGGCCGTGCGGGGCACCTGCTCGGACTGCACACACAACTTTTGAAACCCGAGGGCAATGCCATGAAGAAAAAACCGTTCCTGTGTCTGTTCGCGGCCACCCTGCTGGCGTCCGCCGCGCTCGCCCAGCATTCCGACAAGGAAACCAAGGAGGACGTCGCCCGCCACCGTGCGATGGCCGTGGCGCACGAGGGCGCGGCCAAGTGTCTGGAGGCGGGCAAGGGCGAAAAAATCTGCATGCAGGAACTGTCGGTCGCCTGCAAAGGTATGGCCCTCGGAAAATACTGCGGCATGCGCCACGCCCACTGATGGCCTGAATCTCTCGCGTGGTCGAGTGAGTACCATCGCCGGGTGAACATCGCCACCCATCCCGTTGTTGCCTCTCTCACCCCGGTTTTCCTGCTGATCGCGCTCGGTTACCTCGCCGGTCTGCGGCGTTGGATCCGCGAGTCCTCGGTCAAGGACTTGTCCAACCTCGTGTTCCTGCTGTTGATCCCAGCGCTGATGTTTCGCACCATGGCGTCAGTGCATTTCGACACCCTGGATTGGCGGCCGGTGCTGGCGTATTTCCTGGCGGCGCTGAGCTTGTTGGGCGTGTGCATCGCGTGGCGCGGCTTCAACCGCCGCAGCGTGGTGCTGGGTCTGGCGAGCACCTTCTCCAACATGGTGATGATCGGCATCGCGTTGGTCGAGCTGGCCTACGGCAAGGAGGCCCAGCTCACCCTGCTCACCCTGGTGTCGGTGCATGCGCTGATCCTGCTCACGGTCGGCTCCATCGTGCTGGAACTGGCGGTGGCGCGCGAAGCCCGAGCGGGCGGCGAACGCGCGCCGCACGTGCTGGCCACCGCGTGGTCGGCGATCAAAGGCGCGTTGATCCACCCGATCCCTTTGCCCATCCTCTGCGGCCTGCTGTTCGCACAGACCGGTCTGACGCTGCCTACGGTGGTCGACCGGCCGCTGCAGTTGCTGGCCAGCGCATTCGCCCCGATCGCGCTGGTGCTGGTCGGTGTCACGCTCGCGCGCACGTCGATGGCGGGCCACCTGCGTGAGGCGTTGTGGGTGAGCGTTGCCAAGAACCTGGTGTTGCCCGTCCTGGTGGGGTTGAGCGCGTGGGGCCTGGGCATCACCGGCACGCCGCTCACCGTCCTGGTGGTGGCCGCGGCGCTACCGGCGGGTGCCAACGTGTTTCTGTTCGCGCAACGCTACGAGGTGGCGCAGGAGGTCACCATCGCCAGCATGGGCCTGTCCACCGTGCTCGCCTTGTTCACGCTGAGCCTGACCATGATGCTCATGGCCTGGCTCAATTGAGCGCCACGCTCACTGGCTGATCTTGCGGCCTTCTTCGACCTGGTATTCGAAGTAGCGCTGGAAGCCGAACGCCAGGCTGCCCATGAGCGCGACGGTGCCCAGCAGCAGTGCGAACACGAGTGCTCCGATGGTGAGCCAGTTGGTGCCGCCCGAGACCGCGTCGGCGGGCAGTTGCGGGTTGAACTGGCGGTTCCACTTCTCGCGGTCGGTCAGCGCGTAGACGATGGCCGCCAGGCAACCGGCGGAAATCGTCAGGCCCAGCAGCGGGACGAGCAGCCAGGAGAGCTTGTCGTCCTGCCCGTACATCAGCACGCGGTCCACACCCCAGAGCCCCAATGCCGCCGGAATCGGGTGCAGCCAGCCCACCCAGTCGCCCAGGCCACGCAGGTAAAAGCGGTGCAGGCCGAGCATGCCCCCGAAGAGGGCCAACCAGACCGCCACGGTCTTGTTCTTGCGCATCATGTTCACGCGCCCCCGTTCGGAGGAATGCTGTCGCCCGCACCCAGGGTTTTCTGCATCAGCACGATGTCGAGCCAGCGGTCGAACTTCCAGCCGCACGACTGCACCACGCCCACGGGCTCGAAGCCCAGCGCCTTGTGCACGCCGATCGAGCCGGCATTGGCCGAATCCCCGATCACCGCCATCACCTTGCGCGTGCCGGTGCGTTCCAGCACCGCCAACAACTCGGTCAGCAGCGCGCGGCCCAGACCTTTGCGGTGGGCGGCGGGGTCCATGTAGATCGAATCCTCGACCGAAAAGCGGTAGGCCGGGCGCGGCTTGAACCAGTTGCCATAAGCGAAACCCAGCACCTGACCGCCGTCCTCGGCCACGAGCCAGGGGAGGCCCTTGCCCAGCACATCGGCGCGGCGCGCCGTCATGTCGGCCAGAGTGGGTGGGGTGGTTTCGAAGGTGCCGGTGCCGTGCAGCACATGGTGGCCATAAATGCGGGTGATCGCGTCGAGGTCTTCGTCGCGGCTGGGGCGGATCAGGGGCATGGGTCTGTGGGGCTCGGGGAGGAGGGGACGGTCGAAACCAGCGGACGGGCTATAATCGCGGGCTTCGTGGCGTTTCGCTGGCCGGGTGGTCAGTCGTGTGTCTCAAGCGCTGCAGAAAAGCGGGTCGCAAGATCCAGTGAAGTACCGATGTTGGTACCTCTCCACCCGAAGGATAAATCATGGTCGTCATTCGACTCTCCCGCGGCGGCTCCAAAGCCCGTCCTTTCTACAACATCGTGGTTGCCGACAAGCGCAACCGCCGCGATGGCCGCTTCATCGAGCGCATCGGCTTCTACAACCCGCTGGCCCGCGGTGGTGAAGAGCCCCTGCGCATCGCCGTCGATCGCCTGACCTACTGGACCGGCGTCGGCGCCGAGCCTTCGGACACCGTGGCGCGTCTGGTCAAGCAAAACGCCGCCAAGGCAGCGGCCTGATCTCACCTTCACTCAGGTGAGCACTCACGCGTCCGGCGCCTTCAAGGCGTCGCCCCAACCTGACGATGCCGTCGAGTTGGGCCGCATACAGGACGCGTGGGGCATCAAGGGCTGGGTTCGGATCCTGCCCCACAGCGCCGACACCTCGGCGCTGTTCGCATCCTCCAAATGGTTCCTGCAGCCGCCCGAAGCCCGCTTCGCGCGCGGCTTTTCGGCGTTTGCGGGTTGCGTCGGCGTCAGCGTGGTCGAAGTGAAGGCACATGCCGACGGCCTGGTCGCCCAGATTGAAGGTGTGGACGACCGCAACGCGGCCGAGGCCCTCAAGGGCGTGCGCATCTACCTGCCGCGCAGCGCGTTCCCGGCCACGCCGGAAGGTGAGTACTACTGGGTCGACCTGCTCGGCCTGGACGTGGTCAATCGCGAAGGCGTGCACCTGGGCGTGGTGCGCGACCTCGTCGCCACCGGGCCGACCTCGGTGCTGGTGCTCGAATACACCGAAACGGTGGACGGCGCCGAGCAGACCGCCGAGCGCATGATCCCGTTCGTCGCGGCCTATATCGACGATGTGGACAAGGCCCAGCGCCGCATCACCGCCGACTGGCAACCCGATTACTGACGCCCGCGCCGGCCACACCGCCATGCGCTTCGACGTCATCACCCTGTTCCCCGAGCTTTTTGCGCCGTTCCTGCAACACGGCATCAACCGCCGCGCCTTCGAGTCCGGCCTGGTGGATGTGCGCCTTTGGAATCCGCGCGATTTCGCCGAAGGCAACTACCGACGTGTGGACGACCGCCCGTTCGGTGGCGGGCCCGGCATGGTCATGATGGCCGAGCCCTTGTGGCAATGCCTGCAGGCCGTTCGCGCTTCTCGCGCGGATCCTGACGGTGAACACGCCCCGGTCGTGTTGTTCTCACCGATTGGCGAACCGCTGAACCACGCCAGCGTGGAGCGCTGGTCGCACAGCCGGGGCGCTGTGCTGGTGTGTGGTCGCTACGAAGGCATTGACCAGCGTTTCATCGACACCTGCGTGGACCTGCAGATCAGCCTGGGCGACTTTGTGCTCTCCGGCGGCGAAATCGCGGCCATGGCCTTGCTCGACGCGGTTGCCCGCCTGCAGCCGGGTGTGCTCAGCGACCAGGGCAGCCACCAGCAGGACAGCTTTAACCCCGCGCTCGACGGCCTGCTCGACAGCCCGCATTTCACCCGCCCCGAAGAATGGCACGGCCAGCCGGTGCCCGAGGTGCTGCTGGGGGGGCACCACGAACGCATTGCCCGCCACCGGCGAGAGCAAAGCCTGGCGCTCACCGCGCGCCAGCGGCCCGACCTGTTGCAACGGGCGCGGGAGCAGGGCTTGCTCGACAAGGCCGACCAGACTTTCCTGCGCTCTCAGGGCTTGCTATAATCCAGGGCTTTTCGATCCTCTGACCGGCCGCTGTGACCGGGCCAGCCCGCAAACCCGAGAGGGAATGGACAGGGCCATTGCCGGATTCGCAGCCTTTAGTGCAGCGCGGTCATGATCGACGAACAGGAAACCATGAACCTCATCCAGACCCTTGAGCAAGAAGAAATTGCTCGCCTCGGCAAAGTCATCCCCCCGTTCTCCCCTGGCGACACCGTGATCGTCAGCGTCAACGTGATCGAAGGTACGCGCAAGCGCGTGCAGGCTTATGAAGGTGTGGTGGTTGCCCGCCGCAACCGTGGCCTGAACTCCAGCTTCATCGTGCGCAAGATCTCCAACGGCGAAGGCGTCGAGCGTACGTTCCCGCTGTACAGCCCGCTGATCGCCAAGATCGAAGTCAAGCGCCGCGGTGCCGTGCGCCGTGCCAAGCTGTACTACCTGCGCGAACGCAGCGGCAAGTCGGCCCGCATCAAGGAAAAGTTGGGCGCGTAAGGCGCATCGGAGCAACCCTCCGGTACCCTGCCCCAGAAAAAAAGCCGCTCCTCGGAGCGGCTTTTTTTCGTCCGTTCGCACCGCTCCAGCGCGTGCAACCCGCGCGGCAGCGGGGGAGGGGACATGTCGCTATGCTTGGCGCTCACATGACCCAGCTTCTTCCCGCCTTTGACCCGCGCCTGATCCCTATCGTCGCGGATGCCGACGACGAAATCCTGCCACCCGCGCAAGCGCATCGCCTCACACCCGTGGGCATGCGCGAACTCTTCGCCCGGCCTCCCGTGTGGACGCCCGAATTGCGCCGTGAGCCGAAATTTGCCGACCGCATGCCCGCCGAGGCGGCGGTGTTGTTGCCCTTGGTCATGCGCGATGAGCTCACCTTGATCCTGACGCAGCGCGCCACCCACCTGTCCACCCACTCGGGGCAGATCGCCCTGCCGGGTGGCAAGCTCGACCCGGAGGACGCCGATGCCATCGCGGCGGCCTTGCGCGAGGCGCACGAAGAAATCGGCTTGTTGCCCGAGCAGGTGGAGGTGCTGGGCACGCTGCCGGTGTATGTGACGGGCACGTCCTTCACGGTCACACCGGTGGTGGGGCTGGTGCAGCCCGGCTTCGAGCTGACGCCCAACCCGGACGAGGTGGCCGACGTGTTCGAGGTGCCGCTGGCGTACCTCATGAACCCCTTGCACCACCGGCGGCATGCGCACGACTTTGAAGGCGTCGTGCGCCAGTGGTATTCCATGCCGTACCAGGATGGCGACCGCGAGCGCTTCATCTGGGGCGCCACCGCGGGCATGCTGCGCAATTTCTACCGCATGCTCAGCGCTTGACGGGCCAACATTCCCGCCCCGCGGCTTGTGGAGCGGGGCGGAGCACGCCACTATGATGGCGCCATGAGTTTCTTTGCCATCCTTGTCGCCTTGCTGCTGGAGCAGGCCCGCCCGCTCGCTTTCGACAACCCGGTGCACGCGGGCTTGCGCGGTTGGGCGCGCACCGTGCGGCGCAACCTCGACGCGGGCCAGACCTCGCACGGTTGGGTCGCCTGGTCCTTGGCCGTGGGTATCCCTGCTGTCGTCGCGGGCCTGGTGTATTGGGGCCTGTGGCAATTCAGCTCGGTGCTGGCCTTCGTGTGGGTGGTGGGCATCCTGTACGTCACGCTGGGGTTTCGCCAGTTCAGCCACCATTTCAGCGAGATCCGCCAGGCGCTGGACGAGGGCAATGACATGCTCGCGCGCGAGAAGCTGGCCCGCTGGCTGCGGGTGGATGCGTCCAGCCTGCCGCGCGCCGAACTGCTGCGCCAGGTGATCGAACACTCGGTGCTCGCAGCGCACCGGCATGTGTTTGGTGTGTTGGTGTGCTTCGTGGTGTTCTGGGCCTTGGGCCTCGGGCCCTCGGGCGCGGTGTTCTATCGCATGGCCGAGTACCTGTCGCGCAACTGGCGCGCGCGGCCCGATGGCACGCCCAGCCTGGGCCTGCAGCATGCGGCCGCCACGGCCTGGCGCTGGATCGACCATGTGCCGGCGCGCGTCACGGCGCTCGGGTTTGCCGTCGTCGGCAATTTCGAGGAAGCGCTGGCGAGCTGGCGTGCCGATGCCGAGCGTTTCGCGCCAGGCAGCGACGGCGTGGTGCTGGCCGCCACGTCGGGCGCGCTCAACGTGAGGCTGGCGCCGCAGCCCGACGCGCTGGCCTTGCCGGAAGACGACGACCCCGGCGACCGGCCCGAGCCGCAACTCGCGCACCTGGGCAGCGTGGTGGGCCTGGTGTGGCGCTCGGTGGTGCTGTGGATGCTGCTGCTCGCGCTGCTGACGCTGGCAGGGCTTTAGCCCTTTGCGGTCAATACCGTCGCTTGTCCGATAGTTCTGCGAATAACTCGCGGTAGAGGCGGTAGCGGTTCTCGCTGATCGCCAGCGCATCGTCCGTGGGCTGGTGCGCCTCCCCGGTCTGCACGTGCGCCACCACCGCGCAACCGGGTTCGTGCAGGTGCGTGCAGTTGTAGAAGCGGCACTCCCCCAGGGTGGCGTTCAGGTCCGGCATGAGGTGGGCCAACTGCATCGGCTCGATGTGGTTCAGGCCGAATTCCTGAAACCCCGGTGAATCGATCAACGCGGTCTGGCGCGCCGCGTCCACCCAGTACCAGGTGGTGCTGGTGGTCGTGTGTTTGCCCGAGTTGAGCGCGCGCGAGATTTCACCCGTCTGCGCGCGCGCCTCGGGCACCAGCCGGTTCACCAACGTGCTCTTGCCCACGCCCGAAGGGCCGAGCACCAGCGTGCGTTTGTTCAACAGGCGCGCTTGCAGTTCTTCCAGACCGGCTTCGGTGCCGTCGGCCGATTTCAGGCGCAAGGGCAGGACCGTGCAACCCATGCGGCGGTACGGCTCCAACCGGGCCCAGGCGCGATCGAACGCGGGTTGCAGATCGCTTTTGTTGAGCACGATCAGCACGTCGATGTGTTCGGCCTGCGCCGCGATGAGCGCGCGCGTGAGCTGGCTTTCGGAGAACTCGGGGTCGGCGGCGACCAGCACCAGCACCTGGTCCAGGTTGGCCGCGAACGATTTGGTGCGCATCTCGTCCTGCCGGTAGAACAGGTTGCGACGCTCGTCCACGCGCTCGATGCTGCCTTCGTCGCCGGTGACCTGCCACTGCACGCGATCGCCCACGACCACGGCATTTTTCTTTCCGCGCGGGTGGCAGATGCGGCGTTCGCCGTCCGGGCTTTCGACGAGGCAGTGGCGCCCATGGGCGGCCACCACCAGTCCGGGCTGGAGATCGGCCATCAGGCCTTCTGCAACGCGTCCACCGCGGCAGCGCAGTGGAAGTCGCTGACCGAAATGCCGTTCACGTCGTGCGTGTTGAAGCGCACCGTGCAGCGGCTGTAGCCCAGCGCCAGGTCGGGGTGGTGGTCTTCGCGGTGCGCGATCCAGGCCAGCGCGTTGACGAAGGCCATGGTTTCGTGGAAGTTGGCGAAGTTGTAGGTTTTCTCCAACGCGCCATCGATCAGCTTCCAGCCCTGGGCGGCATCGCCATTGAGCTGGGTGAGTTGCGTCACGATTTCGGTGGCGGAGAGGGCGCGTCGGTTCTGGTGGATCGGATTCATGTTGGGCTCGCTTCAAGCGGCTTGCAGGCGCGAGAGGCGCTCGCTGGCGGGTGGGTGGGAGTAGTAGAAGCGCGCGTACAGCGGGTCGGGCGTGAGCGTGCTGGCGTTGTCTTTGTAGAGCTTGAGCAAGGCGCTGGCGAGGTCGCGGCCGTTGGTGTATTCGACCGCATAGGCGTCGGCCTCGAACTCGTGCTTGCGCGAGAGCTGCGCCATGAGCGGCGAGAGGAAGTAGGTGAACAGGGGCACCACCATCATGAACAGCAGCAGGGCGAGTGCGTCGTTGGGCGTGTCCATGGACGGCGTGACGCCCAGGCCGCTGTAGAACCAGGCCTGGCTGGACACCCAGCCCAGCAACGCAAAGCCCGCGAGGCTCAACGCGAACATGAGCACGATGCGCTTCAAGATGTGGCGGCGTTTGTAGTGACCCAGCTCGTGCGCGAGCACGGCGTCGATTTCTTCGGGGCTGAGCTGCTTGAGCAGGGTGTCGAAGAACACCACGCGCTTGGCGGCGCCGAAGCCGGTGAAGTAGGCGTTGGCGTGCGCGCTGCGCTTGCTACCGTCCATCACGAACAGGCCCTTGGCCGCGAAGCCGCAGCGCTGCATGAGCGCGTTCACGCGGGCTTTGAGGTCTTCGTCGGACAGCGGCTCGAACTTGTTGAACAGCGGCGCGATCACGGTGGGATAGAGCACCAGCGCGAGCAGGTTGAAGGCCATCCACACGCCCCAGGCCCAGAGCCACCAGGTCGGGCCGGCGGCACCCATCAGCCACAGCACCAGCGCCGCAATGGGCAGGCCGATGAGTGCGCCGACCAGCGCACCCTTGAAAAGATCGGCCAGCCAGAGCGACAGGGTCATCTTGTTGAAGCCGAAGCGCTCTTCGATGCGGAAGGTGGCGTACCAGCTCAACGGCAGCGTGATGAGGCCACCGATCAGCACGAAGGCCGCCAGCAGCGCGAGTTGCTGCAGCAGACCGCCGCCCATGGCTTCCAGCAACACCTGGTTGAGCCAGTCGAGGCCGCCGAGCAAGGTCCAGCCCAGCAGCGGCGCGGCGTCGATGGTGGATTCGAGCAGGCCGTAGCGGGTTTTGGTGAGGGTGTAGTCGGCGGCCTTCTGGTGGGCTTCGATCGAGATGGTGTTGCTGAAGGCGGTCGGCACAGCCCCGCGGTGGCGTGCGACGTGGCGCATTTGCCGGCTGGCAAGCACGGTGCGCACGACCAGGCCAAGCACCAGCAAGGCGCAGAAAAGGGCGGTGAAAGAGAGCGAGGCGGTGTCCATGGGGCCGAGTCTATCGAAATGGGCCCGGATCGCGCGCCGATGGGCCTTCCAGCGGATCGGCGAAAATCCCCGCCATGACTTCTGCCCCTCCCC
>NZ_SCML01000022.1 GCF_005503365.1 Hydrogenophaga sp. 2FB
GCGGCACCGATGCCCAGGGCGCGCGCGCCACCGGCGCGAGCGCCCTGGGCATCGGTGCCGCCGCGCCGGCCCGCGGCACCCGACCCACCGCTGGCCACACGCAGCGGCCCCTGGTTCGGCACGGACAGTTGGGAAGAAAGGGGTGTGAGGTCCAGCGCCTCGCGGATGAAGTTGCGCAGCGACACCACCAGCGCGGCGGTTTCCACGTTGCGGCCAGCCACCATGTCGTTGGCCGCCCGCACGGCGAGTTCAACCTGCTCTTCCGTGCCCAGCAGAATCACATCCGAGAGCGCGGCCTCCACCGCATCGCGGATGCGGCGGCGGCGTTCGGAAATGCTGGTCGCGGGTTCGGCACCGTCGCCCTCGCCGGCTTCGCGCCTCGTCTCGCGAAAGTGCGTGGGGTCGACCTGCAAGTCGCCGGTGAAGGAGCCGCCGAGTGTCTTGTAGGCCGAGATCAACACCTTCAGGCGCTCGTTGATCTGCCGGTTCTCGCGCTCGCGCCGGCGCTGGAAGGTCTGCATGAACACCAGCCGGATGCCGACGAACACGAGCGAGGCGAGCACCAGCCCCAACAGGGTGGTCATCCCGGTCGACCAGGAACTGAAATCCAGTACGCCCCGCATCGCTCACCTTCGTTGTGCCTTGGGGCGGCCAGTATCGCATCGCCCGAGCCGACCGCGTGACCCTCGTCACGCGGTTTCCAGACCGATCAAGCGACGGCCTGGTGGGCTACTCGTCGTTGTCTTCGAGGCGCTCGGCATCGTTGCCTTGCGGCTCCCGTTTGCCGCTGCGCTTGGCGTCCTGCTGGATCGACGGATTGATCTCTTTGCGACCCTGTTGGTCGGAGCCGCCAGGGTTGCTTTGTTCGCGTTGGCCGGGTGGTGTGTTCTTGTCGCCTTGCTGACCTTGTTGACCTTGGCGCTGGTCCTGCTGCTTCTGGCCTTGCTGACCCTGTTGGCCTTGCTGACCTTGCTTGTTCGAAGGCATGGGAATTCTCCTGAAGGGGTTGAAGGGATGGCGGCGACCATGGTGGATCGGCCGCAGACCTTCATGGCAAGGCGTGTGCCTGACCGACCCCAGGCGCGCACCGGCGCCGGGACCGTTCGACCTCATCCACCGCCATCGCTCCTCTGCGTCATCAGACCCGACGATGACTTCAACACGCTGATCCCGCCGTCGGCCTCCAGAAAGGCGTACTTCATGTCCTTCAGGTCGCAATCGGACTCGCGCAACGCCCGCTCGACGTCCAACAGCGGCACATGGTTTTTCTTGAGCACGTCGGCGTAGATCCGGCCGTCCCGACCGATCAGCACCGGCGCGCCCTCCACGAGCGTTTGCAGACGGGTGCTGCGCGCGCTCGCCACGGCCACCACCACATTGAGTCCGATCAAGGTGACAGCCGCGAGCAGCCCACCGGTCACGGAATGGTCCTGGCCGCTGATCCCGGACGACACCGACTCGCTCAACAGCATGACGACCAGCAGGTCGAATGGCGTGAACTGCCCGACCGTGCGCTTGCCGGACAGGCGCATCAACACCAGCAACACGACGTAGATGATGGCGGCCCTTGCAGGCAACTCCCACCAGGGGCCGGACAGTGCAAACATGGGACACCTCGCTCTTGCGGCAAATTTTTCTGGCGCAGCCAACCCACGCGGCACATTTTTCCGGGTGGTATCAACCCTGCCGCGCCGCCTCGATTGCCGCGATGTCGATCTTCTTCATCGTCATCATCGCATCGAACACACGCTTGGCCAGCGCGCGGTCGGGATCGACCATGGCATCGGTGAGCACGCGCGGCGTGATCTGCCACGACAGGCCCCAGCGGTCCTTGCACCAGCCGCAATCGCTTTCCTGGCCACCATTGCCCACGATCGCGTTCCACAGGCGGTCGGTTTCTTCCTGGTCGTCGGTCGCGATCTGGAAGGAAAAGGATTCGTTGTGCTTGAAGACCGGGCCGCCGTTGAGCCCGATACAAGGAATGCCGGCCACGGTGAACTCCACCGTCAGAACGTCACCCTGTTTGCCGTCAGGGTAGTCACCCGGTGCGCGCATGATCGCGCCGACCGCGCTATCGGGGAAGGTCTTCGCATAGAAGTTGGCGGCGTCGACGGCGTCGCGCTCGTACCACAGGCAAATCGTGTTCTTGCTGGTCATGTCGCATCTCCTGAAACGTCGGCCAAAACAGTCATCGTATGCATCGACGCGCCGCGGCTTGTCGGATAGGCCCGATGCCGTTGTAGGTATCCGCCGACGCGCCGCGCGCTTTCGGCGCCTCAGCTGCCCGTGGAGGCGTAGCGGCGCAGCCCGATGCGCCATGCGCCGAAGGACAGTGCGAGGAACACGAAGCCCGCCAGCGGGGACACCATCCCCGTCCAGGCCGGTGCGCCCAGCGGATCGGCCTTGCCCAGGATCGTAAGCACCGGGTAGTAGGCGACGCAGGCCAACGGCACCGCAAAGGTCAGCACGGCGCGGAACCACCGCTCGTACAAGGCCAGTGGATATTGCGCCGCCTGTACGCCGCCGTAGGTCAGCACGTTGGCCACCTCGAGGCTTTCGACGGTCCAGAACGACAGCGTGCCCTGCAGCACCAGGATGCCGAGGAACAGCGCCACGCCGCCCGCGAGCGCCCACAGCGCAACCGCGATCGACGCCGGGGTCCACACAATGCCGGCCTGCGCGGTCGCGAAGCCCAGCACCAGCAACCCCTGCGCCAGGCGACCGAGGCGGCTGATGCGCACGTCGTGCCCCATCAGCTGCAGCGCCAGCGGACGCGGCCGCAACAGCAAACGGTCGAACGCGCCGGTGCGCAGAAACTCCGTGCCCAGCGTGTCGAAACCGCGCCCCAGGGCATCGGCGATGGCGAACATGCAGTTCACCAGCCCGTAGAACAGCGCCACCTCGCCCAGCCGCCAGCCCTGCACATCGCCAAAGCGGTGGAACAGCGCCCACACGGCCACCACCTCGATCCCGGTGGCCAGGAACTGCCCCAGCGTGAGCATCACCGCCGACGCCGGATAACGCGCCTGGCCACTCAGGGAGGCCATCGCGAGACGGATGAACAACGCCAGCGAGCCCATGCGCGTCAACCGCCCTGCACTTCGAGCCGACGCATCGTGCGCCCCATGGCCGCATGGCCGACAGCCACCAGCACCGCAATCCACGCGCATTGCAGACCGAGCCCCGCGAACATCTGCGCGCCGTCCAGCTGCCCGAAGTAGATGCGCGCCGGGATGTCCACCACGCCGGCCAGTGGCTGCCACAGCAACACCGTCTGCCACGCATCGGGCAGCAGCGGCAGAGGCAGCAGGTTGCCGGAGAACACGATGACGATCGGTCCCGCGAGTGCGTTGATGCCGCGCTCGTTGAGCGCGGCGACGGCCGCGATGTTGAGCAGCATCACCAGCGACGTCGACAGCAACAACGCGAGCAAGGCCGACGCGACGAAGCCCCAACCCGCCACCGCGTCGGCCGGTGGCTGCCACGCCCATTCGCCGAACCCGACCAGTGGCAGCACGACCGCCGCAAAGGCGCCCATCAGCACCACGCGCGGCAATACGCGCGCGGCGATCCAGCCCGCCGAGCGCACGAACCACAGCACGTAGGCGTTGACCGGCCGCAGCCGGTCGTAGGCCACGGCGCCGGTGCGCACGGCCTGCGCCACCTCGGGGTCGCCCAGCCAGGGCAGCAGCGCGAGCAGGCCCTGCGCGAGCCAGGTGTAAGTGATGGCCTGCGCGAGCGACATCGGCGCGTGCGCCGCCGAGGCGCTGTTGTAGAACGCCATCAGCACCATGACCTTGATGCCACCCCACCAGCACTGCGTAATGAAGCCCGCATACGCTGCGGTGCGGTACTGCAGCATCTGCAGGAAGCGGGACGCAAAGGCCGCCACATACGGACGCACGAGTTCGCGTGGCGACATCGGGGATCAGGCCTCGGTGGCGCCGTGCATGGCATAGAAGCGCGCGATCACGGCTTCGATGGTCATGCCTTCGTCCTCCGCGTCCTCGGGCAGGCCATCGTTCAACCGGCGCGCGGCCACCACCTGGGCGCGCAGCGCATTCACCGGGCCGTCGGCCAGCACGCGCCCGTGGCCGATCACGATCACGCGCTCGGCCAGCGCCTCCACGTCGTGCATGTCGTGCGTGGTCAGCAACACGGTGGTGCCGCGCTCGCGGTTGGCACGCAGCACAAAGTCGCGCACCGCGAGCTTGGAGGGTGCGTCGAGGCCGATGGTCGGCTCGTCGAGAAACAGGATGTCCGGTTCGTGCAGCAGCGCCGCCGCGATCTCGGCCCGCATGCGCTGCCCCAGCGACAACTGGCGCACCGGCTGGTCGAGCAGGCGTTCGAGCTGGAGCAGCGCGACCAGTTCGTCGCGCGTGCGATGGAAACGCACCGGGTCGACGCGGTAGATGTCGCCCAGCAGCGCAAAGCCGTCGCCCACCGGCAGGTCCCACCAGAGCTGGGTGCGCTGGCCGAACACCACGCCGATGCGCGCCACGTGCCGCTCGCGGTCCACGAAAGGGTCGCGCCCGTCGATCTCGACGCGGCCCCCGTCGGGCCGCAGGATGCCCGCGAGGATCTTGATGGTGGTCGACTTGCCCGCGCCATTCGGCCCGATGAAGCCCAACAGCTCACCGCGTCGCAGCTCGAAGGACACCCCCGACAGCGCCTCGACCGTGTGGTAACGCGGCCGCACCAGGGCACGCAGCGCACCGCGCACACCCGGGTCGCGCTCGTGGATGCGGTAGGTCTTGCGGAGTTGGTGAACGACGATCTGGGGCATGGCGCGGCGGGGGGCGGATTCTACACACACCGCGCGGCGGGCGTGGATCGCCGCGGACGTTCGCGGACCCGCAAACGTTTCCTAGCGCTGTTCGATGCCCTGCGCCAACAACTCCGTGGCGAACTCGATGTAGCCCTTGACCATGGCATCGCTGCCCGGTTGATCCTTGAAGAGGACGGCCAGCATCGGCTGCGCATCCATGAAGAAGGTGCACATCCCCAGAATGGCGACATGCAGGTAGCGGGCGTCCAGTTTGCGGACGGGCTTGTCACCCGCGGCGGGATTCAGCACGAACTGCGTGAGCGCCAGACCACGCTTGGCCACGGTATTGAGATCCCCGACTTCTTGCTGCGCCTCTTCACCGGAGTAAATCTCCTTGAGCACCAGATTCAGAAACTGCGGGTTGCGCTGCAGCGCATCGATCAGCATCTGCAGGCGCGTCCGGATGCGGTGGCGCAGGAGCCCCGGCTCATCCAGCATGACCCGGCTGCGGCCCTGTATCTCGTCCAGCAGACTCACCGCAGCGGCCCGCAGGATGCCTTTCTTTGTTCCGAAGTAGTAGCGAACCAACGCCGGGTCCACATTCGCCGCGCTGGCGATTTCCACCACGGTCAACGCTTCCGGCGCCTTCTCTCGCAGCAGCGAGAGCGCCGCTTCGATGATCCTGTCTTTCCCGACGCCACTGCTGGACTCGGGACGGCCCGCGGTGCGGCGCGTTTCCTTGCGCTTTCGACGGGGGGTGATGGTTTCGTTGTCCTTCATCGCGCCATTCTAGGAACACTTCGCGCGTTCGCAGGCCA
This sequence comes from Hydrogenophaga sp. 2FB, assembly GCF_005503365.1. Taxonomy (GTDB): domain Bacteria; phylum Pseudomonadota; class Gammaproteobacteria; order Burkholderiales; family Burkholderiaceae_C; genus Hydrogenophaga. The sequence continues at coordinate 5,587 of NZ_SCML01000022.1, forward strand.
CGTCCACATTAATTCCCATAAAAAGGAAATATCCATGGGGCGTGTAGGGACAGGATGCCGGGTTTGACAACGGCTCCATCAGCGCCTTAGCATTCGCTCAATTCCCATATGTAGGAATTAACGCGTTTTTCAAACCTTTGCTGGATACCCACATGTCTGTCACTGCGATCTCTTTCAACCCCCACCTCCTCAGCGCAAAAAATGCCAAACGATCCAAAGATGCCGGGAATGGTCTGATTTTTCAACCGGGCGACGAGGAAAACCTGCGATGGCAAACGCGGTTCGTTGAACCCACGGAATACGAACAGGCACTGACATCGGCCATCGTGCAGATCTATGCCGAGGACGGCCGCACGCCAGAGGCGTTCGCCGAAGGACTCAATGCCAGAAACCTGTTGCAAGCCAATGGAGAGGCATGGACGCCCGCGGTGTTGAGCACCGAGCTCGAACGCCTCGCCGCCTGAAACCCATCGACCAGAAAGCACACCGATGAAACCCCACGACATCCATCGACGCGAACTGCTTGTGGCCGGCATGGCCATGGGCTTGACCTCCTGGCACGCAGGCGCGCTCGCACAGGCGGCGCGGCCCACCCAGTTGATCGTCGGCTTCCCGCCGGGCGGCGGCATTGATCTGCTGGCGCGCCTGATGGCGAGCCAGTTGCGCACGCACGCACCAGAGCCGGTCGTCGTCGACAACAAGGCGGGCGTTGCCGGCCGCCTGGCCCTGGAGTACATCAAGCGCGCGCCCACCGACGGGAGCGCGTTGCTGCTGACGCCGGACTTTCCTCTCACGATTTTTCCGCACATCTACAAGAAGCTGGCCTACGACCCGGTACGGGACTTCACGGCCGTCGCCGCTTGCGCGCGCTCGGAGCTGGTGCTCAGCGTCGGCCCCATGGTGCCATCCAGCGTCCACACGGTGCCCGAACTCGTGAAGTGGCTGCAGGCACATCCGGACAAGGCCGACTACGCATCGTCAGGCCCCGGCGGCGTCCTGCATCTGCTGGGCGTGATGTTCAGCCAGGCCACCGGCGTCCAGATGACCCACGTGCCCTTCAGAGGCAGCGCGCCCGCGCTGCAGGCGCTGGCGGGTGGGCATGTGGCCGTGAGCTTCAACGCCGTCGGCGAAGCCCTCCCGTTCAAGTCCTCTGGCAGCGTGCGCCCGCTGGCGACCTTTGGAGCCAAACGGTCACGGTACCTGCCGGACACGCCCTGCATGGTGGAGCTGGGGTATCCCCACGTGCAGGCAGACACCTGGCTGGGTGTGTTTGCACCACCGCGCATGCCTCAACCCCTCGTGGACCAATGGAACGCGAGGATCAACAGCGCCGTGAACACCAGCGACTACGCCGCGAGCCTGGAAAAGCTGTCGATGGAACCGGTCACGTTGAGCCCAACGGCGCTCGCCTCGCTCGTCAAGAGCGACATCGCGCGCTGGGCGCCCATCGTCAAGGCCTCCGGCTTCACGGCCGACGAATGAACCACACGGAAACCCCATGAGCCTTGAAGAAGCAACCCTGAAAACCGACGCCACCCAGCGCGTGGAGCGCGGCCTCCTGAACTATTGGTACCCGGTGCTGCCGAGCTACCGGTTGGCGGGAACCGCCATCGGCATCACGCGACTGTCGGAGGAAATCGCCCTGTGGCGCGACGACGATGGAAAGGTTCGCGCCGTGGAAGACCGGTGTCCACACCGCGGCGCGCGCTTGTCGCTGGGCTGGAATCTCGGAGACCGCGTGGCATGCTGGTACCACGGTGTGCAGGTGGATGGCCAAGGAAAAGTCGTCGATGTCCCGGCCATGGAGAACTGCGCGCTCAAGGGAAGGACCTGTTTGAAGTCCTATCCGGCGGTGGAAGCCAACGGCGCGATCTTCCTCTGGTTCGGCGACGGCACCCTGGACACGCCGGCACCGTTTGAACTGCCCGAAGAGATGACGTCCGACGCGTATTCGGGCTTCCTCTGCATGCAGAACTGGAAGTGCAACCACCGCTATGCCATCGACAACGTCATGGACCCGATGCACGGCACCTACCTGCACTCGCAGTCGCATTCGATGGCCGAAGGGGACCGGCAGGCCGAGATGACCGTGCGTCCGACGGACACGGGCCTGATCGTCGAAAAAGTGGGGCAGCGCGGCGTGAACTTCGACTGGGTCGAGTTCGGTGAATCGGGAATGATGTGGATGCGGCTCGCGGTGCCATACAGCAAGCAACATGGCGGCGGCCAGTTCATCATCGTGGGCTTCGTCACACCGGTCGACGACAAGCACTGCCAGGTCTATTTCTGGCGCATCCGGAAGGCCGCCGGGTTCGACAAGAACATCTGGCACTTCCTTTACAAGAACCGCCTCGAAGGTCTGCACTGGGATGTTCTGGAGCAAGACCGGCTGGTGATTGAAAGTCTGTCCCGATCTGCCCGCTCGCAAGAGTCGCTCTATCAGCACGACGTCGGCATCGTCCGGGTTCGCCGCTGGATGGAAAAACGCGCCCAGGAGCAAGTCGCCCAGCGACGCGCCGTTCCGGCCTAAGCCCCACTTCCTGTTTCCCTTCCCCCCTTGTCCGGGGACCTCTCGGGGTCCTCAGGGCATTCCTTTGTCAAAAAAATGGAGAACGTATGGAAAAGACCCACTTCCTTGCCGGTTTGAGCGCGTGTGCTGGCCTGATGGCATGCGGTTCCGTCAGCGCACAAAGCACCGTGTCGATCTATGGCCTCATCGATGCCGCGGTGGAACACGTCACCAACGTGGGTCCCAATGACCAAGGCCTGACGCGCATGCCGGCCTTGACAGGCAGCGGCCCTAGCCGCCTCGGCTTTCGCGGCACCGAAGACCTGGGCGGCGGACTGAAGACCGTGTTTGCGCTTGAAACGGGCTTCTCGCCCGACACCGGTGTTGCCAACCAGGGCGGCCGCGCCTTCGGGCGCCAGGCATTCGTCGGGTTGTCCGGCGCATGGGGCACCGTGTCCCTCGGGCGGCAGTACACCATGCTGTTCTTCTCGATCCTGGACGCGGACATTCTCGGCCCCAACCTCTACAGCTCGGGCTCGCTGGACAGCTACATTCCCAACGCACGCGCGGACAACGCGATCGCGTATCGCGGCACATTCTCTGGCCTCACGCTGGGCGCGACCTACAGCCTGGGTCGAGACAGCGTGAATGCGGGCCCCAGCCCGGCGGGAACGAACTGCGCGGGCGAAAACGCGAGCGACAACAAGGCATGTCGAGGATGGTCCGCGCTCGTCAAATACGACGCGAGCAACTGGGGCAGTGCACTCGCCGTCGACGAGATCCGCGGCGGACCGGGCGCCTTCGCCGGCCTGACATCGAGCGCCATGACGGACCGGCGGGTATCCGCCAACGGCTACGTGAAACTGGGCGGCGTCAAGCTGGCGGGTGGACTGGTTCGCCGCCACAACGGCGCCAGCCCCACCAACGGCAAAAGCGACCTGTGGTATCTCGGCGCGGCGTACAACCTCACGCCCACCTTGCTCATCGACGGCGAGATCTTCAGCCTCCGTTTCAAGGGATCTGCGAACAAGGCGCATCTCGCCTCGATCCGGGCCACCTACAGCCTGTCGCGGCGCACGGCGGTCTACGCGACAGCCGGGGCCATCCAGAACAAGGGCACGCTGGCGCTGTCGGTCAGCGGCGGACAGCCGGGCAGCGCGCCCGCGCCGGGTGGTTCACAAAGCGGTGTGGCTTTTGGCGTGAGACACAGCTTCTGATCCTGAGCGGATCGGTGGAAACCGATCCGCTTCAATGGGCCTGCAGGCCCACCAATGGAAAGTCGTAGTTCCGGTCCACCACCCGCGCGGCCATGGTCGGCAGCATGCGGTCGACGAACACCTCGCCGATCCAGCGCCGCAGCGCGGGGTTGCTCATCGAGCCCGCGCCTTGCAGGGTCATGGCGCTGAAGGTGTTGATGCCGTCTTCCATCAGCAGTCCCATGGGCACCGGCGGCAGGCGTTGGCCGGAGGCCGCGGCGGTGGCCTGGTGCCAGGCGCTCAGGAAGCGATCAAAGCTGCCGACGGTGCCGTTGCGCCAGACATCGGCGCTGTAGAAAATCCAGGCACCCTGGTCTTCCACCACGAAGCCCCAAGAAAACTCGTGGATGCCATCGGGCGCCTGGGCGAACACGCCGATCTCGCGCACGTCTTCACGCGCCATGAACTCGGCATAGAGCGGGCCCGGGCCGGAGAGTTCGCCGCGCACGAAACGCTCGATGGCGCCCGGGTCGGAACTGAACAGCGGCGGCGGGTCGGTCCATTCGCGCTTCGCGCGGTTGATGAGGCGCGCGGTGGCGTCCGCGCTGTCCTGGGCCTGGATGCAACGGTCCATGAAGGTCTTGCGCCCCTCGGGGGTGGAAATGAGTTCAACGGTGTTGTCGAAAGCAGCGTCTTCTTTGAGGTAGCCGTCCTCGCGCAAGCGCAACACGATGTCGAGCATGGAGCTGCGGGTGATGTGTTCGAGCATGTAGGCCATGTCGCCGCCTTCGTGGCCGGCCATGGCCTGTGCCACCCATTCCATGGTCTCTTCGTGCGAGAGCCCTTGCGGCGCGCGCGGCATGTCGTTGAACAGGGCACGCAGCACCCTCACCGTATCCAGATCACTGGCCATTTCACCCTCCCGGTGATGACATTCGTACAGGCGACAGGTGGGGGCAGATCTGCATGCCCCTTCGCCCTGTCCGAACGGCAGCATAGTTGCAATTGACGGGTCCGCCGGGCGCCGACCCGGCGGCGTCCGTGACATTTGCTGGCGATGGCGTGGTTTTCGCTCTGCTCAAGCGGTCTGGTTCGCGCGCCGGGTGCCCACCACCACCAGCGCCAACAACATCATGCACACGCCCACCATTTGGCTCGGGCTCAGCGCGCGCCCGTACACGGCCCATTCCACCGCGACCGCCGAGGCGGGGTAGACGAACTGCAGCACCGCCACCCGTCCCGCCGCGAGGCGCGCCACCCCGGCGTAGAGCACCACGTAGGCCAGGCCGGTGTGAATCACGCCCAACCCTATCAACCAGGCCCACGCCGGGCCTGCGGGAGGCCAGCCCTGGCTGAGCGGCCACCAGGCGAGAACCACGGCGCCCACCGCGCACTGCCACCAGGCCAGCGCGAGCGGGCTCACGCCGCGCGCGCGCAAGGCGATGAGGGTGAGCGCGGCGTAGCCCACCGAGTTGAGCAAGGCCAGGCCGATGCCCCAGAGGTAGGTGGACGACCAGCCCGCGCCCGTCAAGGCGCCATCGACCCAGCCTGACGCGAGCGCCAGCCCGATCAAGGCGGCCACGGCGGCAACGCCCTGCGCGCGGGTGATGCGCTCCTTCCACCACCAGGCACCGAAAGCCATCACCAGAAACGGCTGCACGTGCACGACCACGGTGGCCACGCCGATGGAGGTGCGTTCGATGGCTCCGAAGAACAGCACCCAGTTGAGCACCGCAAGCACACCCGCGCTCACCGCCGCGGTGCGCGCCGTGCCGCTGAGTTTGAGTTCATGCCAGCGGCGCGTGACGGCGAACCACGCCGTGAGCGCGAGCAGCCCGAACGCGCAGCGGAACCACACGGCCATGAGCGGGCTTTGCCCAGCCTCTTCGAGAAAGATGCCCAGCGTGCCGAGCAGCACACCGCCCGAGACCATCAACCACAGGCCGGTGCGTTCGCGCCTGGCGTTCGGGTCTGGGGCGCTGGCGGCGGCGCGCAGTGAGGCGGAAGATGTCATGCACCGATGGTCGGTGGATGCACGGGGTCTGACCAGCGGATAAATAGAATTGCAGGTATTCGATAACCGAATGCGTCAGAAGGGGCCGTGAGCCGCGGCGACATCGGCACCCCGCGGACGCAAGGGAGCAGCCTGCATGCTCATATGGCCGCCGATGCCCTGAGGCGCGCGAGTTCATCCTCACCCAGGCCCAGCCCGCCATAGACCTCGGCGTTGTGCTCACCCACCGCGGGCCCGGTCCGGGGCAAGCCAGGGGTCATGCCAGAGAAACGCGGCACCACGCAGGGGGCGGGCACGCTGCCGAGATCCGGGTCGGGCAGCCGTATCCAGGCCTCGCGCGCCTGGAAGTGCGGATCGTCCAGCATGTCGGTGATGTCGTAGATCTTGCTGAACGGCACCAGGTGGCGTTCCAGCGATGCCGCCACCGACGAGAAGCTTTGCGCCCGGCACCACGACGCCACCAGGCCGTCGAGTTCATCGACGTTCGCGATGCGATCTGGCGTCGTCGCGAAGCGGGCCTCGGCCGACAACTCGGCGCGGTCCATTGCCGCGCACAGGCGGCGAAACGTCGCATCCGACGACCCGACGATCGTGACCCAAGCCCCATCGGCGGTCTGGTACATGTTGGACGGCGCCGTGTAGGTCGCGCGGCATCCGGCGCGCTGGCGCACATGGCCGAGTTGCTCGTACTCCACGGCCAGCGGCTCCATCAGGCGCATCATGGCCTCGGTCGCCGAGAGATCGATCTCGCGCCCCGGCGCATCGGGATGGCGCTGCTGCTCGACCAATGCGGCGGCCATCGAGAACGCGCCGAACAGGCCCGCCGCCACATCGCCCAGCGGGTAGTTCATGTGTTGCGGACTGCCGTCGGGCTCGCCGGTGAGGTGGGCAAAACCGCTCATGGCCTCGAAGATTCGGGCAAAGCCCGGACGCTCGGCGTACGGGCCGGTCTGGCCAAAGCCGGTCAGCCTGAGCACGGTCAGTCTCGGGTTCACCGTGTGCAGGGTCTGCAGATCCAGACCCCAGCGGTCCATCGTGCCGGTGCGGAAGTTCTCGACCAGCACATCAAAGCCCGCGATCAGGCGCAGGAACACCTCGCGGCCTTCGGGCTTTCGCACGTCCAGCGTGATGCCGCGCTTGCCCCGGTTCGTGACCTTCCAGTACAGCGCATGCTCCTTGCTCGTCGGGGCCAGCGTTCTCAAAAGGTCGCTGCCATCGGGCAACTCGAGCTTGACCACGTCCGCCCCCAGATCCGCGCAGAGCGTGGCGGAGAACGGTGCGGCGACGACGGTGGCCATGTCGAGAATTCGGATGCCCTCGAGCGGCCCCTTGCGGCTGCCGGGCGGGGTCGGCGGCGGGGTGGAGGAAGAAGAAAAAGCAGAGTCCATGAAGAGTCCGATTGAAATGAAGAAGAGGCCAAGGCGCAGACGGCTCAGCGCACCCCGAACTGGTGTTCCAGCGTTCGCACCATCGCGACCAGCTTCGGACCGATGTCGTCTTCGAGCTCGCCCTTGCGCAGCTGGTGCTTCGACACCGCGCAATTGAAGGCAATGGGCTCTTCGTGCGCGGCCACCCGCATCGGTACCGATACGGCCTGGAGGCCGACCTGCATCTCCCCGTCGGACACGCAGAAGCCGCGCGCGACGATGCTGCGCCGGGCCAGGTCGAGCTTTGTTTTCGTGGCCTTGAACACATCCGGATGCGCCAGGCGCGCGCGGTTGAGCAGCGCCTCCCGGCGGGCCGTCTCCATGCCCCAGATGAGCGCACGCCCCATCGAACTGGTCAGCAGCTCCCGGGTCGCGCCGATGTCGGGGCGCGTGATGCTGGTTTCATCGAAGCGCACGCTTTCGACATAGACCACGTCGAGCACATGCAGCGTGCCCATGTTGACGTTGACCTTGGCCTGCATGGCCAGCGCATGCATGGCGGGCCGGGCGATCTGGCGCAACGGCATGCTGGTGAGCAGCGGATACCCCAGCGACAGAACCCCCCACCCCAGACGGTACTTGCCGATCGTCACCAGCCGGTACAGATAGCCCAACTCTTCCAGCGTAAACGTCAGGCGCGACACCGTGGCCTTGGGCAATCCGGTGAGCCGCACGATGTCGCCGTTGCCCAGCAAGGGCCGCTCCGGCGTGAAGCAGCGCAAGACATCGAAGGCGCGCGAGATGGCAACGCCGAAGCTGCGGTCTTGTGTGGGCCCCTCGCTCTCCGCGGGCATGACATGGGGCTTGTTATTGGCGTTCATTGCGCACGAGCTTCGGATAGCCCATCCCCGAAGTCAATAGGAATCAGCACACTGTTTCGCAGAGTGGAACAGTGTGTCCACCGCGAGCAGCCCCCACCTACGATGCCCTTCGACAACGCACACCCGCCCACTTCGGAGACATCGATGATCAGAGACCCACAGACATTCAACCGCTTGATCGCATCCACGCGCGAATTCGTCCGCGACGTCGCGATCCCCAACGAAGACCGCGTGGAGCGCGACGACGAGATTCCACCCGAGATCGTCGAGATAATGCGAAGCCTGGGCCTGTTCGGGTGGTCGATCCCCGAGGCCTATGGCGGTGCCGGCCTGACCACGGAAGAACTTGCGTTGGCCAACATCGAACTCTCGCAGTGCTCGGTCGCCTACCGCGTGCGGGTGGGCATCAACACCGGTGTCGGTTCCGAGTCCCTGGTGCAGGACGGCACGGCCGCTCAGAAGGACCGTTACCTTCCGCTGCTGGCCTCTGGTCGCATGACGGGTGCGCTGGCCCTCACCGAACCCGAGGCCGGATCGGATGCCACGGCCTTGCGCACCATAGGTGATCTGCAGAGCGATGGAAGCTACCTGCTGTCCGGCCACAAGCGCTACATCACGTTGGCGCCCATCGCCGATCTCGTGACCGTGTTGGCCAGGACCGAGAACGACCGCAAACCCGCCGACAGCATCAGCGCCTTTCTCGTCGAACGCGAGACGGCGGGCATGCGTTTCTCGGGCTCAACACCCAAGATGGGACAGGAAGGCGGCCCGATCGGCGAGGTCTTCCTCGACCGCTGCCGCGTCGATGCCAGCGCCATCGTGGGCGGTGTGCCGGGCCGTGGCTTTCGCACGGTCATGAAGACCTTGAACAAGCAGCGCATCAACCTGTCCGCGCTCGCGATCGGGCCGGCCATCCGCATGCTCGACGAAGCCATCGCGTACGCGAACCGGCGGCAACAATTCGGTCAGCCCATCGGGGGGTTCCAGCTGGTGCAGGCCATGCTGGCGGACTGCAAGGTCGAGATCGAAGCCGCGCGCGCGCTCGTCCTGGAGACCGCGCGCAAGCGCGATCGTGGGGAAGACGTGACCATGGACGTGTCCATGTGCAAGTACTACACCACCGAGATGTGCGGCCGCGTGGCCGATCGCGTGGTGCAGATTTTCGGCGGGCAAGGCTACGTCAAGGAAGCAGGCATCGAGCGCTTCTACCGCGACGTGCGGGCCTTCCGCATCTACGAAGGCACCAGCCAGATCCACCAGCTCAACATCGGCAAGACACTGCTGCGCAACGTCAGCGAAAACGCCCATGCACGCGCCAACACCAACGCAGGGGAAACCGCATGAACCTCGTCCAACGCCTGTTCGTTCGCGCCAGCGTCGCCACCCTGGCCGCGCTGATCGGCCACGCTGCCTTCGCGCAGGGAGAATTTCCCAACAAGCCGATCCGCATCATCAATCCCTACGCGGCCGGCGGCGTGGTGGACATCCTGGCCCGCGCCCTGTCCAAGAAGATGGCCCAGTCGATGAATGTGCCCTTCGTCGTCGAATCCAAGCCCGGCGGTGGCGGCAACATCGGCACGGACCACGTCGCCCAATCGCCCGCCAACGGCTACACCTGGCTGATCGCGACGACGAGCAACGCCGCCAACATGGCCTTGATGCCGAACATTCGCACGGACTTGCAGACCGCCTTCGTGCCGGTGGCCCAGTTCGCCTACTCGCCGAACTACTTCGTGGTGCCGGCCTCGTTGCCGGTGTCCAGCGTGGCCGAGTACGTGGCGCTGGCGAAAGCCCAGCCTGGAAAACTCAGCTACGGCAGCGCGGGCATCGGCTCCACGCCGCATCTGGGCTTCGAGCTGTTCAAGCACGTGGCAGGCATCAACGTGGTTGCGGTCTCGTACAAGGGCGCGCCCCCGATCGTGCCGGACCTGCTCTTGGGCTTGCTCTCGGCCACCTACATGCCCGCGCCGATCGCCATTGCGCAGGCCAAGGGCGGTCGCGCCAAAGTGCTGGCGGTGGTCAACGACACGCGCACCAAGGACTTCCCGAACGTGCCGACCATTGCGGAAGCCGGTTTTCCCAAGGCGGTGGTCGCACCCTGGTTTGCCGTGATGGTGCCCGCGGGCACACCGCCCGAAGTGGTGGCGCGCATCCAGCGTGAAATCAAGGAAGCCGTGGCGGCGCCCGACGTCATTGCGCGCATGGGAACCGCGGGCGCGGTGTCCCTGTACCGTCCCGGCACGGAGGTCGCCAGGCGGGTGCAGGACGAGATCGTTTCGTGGCGCGCCTTGGTCAAGGCCACGGGGATGAAGGCGGAGTAGGCCCAGCGCTCAGCGGATGCCCATGCCCAGCTTGACACTCAGGCCGATGAGCGCAAGACCGGCGAACCGCGTCGCGGTGTGCCGGCCGCTGGGAAACGCGGCGAAGCGCAGTGCCACGAGGTTGCCCACCAGCACCAGCGCGGTCTGGTAGACCAGGCTCAACACGGTGACGTGCAACATCATTACCACCAGCGTCGCCGTGGACGCTTCGGGCTTGAGGAACAGCGGAAAGAACGCGACGAAGAACAGCATGACCTTGGGGTTGGTCAGGCTGACCATGAAGGCGCGGCGAAAGTACACCCCGGGTGTCTGCGCGCGTGCGGATGCCGAGCCCACATCGCTCGACCGGCTGCGCATCAGCTGCAGACCCAGCCAGGCCAGGTAGGCCGCACCAAACCATTGCAGGCCCTGAAAGAGCACCGGGTACGTTTGCATGACCGCGGCGAGGCCCGCCACCGCGGCCAGCATGAACAACGCATCGCCCACCAGCGTGCCCAGCACGGCGGCGAGACCCGCGCTGCGGCCGTCGCGCGCGGTGGCGTCGAGGATGGCGATCGTGCCCGCGCCGGGCACGGCCTGGAACACGAGGATGGCAATGATGAAGCTGCTGTAGCTCTGGATATCGAACATCGGGACACACACGGTGGGTTGAACGGGAGAAGATCATCCAACGCAGCGCCCCGGAGGTACAGTGCATCCTTCTGGTCAATCGCTCTTTTGACCACCCTTTTTCTGGCGCAATGCGGACATGTCAAGAATGCAGACCCACGAGCTGGACGATGTCGCCTGGCGCCTTTTGCGCGCCTTGCAACGCGATGCGCGCGCGCCCTTGAAAACACTCGCCGAGGCCGCGGGCTTGTCGGTGGCGGCCACGGCGGAGCGGCTCAAGCGGCTGCAGGACGTGGGCGTCGTGCAGCGGTTCGCGGTCGAGCTGGATGCGTCGAAAGCGGGCTACCCCGTCAAGGCCATCATCGGCATCACGGCCACACAACCCGGCAAGAAGCCGCTGCTGGAGCGGCTGCGCCAGGCACCCGAAGTGCTGGAGTGCCACCACGTCGCCGGTGCCGACTCCTACGTGCTGACCGTGGTGGCCACGGGCCTCACGGACCTGGAGCGCTTCATCGGCACCATCAACGGGTACGGCGAGACCCGCACCTCCATCGTTTTCTCTACACCGATCGAACGGCGTGGCCTGGTGCCGCCGGGCTCTGCGAAGCGGTCTTGAAGCCCCACTAAGCCGCCAGGAAACGCTGCACCGCGCTTGCCGTAGGCGGCACGAACTCGACACCCGCCGGGAGCGCCAGCTCGCCGCTCTCCAGCAGCTTCAGCGTGAGGTGCACGAAGGACGCGACCAGGGGCATGGTCGCCTGGTCGCGCGATCTTGCGAACGCCACGCGGCGAACGACCTTGGGGGTGTCGATCGGCCGCGCAAGAACCGACTTGAGCGCGGCCGGCGGACAACTGAGCGCGGGGATGAGGCACACGCCCACGCCGCTCTCCACCATGCCGATCAGCGTCGCCAGGTGCTCCACCTCCACGGGCGGGCGCTTGAGGTTGAGCCGGCTGATGGCGCCGTCGATATACGAGCGCAACACGGTGCCGCGCCGCGGAAGAATCAGTTGCTCGTTCGTGAGCAGGCGGGTCGGCACTTTGGCCAGCCGGGCAAACGGGTGCTCGGCGGGAAACACGCAGAAGAAGGGGTCGCGCAGAAACGGCAAGACCACCTCCCCCGGGCCGATATTGGTCTCGCTGATGAAGCCCAGATCGGCCTCCCGGCGCGACAAGCGCTGGCGCAGCAGCGGGTCCGGCACATCGAACACCTCGATGCTGGCGCCTTCGTGCGCCCGCGCGAACTCCCGCATCACACCCGGCAGCAGCCGTTGCGCCACCGACAGGATGCTCAGCAGCCGCAGCGTGCCGCGCTGTGACATGGCCCATTCGGTGCCGCGGCGCATCAGCCGCTCGTTCTCGGCGAGCACGCGCCGCGCATCTTCGAGAAAGTCGTGACCGGCCGCCGTGAGACTGACCGTGCGCGTGGTCCGCTCCAGCAGCGGCACCCCCACCAGCCGCTCCAGGTTGGCAATGGCCTGGCTCAGGCCGGGCTGGCCCAGATGGACTTCCTTGGCCGCGACGCTGAAGCTCGACGACGAGGCCAGCGCGACGAAAGCCCGCAGGTGCCGGGGGTTGGGATAAATCATTTTATTCAATCAATTTTGATGAAGATTCGATTTGTAGCATAGCCATTGCCTACCTATCATCCGCACAGATCCACCCACACAAGAGCTCCCGTGCGCACCATCTTTGTCCTGTTCGATTCGCTCAACCGAAGGGCTTTGACACCCTACGGCGGCACCACCATCGCGACGCCCAACTTCCAGCGGCTCGCCGAGCGCTCGATCACCTTCGACAACCACTACGTCGGCAGCCTGCCCTGCATGCCCGCGCGGCGCGACATGCACACCGGCCGCCTGAATTTCCTGCACCGCGGCTGGGGTCCGCTGGAGCCGTTCGACAACTCGTTCGCCGCGCTGCTGCAGGGCCAGGGCGTGTATTCGCACCTGGTGTCGGACCACTTTCACTACTGGGGCGATGGCGGCTCGACGTACCACAACCGCTACGACAGCTACGAGTTCATCCGCGGCCAGGAAGGCGATCCGTGGAAGGCCATGGTCGAGCCGCCGTGGGAGCGCTGGCGGCAGATGTACCACCCGCAGCAATTCACCGACGCGCGCCGGCACAAGCTCTCGCGGCACATGACCAACCGCGAGTTCATCCGCGAGTACAAGGACTTTCCATCGGTGCGCTGCTTCGACGCCGGCCTCGACTTCCTGCAGACCAACCGCCACGCCTCGAACTGGCTGCTGCACCTCGAAACGTTCGATCCCCACGAGCCGTTCCACGCGCCCGCCGAATTCCGCGCCCCCTACCCGACGGCCTACCGTGGCCCCATCTTCGACTGGCCGCCCTACGCCCGCGTCACCGAGAGCACGCCCGAGTGCGACGAGATCCGCGCGAACTACGCCGCGATCGTGGCGCTGTGCGACCACGAACTGGGGCGCCTGCTCGACGTCATGGACCGCGACAACATGTGGGACGACACCGCGCTGATCGTGACCACCGACCACGGTTTCCTGCTCGGCGAACACGACTGGTGGGCCAAGAACGTGATGCCCTGCTACAACGAGGTGGCGCACATCCCGCTGTTCTTCCACCACCCGGATCTGCAGTCGCAGCGCGGCACCCACCGCAGCGAACTGACGCAGACGATCGACGTGATGCCCACACTGCTGGACATCGCCGGCGCGGCGATTCCGCCAGACACCATGGGGCAGTCGCTCCTGAAGATGGCGAGCGATGGCCTGCCTGGCAGAGAGGCGGCGATCTATGGTGTGTTCGGCAGCGCGGTCAACGTGACCGACGGCCGCTACACCTACCTGCTGTACCCACCCGACGTGCACGGCGGCGACCTGTACCAGTACACGCTGATGCCGATGCACTTGAAAGGCATGTTCAGCGCGGCCGAACTGGCCGAAGCCACCTTGACGCCGCCCCTGCCCCACTTCAAGGACGTGCCGGTGCTGCGCGTGCCCGCCACGCCGAAGTCCCCGTTCTACAACCACCAGGGTCCGGGCGTGCAGAACGACACCGTCACCGTGCTGTACGACCTGTGGACCGATCCGGACCAGTTGCGGCCACTGGACGATCCCGCGATCGCCGAGCGCATGCGCGACCTGGCCCTGGCCGAGATGGTGAAGGCCAGCGCCCCGGTGGAATACCTGCGCCGCATGGGGCTTGAGCATGCGCTTTGACGACCAGATCTCGTTGGCTTGCGGTGCGTACAACGTGCGGCTCTCGCCCGGCGCGGGCGCGCGCATCACTGCCTTGACCTGGTTCGACGGCCGGCGCGACCGGCACCTGCTGGTGCCGAGCGACGCGACGGCGTCCTTCGACCCACACGACTGGCCCAAGACCGGCGCCTTTCCCATGGCGCCGTTCACCAACAAGCTGGAGAACGGACGCTTCACCTGGAACGGGCGCGAGATCGTGCTGCCCACGCCGGCAGACTCCCCGCATGCTCTGCACGGCCTCGCCCACCGCAAGCCCTGGACGCTCGCGCACGCCACGCGCGAGCACGCCGCCTTGCGCTACAGCCACAAGCCCACGGACGAAGGCTGGCCGTGGTCGTTCGACCTGAACATGGACGTGACCGTCACCGCGGACCATGTGCAGGTGGACCTGCAGATCCGCAACACCTCGGCCGAGCCCATGCCGGCCGGTCTGGGCTGGCATCCTTTTCACCCCGTCGCCAACCCTGTCTTGACCTTGACCGCCGCGGCGCGCCACGACGCCGGTCCACAGGGCCTGGCGGTGTTGACGCCCTCGAACGGGCAGGCAGTCCACACCGCGCGGACCTTGAAAGGCCTCGGCGCGCAAAGCACGGTGTTCGAAGAATGGGACGGGCGCTTGTCCCTGTCCGTCGAGAAGAATCTCGTGGTGGACGTCGAAGCCACGGGCGCCAGGCACCTCTTCTGCCATGTTCCGGCGCACGCCCGGCACGTGTGCCTGGAACCCGTCACCCTGATGCCCGGCGCCCTGCGGCACGACGACGAGGCGCAGCGCGCTGCGTGCGTGGCGCTCGCGCCCGGCGCGGCACGCGCCATACGCTGGCGCTGCGCTGCCCGACTGCACACCTGAATCACACCCCGACAACACCGACCGGAGACCGGCCCATGCCCACCACACATCCCTTCCCGCAACGCACCCGCCGGCTGCTCTGCCATGCCCTCGCCGCGCTCAGCGTGCTCGCCGTGGCCCCTCACGCCCAGGCCCAGAGCTTTCCGAACAAGCCGGTCAAGATCCTCATCGGCAACCCGCCCGGTGGCACGTCGGATCTGCTGGCGCGCATGGTCGGCATCGAACTGTCCCGGCTCTGGCAACAACCCGTGGTGGTCGAGAACATGGCCGGCGCCAGCGGCTCGATCGCGATGAACGCCGTGGCGCGCGCCACGCCCGATGGCTACACGCTGGGTCTCCTGATCCTCAACCACGTGGTCTTCGAAGCGATGACCAAGCGGGCCGCGTACGTCATCGCCAAGGACACCACGCCCATCGTCGCGCTCGCGCGCCAGAGCAACATTCTGGTGGTCTCTCCCAGCCTGCCCGCGCGCACCGCTGGCGAGCTGGTGGCCTATGCCAAGGCGCAGTCCAAGCCCATCACCTTCGCCTCGGGTGGCTCCGGTTCCCCATCGCACCTGGCCGGTGAACTGTTCAAGCTGCAGACCGGCGTCGACATGCTGCACGTGCCCTACAAGGGTTCGGGTCCCGCGATCCAGGACGTGGTCGCGGGCACCGTCACGCTCATGTTCTCGGCCGCGCCATCGGCGCTGCCCCAGATCACGGGTGGCACGCTGCGGGGCCTGGCGACCACGGGCGACATGCGCTCGCCGCAAACGCCCAACCTGCCCACGCTCAAGGAAGGCGGCATCAACGTCGTGGTGCGCGACTGGCAAGGCCTGGTGGGCCCGGCCGGCATGCCGGCGGAGGTGGTGCGCAAGATCAATGCCGACGTCCGGCAAGTCCTCGCCAAACCCGAGGTCGAGGCGCGCATCGCGGCCGCCGGCGGCGAGACCGTGGGCGGATCGGCCGACGCCTTCGCGGCCATGCTGCGCGACGAGTCCAGCCAATGGAAGCGCGTCGTCGACGCGGCCAAGATTTCCGCCGATTGAGGGCCGCCGATCATGCGCATGCTGTCCATGCTTCTGCTCGGTGCGGGCCTGCTCGCCGGCGCCACCACCGCCCAGGCGGAATTCCCCGATCGACCGATCCGCTTCATCGTTCCCTGGCCCGCGGGCGGCGGATCGGACCAGACCGCGCGCATCGTCGCCAAGGCGCTCCAGGCGCGCCTGGGGCAGCCGGTGCTGGTGGAAAACAAGACCGGCGCGGCCGGCAACATCGGCACGCAGATGGTGGCCGAGGCCGCGCCGGACGGCTACACCTGGCTGTACTCATCGGGCCCGTTTTCGGTGAACCCCAGCCTGTTCAAGTCGCTGCCCTTCGACACGGAAAAGGATTTCGAGCCGGTGGGCCAGATTGGCAGCACACCCAGCGTGATCATCGTCCACCCGGGCTTTCCCGCGCGCACGTTGCAGGAGCTGCGCGCCGCGAGCAAGGACGCGGCCAAGCCGGTGGTCTACGTCTCGCCTGGCAATGGTTCCGCACAGCATCTGGCGATGGAACTGCTGCGCAAGCGCACGCAGATGCAGCTCACGCACATCCCCTACAAGGGCGCCGCGCCCGCGTTGACCGACCTGCTCGGCGGACAGGTCTCGGTCATGATCTCGGGGCTTCCCGAGGTCTTGCCGCACGTGCGCGCGGGGCGCGTTCGCGCCCTGGCCGTCACCTCGCCGACCCGCTCCACCCTGCTGCCGGACGTGCCCACCCTGATGGAGCTGGGCCTGGCCGACAGCGGCACGGCGGGCTGGTCCGGCATTCATGTGCGCGCCCACACGCCGCAGCCCATCGTGGCGCGCATGAGCGCCGAACTGCAGGCGGTGCTGCAGGATGCGAGCATCGGCGAGCAGCTGCGCTCGCGCGGCACCGAGATCCACGTCACCACGCCGACGCAATTCGGCGCCTTTGTGCGCGAGCAGATGGAACGCTGGCGCGAAGCCGTGGCGGTCTCCGGCGCCACGGTGGATTGAAGCCTGCCATGACCACCGTCTTTCTGAGCCACCCGCCCAGCATGCTGGCCGCGTACTACGGCCCCCGCGCGCTGAGAGCCTTGCGGTCCGTGGCGCGTGTGGACCTCAACCCGCACGAACACATACCGACCACGGCAGAACTGGCGCAACTGGCGCACGGCGCCGAGGTCATCGTGTCGTACCGCCAGACCGTGGGCGACGAAGCCTTGTTCGCCAGCCTGCCGCGCCTGTTGGCCTTCGTCCGCTGCGCGGTGGACATCCGCAACATCGATGTCCCGGCCGCCAGCCGGCACGGCATTCTCGTGACGCAGGCCAGCGCCGGTTTTGTGCCCGCCGTGTCCGAATGGGTGCTGGGCGCGATGATCGACCTGAGCCGCTCGACGAGCGACTACGTGGTGGCCCAGCGCAGCGGCCACCCGGTGCCGCAGCGCATGGGCCGCGAGCTTCGCCATGCCACTCTGGGCCTGGTCGGCCATGGGCAGATCGGGCGCTACCTGTGCGACGTGGCTTTGGCGCTGGGCATGCGCATCGTCGTGCACGACCCCTACGTCGATGCGGTGCACGCGTCGGTGCAACGCGTCGGGTTCGACGAGTTGCTGGCCACCTCGGATTTCGTGGTGTGCCTGGCGAAAGCGACCGACGACAACCACCATCTGTTCGACGCGAAAGCCTTTTCGGCCATGCGCCCGGACGCGATCTTCATCAACGCATCGCGCGGCAGCCTGGTCGACGAAGACGCGTTGCGGCACGCCCTGGACGCCGGCACGATCGCCGGCTGCGCGCTCGACGTGGGACAAGGCCCCGACCAGATGCCCACGCCCCTTCTCGCGGCGCACCCTCGCGTGCTCGCCACGCCCCACGTCGGTGGCCTCACCTTGCCCGCCATCGAACACCAGTCCATGGAGACCGTGGCGCAGGTGCGCGAGCTGCTCGCCGGCCGCGAACCCGTGGGTGCGGTCAACGCCCGTGAGGCGCATCGCTGGCAGCGCGCCCGCCAACTTGAAAAAACGAACCTGCCATGAGCTTCGACGACACCCCGATCACCCCCTACCCCGGCGCGTGCGACTGCCATGTCCACATCTACGAAGACGGGTACCCGATGCTGCCCAAGGTCGCCTGGGTCCCGCGGCACTCGCCGGTGTCGCTCTACCGGGCTCAGGTGCAGGAGCCCCTGGGCATTCAGCGCGCGGTGCTGGTGCAGCCCACGGCCTACGGCTTCGACAACGCCTGCCTGCTCGATGCCCTGCAACAGTTTGGCGGCGCGGCCCGTGGCGTGGCGCTGGTGTCGCCCGATGCGTCCGACGCGAGCATCCGGCACCTGCACGACGCCGGGGTGCGCGCCGCGCGGTACATGTTGATCGACGGCGTGCTCGACTGGAGCTCGCTGGAGCCCATGGCGGCGCGGTTGCACGACCACGGCTGGATGATCAACCTCCAGTTCGATGGGCGAACGGCGCCGGAACACGAAGCCGTTCTCAAGCGCTTGCCGTGCCGGCTGGTCATCGACCACAACGGGAAGTTCCTCGAACCGGTGGCGCCCGAGCACCCGTCCTTCCAGTCGCTGCTGCGTGTGCTGGACACGGGTCGCGTCTGGATCAAATTGTCCGCGCCCTACGAGACCTCGAAGAGCGGAGCACCGGGCTATGACGACGTGAGCCTGCTCGCGCGAACCCTGGTGGAGCGGTTTCCCGAGCGCTGCCTGTGGGCCAGCAACTGGCCCCATCCTTCGCGCGACCCCGCGCCGTCGAACCGCGATCTGTACGCGCTGCTCTTCTCCTGGGCCAGCAGCGCGGCGGCGCGGCAACGGATCCTGGTCGACAACCCCGCGGAACTCTACGGATTCACAACCTGAGGATTCTGGGCAGCGGATACATAGAATCCCAAGCATTCGATAACCGAATGCTGAAGAAGACATGGGACACACCGACTTGCAACTCGACTGGTTGCGCGCCTTCGTCGCGGTGGTGGACGGTGGATCGCTGTCTGCCGCCGCGCCACTGGTGCACCGTTCGCAGCCGGCGGTAAGCATGCAGATCCGCAAACTGGAGGATGCGGTGGGCCGCGCGGTGTTGCTGCGCGGGCCGCGCCACCTGGAGCTCACGCCCACCGGCACCGAGTTGCTGGGCTATGCGCGGCGCATGCTGGCCTTGCACAGCGAAACGCTGGAGGCCTTGCACGGGCCGGTGCTCTCCGGCCGCGTGCGGCTCGGTGTGCCCGACGACTATGCGGGCAGCTACCTCACGCCGGTGCTGCGCAGCTACGCGAACCGCCACGCGGGTGTGGAGATCGAGCTGCATTGCGAGCAATCCACGTCACTGATTCCCAAGGTGCAGCGCGGCGAGATCGACCTCGCCCTGGTCTCGCGCGACAAGGCCACGCGCGGCACGCTGCTGTTTCAGGAGCCGCTGGTGTGGGTGGGCGCGGCGCAGTTCGAGGTGTGGCGGCGGGACCCGCTGCCGATCGCGGTGTACGAAGCCACCAGCCTGGCGCGGCGCGCGGTGATCGCGGCACTCACGGCACAGCGGCGCGCGTTCCGCGTGGTCTACAACAGCTCCAGTCTGGCGGGGCAGCTCGCGGCGGTGGAGAGTGGCCTGGCGTTGGCGGTGCTCACGCGCTGCAGCGCGCCGTCACACCTGTCCCTTCTAGGCGAGCGACAAGGCCTGCCGGCGTTGGCGTCAATGGATGTGGCGCTGTACCGCAGCCAGGCGTCGCGCCATCTGCCGGCGGTGGATGCGCTGTTTGATCAGATGGTGCAGACGTTGGGCAAGGCGATCAGTGTGAAGGGACCAGGAAGTCCTGGCTGATGCGCCCGCCGAGTTCGTTCACGCGGTCGAGGAACTGCGTGAGAAAGGCGTGCAGACCGGTGGCCAGAATTTCGTCGATGCGCGCGTACTGCAGGTCGGCCTTGAGCTTGCCGGCGCGGCGCAGGGTTTCGCCGGAGATGTCGTTGGCCACCACAGCGAGGTTGCTCACCACTTCGTTCAGGCTGGCGGCCAGGCTGCGGGGCATGTCGGCACGCAGGATCAGCAGCTCGGCCACGCGCTCGGGCGTGATCACGTCGCGGTAGACCTTGCGGTAGACCTCGAAGCCGCTCACGCTGCGCAGGATGGCGCTCCAGTGGTAGAAGTCGTACTCCTGATCGAGCTCGCTGGCGGCACCGAAGAAGTCGCTGTTCACGGCGTGGAACTTCACGTCGAGCAAACGCGCGGTGTTGTCCGCGCGCTCCAGGAAGGAGCCCATGCGGTAGAAGTGGAAGGCTTCGTCCTGCAGCATGGTGCCCACCGCCACGCCGCGCGAAAGGTGCGAGCGGAACTTGACCCATTCGAAAAACTCGCCCGGATCGCGCTCGAAGTTCTTGCTCTTGAGCACGCGCGACAGTTCGAGCCAGGTCTGGTTCTGCGTTTCCCAGAATTCGGTGGTCAGCGCGCCGCGCACGGCGCGGGCGTTTTCGCGCGCGGCCTTCAGGCAAGAGGCAATGCTCGATGGGTTTTCCTCGTCGCGCACCATGAAATCGAGCACGTTGCGCGGCGTGATTTCCTTGCCGTATTTCTGGGTGTACGTGGGCATGAGCTCACTGATGACGAGCAGCCCTTCCCAGCCCACCTGGGCCACCGCGGCAGACTGCGGCAGCAGCGAGGTCTGGTAGTTCACGTCGAGCATGCGGGCGGTGTTCTCCGCGCGCTCGGTGTAGCGGGACATCCAGAAAAGGTGGTCGGCGGTGCGCGAAAGCATGATCAGTCCTCCAGAATCCAGGTGTCCTTGGTCCCGCCGCCCTGCGACGAGTTGACCACCAGCGAGCCTTCCTTGAGCGCCACGCGCGTGAGCCCACCCGGCACCATCTGCACCTCCTTGCCACTCAACACAAAGGGCCGCAGATCGATGTGGCGCGGCGCCACACCGCTTTGCACATACGTGGGGCAGGTGGAGAGCGAGAGCGTGGGCTGCGCGATGTAGCCGCTGGGGTTGGCCGCCACGGCCTGGCGGAAGTCTTCGATCTCTTCCTTGGTGGACGCCGGGCCCACGAGCATGCCGTAGCCGCCCGCGCCGTGCACCTCCTTGACCACCAGGTCCTTCATGTTGGCCATCATGTACTTGAGGTCTTCGGGCTCGCGGCCCATGAAGGTGGGCACGTTGTTGAGGATGGGTTTCTGCCCAAGGTAGAACTCGATCATCTTGGGCACGTAGGGGTAGATCGACTTGTCGTCGGCCACGCCCGTGCCCACCGCGTTGCAGATGGCCACGTTGCCGCTGCGGTACACGCCCAGCAGGCCGGCGCAGCCGAGCGTGGAGGTGGGGCGGAACACCAGCGGGTCGAGGAAGTCGTCGTCCACGCGGCGGTAGATCACGTCCACGCGCTTGGGGCCGCGCGTGGTGCGCATGTAGACGAAGTTGTCCTTCACGAACAGGTCCTGCCCCTCCACCAACTCGACGCCCATTTGCTGCGCGAGGAAGGCGTGTTCGAAGTAGGCGCTGTTGTACATGCCGGGCGTGAGCACCACCACGGTGGGCTCGGCCGTGGTGGCGGGGCTGCTGGCGCGCAGGGTTTCGAGCAGCAGGTCGGGGTAGTGCGCCACGGGCGCCACGCGGTTCTGGCCGAAGAGCTCGGGGAACAGCCGCATCATCATCTTGCGGTCTTCGAGCATGTAGCTCACGCCACTGGGCACGCGCAGGTTGTCTTCGAGCACGTAGTACTCGCCCACGCCGTCGGCATTGGGCGCGCGCACGATGTCGATGCCGGCGATGTGCGAATAGATCTGGTGCGGCACGTCCACGCCCATCATCTCGGGGCGGAACTGTGCGTTCTGGAAGATCTGGTCGGCGGGCACGATGCCGGCCTTGATGATCTCTTGGCCGTGGTAGACGTCGTGGATGAAGCGGTTGAGCGCCGTCACGCGCTGCACCAGGCCCGCTTCCATGCTGTGCCACTCGTGCGCGGGAATGATGCGGGGAATCAGGTCGAAGGGGATGAGGCGCTCGGTGCCGGAGCCGTCCTCGTCCTTGGCGCCGTACACCGCGAAGGTGATGCCGACGCGGCGGAAGATCATTTCCGCCTCTTCGCGCCGGGCCGCCATGACGTCCTCGGGCTGCTGCGCCAGCCAGCGCGCGTAGTTCTCGTAATGGGCCCGGACCTCGCTGGGCGAGGCGTTCATTTCGTCAAACATCGGTCTGCTCATGGGCTTTTTCTCCTGGACACAGCATAGCAAGGAGCGGGCCAGGGTTTCCCAGTACCTGGGCATTCCCCTCGTTCGGGGCTCGACCAGCTCGACTTCAGCGCCGACGGCTCGGGGCCGTTTCATGAAGTACCTGCTACGAAGGCGTTCCGACCCCGGTGTACGAGCAGGCGACGGCGCCTGCCCCTATGGACCGTCCCAGGGCGCCACGTCGCCGGCCCATGCCGCCGCAAGCACGTCGATGATGGCGCGCACCTTGGAGGACAGGTTGCGCGACTGCGTGTAAACGGCGTTCACCGGGTCCATCGTGGGGCGCAAACCCTCGAGCGCCAGCGGAACGAGCGCCCCGGACTTCAGCAGGCCACCCACCAGAAACGTGGGCAGGACGGCCAGGCCCAGGCCATTGAGCACCGCCTGAACCATCGCCTCGCCGTTGTTCGCGACAATCCGCGCCCGCACGGTGGTGGCGACCCTTCCCTCATCGAGGCGCCGGGCGTCTTTCCCAGTGGTCTCGAATTGCCAGATGTGGCTTGACGACACCAGGCCATAACCAATGCAATCGTGGTGCGCCAGGTCCGCCAGGGTAGTGGGTTGCCCCTTCCTCGCCAGGTACTCGGGGCTACAGCACAGTGCGCGTTGGCTGTGCGCGAGCCGCCGGGCAATCAGGCCGGAATCCGCGAGCATGCCAATGCGTATCGCCAGGTCGTAGCCGCCTTGCACCAGGTCCATGTGCCGGTCGTCCAGGTCCACCTGGAGCAGCAGGTCCTTGTTCTGCTTCAGGAACGGCATCAGCGCGGGCAGCACATGCATGTGGCCAAAACTCATCGGCAACGCCAGGCGAACGGTTCCCGTGAGCCCTCGCTGCCGCCCGCCGACGGCGTGGGCGGCCTCCTCCAGCTCCTGCAGCACCGCCTTGCTGCGCTCGAAGAACTCCAGCCCGCCCGTTGTCGGGGTGGCACGCCGGGTGGAGCGCTGCAGCAGCGCGACGCCCAGGCAATCCTCCAGGGCCGACACACGCTTGCTGATCACCGACTTGGCCACGTCCAGCCGCACGGCGGCGGCACTGATGCTGCCCGCCTCGACGACCGCGACAAACGCTTCAATTTCTTCGAAACGGTAGCGCAAGGTTCCCCCATCCATCACATGACCATGGGTCGCAATATAGCGCCGCCACGCGCCGTGTTCGCCATTCGAGAACACCGCGTTTCTCGCCGGGCGGCTACCGCTTCGGCGGGTCTCTCAACAGAATGGACGCACCCCGATCGAGACCGTGCTGGTGGTGGCAGCAGCGACAACCGATCCGGACACCGTCCCCCCTCTTTATCCACCGCCAGGAGAACCGCATGAGTGCATTCGCCAACGTGGCCAACTTCAACGGCCAACGCCCCATCATCGACCCCAACGACGCAGCCATGCTGCTGATCGACCACCAGAGCGGCCTGTTCCAGACCGTCAACGACATGCCGATGCCCAAGCTGCGTGCGCACGCGGCGGCGCTGGCCAAAATGGCGACGCTGTGCAAGCTGCCGGTCATCACCACGGCGTCGGTGCCACAAGGCCCGAACGGTCCGCTCATTCCCGAGATCCACGCCAACGCCCCACACGCCCAGTATGTCGCTCGCAAGGGCGAGATCAACGCCTGGGACAACCCCGACTTCGTGGCCGCGGTGAAGGCCACGGGGCGCAAGACGCTCATCATCGCCGGCACCATCACCAGCGTCTGCATGGCCTTTCCGGCCATCGCCGCGATCGCTGAAGGCTACAAGGTGTTCGTCGTGATCGACGCCTCGGGCACGTACTCGAAGATGGCGCAGGAAATCACGCTGGCGCGCGTGGTGCAGGCCGGCGCCGTACCGATGGACACCGCCGCCGTGGCCTCGGAACTGCAGAAAACCTGGAACCGCGACGACGCGATGCAATGGGCCGAGATCTACACCAGGATCTTCCCCGAGTACGCGCTGCTCATCGAGAGCCACGCCAAGGCCCAGGATGTCGAACGCAAGCACGAAGTGCTCGACTCGCAGCGCAGCTGATCGAGCCGCCTCCCCGGGTTGTCTTGAGGGCCTGCGCTGGCGACAGCGCCGGCATTTTTTTGTGGCTTGTGCGTCAGTGGTCGAGCACGGCGTTGGGCCACTGTCCGCCTTCAACGAGCGACTCGACCACCGTGCGCAGAAGACCCACCAGTTCTTCGGTGGCCCGGGAAGGCGGCCGGTCCGCCGCGCGGGCCAGGATGCGGCGCAGGCGCAGGCCCTCGATCGGGTACGCCACGAGCCGGCCGGCCTCCACGTCCTCTTTCACCGTGGCCGCGAAATGAACCGTCACACCAATGCCCTCGCGCACCAGGCGCTTCGCGACCTCGACCGACTCGACCTCGACCACCTGGTTCAACTCGACACCGGCACGGGCCGCGGCGGCCTCGAGTTCGAGCCGAACGCCGGATTTCGCCAGTCCCGTCATCACCAGCGGAAGGCCGGCCAGTTGTGTCATCTTCGCGCGCGGACCGCGAATGCGTTTGTCGTCGGGCCGCGCGATGAGGCAGATGCCCTCGGTCAACAACGGAAACGTCACGAGGTTGGACAACGGCATGGGGCCATTGAGCACGGCGAGGTCCACCGTCCCTTGCAGCAGCATGCTGTGCAGCGTCGGGGCGAATCCCTCGACCAGGCGAAGCCGGACACCGGGCAGCCGCTGGTGCACGGCGCGTGTCAGCGGCACGGCGAGCAGCAGCGCCAGACCGGGCGACACACCGATGGCCACCGGACCGCGCGCATCGCGCTGGAGTGCCTTCATGTCCTGCCGCATCTGCTCGGCATACCGCAGCAGGAAGGAGGCGCGCTCGAGCAGGAACAGCGCCTCGTCGGTGGGCATGGCGCCACGCGAGTGCCGCACGAACAGCTGCACGCCCAGCTCTTCTTCCAGCAGGTGGATCTGCCGCGTCAACGCGGGTTGCGCCACGTGCAGCACGCTCGCCGCGCGACCGAAGTGCTGCTGGTTCGCCAAAACGACGAAGTAGCGAAGCTGTCTCATGTCCATCCGAAGGTCCTTTTTCCTTTGATACCGAATTGTTATCGAGTCGGTCAAAAAATGGTAGTGGACCTCAGGAATTCACCGACCTACATTCGCTTCAACAGAGAGCGATAGACCGCCTTCTGTCTTCCACAAACCCCATCGTGAAAAGGAATCGAGATGAACATCACCCCCCAAGAAATGGAAGCCACGCGCATCGCACGCTGGGGCAAGGTCGAGCCATACCGGGAGACCTTCATCGAAAGCCGGCTGCCCGGCATGAAGAAGAACATCTACAAGATCATGAACCGCGGTGTTCTCGAGAACAAAGGCGTTGAACCCGCGATCCCGGGCAACCACCGCTTTGGCGTCACCTTCATCGAGATCCCCGTCGGCCAGGGCGCCAGCCTCCACGCGCACAAGACCGAGGAGGTGTTCTGCCCACTCAACGGCCAGATGGAAATCGTCTGGGGCGAACAAGGCGAACACTCGCTGATGCTGAACCAGTGGGACGTCATCTCCTGCCCCATCGGCGTCATGCGCGGCTTCCGCAACCCGAACAACCATGCCCTGGTCGTGTACTCGGTGGTGGGCGGCACCGACGAAGAGTGCGGGCGCATTGCCTGGCATCCCGACGTGGTCAAGGCCGCCGAAGCCACGGGCCTGGTGTACAGCACCGACGGCTACATCAAGGACAGCACCGCCCAGTAAGTCGCCCCGCGGGGTTCGACCAAGGAGACCACCATGCACAAGACCGCGTCACCACACGCACCCGACGTCCGGATCAACCGGCGAGACGCGTTGCGCGCCACCGCGGGTTTCACGCTCGCCGGCCTCGGCTTCGAGGCCTGGGCGCAACCCGCCGCCCAGGCGGGAGAAGCCTGGACCCCCAAGGGCACGGTGCGCATCGTCGTGCCCTTCGCGGCAGGCGGCACCTCCGACCTCATCGCGCGCCTGTTGGGCAACAAGCTGGGCGAGTCCCTGGGGCAGGCGGTGATCATCGAGAACCGGGCGGGTGCCGGCGGCAACATCGGCATCGCCTCGGTGGCCCGCGCGGCGCCGGACGGTCTGACGCTCCTGCTGGCCTCGTCGTCGTTCGTCACCAACCCCGCGCTGTATCCCGACAAGCGTCCGTACGACCCGGTCCGGCAGTTCGCCCCCATCTCCCTGGCGGCGCTGTCGCCCGATGTCATCGTCGTGCGAAGCGAGAGCCCCATCGCGAGCCTGGCGGACCTCATCGCACGCGCCAGGAAGCAACCGGGCGCCCTCACCTATGCCACACCCGGCAAGGGCAACAGCGTCCACCTCGGTGGTGAACTGCTGTGGCAGCAAGCCGGCATCGAGATGATCCATGTGCCGTATTCCGGTGCGGCGCCCGCGGTGCACGGCGTGCTCAGCGGGCAGGTGGATTGCGGGCTCGTGGCCTTGCCGGCGGCCAAGGCCAGCATCGACGCGGGCCGGCTCCGTGCCCTGGTGGTGGGCAGCAGCCAACGCTGGGGCCAGTTGCCCGGGGTACCCACGGTCGCCGAGTCCGGGTTCCCGGGTTACCGCTCGGAAACCATGCAGGCGCTCTTCGCACCGGCGTCGACGCCCGCACCCGCCATTGCACGCCTGAGCGCGGAAGTGCACCGCATCCTGCACCTGCCCGCCCTGCAGCAGCAGGTGCGCGACATGGGGTTCGACGTGGTGGCCAGCTCGCCCGCCGAGCTCGCCGCTCGCGTGGCGGACGAAGTGCCGCGCTGGCTCGCCGTCGCCACCAAGGCCAACGTGCGCGGCGATTGATCCTTTTCTTTTGAACGTCAGGAAACCACCATGACCACGACCACCACCCTGGCGCGACCCGAGACCCAGCGCTCGATTCCCGCCAACCCCCAAGCGCTGCTGCAAGCGGTTCTGGACGCGAACAAGGGCACCCGAGACGCCCGCGCGCGGGAGATTCTCGACGCGCTCATCCGCCACATGCACGCGTTCGCCACCGACGTGAAGCTCACCTACGAGGAGCTGCACACGGGCCTGGATTTCCTGGTGCGCGTGGGCCAGGCCACGGGCCCCAAGAAACACGAAGGCATCCTGCTCGCCGACATCCTCGGCATGGCGACGCTGGTGTTGCTGATGGACGCCAAGGCCGTGCTCGCGGCGGGCGGCACCGAGCCCGCGCTCATCGGCCCGTTCTGGCGCGCGAACCAGCCCGCCATGCCGAACGGCTCGCGCATCGCCTCGGAAGACACGGACGGCATGCGCCTGTTCGTGCAGGGGCGCGTGGTCTCCATCGACGGCACGCCCATCGCTGGCGCGCGCGTCGAAACCTGGCAGGCCGCGCCGGGCGGCCTCTACGAGAACCAGGACCCCGAGCAGGAGGAGATGAACCTGCGCGCGGTCTTCGAAACCGATGCCCGCGGGCGCTTCTGGTTCGAGAGCGTGCGTCCTTCGGGCTATGGCGTGCCGATCGATGGCCCTTGCGGCGAACTCCTGGCACTCCAGGGCCGCAGCCACATGCGGCCAGCGCACCTGCACTTCATCGCCATCGCGCCCGAGCACAAGGTGCTGACGACGCAGATCTTCGACGCCAACGACCCCTTCGCGTTCAAGGACGCGGCGTTCGGCGCCGTCGGCTCCCTGCTGCGCAAGTTCGAGCCCGACAGCCGTGGCGACTTCCACCTCGACGTGGAACTGCGCCTCGAACCCGGCGAGACCCGCATCCCGAAACCGCCGCTGCCCTGACAGACCCCGTGCGGCGCCCGAAACCCCTTCAGCAACCTCGCTCCACCCCTCCCAGGAGAACCCCATGACAACCCCGCCACGCGCCCTGCGCCTCAACGCCAAGGCCGACAGCCCCGAACAACTGAACCCCGCCATTGTGGAGGTGGTCCGCCCCGACGCGCCCGCCGGCCATGCGGTGGTCGAGGTCCTGGCCGCGGCCATCAACCCCAGCGACGTCAAGGCCGCCCTGGGCCTGATGCCCTACGCCGTGTGGCCCAGAACGCCGGGCCGCGACTATGCCGGGCGGGTCGTCGCGGGCCCCACCGACTGGATGGGCAAGTCGGTGTGGGGGACCGGGGGCGATCTCGGCATCACCCGCGACGGCAGCCACGGCCGCTACCTGGTGCTGCCGATCGACGCGCTGGTTCGCAAGCCCGCCAACATCCCGCTGGCGTCGGCGGCGACCGTGGGCGTGCCCTTCGTCACAGCCTACGAGGGATTGCGGCGCGCCCAGTTGTCGGGCCGCGGTCAGACCGTGCTGGTGCTGGGCTCCAACGGCAAGGTGGGACAGGCGGCTGTTCAGCTCGCCACGCGGGCCGGTGCGCGGGTCATCGGCGTCGAGCGCCAGGCCACGTCGTACCAGGGCCACGCGACGGCACCGGTCGAGGTGCTGGACGGCACCCGCAAAGACCTCGCCAGCGCCGTGCTGGCATTGACCGACGGCAAGGGCGTCGACATCGCCTACAACACGGTGGGCTCGCCTTACTTCGCCGTCGCGCTGGACGCGCTGAAGGTAGGTGGCCGGCAGATCCTGATTTCGACGCCGGACCGCAATGTGCCGTTCGACATCATGGCGTTCTACCGCCGCGACCTGCAGATGTTGGGCGTGGACAGCCTGAAGCTCCATGCGAGCCAATGCGCCGACATCCTGCGCACCCTGCTCCCCGGTTTCGAGGACGGCAGCCTGCGCGCCTTCGACGTGGCCGATGCGTCCGTCAAGACCCTGGACTCGGCCACCGAGGCCTACCTCCGCATCCTTGAGGGCTCCATGGAGCGGCTCGTTCTGGCCCCTTGACAGCACCTGCGTGCACGGCAGATCGCCCGCACCGTTTTTCCCCCACACCCCATCAAAGAGGAGACATCCATGGACATCCATCGACGCCGACTGCTGCAGCTCGCAGCCGGAGGGGCCGCGGCCCTGCCGGCCACCGCCTTCGCCCAACCCACCTATCCCAACCAGCCGGTCCGGGTCATCGTGCCCTTCACCGCCGGCTCGACCACCGACGTCGTGGCGCGCATCGTCGGCGAACGCCTGGAGGCGTACCTCGGCCATCCCTGCGTGGTCGACAACAAGCCGGGGGCCGGCGGCACGGTGGGTGCGGCGCAAGTGGCCAGCTCGGCGCCCGACGGCCACACGCTGCTGGTTCATTCTTCCGGCCACGTCGCCAACGCGGCGCTCTACCCCGCGCTGAAGTACGACACCCTCAAGGACTTCACGCCGGTCACCATGCTCGCGTCGATGCCCAACGTGCTCGTCGTGGCACCGAACAAGGGCTTCACGTCGCTGCAGGACCTGGTGCGCAAGGCCAAGGCCGAGCCTGGCAAGTTCCTCTACGGCTCATCGGGCAATGGCAGTGGCTCGCACATCGCCGGAGAGAAGTTCCGCATCGCCGCCGGCATCCAGGTGGCGCACGTGCCCTACCGGGGCACGCCCCAGGCGCTGAGCGATGTCATGGGCGGGCGGCTGGACTGGTTCCTGCTGCCGCTGGCGGTGGCCACGCCACTCATCAAGGGCGGCAAGCTCACCGCGCTGGCCATCGGCGCGTCTGCACGCTCGCCGGTCTTCCCGGACGTGCCGACCACGACCGAGTGCGGCTTCGGCGGCGCTGACCAGACGTTCTGGGTCGGCCTGTTCGCACCCCCCAGGATGCCGGATGCGGTGCTCGGGCGCCTGCACGCCGAGACACTCAAGGCACTCCATTCGCCCGAGGTGCGGACCCGGCTGGAGGGGCTTGGGGCTGACCCGGCGCCGATGCCACTGCAGCAGTTCGCCAGACTGGTCCGCGAAGAAACCGCCGCCACCGCCGCGCTCATCAAGCAAGCGGGCATCAAGCTCGACGCCTGACGGCACGGGAGGCGGTGCCGCGCCGCCTCCCATCCCTGTTTCAAGGAGATCTGACATGCGCAAGTACATGGGCCGCATCGCGGCCACACTGGCTCCCGCCCTGCTGGCGGCAGCCGCCTTCGCCGCGGATGACGCGCGCGCTGTCGACCGCATCCTGGTCAATGGCGACATCCTCACCATGGATGCGGCAAGGCCCACGGGCAGGCGATCGCCATCCGAGGAAGCGACATCGTCGCGGTGGGGAGCGACAAGTCCATTCGCAAGCTCCGTGGTCCGCGGACCGACGTCATTGACCTGCAGGGCAAGACGGTCATTCCCGGGATCATCGACGCGCACATCCACGCCATTCGAGGAGGCCAGGGGTTCTCCTTCGAAACGTACTGGTACGAGCAGACCACGCTGGTGGGCGCTCTTGAACAACTGAAGCAAGAGGCCATCAGGCGCGGGGCGAACCAATGGGTTGCGGTCACGGGCGCCTGGTCGCCGGAACAGTTCGCCGAAAAGCGCCCACCGACACCGCAGGACCTCACCCGGGCCGTGCCCAACAACCCGGCCTATGTCCAGTACCTGTACG
Source organism: Hydrogenophaga sp. 2FB (assembly GCF_005503365.1). Classification (GTDB taxonomy): domain Bacteria; phylum Pseudomonadota; class Gammaproteobacteria; order Burkholderiales; family Burkholderiaceae_C; genus Hydrogenophaga. The sequence continues at coordinate 36,152 of NZ_SCML01000022.1, forward strand.
ACTACGCGGTCGTCAACGACAAGGGCATTGACGCGCTGGGGCTGAACGCGGGTGGCGCGTTGCCCGCGGGGCTCACCGTGGAGCGCGATGCGCAAGGCAAGGCCACCGGGAAACTGCTCGGGGGCATCGGCTCCTTCAACGCGCTGTTCGCGCGCATTGGGGCGCGCTCGCCAGCGCAGAGCCGCGACAGCCTGGCCGCCTTCTTCTCGGAGCTCAACCGCCATGGCGTCACGGGCATCATTGACCCGGCCGCGGGTGACCTTCCCATCTACAACGCGCTGTTCGACCTATGGAGGAACAAGGCACTGACGCTGCGCGTGGCCTACCGCGCCGCCGCGCTGCCCATCCAGAACGAGGCGGCATGGTTCAACACGGCGTTGACCTTTCTGCCTCCGCTGTTGGGCGACGACATGATGCGTTTCCTCGGTGTCGGCGAGGCACTGGTGTTCGGCATGAACGATGGCGTGCGCATGGGCCCGGGTTTCAGTCCCTCTCAAGCCGCCAGGGATGAACTCGCGAAGGTCGCCTCGCTCGCCGCGGCGCGCCGGTATCCCCTGGAGGTTCATGCGTACACCGACGATGCGGCCAAGGCCATCCTCGATGTGTTTGAAGAGGTCTCGAAAACCTATCCTCTGCAGGATCTGCGCTGGGCGATCACGCACATCAGCACCGGTTCCCATGAGACGTTCGAGCGCATGAAGAAGCTGGGCATTTCCTACACCGTTCAGATGGGGCCGTACTTCGAGGGTCCCGCCATCCGGGAAGCCAACGGAGATGCCATCGCCCAGGCCTCACCGCCGACCCGCCTTGCGCTGTCCAAGGGCATGGTGGTCGCCGGGGGCACGGATTCGACCCGCGTGGGTGTCTTCAACGTCTGGCGCGCCATCGAATACCACGTCACCGGTCGCTCGGCGGGTGGGGCCGTCCAGCGGCGCGCAGACTACCTTCTCACCCGCGAAGAAGCCCTCCGGCTCCATACCGCGAACGCGGCGTGGCTCAGCTTCGACGAGCAACGCAAAGGCACGCTGGCGCCGGGCAAGCTGGCCGACCTGGCGGTCCTCAACGCGCCGTACCTCAAAGTTCCAGCGGACCGGATTCACACACTTCGTTCGGTGCTGACGCTGGTGGGCGGCAAGGTCGTTCACATCGACCAGGACGGCCTGCGCCGCGGCGAAGCGGCCAGCGCGGCCCGACCCGGCGTCAGGACCCAGGCGCTTCAATCCTTGGTGGACATGCACCGTGCCGAGGAAGGAACAGGGAAAGGCCACTGAGGGGTCGCTTTTGCGGGGGGGGGTTCTTCATCACCCGCTCGGAGGTACTGCCTAGCGGCGTTGAACGCCAGGCCTGCTCGCCTGGAGATCTCGCGGTTGGACACCCAGCAGCGCATCCTTGAGAGCCCAGTCCACGGGCGCCTTGCCGATCCAGATCGCCAGCATGGCGTTGAAAAATTCCGGGTCCTTTGAAGGCTGGCCCAGAACCTTGCCCTTGGCGGAGATCACGGTCCCGGCCCCGGGAACCCAATCGATGGTGATCGAGTCACCGGACGCCAGGCTCTTCTGCTCCGCGAAAATCTCACCCATGCGTGGCAAAGCGGGCAGCACCTTGAGCAAGTCGTTTCGCGGTGTGTTGTCTTGAATGCTCCGAATGAACAGGCGCCCCAGTTCACCCGACTCCACGTCGCGCAACATGGTGAGCACGACGCGTTTGGGGCCGCTCGCCGCATAGACCGCCTCGGGCGTGGCGACCTTCTTGTTCAAGTAGAGAGCGGCGAGATAGACCTTGAAAGGTCCCTTGTAGCGAACGCCTGAGCCGTTGAGCTCAAGGCCGGCGCCGGCGACCTCGGCGGACTCACTCACCTTCATGCCGGCGATCTCTATCGTGGCGGCGCCCGCAGCGCTCAGGCTCAGTGCGCCGCACAACATGATGGCGGCGACACACAGCCGCTTGATTCGAATGGATGCGAGGTGCATGTCAAATGCAGCGCGGGTCGGGGCATCCACGTCCCGGGTGGCGCCAACATGTGCATCGGCCTCAAGCCGAGCGAGACAACCAGTTGTGTGTTTTTTCATGCGATGAAGACCTTGAAAACTTGCAGCCAGCACCACGGTGGTGCCGCTGGATGTGTCGCTTGAGACGCGCTCATTGACCTTGAATTCAATGTAGGCAGGAACCATTCAGTCAACAATCGAATTAACACTTTCTTAGAAACAACATCGGCGTGCGTGTGCACAATTCGTGTTTTGTGCCAGCAAGCCTTGCGCTCGCAGCGCCCTCGAACCCCATGGTCTGTCCACGCTCCACCTTGTCATGAATCACCTCTTCGCCAACATCGCCTGGCATGCCTTGGTCGGTCCGCATTCGAGGTACGCGACCGGAACGGATGACGCCTGTCGGTACGCCAGAGGCTTCTCGCCCATCGTCGCTTTCCCGGACGTCGAAAGTCCCGACTTCGACGCCCTGGCGCCCTTGTGCGAGGCCGGGGAACAGCTCTACTGCCTTGGCTGGGCGGGTCTGGCGCCCGCCGACTGGCACATCGATGCGGAGGGCACCATCGTCAAGATGGCCTGGAAGGCTGCGATGCCTGCAATGGACGAGGCCCCCGAGATCGTGCAGCTCTGCGCGCAACACGCGTCACAAGCGCTCGAACTGGCAACCCTGACCCGTCCCGGCCCGTTTGGTCCGCGGACGATCGAACTCGGCGAGTACTTCGGCCGCTTCGAAGGACAGCGCCTGGTGGCCATGGCGGGCGAGCGCATGTTTGCCGGCGGGCTGCGCGAAATCAGCGGCGTGTGCACGCACACGGACTTTCAAGGCCGCGGACTGGCACGCCGGCTGGTGGCCACGCTGATCCGGCGGCAGATGGGGCGCAACGAGACTCCTTTCCTGCACGTCATGCGCGACAACGGCCCAGCGCACCGGCTCTACGAGGACATGGGGTTCCGCGACGTCCAGGAGTCCATCGTTCGCGTCATCTCGCTTCGGTGATCGTGCCCTGCACGGTGGCCGCGCAGCGTAGCGCGGGCTCGCTTGCCGCTCGCGGCGTACGGCATCGGGCTCGGCGCTGCGCCACACCGCCAGGCGCTGTGCGCGCCGTTGGACACGCGCAGCCGCAGGACATGGCGTTGCTCGAGAACCGGCCTTTGCCGTCTTCGTCGAAATCCGAGTCGTGGCCGCTACAGCGGCGGCGCCCTGTTCAGACCGTTCAGGCCGTCAGCGCCACCCCACCCCGCAGGCGCGCGGTCACCTCGTCGCGCACGTTCTGCGGCGCGTCCGCGAGCAAGGCCGGCCAGTCGGCCTGCGCGGCTTTCACCAAGGCCTTGCAGTGCCGCAGCACCACCGACTTGCGCAGCAGGCCGGCGCTTTCGATGAGCGCCTCGAGCTGCGCCCAGGTGAAGGCGCGCAGCGTGTGGTCGATGGCGCGGTTCACGCCGTAGTCGATCGGCGGCAGGCCGGCGAAGAAGGCGCTCACGCAGACCGGGTCGTACAGCGGCGCGAGTTGCGGCTCAACGCCGTCGGGATACAGCAGCGCCCAGTTCTTCAGGTGCGCGTCGGTGTTGCCCAGCAGGATGAAGGCCACGAAGCGACCAAGGAACTCGCGCGTGTCGCGCGCGGGCTGCGTGGAGTACAGGTTGAGCAGGCGCAGCATCTGTCCGTAGTCGCGTTCAATGCCCTTGCCGTACTTGTGCTTGGGCGCATAGCCCAGCACCTGCGAGAACTCTTCCATGTGCACGCGCAAGCCGTGCCGGCGGTCGAAGCGCTCGACCGCCAGGATGTGCGGAAATGGAATGGGCTCGGGCAGTTGCGCCTGCTCGCGCGTGACGATGCTGGCGCGCGCGCAATCCAGCCCCAGCGCGGCGCACAGGCGGTAACCGGTGTATTCGTTTTCCACCAGCTCCGGGTGCCGGGCGCTGGGCAACTTGAGGATGTGGCTACCCACCACGCCATGCCGTTGGACCACGTAGCGCCGCCCTTCCTGCAGCGCGGAGAACTTGGTCACCATGCCGGGCAGCGACGCGGCGTCCTCCACCGGCAATTCGACGAAGCCCGGCTCCAGCACATCGAGTCCCAGCGCCGTGTGCCAGTGGCGCACCACCTGCGGAATGTCCTCGTCGGGCGGCACCGGCTCTACTTCGAGCGCGCCCATGAGGTCATGGCCGGCGGCGGCCAGCAGTTCGAACTCGTCTTCGGTGGTGCAGCCACGTTGTGCGGCCAGGCGCTCGCGGTTGTGGCCTTCGGGCAGCAGGTTCTGGAAGAACACCGGCCAGTGGCCGTCGTTGCGCACCAGGCGCTCGTCGCGCGTGGCGCGCAGGATCTGCTGCGTGGCCGCGTCGTCCACACCGCGCAGGCTCATGGACAGTGTGGGCCGGCGCGGGTTCTGGATGTAGGCCTCATCGAACGATAGGCGCAGGATGTCGCCGTATTGCGAGAGATAGCCGATGGCCTGCTTTTCCCCCGCGGGTGTGTGCAGGAACAGGCGCAGGTAGCGGATGAAGGTGCTCATGGCCGTCGGCCGCTCAGGACGGCTTGTCCAGCAGGTCGACCAGGGATTTCGGCGCACCCGCGCCAGCGGGTTGGCCGAGCACACGCCCGCCGGAGCGAACGAAATCCGCCACCTCGGACTGCAGCGCGCGCGGCACGAGCATCAGCTCCATGCCCATGGCGCGCGCCAGTTCCTGCAGCGTGGACAGGCGCGGATCCATGCCAGCTTCGATGCGCGAGACGGTCATGCGGCTCACGCCCGCGCGCTGCGCCAGTTCGTCCTGGGTCAGCGAGGCCGCCTTGCGGGTGCTTTCGAGGTTTTGGACAATGCTCATTACATGCATCTTTTATGTAAGTTTGATAAACAAATTTAGCATGAAAAGCACAATACGTCCATGAAATGATCAATAAACATATCATTCACTGATAAATGCTAAATTAAATTAGCAACTTCCTGTCGAAAGCGCAATTCCTTAACGACTCAAAAGCCTGAGCGGCATCTGGACACAATAAGCCGCTTCCGACGGCGATGGCGCACCCGGCTGGCGTGCGACACATCGACCCACAACATCCACAGAGAGGCTCCACTTTGTCAGGCGCATACACCCACCTCACGATCGCCAACGACGCGCGAGCGCACGCTCGAAAAACAGGTCTTCGCAAGTCCACGCTCGCGGCGCTGGGCACCCAGCTCAAATACGTCGAACTCGGTGCGGTCAGCCCCGACTACCCCTACCTCGCCACCGACCGTTCGCAAGGCCAGTGGGCCGATGCGATGCACCTCACCCGCACCGGTGAGCTCTTCCGCTGCGCCGTGCAGGCGATCCACCGGGCGCCGGGCCCGTCGCAGCCCAAGCTCACGGCCTGGCTCTTCGGGTGGGCCTCGCATGTCGCCACGGACATGACGATCCACCCCGTGATCGAGCTCAAGGTGGGGCCGTATCTGGGCAACGAGAAGGCCCACCGCATCTGCGAAATGCACCAGGACGCGCACCTCTTCCCGCGCATGAACGTGGGGTCCGCCGCGCTGGCCCGCCACCTGGAGACCGGGGTGGCCACCTGCAACGCACCGAACGACGCCGATGCGCTCGACCCGGTCATCGAACAGGTGTGGCTCGAAGCCCTGCTCAAGACCTACCCTGCGCACGCCGCCGCGGACGCACCCAGGCCCAGCGCCTGGCACCGAGGGTTTCGCCGCGTGCTCTCGCTGGTGGCCGGCTCCAACCACCTGTTCCCCTTCGCGCGCCATGTCGGCATTTCCATGGGTCTGAACTATCCCCGTTTCGAGGAGATCGATCCGCAGTACATCCGGGGCCTGAAGACGCCGGAAGGCCCGATGGACCTCGACCCGCTCTACGAACGGGCGCGGACGAACGTGCTGGAAATGTGGCGCGGCCTGGACGAGGCACTCGTCTCGGGGCGCTCCGATGCACTCGACGCCTTGGAGGACTGGAACTTGGACACCGGCCGCAGCCTGGCCACCCAACAACGCGTTCTCTGGAGCAACCTGGCATGACATACCGCACCGCCCTCTTCGCCTGTTCGTTCGCCACCGTGGCCCTCATCGGCTCGGGTTGCGCAAGCCGCGTGCAGGAGCGCGACATGAACCACCTCGCATCCGCCTTGACAAAGGTGTCGGCCGCGGTCGACGCCAAGGTGCGCTACGAAGACTTTCCCGCAAACGCTTCACCGGAAGAACTCCTGAAAGCGGTGACCCAGGGCGATCCGCCTCTCATGCGCAACTTCGACGGCCGCGTCTTGCTGGTGCGGCGCGAAGGCGAAGACTCGGCCGTCCTGCTGTGCGAAGCAGGGCCGGGCCGAGCGCTGCTGGAAGACGCCGGCTGCACCGCCGCGATGGACGTGCATCGGTGGTCATTGCCCGCGCCTCAGCGCTGTGAGTTCACCTTGAACTTGAAGGCTGTTTGCGGGAACTGAGCACGGGCTCGTCTCACCCGGGATGGTGCCAATACCGGCGGTACGCATCCCGCTCACACACCACACCGTCAGGCTCGGCACTGCGCCACGTCACCGCCCCGCACTCGGGTGAACTCACCCACGGAATCCGCCGTTGCGCATACCGCTCCAGCACCACCGGCGCGGGGTGGCCGAAGCGGTTGCGGTAGCCCGACTGCACGATCACGTGGCGCGGGCGCAGCGTGTTGAGCAGCACCGGGCTGCTGGACGTCTGGCTGCCGTGGTGCGGCGCGAGCATCACGGTGGCGCGTTCGTCGGGCCTGGCCATCGCCAACCGCACCTCGTGCGTGGCGTCGATGTCACCACCCAGCCAGGCGCTGTGCGCGCCATTGGACACGCGCAGCACGCAGGACATGGCGTTGCTCGAGAGCCGGCCCTTGCCGTCGTCGTCGAAATCCGATGCGAACGGGTGCAGCACCTCGAAGTCCACGCCGTCCCACTGCCAACGCTGCCCGGCCACGCAACGGCGCGCGGGGTCAGCGTCAAACGACGACAACCAGCGTGCCTGCGGCTGGTCGGCCTGCACCGAAGCAGCACCGCCCGCGTGGTCGCTGTCGCTGTGGCTCACCACCACGGTGTCCAGCCGTTCACCGAGCGCGCGCAACAACGGCAGCACCACGCGCTCGCCCGCGTCGGTGGCATCGGGCTGCGGTCCGTAACGCGGGCCGGTGTCGTAGAGCAGGCTGTGGTTCGCGGTGCGCAGCAACACGGCGCTGCCTTGCCCCACGTCCAGCGCGAGCAACTCGAACTGGCCCTGCGCAGGACGCGGCGGTGTGTAGAACAACGCCGGCCACAGCAGCAACAGCCCCGCGAGGCGCACGGCCCAGGGCGTGCGCAACACCAGCAGCACCCCGCCCAACACCGCCGGCAGCGCCAGGGTCCATGGCGCGACGGGCCGGAACAGCGCGGCCCATGGCCATTGCGCGAGCCACTGCAAGACGAAGGACATCGCCTGCACCGCCCACGCCGCCACGTCCCACAGCGGCGGCACGAACACGCCGAGCAGCGCCAGCGGTGTGACGAACAAGGTCACCCACGGGATCGCCACCAGGTTGGCCACCAGCCCCACGACCGAGAACTGGCCGAACAAGAGCAGCGTGAGCGGCGCGAGCGCGACCGTCACCACGCCCTGCTCACGCAACAGCGTGGCCATGGCCCGCGCCACGCGCCGCGGTCCGGGTGGCCGTTCTTCGGTCTGCTGGCGTTGCGATCGACCAGGGTCGGTGGCGAACAGAATGCCCACGGCCACGAAGCTGAGCCAGAAGCCGGCCTGCATCAGCGCCCACGGGTCGAGCAGGAGCACCGCCGCCATGGCGAGCAGCCACACCATCGGCCACGGCCAGTGCCGCACCGACAGGCGCAGCCCCACCACCACCGCGAGCATGAGCACGGTGCGCTGCGCCGGCACGCCCCAGCCCGAGAACAGCGCGTAGGCCATGGCCAGGGCCACACCTCCGATGGCCGCGGCCCAGGGCACCGGCACGGCCAGCAAGGCGCGCGGCCCGTGCAGGCCGAGCCGCCGCCAGCTGGCGCCGATCACGGCGATGGCGAGCCAGGCAAACAGCGTGACGTGCAAGCCCGAGATGCTCATGAGGTGCGCCACACCGGTGGTGCGGAACAGGTCCCAGTCGGTGCGCTCGATGGCGGATTGGTCGCCCACCACCAGCGCGGCCAGCACGCCCGCGCTGCGCGCATCGGTCACGCGCTCGCCGATGCGCTCGCTCACGGTCTGCCGCAGCGTGTCCACCGGGTGCCACCACGTCGCGCCCAGCCGCAGCGGCGCCGGGTCGCGCGGGCCATTGCGCACATAACCGGTGGCCTGGATGCCTTGCTCCCAAAGCCAGCGCTCGCGGTCAAAGCCGTGCGGGTTGGCGTTGCCGTGCGGGCTGCGCAAGCGCACGGTGAAACGCCAGCGCTCGCCCGCGCGCAGGCCCGGGCTGGCGGTGGTGGTCGGGCCGCCGTACCAGCTCAGTTGCAGGCGCTCGGGCACGCGCACGGCTTCACCAGCGCGGCGCGCCGACTCCACCACCAGTTCGAAGCGCTCGCCCTGCGCACTGCGCTGCGGCAGCGACGCCACGCGACCCGTCACTTCGATGTCGATGCCTTGCAGCGCCAGGTCGAGCGCATGGGTGGCAAAGTGCACGGCGCGCAAGCCGGTCAATCCACCACCGATGCAGGCGCCGGCCAGCAGCGCGAGTGCAAGCACCATGGCGACCTTGGCGGGACCCGCAGATCGCACGAGGTACAGGCCCACCAGGCCGAGCACACCGGCCAACAGCAGTGCGGCATAAGCCCACGGCGACCACAGCGCCGCCTGCTGCAACTGCAAGCCCACGCCGAGCACCCACCCTGCCAGCGCCACAAAACCGCGATGGCTCATGGCCGACACGACAGCCGCTCCCGCGTGCTGCGCGCAAGCCGCCACGGCACAAACCTTGTTTGCCGATGCATCGCCCCTCCCTGAATGCGTTGTGTGGCGGCGTCATGGACGCGCCGCCTGCCCGCATTATGGGGACGTTGGTGAAGCACCCAAATCGGCTTGCCGGCTTATCGCATGTGCGCCCCTTCCTCGGGCGTCAACTTCCGGAACCCGTGCACGCACAGGATGGTGAACGCGCCGATGGCAAAGAACACCCACGAAAAGTCGATCGCCTGCAGCACCGCGTTCGGCCCGCCGCGCACGTGGCTGGCCAGCGCCAGCAGGCTTGATCCCACCACCACGCCAAAGGTGACCGACAACTGGTTCACCATGGTGGCCGCGGTGGTCGCGTGACTCGTCTGCTCCCGTGGGATGTCGCTGTACCCCAGCGTGTTGAGCGCGACCATGGCGCAGGCGTTGAACAGCCCACCCATCAACATCACGCCGAACATCAAGGCCTGTGGCGTGGCCGCGGTGAACAGGCCATAACCCGCATAGCAGAGGCTGGATCCCACCGTGCCCGCGATCAGGATGCTGCGAAAGCCGAACCGGCGCAGCATCCACGGCAAGGTCGTGCGGCTGGACAGCGAGCCGATGGCGCCGGCAAAGGTCATGAAGCCCGATTGCAGCGGCGACAAGCCAAAGCCCACCTGCATCAGCAAGGGCAACAGGAAAGGCGCGGCGCCAATGGCGACGCGCAGGGGAATGGCACCGACGGTCGCGGTGCGGTAGGTGAAATGCCGAAAGATCCGCAGGTCGATCAAGGGATGCTTCGATCGGGCGCTGTGTCGCTGGTAGGACCACAAGGCCAACACGCCTGCGCCGATGAGCGCGGCCGTCACTGTCACGGAAATCAGTCCCTTGCCACCCAACTCGAGCCCCGAGATCACGGTAGCGAGACCGAAGGCCAGCAAGACAAAGCCCACGGCATCCAGCGAGGTGCGCGGGCGCCGGTCCTGGACGGCGGGGTCGGCCGGAATCATCCGCCAAGCGAGAAAGATCCCCAACAACCCCAAGGGCAGCTGAACGACAAAAATCCACCGCCAGGACACCAGCGTGACGACACCGCCACCGATCAGCGGGCCCGTCAACCGCGCCACGGTGCCGGGCACCGTGAACCACACCATGGCGCGGATCATCTCGGCGGGCTTGACGTGGTGCAGCAGGATGAGGCGCGCCACCGGCACCATCATCGCGCCGCCCACGCCCTGCAGGAGGCGGCTGGACACCAGCTCGGGCAGGTTGCGCGACAGGCCGCACAACAACGAGCCCACGGTGAAGAGCGCGATGGCGGTGCAGAACAGCCGCTTGGCGCCCCAGCGTTCGGCCAGCCAGCCGCTGATGGGCAGGAATAGCGCCAGGCTGAGCAGGTAGGCGGTGATCGCCAGGTTCAGATGCAGGACGGGAACGTCCAGCGCGTGCGCCATCGAGGGCAGCGCGGTGGCCAGGATGGTCGTGTCCATGTTCTGCAGGAACATGGGCCATGCGACCACGAGAGGGAGCCAGCGGGACGCGCTCATGTCGCAGCGCGGTTCTCAGAGGTATCGGTGGTCTTGGGCACGGGTTAGTTTACGAGGTCGCCGCGGGCCCCGTTCGCCCCCCCGCCGACGACCCGGCAAGACCATCCACCTCCCGGACCGCCAGCGGTCAAAGCACAGGGTGGCCCGTGGCAACCGCCGATTTGGCCAGCTTCTTGCCCTCGTGTTTCTCCGTGCCGGTGGATTGCTGGACGGCTTTCGTCACGGCCTCGCGCAGATGCCTTGAAACGGTCGACCGGTGGGTTCTCTCGTGCCACAACAGATGAAAGCGCATGGAAGGAAACGCAATGGGCGGTTCAACGACCTGCAGCGGGAAATCGGCGCAATGGGTCTGCGCATAGCGCCGGCAGGTGGTGAACACCAGATCGGACTGCACCAGCATGTTGGGCACGTTGTTGAAATACGGCAGCACCACCTTGACGTGCCGACGCAAGCCGAGCTGGGCCAGATAGGCGTCGATCACGCCGAGCTGGTTGGCGTTGTACGGAATCAACCCCAGATGGTCGGCTTCCAGGTATGCCTCCTGGGTCAGGCCTTTGCGCAAGGCCGGATGCCCTTTGCGCACCAGGCAGACGATCTCGTCCTCGAACAGCGGCGAAAGATGCAAGTGGCTCGGTGGCATGCCGACGTTGCCGATCACGACGTCCAGCGCACCGCTCTCAAGCCCCTCGAGATAGTCGAAGTCCGGTGACAGGGGATGAATCTGGACCGCGGCCTTGGGCATGGCCTGCAGCACACGGGCGATGATGTCGGGGATGAAGCGCGAGCTGACATAGTCCATCGACCCGATGTGGAACTCGCGCGTGATCTGGTCGGGCTCCACCACCGCCAGAGGACCGCACAGGCTCTCCATCTCCTCCGCCAGGTAGCGCATCCGTTCGTACAGCTGCACCATGCGCTCCGTCGGCACCATCTCGTTGCGCCCACGCACCAGCAACGGGTCGTTGAGCGCGGCTCTCAAGCGCGTCAATCCAGCGCTGACGGTGGACTGGGGAAGGTTCAGGCGGTGCGCGGCCCGCGTGACGCTGCGCTCCTCGACGACGGTCACCAGCAGCCGGATCAGGAATCCGTCCAGTTGATCGCTTGGCAGTTTCACGGCAGGACCTTTCCCCAAGGGCTACACCACAGGCACGGGGCTGGCGACAGCTTCGCGCTGTTTCCGGTTCAACAAGGCGTTGAGGACGATGGCGGTGATGCAGCCGGTTGTAATGCCGCTGTGAAGGAACATCTTCGCAGTGGAACCCAGTTGATCATAGAAGCTGGGCGCGGCAACGGTGACCATGCCCATCCCGAGACTCGCGGCAATGATCAGCGTGTTGTTGCCGTTGTTGAGGTCGACCTTGCTCAGGATGCGCAGCCCGGTGGTGGCGATCATGGCGAACATCACGATGGCCGCACCGCCGAGAACCGGCAAGGGCATGGACGCAAAGACACCCGCGAGCTTGGGAAACAGGCCGAGGATCAGCAGCAGAACACCCGTCGTGGCGACCACCCAGCGGCTCTTGACGCCCGACATGGCCACCAGACCGACGTTGGCGTTGTAGGCGCAGTACGGAAAAGTGTTCAGGAAGCCACCGATCACGGTGGAGAGGCCATCCGCGCGCAGGCCATTGGCAATCTTGTTGTCGTCGATCTCCTTGCCCACCATTTCCCCGACGGCAAAGAAGTCCGCCGTCACTTCGGTGATGATGACCATCATGGCCACGCACGTGAGGATGATGGCGACCGGATCGAACACCGGCATGCCAAAGGCCAGCGGCGTCACGAAAGCAAACCAGTTCTCGTCCGCCACCTTTGAAAAGTCCGCCTTGCCCATGAGCAAGGCGACGCCGGTGCCGATGAGCAAGCCCAACAGCACCGCCGTGTTGCGGACCAGGCCTCGGCCAAAGCCATAGATCAACAGCACCGATATCAGTGAAATGGCGGCCAGCGTCAGGTTGGAGACGGAGCCGAAATCGGGGGCCTTGGGTGCGCCCCCCGCGGCCCAGCGCACACCGATGGGCAGCAGGGACAAGCCGATGACCAGGATGGTGGTGCCCATCACCACCGGCGGGAAGAAGCGCCGGATCTTGCCGAACAAGGGGGCCATCAGCATGCAGAAAATTCCCGCGGCGATGGTGGCGCCATAGACGGCGGGCATGCCACCGTGTTCCTTGCCGATCAGGATCATCGGCGCGACCGCCACGAAACTGCAGCCCTGGATCAACGGCAGGCGCACACCGAACTTCCAGAAGCCGACCGTCTGGATCAGTGTGGCGATGCCGCACGCAAACAGGTCGGCACTGATCAACATCACGATCTGCTCACGGTCCAGACCGATCGCATTGCCCACGACGATGGGGATTGAAACGGCGGCCGCATACATCACCAGGAGATGCTGAAAGGCCAGCAGCAGGTTGCGGCCTGGGGGTAGCCAGGCATCGACAGGATGGACAGGCGGCTGCTGCGGGTGGGTGGTGTTGGAAGGTTTCACGGTGGGCTCCAGGTGGTATTGATCGCGGCGGCAGATCCGCATGGCCGTTCGCTGCGGCGTGCTCTGCGTGCGACAGATATTCCTGCAGAAAGCCCGGCGCATGCAAGCGAGGAAACGACGTCTGGACGACCGCGCCGAGCGCGCGAAATCGGCTCCATTCGATCTGGTTCAAATCCGTTGGAATCGAGCATGGGCGCGGGCTCCAGGGCGATTTCATCGCACGCACCGACACACCGGATCGGACCTGATATCCGATTCCTTGATTCCGGAAATCGCGGCTGACACGCAAGCCAGCCGAGCCGACCCGCTCCATCGGTTTGCACGATTCTCACTATCGACACCCATGGGGTGCCGCGCGGGGTGGGCTGGCCTACATTGGTTTCGAGACAGATGTTCCCACACCAACAGGAGGCAGTCATGGAAGCTCTGCTGAGTTTGCAAGTCAAGGCGATCCGCGAGATCACGCCACACATCCGGGAGTTCGAACTGGGTCGCCTGGACGGGGCTCCGCTGCCCCGCTTTCGCGCGGGCGCACACCTGAAGTTCGAGCTGCCCACGGCCAACGGCGGACTGCAGCGCTGCTACTCGTTGATCAACACGGTTGAACAAGGCCACCGCTACCGCATCGCCGTGCATCGGTCCGCGCACAGCCAGGGCGGCTCCGAGCACATGTGGGACCAGGTGTGCATCGGCACATTGCTGACGGCGCACCCACCCAGGAACGACTTTGCGCTCGCCCCTGACGCCACCCACCATCTGTTGTTGGCGGGCGGCATCGGCATCACGCCGATCCTCTCCATGGCGCACGCCCTGGATGCCGCCGGCCAATCCTTCTCGCTGCACTATGCGGCGCGAACGCCCGAGCACATGGCGTATGCGCAGGCGATCTCCGACGACGTCGGGGACCGTGCGCACCTGTACTGCGACGGCGGCGACCCCGCCAAGGGCATGCCGATCGCGGCCTTGCTCTCCACTCCGCGCGCGGGGGTGCACCTGTACGTCTGTGGTCCGCAAGCCATGATCGATGCGGTGGTCGCCACCGCGCAAGCCCAGGGCTGGGCCAGCGCACAGGTGCATGTCGAACGCTTCAGCGCGCCGGCACCCCAGGCCCACGATGCGGGCTTCGTCGTGCGGCTCGCGCGTTCGGGCCACACCCTCGAGGTGGCACCGAATCAAAGCATCCTGGACGTGATCCTGGCAACAGGATGCGATCCGCTCTTCGACTGCCGCCGAGGCGAATGCGGCGCCTGCGCCGTCAACGTGCTGGCGGGCACACCCGATCACCGCGACTACGCCCTCACCCGCGAACAGCGAGACAGCAACCAGGTGATGTGCATCTGCGTGTCGCGTTGCCTCGGCCAAGAACTCGTGCTCGATATCTGAAACCCCACCACCCGCAATGAGGACCCCATGAACAGGATCAAGAACCGCTGGTACCCGGCCGCCTGGAGCCACGAAGTGGGCCACAGCCTGCTGGCCCGCACCTTCTTCGGCGAGCGCGCCGTGTTGTTCCGCAAGGCCAACGGCGACCCCGCCATGCTGCTGGACCGATGCCCGCACAAGGGCGCCCCGCTGTCTCTCGGTGAACTGAAGAACGACAGCGTGCAGTGCCCCTATCACGGGCTGGAGTTCGACTGCTCAGGTCGCTGCGTGAAGATTCCGGGCCAGGACAACATTCCACCCACCGCCCGTGTCCGTTCCTACCCCTGCATGGAGCGGTACGGCCTGGTCTGGTTCTGGCCCGGCGAGCCGACGCGTGCGCACGAAAGCGGCATTTTCGAATTCAAGAACCACGGCGCCGCGGGCTGGGAATGCATCAACGGTCCCTACACGCTGTTTCCGGCCAGCATCGAGAACATCCTGGACAACCTGGTCGATCCGGCACACACCACCTTCGTGCACAAGAAGACCATTGGAGGAACGGATGCCGCCAACGTGCCGCTGGCCGTGGAGCAGCACGGCGACACCGTCGTCGTGGGCCGCTGGATCGAGAACTCCCAGCCGGTTCCCGTGATGCAGAAATACGGCAACTTCGACGGCCCCGTGGACCGCTGGCAGTACTACCACCTTCACCTGCCCCACGTCTCACTGGTCGACATGGGCGCGATCGACGCCGGCACCTCACGGGACGACGCCTCGCGGGACAGCCGCTACCGCACGCTCTCGTACGCCGTGCTCACGCCGGAGACCGACGACACCACGCACTACTTCTGGCTCGTGTTGCGCACCTTCGCCCTGGGCGACGCCCAGGTCAGCGCCGATCTGATCCAGGCCTATGTGGAGACTTTCGACGAAGACCGGGCGCTGCTGGGCGCCATCCAGGCCCACAGCGGCGACCTGCAATCGGGCAGCTTGCGCCTGTCCATCGACAACGCATCGGTGCGCGTGCGTCGCGCGCTCTTGCGCTTGGCGCAGGAAGAGATGCAGCCCGCCGTTCAGATGCCCGAAGCGGCCCGCATCGCATAGGACGCCCGAACCCATGAAACCATTCCTCCTGGGCTGCAACGGCCGTGGCGTGCAACACGCGCCAGGCTCACCCCCTTCCATCGACGAACAATTCCGCATGGTCCGTTCTTCGGGTGTGTTTGATTTTTTTGACCGGATGCCACAGCCCGGACAGGAGTCCGAATACCTGCGGGCTTCCGAGAAGCACGGACTGCCCATGCTGACAGGGCTGTGGACCTACACGGCCGGGCGGGACGAGGCCCTGCTGATCAAGCACCTGCGCCTCACCAAGGATGCGCTAGGCGAATGCCACAACATCATGCTGTACCGGGACCATGCCGATGGACACGTGCTGAACGATGACGAGGTGGTGAACTTCTACCGGCTGGCCTATGAAGAGTCCCAACGGCTGGGCATCGACATCACCTTCGAAGTGCACATTTACATGTGGTCGGAAGACGTGCGGCGGGTGATGAAGGTCGCCGAGAAGGTTCGACAGGAAGGCATGCCTTTCAACTTTCTGCTCGACCACAGCCATGTGCTGATCAAACTGGAGAACCCGGCCGAACAGGATCTCTGCGGCATCCGCGAAGACGTGGAGGCTGGCCGACTGGTCCTCGATCCGTTCGAGCCGGGGAACATCGTCGACCACTGGATCGCCGAGAACTTCACGCTCTGGCACGCGGTGCGCCCGGTCGCACCCAACGGGCCGATCAACCAGTGGGCCCATCACCCTGATGGCCGCCCAGGCCGCGCCTGCCAATACCCGTTTTTGCGGCCCCGACCGGGTGAATGGCACTCGGACTGGTTTGCCTACAAGCTCGAGCCCACCAAAGAGGTGGTGCGCAAAGTGCTGCGCGCCCACCTGAACCGCCCCGACAGCCGCTTGCGCTACGTGACGACGGAGATCATCGATCTGCCCGACTACGGCGATGGCGCGCGCTACTCGCTGTTTGAGCACAGCGTGGCGCTGGCCGAATGGATCCGCGCGACCGCACAGCAACTCGCCGCCGAACGCTGCCGCCCCACCGAACCGGCGCCATAAGCGGGCACGGCCCAACGGCTTGAGACGGGAATTTCCGCCACTGGCGCGAGACTTGCTAGCATGCAGGCAAGCCGCGCCACATGCCGTTGCCGGCGGACCATCGTTTTTCCCGTCGAAAGCACCGCATGGCCATTCATGTCGCCCTGAGCCACATCACCCACTACCGGTACGACCGGCTGGTCAAGCTGGGGCCCCAGGTGGTCCGCCTGCGGCCCGCGCCGCACAGCCGCACCAAGGTGCTCTCCTACTCGCAGCGCATCGAGCCCGAGGGCCATTTCATCAACTGGCAGCAGGACCCGTTTGCCAACTACCAGGCCCGCCTGGTGTTCCCCGAGCCCACCACCGAGTTCAAGGTCACGATCGACCTGGTGGTGGAGATGGCGGTGCACAACCCGTTCGACTTCTTCCTCGAACCCTCGGCCGAGAACTTCCCCTTCCAGTACGACGAGGCACAGAAACAGGAACTCGCGCCCTACCTCGCCACCATCCCCCTCACGCCGCTGCTGCAGAAGTACGTCGATGACGTGAGCCGCGAGAAACGCCGCACGATCGACTTCCTGGTCGAGATCAACCAGCGGCTGCAGCACGACATCGCGTACACCATCCGCATGGAGCCGGGCGTGCAGACGCCCGAAGACACGCTCAAACTCAAGAGCGGTTCCTGCCGCGACACAGGCTGGCTGCTGGTGCAGATCCTGCGCCACATGGGCCTGGCGGCGCGCTTCGTCTCGGGCTACCTGATCCAGCTCACGCCGGACGTGAAATCGGTCGACGGCCCCAGCGGCCCCGAGAAGGATTTCACCGACCTGCACGCCTGGTGCGAGGTGTTCCTGCCCGGTGCCGGCTGGATCGGTCTGGACCCGACCTCCGGCCTCCTCGCGGGTGAAGGCCACGTGCCGCTGGCCTGCACGCCGCAGCCCTCCAGCGCCGCGCCGGTGGAAGGGGCGATGGACGAGTGCGAGGTCGAATTCAGCCACCACATGGGTGTCACGCGCGTCTTCGAATCGCCACGCGTCACCAACCCCTACACCGACGAGCAATGGGCCGGCGTGCTGGCCCTGGGCGAGAAGGTCGACGCCGATCTGGTGAAGCACGACGTGCGTCTGACCATGGGCGGCGAGCCCACCTACGTGGCCACCAGCGACCGCGATGCCGCCGAGTGGAACACCGACGCGCTCGGCCCCACCAAGCGCGGCTACGCCACCGAGTTGCTCGGGCGGCTGCGCGAGCAGTACGGCGCGGGCGGCTTCATTCACATGGGCCAGGGCAAGTGGTACCCGGGCGAGCAGTTGCCGCGTTGGGCGCTCTCGATGTTCTGGCGCGCCGATGGCGACACCGTCTGGAAGAACCCCGCCCTGCTGGCCGACGAGCGCGATCCGGCGCACCGCACCAGCGACGACGCGCGCCGCTTCACGCACGAGCTGGCGCGCCAGCTTGGGCTGTCCGCCCAACACATCACGCCCGGCTTCGAAGACACCTGGTACTACCTCTGGCGCGAGCGCCGCCTGCCGGTGAACGTGGACCCGTTCGACAGCAAGCTCGACGACGAACTCGAACGCGCCCGCCTGCGCCGCGTGTTCAGCCAGGGGCTGGAAGCCACGGTGGGCTACGTGCTGCCTCTGCAGGCCAATAGCAGCAACATCTGGTCCACCGGCCCTTGGTTCTTGCGCGACGAGCGCATGTACCTGATCCCGGGCGACTCGCCCATGGGCTACCGGTTGCCGCTGGACTCGCTGCCCTGGGTGTCGGCAGGCGATTACCCGTACCACATCGAGCAGGACCCGCATGCCCCGCGCACCCCGCTGCCGAGCAGCGCGGCGGTCAAGTGGCAGAGGCCCGCATCAGAAGCCATGCCCGCACCGGCCCAGGCCGCGCGCGCACCCCGGCGTGGCGAATCGGCCGCCTGGCTCTCCCGCACCGCGCTGTGCGTGGAGGCGCGCGACCCGCACCGCTCCAACGGCCCCAAAGCCGAGAAGGCTGGCGGCGGCAAGCACCACCACCTCTACGTCTTCATGCCGCCGATGGCGCGGCTGGAGGACTACCTCGACCTGATCGCCGCCGTGGAGGCCACGGCCGAACAACTGGGCATGGCCATCGTGCTCGAAGGCTACCCGCCGCCGCGCGACCCGCGCCTGAAGATGCTGCAGGTCACGCCCGACCCGGGCGTGATCGAGGTCAACATCCATCCCGCGAGCCACTGGGGCGAGCTGGTGGAGCACACCGAATTCCTCTACGAAGCGGCGCACCAGACGCGCCTGTGCGCCGAGAAGTTCATGACCGATGGCCGCCACACCGGCACGGGGGGCGGCAACCACTTCGTGCTCGGCGGCGCCACCACGGACGACTCGCCCTTCCTGCGCAAGCCCGAGCTGCTGGGCAGCCTGCTCGCTTACTGGCACAACCATCCTGCGCTGTCGTACCTGTTCAGCGGCATGTTCATCGGCCCGACCAGCCAGGCCCCGCGCGTGGACGAGGCGCGCAACGACCAGCTGGTCGAGCTGGAGATCGCGCTCGCGCAGATCGAGAAAAACCGCGAGACCCATGGCGACCAGATGCCACCCTGGACGGTGGACCGCACGCTGCGCAACATCCTGATCGACGTCACCGGCAACACCCACCGCAGCGAGTTCTGCATCGACAAGCTCTACTCGCCCGACGGCCCCACCGGCCGCCTGGGCCTGCTGGAATTGCGCGCGTTTGAAATGCCGCCCCACGCGCGCATGAGCATCGCGCAACAGCTGCTGCTGCGCGCCATGGTCGCGCGCTTCTGGCAACAACCGTGGAGCGGCAAGCTCACGCGCTGGGGCACGGCCCTGCACGACCGTTGTCTGCTGCCCACCTTCGTGCGCATGGACTTCGAGGACGTGCTCGCCGACATGGCCGATGCCGGTTACCCGTTCGACATGGCGTGGTTCGAACCGCATTTCGAGTTCCGCTTCCCACTGCTGGGTCAGGTCGCGGCGCGCGGCATCGAACTCACCCTGCGCAACGCGCTCGAGCCCTGGCACGTGATGGGCGAAGAAGGCGCGGTCGGTGGCACGGTGCGTTATGTGGACTCGTCGCTCGAACGCGTGGAAGTGCGCGTGAGCGGCTTCAACGACAGCCGCCACGTGATCACCTGCAACGGCCGCGCCCTGCCCCTGCAGAGCACCGGGACGGCAGGCGAGTTCGTGGCCGGCGTGCGCTACAAGGCGTGGAGCCCGCCGTCGGCGCTGCACCCCTCGATTCCCGCGCACGCACCGCTCACCTTCGACATCGTCGACACCTGGCTCAAGCGCTCGATGGGTGGTTGCCAGTACCACGTCGCCCACCCGGGCGGGCGCAACTACGACACCTTTCCCATCAACGCCTACGAAGCCGAAAGCCGCCGGCTCTCGCGCTTTTTCCAGATGGGCCACACGCCCGGGCGCATGGATGTCGCGCCGGCCCGTCACAGCATGGAGTTCCCGTTCACGCTGGACCTGAGAACATGAGGATTTCGGGGGCTCAAAGGGCATACTTCGACGTGTGAATCTCGACCCCACCGACTCGCTCTTTGACACACTGCGTCCCGACACCCCGGGTGAATGGGCGCTGTCGCTGTCGATCCCGGCCGACCCCGGCCACCATGATGAACTGCGCGCGGGCGGCGCGCCCGAGTCGTCGGTGCTCGCGCCGCCGTGGGCCCGCTTCTTCGAGAACATCGGCGGCGACGGGTTTGCCGACCTGAACCGCCGCGCCGAGAACCTGCAGCGCCAGATCCGCGACAACGGCGTGACCTACAACGTCTACGCCGACGCCTCGAAAGGCCTGCAACGCCCGTGGGCGCTCGACCTCTTCCCCATGATCATCGGCCCGCAGGACTGGGCGCAGATCGAAAGCGGCGTGCTGCAGCGCACCCGCCTGCTCAACGCCATGATGGCCGACCTGTATGGCGAACGCGAGCTGCTGAAGAAGTCGCTACTGCCACCCGCGCTGGTGCAAGGCCACCCCGGTTATTTGCGCTCCATGCAAGGCATGAAGCCCCGCGGCGACACCTGGCTGCACATCGTCGGCTTCGACCTGGCCCGCGGCCCCGACGGCCGCTGGTGGGTGGTGGGCCAGCGCACGCAGGCGCCCTCGGGTCTGGGCTATCTGCTGGAAAACCGCCTCGCGATCTCGCGCCAGTTCCCCAAGGCGTTCTCCGGCATGCGGGTGCAGCGCCTGTCGGCGAGCTACCGCGCGCTCATGGACGGCATCAAGCGCATGGCGCCCGAGGGCGAGAACGCGCGCATTGCGCTGCTCACGCCAGGCCCGTACAACGAAACCTATTTCGAGCACGCCTACCTGGCGCGTTACCTCGGCCTCACGCTGGTGGAGGGCAACGACCTCACCGTGCGCGACCAGCGCCTGTTCCTCAAGACGCTGCATGGCCTGGAGCCCGTGCATGCACTGATCAAGCGGCTCGACGACGAATGGCTGGACCCGCTGGAACTGCGCTCGGACTCGCGCCTGGGCGTGCCCGGCCTGTTGCAGGTGCTGCGCGCGGGCAACCTGCTGCTGCTCAACACGCCGGGTTCGGCCCCGCTGGAATCGAACGCCCTGTTGGGCTTCCTGCCCGCCATCAGCCGCCACCTGCTGGGCGAGGAACTGAGCCTGCCGTCGCTGGCCACCTGGTGGTGCGGCGAAGACGCGGCGCTGCGCGAGGTGCTGCCGTTGCTCAAGGAAAGCGTCATCAAGTCCACCTACCCGAGTTCGGAGATGGACGCGGTGATGGGGCTGTCCTTGAGCCCGCGCGAACTCGACGAATGGGCCGGGCGCATGGCGCGCCACCCGGACGAGCACACCGTGCAGTCGTGGCTGCCGCTGTCGCAAACGCCGACCTGGTCGGACGAGCGGCTCGTTCCGCGCTCGGCCATGCTGCGCGTGTTCGCGATGGCCGATGGCCCCGGGTCCTGGCGCGTGGTGCCCGGCGGGCTGGTGCGCCTGGCGCCGCGCGGACAGCTCGTGGCCGCCATGCAGCGCGGTGGCAGCAGCGCCGATTGCTGGGTCATGACCGATGGCCCGGTGGACCACAGCAACCTGCTGATTTCCGCAGGCGGCATCCCCACCGCCGCGCCGCAGAAGCGCACGGTGACCAGCCGCGCCGCCGAGAACCTGTTCTGGCTCGGCCGCTATACCGAACGCGCCGAGAACAGCGTGCGCCTGGCGCAGATCGCGCTCAACCACCTCGATGGTGAAGAGCCCGCGTCCCCCGCCTTGCTGGAATGGCTCTCGCAGACCGCGCGCGAGAACTCGCTCGTGCTGCCGAGCGTGCCCGGCGCCCTGCAATCGCCGCGCGTGTTCGCCCGCAGCCTCATGGCCGCGCTGTCGCCCGAGCCCGACGACCCGATGGCCGCGCAATCCTTCAGCGTGGGCTTCAACCTGCGCGCCCTCAAATCCGCCGCCGCACAGGTGCGCGCGCGCCTGTCGCAGGAACACTGGAACCTCATCGAGCGCACCGAGGCGCGCTTCGCGCGCGACTGCGCCACGCTGTCGACCGACGCCGAGTACGCCACCGCCGAAGCCATCGTGGCGCTGCAGCGCGCGAACGAACAGCTCGCGGCCATCACCGGTTCGCAAACCGATCGCATGGTGCACGACGACGGTTGGCGCCTGCTCTCGATGGGCCGCCACATCGAGCGTCTGACCACGCTGTCGCGCGCGCTCGCGCTGGCGCTCGAACACGGCTGCGTGCACGACGCGGCCGGCTTCGAGGCGGTGGTTGCGCTGTTCGACAGCACCATCACCTTCCACGCGCAATACCAGCAGCGCCGCGACATGGTCGCGCTGATCGAACTGCTGGTGCAGGACGGCGACAACCCCCGTTCGCTGACCTGGGTGGTGGACACGCTGCGCGCGCGCCTGGGCCGGCTCGCGCAAAGCGCCGCGCCGCAGGACGCGCTGCTCGTGCGCCACTTGCCCGACCCCGCCACCTGGTTGCTCCCGGACCTGAGCAACTGGCAGCGCGGCCCCGATGGGCACCGCCACTGGACCGATCTGGCCAACCTGCTCGACGACTGCGAAGCCGCCGCCAGGACCGTGTCCGACGAAATCTCACGTCTGCATTTCAGCCACGCGGACCAGAGCAACCAGAGCCTGGGAGCCTGACCGTGCGCCTGCGCATCCTGCACCGCACCCGCTACCGCTACCACGGCAGCATCGACATGGCGCAGCACATGGCGCACCTGCAACCCGTGAGCACCGCATCGCAACGCATGCTCACACACGAGTTGCGCATCGACCCCGAACCCGCCGCACGCAGCGAGACCACCGACGTGTTCGGCAACCAGCGCACCTTCTTCTCGCTGCAGTCCAACCACAACATGCTGACCGTGGAAGCCGACAGCCTGGTCGACACGCAGGCGCCCAGGCCCCTGCCTGAAAACCCGCCCTGGCGCGGCCAGACCTGGGAGCGCGTGCGCGAGCATTTCCGCTACCGTGCCCACGCGCCGTTCGATGCGGCCAGCGAATTCCTCTTCGCCTCGCCCTACGTGCCACGCGACGACGCCTTCTCCACCTTCGCCCGCCCCGCGTTCAAGCCCGGCCGACCGGTGCTGGAGGCCACGCGCGCGTTGATGGAGCGCATCCACACCGAACTCACCTACGAGAGCGACAGCACCGAGGTCAACACGCCCGCACTCGAAGCGCTCGCACAGGGCAAGGGCGTGTGCCAGGACTTCGCCCACATCATGCTGGGCTGCCTGCGCTCGCTGGGCCTGCCGGCGCGCTACGTCAGCGGTTACCTGCTCACGCGCCCGCCACCGGGCAAGCCGCGCCTGATCGGCGCCGACGCCTCGCACGCCTGGGTGTCGATGTACGTGCCCCTGCCCGGTGGCACCGCGAAGAACGCACCCACCGGCGCGTGGTTCGACTTCGATCCGACCAACAACCGCTGCGGCTGGGGCAGCCCGGGCGAGGACTACGTGACGCTGGCCACCGGCCGCGACTTCGCGGACGTCTCGCCCATGCGCGGCGTGATCCAGAGCGGCGCGCGGCACACCTTGGCGGTGGCGGTGACGGTGGCGCCGCCGGAGGAGTTCCATCAGATCGGCGGGACCGAAGGAACCCCATCGATAGAATGAACCGGTCATTTTTCAGGAGCCCTCCATGAGCGTTTACACCAAGCTGGCCGAACTCGGCATCACCCTTCCGCCCGTCGCGGTGCCCGCGGCGGCCTACGTGCCCTTCGTGCAAACCGGCAACCTGATTTTTCTGAGCGGCCACATCGCGCGCAAGGACGGCAAGCCCTGGGTCGGCCAGCTCGGGTTGACCATGACCACCGACGAGGCCAGGCCCGCCGCCCGCGCTGTCGCCATCGACCTGCTCGGCACCCTGGCCGCCGCCTGCCTGGCCGCGGGCAAGGACCTCAACGACGTCAAGCGCATCGTGAAGGTGCTCAGCCTGGTCAACTCCGCGCCCACCTACACCGAGCAGCACCTGGTCACCAACGGCTGCAGCGAACTCATCGGCGAAGTCTTCGGCACGGTCGGCGCGCACGCGCGCAGCGCCTTCGGTGTGGCGCAGCTGCCGCTGGGTGCTTGCGTCGAAATCGAGCTCATCGCAGAGCTCGCGTAACCCACGCCTGGGACACGCACCTGCAGCAGTCCAACCGCTTCAGCGTGCTGGACCGCGACAACATGAGCGAAACGCGGCAGGAAGCCGGCCTGAGCGGACAGGCGCAGAAACTCAAGGGCGCCGACTACGTCATCACCGGCGACGTCACCGAGTTCGGCCGCAAGGAAGTGGGCGACCACCAGCTCTTCGGCATCCTGGGCAAAGGCAAGTAGCAATCCGCCTACGCCAAGGTCAGCCTGAACATCGTTCGGGCGCCTTGCGCTCGGCCCCGTGATCGGCACGGAGGCCCATCCCATGCGACACCCCACCGCACGTGCCTTGGCACTGCTGGGCGCCACGCTGCTGCTCGCCGGCTGCGTGACCGCACCCAAGCCGCTGTACCACTGGGACAGCTACCCGGCACAGATCCACAAACACTTCAAGGGCGAGTCCCCCCAGGCCCAGATCGATGCGCTGGAACGGCAACTGAAAAACACGCAGGGCGATGGCGCGGCCACGCCACCCGGTCTGCACGCCCATCTGGGCATGCTGTATTCGAAGATCGGCAGAGACGATCAGATGGTCGAGCAGTTCGAACTCGAGAAAGCCAGGTTTCCCGAGTCCGCGCCGTTCATGAACCGGCTGCTGGCCCAACTCAAGAAATGAGAACCGCCATGTCGCTCACATCCACGCGCTTTTTCTCCACCGCCGTGTTGACGGCAGCCGCCTTGCTCACGGGTTGTGCCGCACCCAAGGCCTACAACTACACCGCGTTCAAACAGGCCAAGCCCCGCTCCATCCTGGTGCTGCCGCCGGTCAACGAATCGGTCGACATCAAGGCCACCTACAGCCTGTTGTCGCACAGCAGCAAGCCGCTGGCGGAGGCGGGCTACTACGTGCTCGGCAGCGCCACGGTGGTGGAAGCGCAGGCGCGTCTGGTGGATGCCCAAACCGGCACCTTGCTGTGGGACGGCAAGGCCACGGCCTCCAGCGAAGAAGGCAGGAGCAACAACAACGGGCTGGTCGGCATGTTGATCACGGCGGTGGTGCAACAGGTCATCAGTTCGGCCACCGACCAAGGCCACGAGATCGCGGGCATTGCCCGCCAGCGCCTGCTGTCCGTGCGCGCAGGCAACGGCATCCTGCCGGGGCCTCGGCATCTTGCGTACGGACAACCGTAGGCCTGGCGCAACCCTCCGCGCGCCGGAGGCGTTGTTGTGGCGCTTTACTTCTTCTTGCGTTCGTTCGCGCGCCGCACCTGGCGGCTTTGATGGGCCTGCGCTTCAACGGCCTGCTTTTCCGTGCGCCGCCTGGTGATGCGCCGCACGACGAAGCGGGCGACACCGAACGACAGGATCGCCACCAGGCCCGCGACCACCACACCCGTCAACTCCATGTTGTCCATGTCCGTCCAAATCCTCTAAAAAAAATCACACATCCAACGCCCGGATCGGCTCACCGCACTCGCCGTGTCTGTCAGGCGTCGGCCCGTTGGGCCAGGAAGACTTCGAACCGCGCCAGTTCCTCGTCGAGCGCACGCCGAAAGCGCGCATCCCGCGGGCGTGCCGCGGCGAACCCGAGTTCGTGGCGAAGCTGCCCGCGCTCCAGCCGCAGGTTGGCCCAACCCACCATCTCTTCACCCCACAGCACGGGCAAGGCGTAGTGGCCCATGGTGCGCTGGGGCGCCGGCACATAGGCCTCGAAGCGGTACGCCCAGCGCCACAGCATCTCGAAGCGCCGCCGGTCCCACACCACCGGATCGAAGGGCGCGAGCAAGCGCACACCGTCGCCGGTCTGGTGGCGGCGCGAAGCGGGGTTTTCGTCCGCGGGCCAGAACCAGGCGGTGCCATCGATGTCGGCATGGCCGTAGCGTTCGCGTGCTGCCTTCACGACAGCGCGCGTTTCGACCGACAGTTGGGCCGCCCCATACCGCAGCAAGGTGACCAGGTAGCCCAGGCTGGGCGCGGGGATTGGCGCGTACAGCGCCACGATGGCATCGACCAGGGCCTCGGCGCGTGCCCGCCGGGCGGCAGGACTCTCGTCCTGCTCGATGTGCTGCATCGCTTCGTACACGCGGGTGCCCGCTTCGCGGCGGCGCACGCGCAGCCAGCCATACTGGTGCATGCGCTCCAGCAAGCGGGTGCTGGCATTGAGTTCGCCGCCCCAATACCCCGCGATGCGGCCGTGGTGAACAAAGGCCTCGCCCACTTCACGGGGATGCACCGCGCCCCTCTCCCGCACAAAGGCCAACACCTCGCGTGCCTGTTGCTCCGTGGCAGCGTCCCAAGGGCGGCGTGGCGTGCGTGGGTGCAGCAAGGCCAGCATCTCGCGCGGCAAGAAGCCGTAGTTGACGAAGATGTCCTCCTCGATGCCCAGCCGCTCGTAGCGGCGCTCCAGGTCGCCCGCGCGGTAGTCGCGCACGCGCTGGTAGAGGATGAGGTCCTGCGCGCGGGCCGGCGCCCGCATCGGATCGGCCTGCACAAACCCGAGCCGGCGGATCGCGGCCGGCAGCGTCACCGGCTTGAACAGGCTGCGCGCGATCGCGTAGCGGCGCAGCTCGTCCAGCGTGGGCGACCGCGCCATGGGCATCGGCTTACTCCACCCGCGTGATGCGGTTGGGCTTGAAGCCGAGGTCCGCCGCCTTGCCCTTGCGGCCACGCGCCGCGCGTGCGTTGTTCAGGCTGCGGATCTCCAGCGTTTCATCGCGCTCCTTGCCGCCGCGCCCGATGCCGTCGATCTTCACGCTGCGCGTGTAGGCGGCCGCGCCGGCCAGGGTGTCCTTCGCTTCCAGGTCGATCAGCATCAGGCCGCGACCGCCCTTCTCCATCAGCTTGAGTTCGCCGATCTCGAAGGTGAGGATGCGCCCACCCGCAGAAGCGCAGCACACGTGCGTGGCCGGCACCAGCGGCGTGCCGCCGGAGGTGAAGGCTGCGTGCGACGGCGCGCAGGGCGTCTCGCCCTCGCCCAGGCTGATGAAGGTCTTGCCGCCGCGCTGGCGCGTGGTCATGTTCTCCACCGTCGCCAGGAAACCGTAGCCTCCGCTGTTGCTCAGCAGCACGGCCGCGTTGGCCGGGCCGGCGAAATAGTGCAGCGGCTGCGTGCCGCTCTCCAGCTCGATCAGTGTGGTGATGGGCTGGCCATCACCGCGCGCGCCGGGCAGGCTGGCCACCGGCACCGAGTACACGCGCCCGTTGCTGCCGAAGGTGATGAGCGTGTCGACCGTGCGGCATTCGAAGGTGCCGTACAGGCCGTCGCCGGCCTTGAACGCGAAGCTGCCGGCTTCGTGCCCGTGGCCGGTGCGCGCGCGCACCCAGCCTTTGCTGGAGATCACCACGGTCACCGGTTCGTCCACCACCTTGATCTCGGCCACGGCCTTCTTCTCGGCCTGGATCAGCGTGCGGCGCTCGTCGGCGAAGGTCTTGGCGTCGGCCTCGATCTCTTTCACCATCAGGCGCTTCAAGCTGCCCGGGTTGCCCAGAATGTCTTCCAGCTTGCTTTGCTCTTCGCGCAGTTCCTTCAACTCCTGCTCGATCTTGATCGCCTCGAGCCGCGCCAACTGGCGCAAGCGGATTTCAAGAATGTCTTCCGCCTGCCGGTCGGTGAGCTTGAAGCGTTCGATCAGCGCGGCCTTGGGCTCGTCGCTGTTGCGGATGATGCGGATCACCTCGTCGATGTTCAGCAGCACCAGCTGCCGGCCTTCGAGGATGTGGATGCGGTCCAGCACCTTGTTCAGGCGGTGCTGCGAACGGCGGGTGATGGTGCCCTGGCGGAATTCGATCCACTCGGTGAGCATCTGCCGCAGCGACTTCTGCGTCGGCCGCCCGTCGAGCCCGATCATGGTGAGGTTGATCGGCGCCGAGGTTTCCAGACTGGTGTGCGCCAGCAACGCGGTGATGAGTTCCTGCTGCTCGATGCGGCTGCTCTTGGGCTCGAACAGCAGGCGCACCGGGGCGTCCTTGCTCGACTCGTCGCGCACACCGTCGAGCACCATCAGGATGCTGGCCTTGAGTTGCGTCTGTTCCTGCGTGAGCGCCTTCTTGCCGGCCTTCACCTTGGGGTTGGTGAGTTCCTCGATTTCTTCGAGCACGCGCTGCGTGCTCACGCCCGGCGGCAGTTCGTTCACCACGAGTTGCCACTGGCCGCGCGCGAGGTCTTCGATCTTCCAGCGCGCGCGCACCTTGAGGCTGCCGCGACCGGTGCGGTAGGCGTCGGCGATGTCGCCCGCCGGGCTGATGATCTGGCCACCGCCCGGGTAGTCGGGCCCGGGCAGGATGGCGAGCAATTCGTCGTCGGCCAGCTTGGGGTTCTTCACCAGCGCCACGCAGGCATCGGCCACTTCGCGCAGGTTGTGGCTGGGGATTTCGGTGGCCAGGCCCACGGCAATGCCCGATGCGCCGTTGAGCAGGTTGAACGGCAGGCGCGCGGGCAACTGCTTGGGTTCGACGGTGGAGCCGTCGTAGTTGGGCACGAAGTCCACCGTGCCTTCGTCGATCTCGTCGAGCAGCAAGGTGGTGATCTTGGCCAGCCGCGCTTCGGTGTAACGCATCGCCGCCGCACCGTCGCCGTCGCGCGAACCGAAGTTGCCCTGGCCGTCGATGAGGGGGTAGCGCTGCGCGAAGTCCTGCGCCATGCGCACCAGCGCGTCGTACGCGGCCTGGTCACCATGTGGGTGGAAACGGCCGAGAACATCACCCACGACGCGCGCGCTCTTCACAGGGCGTGCCGCGGTGTTGCGGTTGGGCCCGCTGAAGCTCAGACCCATGCGGTCCATGCTGTAGAGAATGCGGCGCTGCACCGGCTTCTGGCCGTCGCACACGTCGGGCAGCGCGCGGCCCTTCACGACCGAGAGTGCGTATTCGAGGTAGGCGCGCTGCGCGTAGTTCGCGAGGTTCATGCCGTCGTCGTCCGGGGCGGACAGCGGCAGTTCAGGGGTGTTCAGATCGGACATGGATGTTCAGATTCAGATATCGATTTCCACCGAGTCGCCATGCAACTCCATCAACTCGCGGCGCGAGGCGGCCTCGCCTTTGCCCATGAGCTTGGTGATGAGCGCTTCGGTGCCGGCGAAGTCGACCGCGCCCAGCACCACCGGCATGAGGCGGCGCGTGTCGGGGTTGAGGGTGGTGTCCCACAGCTGTTCGGCGCTCATTTCGCCCAGGCCTTTGAAGCGGCTGATCTGGCATTTTTCAGGCGCCACGCCGTCCTTGGCGCTCTTGTCCAGGATGGCGTGCAACTCGCCTTCGTCGAGCGCGTACTGCTTGGCCGCGGGCTTCTTGCCGCGCGCGGGGATGTCCACGCGGAACAGCGGCGGGCGCGCCACGAACACGTGGCCGGCTTCGATGAGCTTGGGAAAGTGGCGGAAGAACAGCGTGAGCAACAGCACCTGGATGTGCGAGCCGTCGACGTCGGCGTCGGACAGGATGCAGACCTTGCCGTAGCGCAAACCGCTCAGGTCGGGCGTGTCGTTCGGGCCGTGCGGGTCCACGCCGATGGCGACCGAGATGTCGTGGATTTCGGTGTTGGCGAACAGGCGGTCGCGCTCGACTTCCCAGGTGTTGAGCACCTTGCCGCGCAGGGGCAACACGGCCTGGCTCTCCTTGTCGCGGCCCATCTTGGCGCTGCCGCCGGCGGAATCGCCCTCGACCAGGAACACCTCGTTGTGCGCCAGGTCCTTGCTCTCGCAATCGGTCAGCTTGCCAGGCAGCACGGCCACGCCCGAGCCCTTGCGCTTCTCGACTTTCTGGCCGGCCTTCTGCCGCGACTGCGCGGCCTTGATGGCGAGTTCGGCCAGCTTCTTGCCGTAGTCCACGTGCTGGTTGAGCCACAGCTCCAGCGTGGGCCGCACGAAGCTGCCGACCAGGCGCACGGCGTCGCGCGAGTTCAGGCGTTCCTTGATCTGGCCCTGGAACTGCGGGTCGAGCACCTTGGCGCTCAGCACATAGCTGGCGCGTGCGAACACGTCTTCGGGCAGCAGCTTCACGCCCTTGGGCAGCAGCGCGTGCAGTTCGATGAAGCCTTTGACGGCCTGGAACAGGCCATCGCGCAGGCCGCTTTCGTGCGTGCCGCCGGCACTCGTGGGAATCAGGTTGACGTAGCTCTCGCGCACCGGCTGGCCGTCTTCGGTGAAGGCGACGCACCAGGCCGCGCCCTCGCCTTCGGCGAAGCTGTCGTGCCCGCTGTCGGCAAAACCTTCGCCTTCGAACAGCGGAATCACCGGCTCGCCGTTGAGCGTCTGCTGCAGGTAGTCGCGCAGGCCGCCTTTGTAGAGCCAGGTCTGGACGTCCTTGGTCTTCTCGTTGACCAGGGTGACCGTCACGCCCGGCATCAGCACCGCCTTGCTGCGCAGCAGGTGGGTGAGCTCGGCCATGGGCAGCGCGGCGGTTTCGAAGTACTTCGCGTCGGGCCAGGCCCGCACCGTCGTGCCTTGCTTGCGGTCATCCGCGCCCTTGGGGGTGATCACCAGCTTCTCGACCACGTCGCCGGCCGAGAACGCCAGCTTGGCCACCTGGCCTTCGCGGAAGCTGGTCACCTCCAGGCGGGTGGACAGCGCGTTGGTCACGCTCACGCCCACGCCGTGCAGGCCGCCCGAGAAGCTGTACGCGCCGCCCTTGCCTTTGTCGAACTTGCCACCGGCGTGCAGGCGGGTGAACACGAGTTCAACCACAGGCGCCTTTTCTTCCGGGTGCAGGCCGAACGGGATGCCACGCCCGTCGTCTTCCACGCTCACCGAATGGTCGGTGTGCAGCGTGACCTTGATCTTCTTGCCGTATCCGGCCAGGGCCTCGTCGGCCGCGTTGTCCAGCACTTCCTGGATGATGTGCAGCGGGTTGTCGGTGCGGGTGTACATGCCCGGCCGTTGCTTGACCGGCTCGAGCCCCTTGAGGACGCGGATCGAGCCTTCGGAGTATTCGTTGGGTGTTTGGGTCGCCATGGGGGCGGATTGTATGTCCCGAAGACTGTATGCAAATACAGACTTCTCATCGACCGGTCGGCGAACCATGCGCGGGCTTCATCAGTGGTGGCCAAAAAAATCAAGCCCGGGCGGCATGTCCTTGAGCGGCAAGGCCCATGCTTCTTCGCTACAGTTCCCGCATGCCTTCGACCCCCACCCTTCCCATGCCGCCGCGCCTTTCCGCCCTGCAGGTGCTGGCCTGCGGCGCCATGATCGTCACGCTGTCCATGGGCATTCGCCACGGCTTCGGCCTCTGGCTGCAGCCGATCACCCAGGCCCAGGGCTGGACACGTGAAACCTTTTCGTTTGCGCTGGCGATCCAGAACCTGTCCTGGGGCATCTTCGGGATCTTCGCCGGCATGGCGGCCGACCGGTTCGGCGCCTTCCGCGTGCTGGTGGCTGGCGCGGTGGCCTATGCCCTGGGCCTGACCGGCATGGCCCTGAGCACGACATCGCTGGGCTTTGCCCTCACCACCGGCGTGTTGATCGGTGCGGCCCAGGCCGGCACCACTTACGCGGTGGTCTATGGCGTGATCGGCCGGCAGATTCCCGCCGAAAAGCGCTCCTGGGCCATGGGCGTGGCGGCGGCAGCGGGGTCCTTCGGCCAGTTCCTCATGGTGCCGGTGGAAGGCTGGCTGATCAGCCACGTCGGCTGGCAACAGGCATTGCTGTTCCTTGCGGTCGGGGTGCTGCTGATCACCCCCCTGGCGCTGGGCCTGCGCGAGCCGGGCTTCGCTGGTGGGCAGGCACCCGCGCGCGAACAGACGATTGCACAGGCGCTGCGCGAGGCCTTCCGTTACCGCAGCTTTCAACTGCTCATGGCCGGTTACTTCGTCTGCGGTTTCCAGGTGGTGTTCATCGGCGTGCACATGCCGAGTTACCTCAAGGACAACGGCCTTTCGCCCCAGGTCGCCAGCTACGCGCTGGCCCTGATCGGGCTGTTCAACGTGATCGGCACCTACGCCGCCGGCGCGCTCGGCCAGCGCCTGGCCAAGCGCCACATCCTGGCGTTCATCTATTTCGCGCGCGCCGCCGTGATCGCGGTGTTCCTGATCGTGCCGCTGTCACCCATGAGCGTGTACGTGTTCTCCGCCGTCATGGGCATGCTGTGGCTGTCGACCGTGCCCCCCACCAACGCGGTGGTGGCGCAGATCTTCGGCGTGGCCCACATGTCCATGCTGGGTGGCTTCATCTTCTTCAGCCACCAGATCGGCAGCTTCATGGGCGTGTGGCTGGGCGGCGTGCTGTACGACCAGACCGGCAGCTACGACATCGTCTGGTACCTCGCGATCGCGCTGGGTGTGTTCGCCGGGCTGATCAACCTGCCGGTGCGTGAAACACCGATCGCGCGCGCACCGCAACGCGTGGAGGCGGCGGCGTGAGCAAGCCCCTGGCCGTGCGCGCGCTGGCCTGGACCGCGGCGGTCGCGGCCCTGCTGGCCACGTTCGCGCTCTACCACCGGCCCGAATTCCTGGTGAACCTGGCGGACCAGCTCTGGAGCTGCTTCTGATGAAGATGGCGCTCCAGCCACCGCAGCCCCTGACCCCGCCCTCTCCCTGGATTCAGCGCTGGCACCACCTGGCCGCTCCCGGCGGTCAGGTGCTCGACGTGGCCTGCGGCCCCGGCCGGCATCTGTACTGGCTGCACGCGCAGGGCCACCACGTCACGGGCGTCGACCGCTCGCCCGAAGCGATCGTGAGCACCGCACCACTGGCGCAGGCCGGGGCGCGCATCGTCCAGGCCGACATCGAAAACGGTCCTTGGCCCTTCCCCGGCGAACGCTTCGACCTCGTGGTGGTCACCAACTACCTCTGGCGCCCGCTGTTGCCCGCCGTCGTGGACAGCGTGGCCGAGGGCGGCGTGCTGCTCTACGAAACATTTGCTGACGGAAATCAGAGCGTGGGCAAGCCCTCGCGGCCGGACTTTCTGCTCCAGCCCGGTGAACTTCTGCAGGCGGCCCAGGGTCTGCACGTGGTGGCCTACGAAGACGGTTTCTGCGACCGTCCCGAACGCTTCGTCCAGCGCATGGCGGCGGTGCGAAAACGGCCTGGAACGCCCGTCTCGCCCCCACGGTATCGCCTCGACACCGCTGGGTAGAATGCAAGGTTCGCGCGCCGCCCACCCTCGGGATGGGAAATCGGTGGACGCTCAAAATTCAAGTCTCTACTTATGACACCCATCACCGGCAGCATCGTGGCCCTGGTCACGCCCATGCATGAAGACGGCAGCGTTGACTACCCCACGCTGCGCAAGCTGATCGACTGGCACATCACCGAAGGCACCGACTGCATCGGCGTGGTCGGCACCACGGGCGAATCGCCCACGGTCAACGTCGAAGAGCACTGCGAAATCATCCGCGTCTCGGTCGAGCAGGCCAAAACGCATGGCGCCAAGCGCGTGCCCATCATGGCCGGCTGCGGCGCCAACTCCACCGCCGAGGCGATCGAACTCGCGCGCTTCGCGCAAAGCGTGGGCGCCGACTGCCAGTTGCAGGTCGTGCCCTACTACAACAAGCCCACGCAAGAGGGCCAGTACCAGCACTTCAAGGCCATCGCCGAAGCCGTGGGCGATCTGCCCACCGTGCTGTACAACGTACCGGGCCGCACCGTGGCCGACATGGCGCACGACACCGTGCTGCGCCTGGCGCAAGTGCCCGGCATCGTCGGCATCAAGGAAGCCACCGGCAACATCGAGCGCGCGCAATGGCTCATTCGCGACGTGCCCAAAGGCTTCTCGGTCTACTCGGGTGACGACCCCACCGCCGTGGCGCTCATGCTGTGCGGCGGTCAGGGCAACATCAGCGTCACCGCCAACATTGCGCCGCGCCTCATGCACGAGCTGTGCGTGGCCGCGATCGCGGGCGACGTGAAGCGTGCGATGGCCATTCAGTACCAGTTGATGCCGGTGCACAAGAACCTGTTTGTCGAAGCCAATCCGATCCCGCTCAAGTGGGCCATGGCCCGCCTGGGTCTGTGCAACGAGACCATGCGCCTGCCCATGACACCGATGACGCGCTCCCTGGCGCCCACGGTGGAAGGCGCGCTGCGCGCCAGTGGCCTGCTCTCCTGACGCGATCCTCCTGCGTTGTTCCGCAACCGATCCCCGTTTCCAACGAGCCCCCTACACATGTCCATTCGCCACCCGATCCCGACCTTGACCCGAATCGGCCTGTTGGCCATCGCGACCGTTCTCGCAACGGGCTGCTCGCTCCTGCAAGAGGACAAGATCGACTACAAGAGCGCCAAGCGTGGCAGCACGCTGGAAGTGCCGCCCGACCTGACGCAGCTCACCCGCGACTCGCGCTACAACGTGCCGGGCGGCGTGGTGACGGCCAGTGGTTACCAGAGCAGCACGCCGGCGCAAGCCACGGCCGCCAGCACCGCGGCCGTGAGCATGGGCGACGTGCGCATCGAACGCGCGGGCAACCAGCGCTGGCTGGTGGTCGACCGCCCGGCCGACAAACTGTGGAGCCCGCTGCGCGACTTCTGGCAAGAGAACGGCTTCCTGCTCGACATCGACCAGGAAGCCCTGGGCATCATGGAAACCGATTGGGCCGAGAACCGCGCCAAGCTGCCGCAGGATTTCATCCGCTCCACCATCGGCAAGGTGTTCGACAGCCTGTACTCCACCGGTGAGCGCGACCGCTTCCGCACGCGCCTGGAACGCACCGCCAATGGCGGCACCGAGATCTACATCAGCCATCGCGGCATGGTCGAGGTGTATTCCAACAAGGACAAGGACCAGACCGTGTGGCAGCCCCGTCCGGCCGACGTGGAACTGGAAACCGAATTCCTGCGCCGCCTGATGGTGAAGCTGGGCGTGACCGAAGCCCAGGCGCAGGCCGTGGCCGCGAGCACGCCGGTGCAGGCGGCAGCGCGCGTGACCCAGGTGAACAACGCACCGGTGGTGCTGTTCGACGACAACTTCGACCGCGCCTGGCGCCGCGTGGGCCTCTCGCTGGACCGCACCGGCTTCACCGTCGAAGACCGCGACCGCAGCAAGGGCCTGTACTTCGTGCGTTACATCGAACCGGTGATGGACGTCAAGCAGCCGGGCTTCTTCGCCAAGATGTTTGGCGCGTCCAAGACCGAGGCCAGCACCGAGCGCTACCGCGTCTCGGTGACCAGCGTCGACAACAAGACCACGGTGGCGGTGCTCGACAACCAGGGCAAGCCCGATGGCTCGGCCGCCGCGCAGCGCATTGCCAAGTTGCTGGCGGAAGACCTCAAGTAACGAGGCCTGCGGGCGGCGCGCCGCCCAATGAAAAAAGCCACCGGAACCCGGTGGCTTTTTTTGTGGCCCGCGAGGGGCCTGTTCACCCGACTATTGGGCCTTGGGGGCTGGCGTCACGGCGGCCTTGGTGGCATCAGCAGCCTTTTCAGCGGTGGCCTTGGCCTTGTCGGCCGCTTCCTTGGCGGCGTCCACGGTCGCAGCACCGGCTGCCTTGGCGGCATCAACAGTGGCTGCACCAGCTTCCTTGGCAGCGTCTGCGGTCGCAGCGCCGGCTTCCTTGGCGGCGTCCACGGCCGATGCACCCGCGGCCTTCGCGGACTCGGCAGCGCCGGCCATTGATGGTGCGGCTGGCTCAGCAGCAGGTGCGGCAGCCGGTGCCGGTGCGGCCACGGGTGCTTCTTCCTTCTTGCCGCAAGCGGTCAGGGCGATGGCCGCGAGCACGGCGGTGAGAAGAATGGTTTTTTTCATGATGTGCGCCTCCAGGCAGGGTGTTGTTGAACGGTTTTTGTGAACGGAATGGATATCCCTCCGGTCCGCGGGGATGATATCCCCCCCAAAATGGTGCGGCGCGGCCCCACAACGATGCCCCTGGCCCGCTTGGGGTCAGCTCACAAGCCCAGCGTTGACGCGGGAAAGGCCGGAGTGGCCCGGTGCCACCACTGCTGCACCTGCTCCTGCAAGGCCACGCGCCGCTCGGCGCTGCGGCTGGCCACCAGGGTGCAACGCAGGGTGTCCATCCGCTGCAGCGTCCAGGCGGGCGACCACAGAACGCTGGGCAGGTCGTCCGCCGATGCGCTGGGACACGCCTGGGCTTCGACCAGGTGTGACCAGGTCACGCGCCACTGCACGAAACGGGGGTGCTGCTGGCGCAGCACGCCGTACTCGCGCGCCAGCAGCTGCAAGGAACGGCCTCGGGCAGACCAGGCGTTGAGCGAGGCCACGACCTCGCGCTCGCCGAGCGGCCAGTCGGCGAAGTCGGCATCGCACAGCACGAGGCGCGGCCACCCTTCCCGCGCCGCGGTGGCGATGGCCTGGCGCACCAGATCGGCGAACAGCTGGCGGCCCGAGAGCCGGCCTTCGGGCAAGGCGTCGATGGCGTGGGATTCTTCGGTCATGCAAGCCTCCTGCGCGACGGACACATGGGCAACCGCGGCGTGCGCGCCCGGGTTCAGTCCGGCTCGACCCGGTGCAGCCAACCGGCGTCGAACCAGTCCTGCAACAAGGCTTGCGCACCCTCGCTGGCGCGCACCACCTGGCGCTGGCCCAGGCAGCGGTGGTCGGCCAGTGCGCGCATGAGGCGCGCGTCGGCGCCGCCGGCACGAAAGCTCTCGCCATTGATGAACACGTGCCGATCGTCGTACATCATGCGCGTGCGCCGGTCGAGCCGCAAGGCGCCGGGCACCCAGTCGGCCTCGGCTTCGTCGAACCACACACGGGGCTTGGGCTCGGTCATCACCTCGCCCAGCGCGCAGGCCAGGGAGGCACGCTCGGCCAGCAGGCGCTGCAGCGCATCCACCGCGAAGGCTTCGAGCGCGGCGGGCATCGCGGCCGGGTTTGCGGTGGCGGGCTGCTGCGGATCGCGGTACAGCGTGTTGTCTTCGAGTTCGTCGGCCATGCGCTGCAGCAACTCGCCCGCCAGGCCGCCGCGTTGCGGCGCGCGAAAACCGATGGAGTACGTGGAGCAATCGCCCCCCACCGCATCACCGTCGTGCGCCCACTTCGGCGGCAGGTAGAGCATGTCTCCGGGGTTGAGCACGTGCTCCTCCTCGGGCTCGAAACGGCTGAGGATTTTCAATGGCACGCCGGGCTGCAGTGACAAGTCGTGCTGGCGACCGATGCGCCAGCGCCGCTGACCCGTGGCCTGCAGCAGGAACACGTCATAGCTGTCGAAGTGCGGGCCCACGCCGCCCCCTTCGCTGGCCCAGGAGATCATCAGGTCATCCAGGCGCGCGTCGGGCACGAAACGAAAGCGTTGCAACAGCGCGTGCGCCGCGTCGAGGTGCTGGTCCACGCCCTGCACGAGCAAGGTCCAGCCGGTTTGCTTGAGCGGCGGCAGTTGTGTCTTGGCCAGCGGACCTGGCTTGAGCGTCCAACCCTGCGGCTGGCGCACGATCAGGCGCGATTCCACCGCTTCGTCGGCGGCCATCTCGAACAGTTGCTGGCGGCTCAACAACGGCGCAAAACCCGGGATGGCGGCGCGGATCAGCAGCGGCTTTTTCTGCCAGTGCCGGCGCATGAACTGCGCGGGACTCAAACCCCCAAGCAAGGCGTTGGGGGCGTCTGGCGCGGGCAACGCGGGGATCGGTGGTGTGTTGGTGCGGGCTTGGGGCATGTGACAATTGTCGGATGAAAATCAACCAACAATGCGTGGTGGCGCTGACCTGGACATTGAAGGACACGCTGGGCGAAGAGCTCGACGTGCTCGAAGAGCCGGTGGAGTTCCTGGTGGGCGGCACCGACCTGCTGGCCAAAATCGAAGAGGCACTGCTGCACCACTCGGCGGGCGACACGGTCGACCTGCAGCTCGAGCCCGTCGATGCCTTCGGCGACTACGACGACCGCCTGCTGTTTCTGGAGCCCC
The DNA here is from genome assembly GCF_005503365.1 of Hydrogenophaga sp. 2FB. Lineage (GTDB taxonomy): Bacteria > Pseudomonadota > Gammaproteobacteria > Burkholderiales > Burkholderiaceae_C > Hydrogenophaga. The sequence continues at coordinate 73,845 of NZ_SCML01000022.1, forward strand.
GCCACCTTTTCCCCGACGACATCGAGGAAGGCATGGGCTTCGAGGGCCTGCCTCCGGGCAGCAATCCCGCGGCACCACAAGACCGCCTGTACTTCATCAGCGACATCTACCCCGACCATGTGGTGCTCGATGGCAACCACCCGCTGGCCGGCATCGCGCTGCGCATCCAGCTGAAGGTGCATGCGGTGCGCGAAGCGCGCGAAGACGAAGTGGGCAAGGGCACGCTGGGCACCGGCTTCTTCCGCATGCACGTGGACGCACCCGACGAACTGCAAGGCCCGGGCATCGACCCGCCCGGCCCTCGCACCCTTCACTGAAGCATAGGTTCAGCCGCGGCCCGTCGAGCCGTAGCCGCCAGCGCCGCGCTCGCTCTCCGCAGCGAAATCGTTCACCACATTGAACCGTGCCTGCACCACCGGCACGATCACCATCTGCGCGATGCGCTCCATGGGTTCGATGGTGAAGGGCACGTCGCTGCGGTTCCACGCGCTCACCATGAGCTGGCCCTGGTAGTCGCTGTCGATCAGACCGACCAGGTTGCCCAGCACGATGCCGTGTTTGTGGCCCAGACCCGAGCGCGGCAGGATCATGGCGGCGTAGCCAGGATCGGCCAGGTGAATGGCCATGCCGGTGGGCACCAGTTGCCAGGCGTTGGGCGCGAGGGTCAAGGGGGCGTCCAGGCAGGCGCGCAGATCGAGTCCGGCGCTGCCGGGCGTGGCGTAACTGGGAAGCTGATCGGCGATGCGCGGATCCAGCACTTTCACATCGATGTGCATTCGAAGAGGCTCCAGGGGAAGAAGCGATGGATTCTAGGGCGTAGAAAAAAACAAACCCCGCCGAAGCGGGGTTCGTGTTGACCGCCAGGGACTCGCTCAGAGCTTGGCGCGTTGCATGTAGTTGTCGAACTGCGCTTCGGTGAAACGGAACCAGAGGTTCTGGTCCTTGCGGAAGTTCGAGTAGTCGGCGTAGATTTTCTTCCACTTGGGGTTGCTGGCGCTGTTCTCGTCGTACACCGCCATGGATTCCTTGAACGCCGCGTCCATCACGGCCTTGGGGAAGGCCAGCACCTTGGTGCCCGAGGCCACCAGTTGCTTGAGGGCCGCCGGGTTGAGCGCATCGTATTTCGCCTGCATGGTCGTGTGGGCCACCGCGGCCGCACTTTCCACGATCGCCTTGTTTTCGCTCGACAGGCTGTTGTACGCCTTGTTGTTGACGTACAGCGAGAGCTGCGGACCACCTTCCCACCAACCCGGGTAGTAGTAGTAAGGCGCGACCTTGTTGAAGCCCAGCTTCTGGTCGTCATACGGTCCGACCCATTCGCTGGCGTCGATGGTGCCCTTTTCAAGCGCCTGGTAGATCTCGCCGCCGGGGATGTTCTGCGGCACACCGCCCATGCGCGTGAACACCTTGCCGGCAAAGCCACCAATGCGCATCTTCATGCCCTTGATGTCGTTGAGTGTCTTGATTTCCTTGCGGTACCAGCCACCCATCTGGGCACCGGTATTGCCCATGGGGAAGTTCACGATGTTGTAGCCGGCGTAGAACTCACGGAACAGCTTCATGCCGTTGCCCTCATACATCCACGCCGTCATCTGGCGGCTGTTGAGGCCGAAGGGAATGGCGCAGTCCAGCGCAAAGGTGTCGTCCTTGCCGAAGAAGTAGTAGGGCGCGGTGTGCGCGCACTCCACGGTGCCGTCCTGCACACCATCGACGACGCCGAACGCGGGCATGATTTCACCCCCCGCATGCACGGTGATCGAGAACTTGCCGCCGGACATTTCGTTGACCTTCTTCGAAAACACGTCGGCAGCACCAAAGATGGTGTCGAGTGCCTTGGGGAAGCTCGAGGCCAGTCGCCAGCGGATGGCAGCCTGGGCGTGCACGGCAGGCGCTGCGCCTGCGGCCAGCACGCCAGCGATGCCGGCGTGCTTGATGAGAGAACGACGATCCATTTTGATAACTCCGTGGTTGGTATAGGCATACACCCGGCCCACCAGAAGCAAGCCGGGGACTTCACAGTCCGACGGAATTTTAGGAATCGCCTTTAGAGGGAACTCAGGGGTTTTCCCTCGAAAAGACGCTCAGGGGGGCGAGCGTTCAGCCTCTTGCAAGCTTCGCCACTGGAGAGGCAAATGGGGCTCAAACCACCCGTTTGAGCGTGGGCGAGGCCTGCAGAAGCGCGCCAAAACGGGCACGCACCGAGGCCTCGATACCGGCCGCATCCAGGCCTTCCAGCCCCAGCAATTTGGCCGGGTCACCGTGCTCGATGAAGGTGTCGGGCAAGCCCAATTGCAGCACGGGCAACACCAGTCCTTCGGCCTGTAGCGCTTCCAGGACAGCGGCGCCCGCGCCACCCTGGACACAGCCTTCTTCGACCGTGACCAAGGCCTCGTGGGTCTGTGCCAGTTCGCGCAGCAGTTCCAGGTCCAGCGGTTTGACCCAGCGCATGTTGGCCACACTCGCGCCCAACGCCTCACCCGCCGCGAGCGCGGGTTGCAGCAGCGTGCCAAACGCCAGGATCGCCACACTGCTGCCTTTGCGACGGAGTTCACCACGGCCAAATGGCAGGCCTTCGAGGCTTGCGGGCTGCGCCACACCGGCCCCGGCACCGCGCGGATAACGCACCGCCACCGGGTGGTTTTGCTCGAACGCCGTGCTTAGCAGTTGCCGGCACTCGGCCTCATCGGCCGGGCAGGCCACAGACATGTTGGGGATGCAGCGCAGGTACGCGATGTCGTACGCGCCTGCGTGGGTAGCGCCATCGGCCCCCACGATGCCCGCGCGATCGAGCGCGAACACCACGGGCAGGTTCTGCAAGGCCACGTCGTGGATGAGCTGGTCGTAGGCACGTTGCAGGAAGGTGGAGTAGATCGCCACCACCGGTTTGAGGCCTTCGCAGGCCATGCCGGCGGCGAAGGTCACGGCGTGCTGCTCGGCGATGCCCACGTCAAAGTAACGCGCGGGGAAGCGGCGTTCGAACTCGACCATGCCCGAGCCTTCGCGCATGGCGGGCGTGATGCCGATCAGGCGCGGGTCGGCCTCGGCCATGTCGCACAGCCATTTGCCGAACACTTGGGTGAAAGTGGTCTTGGGGGGCGTGGCGGGTTTGGTCAGGCCCACCAAAGGGTCGAACACGCCGGGGCCGTGGTACGCGATGGGGTCGGCTTCCGCGAGCTTGTAGCCCTGCCCTTTCTTCGTGACCACGTGCAGGAACTGCGGGCCGCTGTCGGTGTCGAGCAGATGGCGGATGTTTTCCAGCGTGGGGATCAGCGAGTCGAGGTCGTGGCCATCGATCGGGCCGATGTAGTTGAAGCCGAACTTCTCGAACAAGGTGGCGGGGACCACCATGCCCTTGGCGTGTTCTTCCAGGCGCTTGGCGAGTTCGAACAGCGGCGGCGCGCCCTTGAGCACCTGCTTGCCCACGTTCTTCGCAGCGGCATAGAACTGCCCGCTCATGAGTTGCGCGAGATAGCGGTTGAGCGCGCCCACCGGTGGCGAGATCGACATGTCGTTGTCGTTCAGCACGACCAGCAGGCGGCCATCGGCCACGCCGGCGTTGTTCAGCGCTTCGAAGGCCATGCCCGCGGTCATCGCGCCGTCGCCGATGATGGCGACGGACTTGCGCTGCTCGCCCTTGATCTTGGACGCCAGTGCCATGCCGAGCGCGGCCGAGATGCTGGTGGACGAGTGCGCGGTGCCGAAGGTGTCGTACTCGCTCTCGTCGCGGCGCGGGAAACCGCTGATGCCGCCGAACTGGCGCAGCGTGTTCATGCGATCGCGCCGGCCGGTGAGGATCTTGTGCGGGTAGGTCTGGTGGCCCACGTCCCAGACCAGGCGGTCCTCGGGCGTGTTGAACACGTAGTGCAGGGCCACGGTGAGTTCGACCGTGCCCAGGTTGGAACTGAGGTGTCCGCCCGTGCGCGCCACGCTCTCCAGCAGGAAGGCCCGCAACTCGTCGGCCAGGGGTTTGAGCTGCGCGCGCGGCAGGCGGCGCATGTCGGCGGGCGAGTCAATGGACGACAACAGGGAACTCATGGGTGGCGTCGCTTGGGTCATGGTGTTGCGGCCTTGTGTGGCCGGTCAGGATGCGCGCCGCCCCACCCAGTCGGCCAGGGCGTGCAGGGTGCGGGTGTGCGTGAGGCCGCTGCGGCGCAGGGCGTCATGGGCCTGGTCCAGCACGCGATCGGCATAGGCCTGGGCTTCGGCCAGGCCCATCAGGGAGACAAAAGTGGGCTTGTCTGCGGCGGCGTCCTTGCCGGCGGTCTTGCCCAGGGTAGCCGAGTCGGCGGTGACGTCCAGGATGTCGTCGACCACCTGGAACGCCAGGCCCACGCAGGCACCGTAGCGCGCGAGCATGGCCTGCGCTTCGGGCGAGGGGTTGCCGCTGGCCGCGCCCATGGTCACGCTGGCTTGCAGCAGGGCGCCGGTCTTGCGGCGGTGCATGGCTTCGAGCGAGGGCAAGTCGAGGGCCACCCCCACGCTGGCCAGATCGACCGCCTGGCCGCCGGCCATGCCGTCGGCGCCGGCTGCGAGTGCGAGCAGGCGGCACAGGCGCGCGCACATGGCGTCGCCCACACTGCTGTCACCGGGCACCAGCAGTTCGAAGGCCAGGGCCTGCAGGGCGTCGCCGGCCAGCAGGGCTTGCGCTTCGCCAAACTGCACGTGCACCGTGGGCTTGCCTCGGCGCAGCACGTCGTTGTCCATGCAGGGCATGTCGTCGTGCACCAGCGAGTACGCGTGGATGAGTTCCACCGCGCAGGCCGCGCGCATGGCGGCCTCGGCATGCCCCGCCACGGCTTCGCAAGTGGCCAGCACCAGCAGCGGGCGCAGCCGCTTGCCACCGTCGAGCACGGCGTAGCGCATGGCGTCGCCCAAGCCGGCGGGCGCGTCGGCGCGCACCCAGCGGTCGAGCGCGCGTTCGACCGCGTCCTGTTGCCCCTGGCGCCAGGTCACGAAGTCGAGGTCATGGGAGAGCACGGCGCTCACGCGGCGTCCCAGGGTTTGAGGGCACCGCCTTCGAGCACCTTGATCTGCTCTTCGACTTCGTCGAGGCGCGTGCGGCAGAAGGCCAGCAATTCGGCCCCGCGTTGGTAGCGCGTGAGCAACTGGTCCAGCGGCAGCTTGCCGGCATCGAGTTGTGCGACGAGTTGTTCGAGCTCTTCCAGGGCCGCCTCATAGCTGGTCGCAGGGGCTGGCATGGCGGCCGCACGGGGGCTGCGGGGAGAAGTCGGTGTGGGCATGTGGTCGGTCTGCTGAGGCTCTTGCTGGCCATCGGTTGGCTGTGCGGGGCAATGCGCCGATGCGGGCTCTGCCCGGGGATGGCCTCGTGAAACTGGCATTTTATGCCCGGTGAGGGTATTGCCCCCTGGGGGTACAATCCACGTTCCTTTTTCGCCCCCACTCTTCACCACGGACAGCCCCTGTCCGGAGGGACGCACCACCCACCCATCCCGCGCGAATTCGTCTGACGAGCACAGCGCTTACCCTGCCCCTTCATAGGGGGAGTCTTCAGGTCAGGACCGCATGTCTGATTTAAGTCTTCAACTGCAGCAGGCCGCAAGCCAACTTCCGGTTTCCAGCTACTTCAGCGAGGCGCTGTTCCAGCGCGAAAAGGAAACACTCTTCCAGCGCGGGCCCCGGTATGTGGGGCACCAACTCGCGGTTCCCAACGTCGGGGACTACCACGCCTTGCCGCAGGAAGCGGGGGGGCGCGCGCTCGTGCGCACCAGCAAGGGCGTCGAACTGGTTTCCAACGTCTGCCGCCACCGCCAGGCCGTCATGCTCAAGGGCCGCGGCAACCTCGGCGAAACGCGCAGCGGCAGTGCCGGCGGCAACATCGTCTGCCCCCTGCACCGCTGGACCTACAGCGGCACGCACGGCGAACAAGCCGGGCTGCTGCTGGGTGCCCCGCACTTCGAGCAGGACCCCTGCCTCAACCTCAACAACTACGGCTTGCGCGAATGGAATGGCCTGCTGTTCGAGGACAACGGCCGCGACGTGCAGGCCGACCTGGCCAACATGGGGCCGCGCGCCGCGCTCGACTTCGAGGGCATGGTGCTCGACCACGTGGAAATCCACGAGTGCAACTACAACTGGAAGACCTTCATCGAGGTCTATCTGGAGGACTACCATGTCGCGCCGTTCCACCCCGGCCTGGGCGGCTTCGTCACGTGTGAAGACCTGCGCTGGGAATTCAAGCCCGAGTACTCGGTGCAGACGGTCGGCCCGGCCAACCTGATGGGCAAGGCCGGAAGCCCCGTGTACCAGCGCTGGCACGAGCAGCTGATGCAGTACCGCCAGGGGCAGATGCCCGATCACGGGGCGATCTGGTTGACCTACTACCCGCACATCATGGTCGAGTGGTACCCGCACGTGTTGACCGTGTCGACCTTGCACCCGGTGAGCGTGGACAAGACCATCAACATGGTCGAGTTCTACTACCCCGAGGAGATCGCGGCCTTCGAGCGCGAGTTCGTCGAGGCCCAGCGCGCCGCGTACATGGAAACCTGCATCGAGGACGACGAAATCGCCGAACGCATGGACGCCGGGCGCAAGGCCTTGCTCGCGCGCGGTGACAACGAGGTCGGCCCGTACCAGAGCCCGATGGAAGACGGCATGCAGCACTTCCACGAGTGGTACCGACGCCAGATGGCAGGCGCCGTCGCGGGTTGACGGGGCGCACCATCCGCCCCGCCGCGCCCTTCCCCGAGTCCACGGGAGCCTGACGCATGCAGGCCCTGTGGATGTTGCTCGCCTCGGTGTTCTTCGCCTCCATGGGCGTGTGCATCAAGTTCGCGTCCGCCCACTTCAACAGCTTCGAGATCGTGTTCTACCGCGGTCTGGTGGGCGTGGTCTTCCTGATCGGCCTGACGCGCGTGAACCGCGTATCGCTGCGCACCCGGCTGCCCATGATGCATGTCTGGCGCAGCACCATCGGAACCATTTCGCTCGCGTCCTGGTTTTATGCGATTGCCGTCTTGCCGTTGGCCACCGCAATGACGCTCAACTACATGAGCAGCGTGTGGATCGCCGCGTTCCTGATCGGTGGCGCGCTGCTGGTGCAAGGCCGCCAGACACCGATTCGCCAGCAGGGCCCGCTGTTCCTCACCGTGCTCGCGGGGTTCGCAGGCGTGGCGATGATGCTGCGCCCCTCTCTCGCCGACGACCAGGTGGTGGGCGCGCTGGTGGGCCTGCTCTCGGGCATCTTCTCGGCATTTGCCTATCTGCAGGTGGCCGCACTGTCGCGCGCTGGCGAGCCCGAGAGCCGCACGGTGTTCTATTTTTCGATCGGTGCCCTGTTGGCCGGCGCGGCAGGCATGCTGTTCACGGGCGTGAGCGCCTGGCATTGGCCCAGTGCGCTGTGGCTGCTGCTCATCGGACTGCTGGCGGTGTTCGGCCAGCTTTTCCTGACACGCGCCTACTCCCATGGCGCCACCATGGTGGTGGCCAATCTGCAGTATTCCGGCATCGTGTTCGCCGGCCTCTACGGCATGCTGTTCTTTGACGAACGGTTGCCCTTGATGGGCTGGTTGGGCATGGCGCTGATCATCCTCAGCGGTGTCGCCGCCACCGTGTTGCGCAGCCGCACCGTGCCCGACGCCCCGGCCGAAGAGCACTGAGAACCCGTTCACGCTGCTGGCGGCATGGTCTATCGCACAATGTGCGCATGTACACGACACTGATCACCGCCCCCCAGTTGCAGCGACTCATGGCCAGCGGCGCGCCGCTGCGGGTGATGGACTGCAGTTTCGAGTTGATGAAGCCCGATGCGGGCCATGTGCAGTTCGAGGCCGAGCACATCCCGGGCTCGGTCCACGTGCACCTGGACCACCACCTGAGCGACAAGTCCGGCGCGGACCGCGCCAGCGGCGGGCGCCATCCGCTGCCGTCGCGCGAGACGTTTGCCGCGCGGCTCGGCGCGCTGGGTCTACACAACGGCATGCAGGCCGTGGTGCTGGACCGCCAGGCCATCACCACCAGCGGGCGCCTGTGGTGGATGCTCAAGTGGTGCGGGCACGATGCCGTGGCCGTGCTCGACGGCGGGCTCGCAGCCTGGAAGGACGCGGGCGGCGCGGTGGCATCGGGCCCGGCCGCGCCGTCCGTGCCCGCCACCTTCGCGCTGAAGGAACCGCTGGCCCACACCGCGTCCGCGCAGGAGATCGCCGATGCGCTCGGACGGCCAGGCCAGACGCTGATCGACGCGCGCGCCGCCGCGCGTTTTCGTGGAGCAACCGAGCCGCTGGACCCCGTGGCTGGCCACATCCCAGGCGCGCTCAACCGACCTTCCAGCGACAACGTGATGCCCGACGGCCGCTTCAAACCCGCGGCGCAACTGCGGAACGAATTCGAACGTCTGCTGGCGGGGCACGACCCGGCCAGCGTGGTGCACCATTGCGGCAGCGGCGTGAGCGCGGTGCCCAATCTGCTGGCCATGGAGATCGCCGGCCTGGGCCGTGCCCGGCTCTTCCCCGGCAGTTGGAGCGAGTGGTGCAACACACCGGGCCTGCCGGTCGCCCAGGGTTGACGAAACGCTCCAGCGCCATGGCGTCACCTTCCTCGCACTCCCACGCCGAGCCGGCCACTGCCGCCGCCGAGGTGGCCGTGCAACGCAAACGCGTCATGGCGTTGCTGGCGCTGGTGACCGGTGTGGCCGCGTTCGTGGTGCTGGTGTTCGATCTGCTGGTGGCCAGCCCCGGACAGCGCGAGGCCTGGATCGCCGGTGTGCTGATGGCGATTTCGCTGCTGGCCTATGCGATGGTGCGCTGGAACCGCATGCACTACGCGCCGCACGTGATCGTGGGCGGCACGCTGGGCGCGGCGATTCTGTCGGTGCTCACCTACGGTTCGGTGCGCACCGCCGTGGGCTTCCTGTTCGTCGCGGCGGTGGCCGGTGCGGGCACGTTTCTCGGCCGCACCGCGTTGATCGTCACAGTGGCCACCAGCGTGGGCTCGCTGGGCCTGCTCACGCTGGCCGAGGCCCAGGGCTGGCTCAGCGCCACGCCGTATTTCGAGGTCGGCCTGCGGGTGTGGATCACGCACTCGGTCACGCTGGTGGTGGTGGGCGTGATGGTCTATCACAGCGGCCGTCAGTTGCGCGAGGCATTCGAGCGGCAAAAAGCCGCCCTGGAGCTGCACAAGAAGGCCGAGCAGGAGCGCGACCGCAACCTCGAGCGCTTCGCCCGCATCTTTCACATCAGCCCCATTCCGATGCTGGCGCAGTCGGCGCGCTCGGGAATGATCCTGGACCTGAACCCGGCCTTCGAGCGTTGTTACGGCTACACCAAGGCCCAGGCGCTCGGCCGCCAGGACGACTTCCTGTGGGTCGATGCGGAGCGGCGCGAGACCTACCTGGCATTGTTGTTTGCGGCGCGCCGCGTCGAGCAATTCCCGGCGCGCGGCCTGCGCGCCGATGGCAGCACCTTCGATGCGCTGGTCTCCAGCGCCATGGGCGACGACCGCGAAGACAAGCTCGTCATGACGACCATCACCGACGTGAGCGCACAGAACGAGGTGATGGAGCGGCTGCGACGCTCCGAGGAGCGCTTTGCCAAGGCGTTCAATTTCAGCCCGCTGAACATGACCATCTCGCGCCTCTCGGACGGCTCGTTCATCGAGGTCAACCAGGCCGAGGACCGCGCACAAGGCCTGCAACCCGAGGAAGTCGTGGGCAAGACCTCGCTGGAGGTCGGCTCCTGGCTGACCCCGCAGGACCGCGAGGCCTTCGTCGCCCGGTTGCTGCGCGACGGGCACATCGACAGCTACGAGACGCGCATGCGCCACAAGGACGGCTCGCTGGTGGACACGCGCCTGTGGGCCGAGCTGATCGAGATCGACGGCGAGCCTTGCATACTCTCCTGCACCGTCAACATCAATGAAGAAAAGCAGCGCGAAGCGCTGTTGCTCAACGTCGCGCGCGGCGTCGCGGCCGAAACCGGCGAGGCCTTCTTCGGCGCGCTCACTCGCCACCTCGGCGAAACCATCGCGGCAGACATGGTGGTGGTGGGCGAGTGCCGCAGCGACGGGCGCGTGCGCAGCCTGGCGATCCGGCAGGACGGGCAGGCGCGGCCCAACTTCACCTTTTCGATCGACGGCACGCCCTGCGCCCGAACGCTGCTGCAGGCGGACATGTTCATCTGCACCAGTGGCCTGGCAGAGCGATTCCCGCAGGCCAGAAGCCTGATCGAATCGGGTTGCCGGGCCTACCTGGGCAAGGCGCTGCGCGACGCCGACGGCACGGCCATCGGCGTGATCTTCGCGCTCTGGCGCGAACCGGTGGACCTGGGGCGGGACGCGCAGGCACTCATCTCCATCTTCGCCAGCCGCGCCAACGCCGAACTGGTGCGGCTGCGCCGCGACCGCGAGATCCAGCGCCTGAACGAAACGCTGGAGCAGCGCGTGCGCGAGCGCACGGCCGACCTGCAGTTGCTCAACGCCGAGCTCGATTCGTTCGCCTACTCGGTGTCGCACGACCTCAAGTCGCCCCTGCGCGCCATCGACGGCTTCACCCGCCTCCTGGAAGAAGAAGTCGGCCCGCGCCTGAGCGACGACGAACGCCAGTTGCTGGCGCGCGTGCTCAGCTCCACCCAGCGCATGGGCTCGCTCATCGACGATCTGCTGGCCCTGGCGCGCGTGAGCCAGGGCGTGCTGAACCGCCAGACGGTGAACCTCAGCGGCATGGTCACGGACATCCTGGCGCAGGAACGCCAGAAGCAGCCCGAACGCGAGATCGACGTCCGGATCACCCCCGAACTGCAAGCGGATTGCGACCCGCACCTCGCCCGCGTCGTGCTGGAAAACCTGCTGAGCAACGCCCTCAAATACAGCCGCACGCGCGACAAGACGGTGATCGAGTGGGGCCTGTTGCCGCCCGTGGGCACGGATCCGCCGATGTTCTACGTGCGCGACAACGGCGTGGGCTTCGACATGGCCTACGCCGACAAGCTGTTCAAACCCTTCCAGCGCCTGCACATGCCCAGCGAGTTCGAGGGCACCGGCATCGGCCTGGCCACGGTGCGGCGCATCATCGAGCGCCATGGGGGGCAGATCATGGGCGAGAGCCGGCTGGGGGATGGCGCGCGCTTCTGCTTCAGCCTGGGGTAGAGCGGGACTCCCCCCTGCGCCGCTGCGCGGCGCAGGGGGGGTGTTTCAGTTCAGTGCGCCAATCCACTGACCACCGTGACCAGCGCAATCCCCACCGCCAGCCAGGCCACTTGCGCGACCGTCGCGCCCAGGCTCAGGCGCTTCTGCAACTGCGGAATCAGGTCGGCCAGCGCCACATAGACGAAGCTGCTTGACGCGGCGACCAGGAAGTACGGCAGGTAGTCCTGCAGCTGCGTGAGCAGGAAGTAGCCCACCAATCCACCCAAGGCGGTCACGGTGCCCGCCAGCGACACCTTGACCAGCGCCGCGCGCGAGGTGCCCGAGGTGTGGCGCAGCACCACCAGGTCGCCCATGTGGTGCGGCACCTCGTGGGCCAACACCGCCAGCGCGGCCACCACGCCCAGGCGCATGTCGGCCATGAACGCCGAAGCGATCAGGATGCCGTCGCCAAACGCGTGCACGCTGTCGCCGGCCAGCACCGTCCAGCCGCCCGAGCGCGGGCCGTGATCGTGGTGGGCATGGTCATGTCCTTCGTGCGCATGCCCCTCGCCCTGGTGGTGCTCGTGCCCGTGGTGCCACAGCTCCGCCTTGTCGAGCAGGAAGAAGAACACCAGCCCGGCCAGCAGCATCGCAAACAGTTCGTGCGCGCCGGCCTCGCTCTCGAAGGCTTCGGGCAACAGGTGCATGAAGGCCGTGGCCATGAGCGCGCCCGCCGCCAGGCTGAGCATGTGCTGCGTGTAGCGCGCCAGCATGGCCATGCCCAGCAGGGCCGCCAGCCAGACGCTGCCCACGCCCGCGGCAATGGTTCCGATCAGGATCGCCAACAAAGTCATTTGCTTGTCACCACGAAAAAAGGCCGCCCCAGGGCGGCCTTCGTTGAACGGGAGGTGGCCCGATCAGGCCACGCCGTGTTGCTTGAACCAGGCCAGCGCCCGCTTCCAGCCGTCTTCCGCCGGCTCCTTGCGGAAACTCGGCCGGTAGTCGGCGTGAAAGGCGTGCGGTGCGTCCGGATACACCACGAAGGTCGATGCCTTGGCCGCCGCGTTGCCGCCGGCCAGTGCGGTTTTCATCTTATCAACCGTGTCAAGGGGGATGCCGGTGTCGGCCGCGCCATACAGGCCCAGCACGGGGCCATTGAGCCTGGCGGCCACGTCCACGGGCTGGCGGGGGTTGAGCGGCGTGGCATCGCCCACCAGCCGCCCGTACCAGGCCACGCCTGCCTTCACGGCCGGGTTGTGCGCGGTGTAGAGCCAGACCTGACGCCCACCCCAGCAAAAACCGGTGATGCCCAGCTTGCGGGTGTCGCCGCCGTTGGCGGCTGCCCACTTCACGGTCGCATCCAGGTCGCCCAGCACCTGCGCGTCGGGCACTTTGGAAATGACTTCCGACATGAGCTTGGCCATCTCGCCATAGCTCTGCGCATCGCCCTGGCGTTCGAACAGCTCGGGCGCGATCGCCAGGTAGCCTGCCTTCGCAAAGCGGCGCGCCGTGTCGGCGATGTACTCGTGCACGCCAAAGATTTCGGACAACACCAGCACCACGGGCAGGCCGGTCTTGCCAGCCGGTGCGGCGCGGTAGGCGTGCATCTTGTGGCCGTTGACGTCGATCGTCACCTCGCCCACGGTCAGACCGTCCGCCGGCGTCTTGATGGCGGTCTGCGCCATCACGGGCAGCACCGACGCGGCATAACCCACGCCGATCGCGGCCTTGAGGGCGGTGCGGCGGGTCGCGCCTTGTTCGGTGGACTGGCCGGGCAGCAAGGCGTCGAGGTCTTGGGTCTGCGATTCGTTGAGCATGCGTGGTCTCCGGGGTTGGGGTTGATGAGCGTTGAGTGACCCGAACCATACCCAAAAAGTTCGGCGCACTTCAACAGACCTGTTCCAGCAAGTACATCGAACACCCAAAGACTCCCCACAAGCGGCGGCGTGCGTGGAGTTGATCCTGGACGGGTGTCACACCTGGCAGTTCTCCTGCGAGGCCACGCGCACGTCGAGAATGAATGGCCTTCACGCCTGCACGTAGGAGGTCTTTATCGTGGTGAAAAACTCGCTCGCGTAGCGCCCCTGCTCGCGCGGCCCGTAACTGCTGCCCTTGCGGCCGCCGAAAGGCACGTGGTAGTCCACACCCGCGGTCGGGAGGTTGACCATCACCATGCCCGCCTGCGCGTGGCGCCTGAAGTGCGTGGCGTGCTTCAGGCTGGTCGTGGCGATGCCGGCCGACAGGCCGAACGGCGTGTCGTTGGCGACGGCCAGGGCCTCGTCGTAGTCCTTCACGCGCATCACGCTGGCCACCGGCCCGAACACCTCCTCGCGGTTGATGCGCATGGCCGGGCCGGTGTCGGCCAGCAGGGCCGGGGCCATGTAGAAGCCCTCGGTCTCGCGCCGCAAGCGCTGGCCACCGCACAGCAGAAGGGCCCCCTCGGTGCGCGCGATCTCCACGTGGGCAAGATCCTGCTCCAGCTGCGCCTGGCTCACCACGGGCCCGATCTCGGTACCGGCCTTGCGCGCGTCGTTCACCCGCAGCGCCGCCACACGCGCCTGCAGCGCGGCGATGAAGGCCGGGTAGATGCCGTCGGTGACGATCAGGCGGCTTGACGCCGTGCAGCGCTGCCCGGTGGAGAAGAAGGCGCTCTGGGTGCACAGCTCCACGGTGGCCTTGAGGTCGGCGTCGTCCAGCACCACTTGGGGGTTCTTTCCACCCATCTCGAGTTGCACCTTCTTGTGCTGCGCCATGCAGGTCTGGCCGATGCGCTGGCCCACGCCCTGTGACCCCGTGAAGCTGATGGCATCGACACCGGGATGGTTCACCAGCGCCTCGCCGACCGTGCGCCCCTGTCCCATCACGAGGTTGAACACCCCCACGGGCAAGCCCGAGCGGCTGATGATCTCGGCCAGCGCCCAGGCACACCCGGGCACCAGGTCGGCCGGCTTGATGACCACGCAGTTGCCGTAGGCCAGTGCCGGTGCGATCTTCCAGGCGGGAATCGCGAGGGGAAAGTTCCAGGGCGTGATCAGGCCGATCACGCCGAGCGGCTCGCGCGTGACTTCAACGCCAACGCTCGGGCGCACCGAGGGCAGCAGTTCGCCCGACAGGCGCAGGCATTCGCCGGCAAAGAACTTGAAGATGTGGCCGGCGCGCGTGGCTTCGCCAATGGCTTCGGGCAAGGTCTTGCCTTCTTCGCGCGCCAGCAGGTCACCCAGTTCCTCGCGGCGCGCCAGGATCTCGCTGCCGATGCGGTCCAGCGCGTCGCTGCGGGCCTGGATGCCGGCCGTGGACCAGGCGGGAAAGGCGGCGCGCGCGGCGGCCACTGCCGCGTCGACCTGGGCCGCGCCGCCCAGCGCGTACTCGCCCACCACGTCATTCACGTCGGATGGATTGATGTTGGGTGCCGAGTCCGAGCCCGCGAGCCATTCGCCCGCGATGAAGTTGTGGTGCACCATCTCAGCGACCCCAGCGCAGGACCATCGGATCCAGGCGTTTCGCGGCGTCGAGCAGGCCCGCGCGCACCTCGGGGTGCATGGGCGGGAAGGGGTGGCGCGCCGCTTCGCAGGCGATCACGCCGCCCGCCTTCATGAGTGCCTTGGCGCTGAGGATGCCGCCCTGGCGGTTCTCGCAGTTGATCAGCGGCAGCCACTTGGCGTACGCCGCCACGGCGGCTTCGCGGTCGCCGGCCAGATAGGGGTCGATGATGGTGCGGATGCCGTCGGGGAACGCACCACCGGTCATCGCGCCCGTGGCGCCGGCGTCCAGGTCGGCCAGCAGGGTGATGGCCTCTTCGCCGTCCCACGGGCCTTCGATCGCGTCGCCGCCCAGGCGGATCAGCTCGCGCAGCTTGGAGGCCGCACCCGCGGTCTCGATCTTGAAATAGGCCAGGTGTTCGATCTCGCGCGCCATGCGCGCCAGGAACGGTGCCGACAACACCGTGCCGCTGGCGGGCGCGTCCTGCACCATGATGGGAATGTCGATGGCGTCGGACAGCCGCGCATAGAACTCGAAGATCTGCGCCTCGGGCACGCGGAAAGTGGCCCCGTGGTAGGGCGGCATCACCATCACCATGGCCGCGCCCTGCGCTTGCGCGCGACGGCTGCGCTCGGCACACACGGCAGTGCCGTAATGGGTGGTGGTCACGATGACGGGCACGCGGCCCGCCACGTGTTCCAGCACCGTGCGCGTGATCACCTCGCGTTCCTCATCCGACAGGGAGAACTGCTCGGAGAAGTTGGCCAGGATGCACAGGCCGTGTGAGCCCGCATCGATCATGAAATCGATGCAGCGCTTCTGGCTCTCGAGGTCGAGCGTGCCGTCTTCGTGGAAGGTGGTGGGCACCACCGGGAACACGCCCTTGTAGCGTCGGTTCATGGCGGGGCTCACTCGATGACGTGGAACTGGTCGAGGAACTCGGTCTTGAGCGTCAGCCCCAGGCCGGGCTTGTCGTCGTCGAGCTGCAGGAAGCCGTTCTCCGCCACCGGCTCGCCGTCGAAGATGTAGTAGAAGAGTTCGTTGCCGACCTCGACGTCGAACATCGGGAAATACTCGCTCATGGGCGAGGCCAGCGTGCTCATCGTCAGGTGGTAGTTGTGCATCTGGCCGGCGTGCGGGATCACCGGCACGCTGTAGGCCTCGCACAGCGCGTTGATCTTGTGCGCCGCCGTGATGCCGCCCACGCGGTTGGTGTCGTACTGCACCACGCTCACCGCTTTCTTGTCGAGCAGCTGCTTGAAGCCGTAGAGGCTGAACTCGTGCTCACCACCCGAGATCGGGATGTCGGTCAGCTGGTTGAGCTCGGCATAGCCATCGATGTCGTCCGCGATCACCGGTTCTTCCAGCCAGCGCGGTTCGTACTTCACCAGCTTGGGCAGGATGCGCTTGGCGTACTCCAGGTTCCAGCCCATGTAGCACTCGAGCATGAGGTCGTTCTCGTAGCCGATCACCTCGCGCACCGCCTCGACCGACTTGAGGTTCTCCACCACACCTTGCTGGCCGTGGCCCGGGCCGTAACCGAAGCGCATCTTGAAGGCCTTGAAGCCCTGATCCTTGTAGGTCTGCGCTTCTTCCTGCATGGCCTTGAGGTCGGTGCGGTAGAGCTTGGAGTAATAGCAGGGGATCTTCTCCTTGGTGCGCCCGCCCAGCAGCTTGAACACCGGCTTGTTGACCGACTTGCCCAGGATGTCCCAGATCGCCAGATCGATCGCCGAGATCGCCGCCATGGTCACGCCCTTGCGGCCCCAGGCGTGGGTGCCGCGGTACATGCGCTGGAACAGGTACTCGTAGTCCCAGGGGTCCTGGCCCAGCACCAGCGGCGTCAGGTACTCGTCGATGATGGCCTTGGCGATTTTCGGCGCCAGCGCCACATTGCCCAGGCCGACGATGCCGGTGTCGGTCTCGATCTCCACCACCGTCCACGAGTGGAAACGGAAAGTGCTCATGGTCTCGGACTTCGAGTACAGCAGGTCCATGGCGTTGGAGCAGAAGTTGCCCTGGGGCGGCACGGTTTTGCCTTTCCACTCGAACACGCGGGCGCGGACGGATTTGATCTTCATAAAAGTGTCGGGTCTGGTAAAAAAAAGGAGGGGCGACACGGGTCAGGCCGGGCGCGTCGCACCCATGCGGGCGGCAATGCGCAAGGCGTTGTAGGTGGCATTCACATCCGCACGGCCCTGGCCGGCGATGTCGTAAGCGGTGCCGTGCGCCGGCGTGGTGATGGGCACCGGAAGGCCGCCCTGCACGGTCACGCCCTTGGAGAAGCCCATCAGCTTGATGGCGATCTGGCCCTGGTCGTGGTACATGGTCACGATGGCCTGGTATTCGCCGTCGCGCGCCTTGAGAAAGATGGTGTCGGCCGGGAACGGGCCGCCCACGGCAATGCCTTCGGCCGCGAGCTCGCGCACCGCCGGCTCGATGATCTCGATCTCCTCGCGCCCGCAGGTGCCGCCGTCGCCGCCGTGCGGGTTGAACGCCGCCACCGCAACCTTGGGCTGGGCGAAGCCCGCCGCCTGCAGCGAGCGGTAGATCAGGCGCGAGGCGTCCTTGATGCGGTCCTTGCTCAGGTGGCTGGCCGCGTCCTTGAGCGGGACGTGCGAGGACACGCGCGAAGTCCACAGCTCACCGAGGGTGTTGAACTCGCAGAAGTAGCCCTGCACGCCAAGGTACTCGGCGAAGTGGTGCAGCTCGTCCTCGTGCCTGAGGCCGCCCTGCTTCATCGCGAACTTGTTGAGCGGTGCGAAGCAGATGGCGTCGACCTCGCCGCGGCGCGTGGCGTCCATGCAGGCGTTGAGCACCTGCAGCACCGAAGCACCGCCCGGCGCCTGGGCCACGCCACGCTGCACCTGCTCGGACGCCACCGTGTCCATGGCCAGCCAGGCCGGCGTCCGGACATCGGCGCGCTCGCGCACCTCGGCGAAGCTGCGCACCGGCGTGGTGGCCACCTGTACGCCGGCCACCTGCTGGCCCTCGGCCCACAACCAGGGGTCGCCCACCAGCACCAGGTTGGCGTGCGAGGCGGCATCGGTCTGCCCCAACAGGCGGGCGATCAACTCGGGGCCGATGCCGGCCGGGTCGCCCAGGGTCAGGGCGACGACAGGAAGTTCATTCGGTTTCACGGGGGTCTCCTCGGGTCTGGCTGCGGCGTTGGTTCGCGCTCAGTCGAGCTTGATGTTCTTGCGGCGGATCAGGTCGCCGTAGCGCTTGTTCTCGGCATTGTGGAAAGCCTGGAAGGCTTCGGGCGTCATCGGCGTCAGGTCCGCACCGATGGCGGACAGGCGCGCCTGCGTCTCGGGCATGGCGATCACCTTGTTGACCTCGGCGTTGACACGGGCAATCACGTCCCTGGGCGTGGCCGCCGGCATGTAGATGCCGTACCAGGCGCTCATCTCAACGCCCTTCACACCCGCTTCCGCCATGGTGGGCACATCGGGCAGTTGCGGATTGCGCTTGGCAGCGGCCACCGCCAGCGGGCGGATCTTGCCGTTGCGGATGTGGCCGATCACCGAAGGCATGGTGTCGAAGCTGACCTGCACCACGCCACCCATCAGGTCGACCAGCGCGGGCGCGCTGCCGCGGTAGGGAATGTGGGTGATGAATACACCTGTCACGTCCTTGAACATTTCGGCCGCGATGTGCTGCGTGCTGCCCGATCCACTGGTGGCGTAGTTGAGCTTTCCCGGGCGGCTCTTTGCCAGCGTGATCAGCCCTTCCACGTTGGTCACCGGCAACGAGGTGTTGGCGACCAGCACGTTGGGCACGGAGCCCACGAAGGCGACTGGCACCAGGTCCTTGTCGTTGTCGTAGTTGAGCTTGAAGAGATGCGGCGCGATGGCATGCGCGGTGGACACGCCCATGATCAGGGTGTGGCCATCGGTGGACTTGGCGGTCAGGTCGGCAGCCAGGGTGTTCGAGGCGCCAGCGCGGTTCTCCACCACCACGCTCTGCTTGAGCAAGGGGCCCAACCGGTCGGCGACCGCACGGGCCATCGCGTCGGTGCCACCACCGGGCGAGGACCCGACCAGGATCTTCACGGGCTGGCGCGGCCAGTCCTGCGCGGTGGCCAGGCCCGCCGTCATGGTCAGCGCCAGCGCAGGCAGCACCCATTTCAATGTCTTCATGGTTTGTCTCCGTCAGGAAAAGTGGTGAGAAGCGAGCGGATGGTAGGTCGTCGATTGATTTCCGTATATTGAAAGTTGGTGAATTATTGATAGCCACCAGTTATCATTTATCGATGGCAACCTCACCAACCCAACAGCTGTTGAACCGCATGCGCATGCGGCAGGTGGCACTCCTGCTGGCGATCGGGCGCAGCGGCACATTGCGCGCGGCCGCGAGCGAACTCGGCATGTCCCAGCCGGCGGCCACCAAGATGCTGCACGAGCTTGAACACGCGCTCGGGCACACGCTGTTCGAGCGCGCCGGGCGTGGCCTGAAGCTCACCGAGTCGGGCCAGTGCGTGCTCGGTCACTTCCAGGGCCTGCAGGGCAGCCTGGATGCCTTGACCCGTGAGCTGGCAGGCATTGAACAAGGCGGCAGCGGCAAGCTGCTCATCGGCAGCATCATGGCCGCCTCGCCAGAGCTGTTGACCGATTCGCTGTTGCACCTGCGCGAGATGCACCCGAACCTGGCGATCGAGATCACGGTGGACACGAGTGACCGGCTCACCAATGCCCTGAGGCGCGGCGACCTCGACCTGGTGATCGGCCGCGTGCCCGAGGGCGCAATCGATGACATGGACTTCCTGCCGGTGGCCGACGAGGCGCTCAGTGTGGTGGCAGGGCCCACCCATCCCCTGGCGAACAAGCCCCGCGTGGTCTTCACGGAGTTGCTGAACCACCCCTGGATCCTGCAGCCACGCGGCAGCCCCATGCGCGATGTGCTGGAGCAGGAGTTCCGCCGCCACAAGGCCCGCCTGCCGCGCGGCTTGATCGAAACCTCGTCCATCCTCACGACCATGAACCTGCTTGTGCGCTCGGACATGATCGCGGTCATCCCCGCAGAAGTGGCCGCCCGGTACGAGGCGCATGGCCTGCTGGCCTGCCTGCGCTACGCAGTGCGACAGCAACTCGGCGTGTTTGGCTGTCTCACGGCGCGCGGACGGCCACCGAGTCCACCCGTACGACAGTTGCTGTCATTGCTGCTGGGTTGAGATGTGGCCCTGCCCTACTCCGTTTTCGGCGTTGTGGACGACTTGCTTTAGGCGCCAAAAGGGTCGAGGCGCTCAATGCGCCTTGTCCCAGTTCGGCCCGACACCCACCTCGGCCAACAACGGCACCTTGAGCGCAGCCACCCCCGCCATGAGGTGCGGGATCTCCGTGCGCAACCAGTCCACCTCGCCCTCGGGCACCTCGAACACCAGTTCGTCGTGCACCTGCATGACCATCTTCGTGCTGCGCCGCTGTTCATCCAGCGCCTTCTGCACCGCCACCATGCTGAGCTTGATGAGATCGGCCGCCGTGCCTTGCATGGGGGCGTTGATGGCCTGGCGCTCCAGCGCCGCCAGCTTCGCGCCCTTGGCGTTCTTGATGTCGGGCAGCACCAGGCGCCGGCCGAACACGGTCTCGATGTAGCCCATTTCCTTGGCGCGCTGGCGCGTCTCGTCCATGTAGCGCCGCACACCCTCGAAGCGTTCGAAGTAGCGCGCGATGTAGTTCTTGGCCGCAGTGTTGTCGATACCCAGCGCCTTGGCCAGGCCGAACGTGCCCATGCCATAGATCAGGCCGAAGTTGATCACCTTCGCATAACGGCGCTGCTCGCTGCTGACCTGCGCGGTCTCCACGCCAAACACCTCGGCGGCGGTCGCGCGGTGCACGTCCAGGCCTTCGTGGAAGGCGCGCAGCAGGGCTTCGTCGCCGCTGATGTGGGCCATGATGCGCAGCTCGATCTGCGAGTAGTCGGCGCTCGCGATCACGTGGCCCGCCGGTGCCACGAAGGCCTCGCGCACGCGCCGGCCTTCGGGCGTGCGGATGGGGATGTTCTGCAGGTTCGGGTCGTTGCTGGAGAGGCGCCCGGTCACCGCCACCGCCTGCGCATAGTGGGTGTGCACGCGGCCCGTGCGCGGCAGCGCCATCTGCGCGAGCTTGTCGGTGTACGTGCCCTTGAGCTTGGACAGGCTGCGGTGCTCCAGGATCTTCGCGGGCAGCGGGTAATCCTCGGCCAGCTTCTCCAGCACCTCTTCGTCGGTGCTGCGCGCGCCGGTCGCCGTCTTCTTGATGACGGGCAGGCCCAGCTTGTCGAAGAAGATTTCGCCCAGTTGCTTGGGACTGCCCAGGTTGAACGGCTGGCCGGCGATCTCGAACGCCTCCTGCTCCAGCGCGACGATGCGCTGGCCCAGTTCGTTGCTCTGGCGGCTCAGCATGGGCGCGTCGATCAGCACGCCGTTGCGCTCGATGCGGTAGAGCGCTTCGCTGCTGGCGATCTCAAGCTCGTAGACGAAGTTCAACTTCTCGTCGGCCTGCAGTTGGGGCCACAGCGCCAGGTGCACGTCCAGCGTCTGGTCGCTGTCTTCGCACGAGTACTCGGCCGCCTTGGCCACATCGACCTGGGCGAACGGGATCTGGTGCGCGCCCTTGCCGCACAGGTCTTCGTAGTTGATGCCCTGGCGGCCCAGGTGGCGCTCGGCCAGGCTGGCCAGCCCGTGTGGCTTGTGCACTTCCAGCACGTAGCTCTGCAGCATGGTGTCGTGCACATAGCCCTGCACTTCGATGCCGTGGTTGGCGAACACGTGGCGGTCGTACTTGATGTGCTGGCCGAGCTTGAGTTTGCTCGGGTCTTCCAGCCAGGGCTTGAGCCTGGCCAGCACCTCGTCGAACGGCAGTTGCTCGGGCGCGTCGGGCCCGCTGTGGCGCAGCGGGATGTAGGCCGCTTCGCCCGGCTTCACGCTGAAGCTGATGCCCACGATCTCGGCGCGCATTTCGTCCAGCGAGGTGGTTTCGGTGTCGAGCGCCACCAGTTCGGCGGCCTGCACGCGCTGCAGCCAGTCGTCGAACATCGGCCAGGTCAGGATGGTGTCGTACTTCAGGTTGGTGGTGCGCTGGGCACTGCCACTGAGGTCGGGCTCGTCGAACAGGCCCGGCGTGCCTTCGTCGGCCTTGCCCTGGGCCTTGACCTTGCCCTGGCTTGCTTCGATCAACTCCGGCGGCGCATCGTGCAGCGACAGGGATTTGACCAGGCCCTTGAAGCCGTAGGTCTCGCCGAAAGCCTTGAGCGCTTCGGAGTCCTGCCCGCCGATGGTGATGGCCTCCAGCGAGGGCAGGCCCTCGATGTATTCCTTCAGGTCGCAGTCGATTTTGATGGTGAGCAGCTCGCGGCCCTTGGGCAGCCAGTCCAGCGCGTTGCGCAGGTTCTCGCCGGCCACGCCCTTGATCTCGTGTGCGCGCGCCACCAGGGCCTCCAGCGAGCCGTATTCCGTCAGCCACTTCACGGCCGTCTTCGGGCCGACCTTGGGCACGCCCGGCACGTTGTCCACCTGGTCGCCCACCAGGTTCTGGTAGTCCAGCATCAGGCTGGGCGGCACGCCGAACTCGGCCGTCACGCCCGCGATGTCCCGGCGGCGGTCGTTCATCGTGTCGATCACGGTGATGTGCTCGTTGACGAGCTGGCTCAGGTCCTTGTCACCGCTGGAGATGATGCAGGTGATGCCCTGCTGCGAGGCGACATGGGCCAGGGTGCCGATCACGTCGTCGGCCTCCACGCCGGGCACGTCCAGCACCTTCCAGCCCAGCAGCTTCACCACCTCGTGGATCGGCGCGATCTGCGCGCGCAGGTCGTCGGGCATGGGCGTTCGGGTGGCCTTGTACTCCGGGTACAGCGCGTCGCGGAAGGTCGGGCCCTTGGCGTCGAACACGCAGGCCGCGTAGTCGGCGCGCACGTCCTTGCGCAGCTTCTGCATCATGTTGATCATGATGCGGATGGCGCCGGTTTTCAGGACCGTGCCATCGGGCAAGGTGGTGCTCATGGCTTCACCGCCGGCAAAGAACGCGCGGTAGAGGTAACTGGAGCCGTCGACCAGCAGCAGGGTCTTGTCGGCGGGGGTGGCGGGGGTTTGGGCGTCGGACATGGGGCAATTGTGGCGGAGATCGCACCCCGTCTCGCCGGCCCCCCAAGGGCCCCGTATCCCGTGGTGACGCGTTTCGCCCCGGAACGCAGCGGGACCGGGCGGCCTTGCCTACAATGCCCGTATGAACCTCCCATTCCGCTCCTCCCTGGCCGTGCTGGCCTTAGGCCTGTGCGCCGCCCTGCCGGCCCTGGCCCAGGTGGCGCCAGCGGACAACGCCCCGCGCGAGCCGGTTTCGCCGCGCGACCGCATTGAACGCATCACGCACGAAGACAAGCTCACCCGCATCGACGAACTGCGCGTGGGTGGCCAGACGCAGAGCATCGACGTGCAGCCCAAGAACGGCGCACCCGCCTACCAGATCCAGCCCGACAACGGCACGGGCGACTCCAGCAGCAAGCGCACGGGCAACGCCGGGCGCAGCAGCTGGCGCATTCTGAATTTCTGACTCTCCCGTTTCATGGCCGTTTACACCGAAGTCGCGTTCGCCGAAGCCGCTGCCCTGCTCCACACCCTCGATCTGGGCGACCTCACCGAGCTCAAGGGCATCCACGGCGGCATCGAAAACACCAACTATTTCGTGACCAGCGAGCGCGACGGCGCCACGCTGGAGCACGTGCTCACCGTGTTCGAGCGCCTGGGCTTCGAACAACTGCCGTTCTACCTGCAGCTCATGAAGTTCTTCGCCGAGCGTGGCATTCCCGTGCCCGCGCCGGCGGCCAACGCGCAGGGCGAGATCGTGCTCACGGTGCAGGGCAAGCCCGCTGCCGTGGTCGTGAGGCTGCGCGGCAAAAGCGATCTGTCGCCCGGCGTGGCGCAGTGCGAGGCCGTGGGCCGCACGCTGGCGCGCATGCACCTGGCCGGACGCGATTTCCCCCTGAGCCAGCCCAACCTGCGTGGCCTGTCCTGGTGGAACGAAACCATGCCCGAGGTCTTGCCCTACCTGACCGAGGCCCAGGCCCAGTTGATGCGCACCGAACTGGCGTACCAGAACCACGTGGCGCAAAGCCCGGCCTACGCCGCCCTGCCGCGCGGCCCGATCCATGCCGACCTGTTCCGCGACAACGCGATGTTCGACGACGGTGAGCTCAGCGGCTTCTTCGACTTCTATTTCGCCGGCATCGACACCTTCCTGTTCGACATCGCGGTCTGCCTCAACGACTGGTGCGTGCTGCACGACGAAGACCACGACGGCTCGCTCGACACGCCACGCTCGCTGGCGCTGCTGTCGGCCTACCAGTCGGTGCGCCCCTTGAGCGCGGCCGAGCGCAGCCTGCTGCCCGCCATGTTGCGTGCGGGCGCCTTCCGGTTCTGGATCTCCCGCCTCTGGGACCTGCACCTTCCGCGCGAAGCCGCCCTGCTCCAGGCCCACGACCCGAGCCATTTCGAGCGCGTGCTGCGCGCCCGCGTGCGCGACACACTGGCCTTGTCCCATCTGCTGCGCGACAGCGCGGTGCAGCCCGGCCCGGCCGTGCCCGCATGAAACTCAACATCGTTCCCGCCCGCACCGGTTTCCTGTGGGTCAAGCTCGGCGCCCAGACCTTCTTCCGCCAGCCCCTGGGCATGGCGGGCCTGTTCTTCATGTTCATGGCCACGGTGTCGGTGCTCTCCGTGGTGCCTCTCGTCGGCACGCTGGCGGCCCTGGCGCTGGTGCCCGCGGCCACGCTGGGTCTCATGGCCGCCACCCGCGAAGCGGAACAGGGCCGCTTTCCGATGCCCTCCACCCTGGTCACGGCGTTTCGCGGCGGGCCGTCGAAAACACGCTCCATGCTGATCCTGGGCGCGATGTACGCCGCGGGCCTGATGCTGGTGCTGGGCGTGTCGGCCTTGTTCGCCACCGACATGTCGCCGGTGGAACTGCCCGGCGGCGATGTCTCGCCCGAGCGCGTGCGCGACCTGCTGGCCAACCCGGGCCTGTGGGTGGCGCTGGTGTTGTATGTGCCACTGCTCATGGCGTTCTGGCACGCGCCCGCGCTGGTGCACTGGCATGGCGTCTCGCCCTTCAAAAGCCTGTTCTTCAGCCTGATGGCCTGCTGGGCCAACAAGGGCGCGATGCTGCTGTACAGCCTGGGCTGGATGGTGGTGATCATGCTGGCGGGCATGGTGATGAACCTGCTGGCCGCACTGCTCGGCGGCACGGCCATGCTCAACCTCCTGATCTACCCCCTGGTGCTGTTGCTGGCGGCGATGTTCCACACCTCGATCTGGTTCACCGTGCGCGACAGCTTCCTCACGTCGGAAGACCGCGCGGCCTGATCGCCCGCAGGGCCACGGCGCCTTCGAACATCAGCAACAGGATCGCGGCCCAGATGCAACCGTAGGTGAGCCACTGGCTCTGCGCGATGCGCTCCCCGAGCAGCAACGACACCACCACCAGCAGCGCCGGCTCCACATAGCTCAGCAGGCCGAACAGCCCGAGCTTCAAGCGCTGGCTGGCCGCGATCATGCAGGCCAGGGCCACCGCGCTGAGCACCCCCAGCACCAGGATGCCCAGCACCGGAAACCGCAGCGCGCCCGCACCCTCCGGCAGGAGCGCGGCAATGAACCACAGCCCCACCGGCAAGCTCAGCACCATGTCGAACCACATGCCGCCCAGGTGGTTGGTGTGCAGCACGCGCCGCAGCGCAAAGTAGCAGGGGTAGCCCAGCGCCACCACGAACGCGGGCCAGGACACCCGGGGCGCGAACAACAGCTCATTGACCACGCCCACCGCGGCCAGCGCACAAGCCACCGCCTGCCAGCGCGAGATGCGCTCGCCAAAACACAGCCTCCCGGTCAGCACCAGCGTCAGCGGCAGCAGAAAGTAGCCCAGCGACACGTCCAGCCCATGGCCGTTTGGCCTGGGCGGGCGCGGCGCTGGGCTACAGCACCACGCAAGCCACCTCGCTGGTGGGCGTGGTGGCCGTGGGCACAGCCGTGGGCGCGGTGATCGCTTCCATGCGCATGCGGCTGTTGGCCGCGGTGAGGGTGATGTCGCGCCCGGCCTGGGCCAGGATCACACTGGCTTCGCCGCTCACGTAGAGCTTCGCCTGGCGGTCGACGCCGGTGCGTTCGAAGGTGTTGCCTGCGATCTTCGTGGTGGTGCTGCGGGTGGTGCTGGCGATGTCCAGATCACGCCCGGCATCGAGCACGAT